>JAHHIA010000002.1 GCA_019359045.1 Scytolyngbya sp. HA4215-MV1
TGTTCGATGTAGCTTGCTTCCCTAAGGGTACTGTCGTCCACAGTCATGGCATTTGAATCGTTGTTTACCGTTGTGGATGCGACCGTTCTTCACCGTTTTGGCGGAGGCACAAAGGGGGCAGGCAGGCATGGTAGGAGAACAGCGAGAACTTTACTTCTCCATCATTACATCTTGAGCACTACCAGATTTTGATCGAGCGATTGCGTTGGCTCCCAACAATGCGACTGCTTACTTCCTGCGGGGAATGACGAGTGCCCAGTTGGGGAATCATCAAGCGGCGATCGAAGACTACAATCAGGCAATTGCACTGGATGCTGCCAGTCCGCTGGCTTATATTGGTCGCGGCGTGTCTGAACTTAAGGATGGCAACTATGACACGGCTCAGACCGACTTTCAGACTGCTGCAGACCTATTTTGGCAACGAAAAAAGATAGCCGAATACAGAGCGATGAAGCAGTTCATTCAGCAGTTGAGCCAGGGCATGATTGTGTCTGAAGATGACTTTTGAATAACTTGAAATCTTGTATCGCTTGCTCCAGTCCGCCCGTGGCTGGATGGTCCTACGAGATTATCTCAGACCACCCGATATAATATGCGAACGTACACACAGACCAGTAGATGCCAAAATCAGGAAATCTGCGTTTGATTTATTGAAGAATCAATTTCCATTGCTTGAATTTTATCTTTCTGTAATTTAATAGTGATGGCTCTATTGACAGTCTCTGCCTCTGCCCAAGTTTGCAGACTTGCCTCTATTGAAAATGGCGTCTTTGAGATAAATTGACGACAGCAGCACTGGATACAAAATCCCGTTTATCTCTATGTGGGCAAGCGTGAGAGAGCAACTATGGCGATGGCGCGGTATTTTTATTACCGCTCCCAGTGTGGCAGGGATGGTGATCGGGCTGCGGTTGGCTGGATGGTTGCAACCTTTAGAGTTTGCAGCCCTGGATCAGTTTTTTTTGCTACGTCCCCCGGACTCGATCGACGCTCGTATTGTCATTGTGGAGATTCGAGAGCCTGACTTGCAAACACTAGGGCAGTGGCCCATGTCTGATCACCAGTTGGCTCAATTGCTGACGCTGATTAAACAGCAGCAACCTCGGGTGATTGGATTAGATCTGTATCGCGATCTACCGGTTGAACCGGGGCATCAAGAATTAGTCAATGCCCTTCAATCCATACCCAATTTAATTGGCATTCAAAAAGTCATTGTGAATGCTGATGGAGCGGCGGTGAAACCACCTCAGCCATTAACTAAATTAGTCCAACTGAGCGCCAATGACTTAATCATTGATGCGGATGGTAAAGTGCGACGTAGCTTACTTGCGATCGATGAGAAGGGTGAAATCATCCCAACGCTGGGCAATGCTTTAGCCCTCAGCTATCTCCAAGCTCAAAATATTGATGCAACCACAAGCGATACGGACCAGGTACAAATCGGCAAAGCACGCTTTACCTCGCTTCAAGAAAATGATGGTCCTTACGTGCGGGCAGATACGGGAGGCTACCAAATTTTGGCGAACTTTCGCAATTTGCCTCGGAGGTTTGATCAGGTTTCTCTAACGCAGGTATTGACCAGACAAGTTCCCAATGATCTGTTCCGCGATCGCATTGTGTTGATTGGGATCACGGCTGAAAGTGTCGGCGATTTCTTCCTGACACCTTATAGCGCTGGGTGGGGTGGGCAGTTGACCAATCGGACTAGCGGGGTGGAACTGCACGCCGAGGTTACTAGCCAGATTTTGAGTGCAGTACTAGAGGGTCGTCCTCTGATCCAGTTCTGGTCAGAGCCGCTGGAGTATTTGTGGATTGCTGCCTGGGCGCTGATTGGTGCAATGGTCAGTTGGGGCTTGCGCTATCGGGATAGCGCAAGCCAGCGGTTGCCACTGACTGCCATCAGTATCAGTGGGCTGGGGGTTGGGCTGGTGGGTGGTAGCTACCTGGCGTTTTTGCAGAGCTGGTGGGTACCCGTGGTACCCGCTGTACTGGCGTTAGTGGGTGCAGCGATCGCCGTCACCAGTTACGTGGCACGATCGACGCTGGAGATTCGGGAAACCTTTAGCCGCTATCTGACGGATGAAGTCGTCGCCAATCTGCTGGAAACGTCTCAGGGTTTGAAGTTGGGCGGTGAAAAGCGCAAAGTCACGATTTTGATGGCAGACTTACGTGGGTTTTCTGCCATTTCAGAACGCATTTCACCGGAGCAAACTGTGGCGTTTATCAATCGCTATCTGGAGATTATGACCGAAGCGATTACCCAGTATGGCGGCACCATTAATGAGTTTTTAGGAGATGGCATTTTTGTTTTGTTTGGTGCCCCTGTGCAGCAGGCAGACGATGCTCAGCGAGCGATCGCCTGCGCGATCGCCATGCAGCAGGCAATGCAGCAGGTCAATGAGCAGACCCTGGCGATGAATCTGCCGCTGCTGGAGATGGGGATTGGCGTGCATACTGGGGAGGTGCTGGCAGGCAACATTGGCTCACGCAAGCGGGCAAAGTATACGGTGATTGGTAGCCATGTCAATCTGGCTTCCCGGATTGAGTCTTATACGGTCGGGGGACAGGTGTTAGTGTCGAAGGCGGTGCTGGCAGAAACCGGAGTGACAGTACGCATCGATGAGCAGTTTCAGGTGCAACCCAAGGGGATTCAGGAACCACTGACGCTGTATGAGATTGGCGGCATTGGTGGCGAGTTTAATCTGTTTCTGCCCAGGGACGATGAGGCGATGATTGCGCTGCCGTGGCAACTGTCGATTGAGTATACGGTGCTGGAAGAGAAGCGATCGGGCAGCCAGGTTTTCCAGGGTAGTATCCGTAAGCTCTCGACCAACCAAGCTGAAGTGTGTGCCGCTGTTCCGGTTGAACGATTGACAAATCTGAAGATTCGGTTGCTGGCAAATTCACCCAAGTCCAGGGGAATGCGGGATGTGTATGCCAAGGTGACAGACCCCTTTAACCCAAATACGGGCTGTTTTACGGTGCGCTTTACGGCAGTGCCGCCGGAGGTGGCAACGTTGTTTGATTATTTACAGCAGATGGCAGAGATGGGGGAGATAGGGAGACGCAGGGACGCGGAGACTGGGAGACAGGAGGAGAAGCGGGAGCAGGGAGATTTTGGCGAGTCCGATCGCTCAATTGGGTAAAGGCTTTGATGGAGGCAGAGGCTGTGACAGTGGTATATCTTTCAAGTCGGCTAACCCATTGAACTGCAATAAAGCGTTCCAGAGTTCTGTGGCGTTTGTATTTCTGGGTTCATCTTGTCGCAAGGTCATCAAGGTCGATACCATGTCGTACCAAATGCCGGATTCGCCATACAGCCTGACGCGATCTAATCCTGTTGCTTGCTTAAGTTGATTTGCCAAAACTGCATCTGGCTCAATGCGTCGAATCGATAGCTCGGCAAACGGATCATCAGGCTGTGACTCTGTGCCCTTGCAAATAAGTGTGATGTACCCTTCGTAATCCTCGCCTACCCGCAATGCTGGAGCAGCTTGAGGCAGTGTAACCTGCACAATGGCTGGAGTTTGTGGTAACTGTTGAATGGTCTGGTAAACTACTTCTCCGTCTTTCTGAACAAGTACGAATTCAACGGTTTTGGCAGAGGTCTGAGGGATGTAAACTGCCAGGCTGGGATGGGCTGCCAGCGTGAACTGCAATTTCGATGATGACGGGTCTACGGGAAGCAGCGGAATCAGGTTTTGGTCAAGCGGTTTGGGATTCGTCTGAAAGCATGATAGATCCCGTTGTCTACCAGCTCCCCCCACTGTATATTTCGGTCTCGGCTGGTCTTTACGAGGTTTGAAGGGATTGCGATTGACTCGACCCGACGATCGCCGCCGAGCCATGATCTGAGAGCTGGCAGGTATGACTCCGGCTGACGATGGTAGAGATGTCATAGATGCCAGGGTAGGTAATGGCAACAGAGCCGATATTGGCAACAGGAGACTAAGCCACAGGAACGTTGGAGAAAGCATCATGGAAATCTTTTGGAGGGGTAATAGAGAGTCTATAACCAGTTGCCGAACATCACAAACGGTGTTCCAATCACTGACATTGAGCTTTAAGGTCGAACTGGATTGCAGGTTGGCGAGGCGACTCCCGCTGCATGAGGGGTGGTCGGAAGCTGGGCGACCAGGTAGGTGTTGCCCTTGGCATCAGTGACCCAGCCCTGAGCTTCGACGATCGCTTCTGGAGGGGTGGCAGTTGTGGTCGCGGGTCCTGTGGCTGCGGAAACCTGGCTGGTAGGTACCAGAGACACTGGCTCAGCTAAGGAGTCTGAAGTGCCTGTAAACAAGTCATCAGGACTAGTGGGTAAGCCACCCCGCCCCACGATCGTGAACTTACCTTGTCTGGCAGTTCCAGTGCTGGCACAGGCTTCAGTAATTTGGTTGGACGGATCGATCGGGGTTCCCGGTAACTCGGTCAAGCCCTGACTGGGGTCTATAGTTGGATTGTTAATTGTGATGCTGCCATTAATGCCCAACTGGGAACTGGCAGTGATGTCACTGTTGGGCGTTAGTTGAGGCTGTACCTGTAAGCCAAAGATGCCCTGTGTATCAATGCTGATGTTGCCACCAGCCCCACTAAATGCATTGGCGGTGATGTCGCTGTTTTCTGAGAGAACGCCAACGATGAAGGGTGCCGCGATCGTGATTTTGCCGCCATCCCCCCCTGCTTGAGCTGTCCCTGCGGTGGTAGAAATGAGGCTGTTATAGCGCATCAGCAAAATATCACGAATATTCAGGGTGATGTTGCCACCCTGAGTGCTGGCGGTTTCAGCAGTAATGGAACCGCGACGATCAAGGACCAGTCGATCGGCGTGCATCTGAATACTACCGCCAATGCCGCTCCCTTTACTATCGACCACAATAGCTGCCCCATCTGCAATCTGAACTAATTGGGGATCGATCAGAATGCTGCCGCCATTGCCCGATGAACCGGGCGTTGTACTGGCAAATATCCCGGTGCCACTGCCAGTCAGTTGTAAAGTCTCGATTACATTCAAACCAATGTCACCAGCGTTGCCTGTGCTGCTGGTGTTGCTGGTGATGCGTGCGCCGCTTTCCAGAGTGGCGTTGTTGGCTATGAGCTGAATACTGCCTGCCAGACCACTGCCTGCGGTTGAGGCAGATACTTCGGCATTGTCCGCCATATTGAATGTATTGGTGGTAATTGCCACACTCCCACCCTTACCTGTTGAACCGGACTCGGTTCCCGCAAACAAGCCTGTATCCTGTCCAGTGAGCAAAAGACGATCGGCAATTTGCAGAATCACGCTGCCACCTGTACCTGCGCCAGTTGTCGAGGCAGAAACTACCACGCCATTTTGGAGGGTGAGTTGTTGGGCGCTCATGTTCACGTTACCACCTGCGCTACTGCCACTGGTCTCTGCCGAGATCGAACCAGCCCCGCTCAATGTAATCGAATCAGGTGCAATCAAGGTAATGGTGCCTCCCCGCCCACTACCTGTTGTAGAAGCAGAGATCGCACTACCGGGTTCAAAGTTGATAGTCAGATTTTGCCCATTGAGTTCGGGTTGAATCGTGATATTCCCTGCATTGCCTTGACTGTTTGAGGTTGTGGACGTGGTAATGCTGGCTCCTGAGAGGAGGTTTAACAGAGGTGTGTTGAGGAGAATGCTGCCAGCGTTACCCTGGTCACTGTTTTGGGCAGAAAGTGTACTGGTAGAGTCCAGCAGAATACCCTGATTGGCAGTTATGTCGATACTGCCTGCCTGCCCAGTGCTGCTGGTATTACTGAGGATTTGACTGTTGTTAAATGTAACCACACCAGGACTAACCAGGGTAATGTTCCCAGCACGATTACTGCTCCGCGTATCACTTTGAATTAAGCTGTCGCGAAAGGTGAGACTATCCGTGCTGGTGACCGTTACATTCCCTGCCTGACCTTTGCCACTTAAATTGATTTGGATAGGATCACAAATTGGACAAGGTTTTACTTCAACCTGTTGAGCGGTCAGGACACGGGTGTTGGCGACAGTGAGGGTCCCAAACCCGTTGACCTCTACATCTCCTGCAAGCCCACCAGAAGCTACCGTATTGATCTCTAACCCAGAGATCTCGTTGCCAGCCTCCAGAGTCACTTTACCTCCATTGCCGGAAGCCCCTTGTTTCGAGCCTGAGAAGGAATTGAGGAAGGAGGTATTGCCCAAGATACTGCCTTTTTTGGCACTCAAATAAATCATCCCCCCGTTACCCGCAGTGCCCGAGTCTAAGAACGAGAACGAGCTCGAGTCCAAGATCGAGTTTTGGAGGGAGATAGTACCGGAGTTCGTCAAGAATAAAACCGCCCCCCCATTGCCCGCGTCTGAGAACAACGAGAACGAGCTCGAGGTCAAGTCCGAGTTTTGGAGGGAGATAGTGCCGGAGTTGGTCAAGAATGAAACTGCACCCCCGTTGCCCGCATTGCCCGGGAACGAGAACGAGGTCGAGGTCAAGGTCGAGTTTTGGAGGGAGATAGTGCCGGAGTTGGTCAAGAATGAAACTGCACCCCCGTTGCCCGCATTGCCCGAGTCTGAGAACGAGAACGACCTCAAGTCCAAGTCCGAGTTTTGGAGGGAGATAGTGCCGGAGTTGGTCAAGAATGAAACTGCGCCCCCGTTGCCTGCATTGCCCGAGGACGAGAGCGACCTCAAGTCCAAGTCCGAGTTTTGGAGGGAAATAGTGCCGGAGTTCATCAAGAATGAAACTGCCCCCCCGTTGCCAGCATTGCCCGAGTTCGAGCTCGACTTCGAGTCCAAGTCCGAATTTTGGAGAGAGATAGTGCCGGAGTTCGTCAAGAATGAAACTGCCCCCCGTTGCCCCCAGTGCCCGAGTTCGAGAACGAGCTCGAGTCCAAGTCCGAGTTTTGGAGAGAGATAGTGCCGGAGTTCGTCAAGAATGAAACTGCCCCCCCGTTGCCCGCATTGCCCGAGTCTAAGAACGAGTCCGACCTCAAGCGCAAGCTCGAGTTTTGGAGGGAGATCGTGCCGGAGTTCGTCAAGAATGAAACTGCCCCCCCGTTGCCTCCAGTGCCCGAAAACGAGAGCGAACTCAAGTTCAAGTCCGAGTTTTGGAGGGAGATCGTGCCGGAGTTGGTCGAGAA
Organism: Scytolyngbya sp. HA4215-MV1; assembly: GCA_019359045.1. Taxonomy (GTDB): domain Bacteria; phylum Cyanobacteriota; class Cyanobacteriia; order Leptolyngbyales; family Leptolyngbyaceae; genus Scytolyngbya. The sequence goes on from JAHHIA010000002.1 coordinate 7,108, forward strand.
TGAAACAGCCCCCCCGTTGCCCGAGAACGAGAACGACCTCAAGTCCAAGTCCAAGTCCGAGTTTTGGAGGGAGATCGTGCCAGAGTTGGTCGAGAATGAAATCACCCCCCCGTTGACCCCATCGCCAAAGAACGAATCCGAGCCCGAATTTAAGAAAATGCGATTAGACGGATCACCGAAGACAGTGATATCGCCTCGTCCATACGCTTGAATATCCCCTCCATTCGTTTCAGAAATCGCTGTACTGGTATCAATATTTCCTCGAATCGAGATCGTCCCTGGCAGGGTATTGGGGCTAAACTGATTGGTCAACAACACCAGTCCACCCGGTTGGTCAACCCGAATACCACCAGTCACTGTAATATCTGCGGTTGGATTAGTCCCGACGGGATCGATCGGAGCAGGCATAAACACTCCCACCAGCACTGGATTAGTGGGCAAACCTCCCAACTGTGCCCAATCGACCCCGGCTCTCACATCCAGGGTTGCTCGAGTGCTGCCATCAATCACTATTGGCACGGCTACCGGATCCACACTCCTGACCGTGCCATCGCTGTTTAGGGTCGCTTTGTATTCGGTCAGGTTAAAGGTTGCCAGGTCAGCATAGGTCTTGCTGCCATTAAACAAAGCAGTATTGTTGGGGTTAATCGTCGTTGCAGTTGCTCCTGTCCCTGTAATCCTGACATTGCCCAGAGAGACACTTCCCCCTGCCAGAATGTGCAGAGATTCCCCCACGTAATCTCCTAACTCCACATTGCCCAGGGCCAAAATAATGGGGTCATTGGGGCTGAGCAAATCACCAGGTTGTCCATCCAGGCGATCGACCCGCAGATTGCCCCCAGTATAGAAATGGGCATCTCCTACCACCGGATTGTCGGAGCGCAGCACCAAGTCGCCCCCCGACCAAAAACCACTATCAGGATGGTTCAAAGCAAAAATATCCACTGACTGGTTGCCCTGCACCTGCAAGGTTCCGCCCGCCGCCGCCATAAAGGGAGTAGTCAGGGTATCTCGCAACCGTACCGTATCTTGAGCCAGCAACGTCAAGGCTTTGCCCGCCAATAGCGTCCCTTGCAAATCCAGAATGTCTGCCTCCAGGGTCAAATCCTGTCCTGCGGTCAAGTTGCCGCGATCGGTCAGGGTGGAACCGGGAGAAATCGGTCCCCGTTGTAACCCTGGCACTACACTCACCGTCAGTAAGGGGGGAGTCTGGGGGTTAATAGCACTGAACTCACTGCCATTGGCAAACTGAAAACTGCTGGCAGTGCTGGCAAAAAACGACCCACCGATTTCCAACCGGGCATTGGGGCCAAACAAAATGCCATTGGGATTGAGCAAAAACAAACTGGCAGTGCCATTCGCTTTCAGCAAACCATCGATATTGGAAATGGAGTTGCCCGTTACCCGCGTCAGAACATTCTGAATTTGGGGCGCATTATTAAACCAGGCAGTGTTGCCCGTGAGAACCGAAAACTCACGAAAGCTGTGATACAGGTTGACCCCAGATTCTGTCCCGCCTGTAATCAAGCTGGTGTTGCCCGTCGTGGTGACCTGAGAGTGGATAGGCAGAGTAGTATCGGGAACAATCTGTGCCTGCCCTGGTGGAGCCATCAGCGCTGAAACCAACAGACTGCCCGCCAGCGAGAGTGGCAAAACCAAATCCAAACGTTGTTGATACATATTCATAGGGATTGATGGCTTCAGATATATAGCCCACGGGGGGAGCATGGGCATATGCAGGTAACAGGCGATTGTCCGTAGGGGCGTACGCCCCTACAAGGATCTGTAAATGCAGTTGAGTTGATACCGATTCATCGGGAAAGGATTAAAGCTCTGACTTGAGATTTGTCTATACACCGTCGTTTTTCCAAGGGGGACAGGCTTGTTCAATTGCCTCCAGTCTGTGATGGAGGTGTTGCCAGGGGCGCATCTTTCAGTTCTGCTAAGCCATTGGACTGCAAGAGATCGTCCCAAAGATTGGTGGCGGTTGTATCCTTGTGTTCGTGGTGTCGCAGTGCTACCAGGGTAGACACCATGTCATACCAGATACCCGATTCGCCATACAGCCTGGCCAGATCCAATCCAGTTACCCGCTTGAGTTGATTGGCCAATGCGGAGTCTGGCTCAATGCGACGAATCAATTCCCCAACAGATGGATCACTTGGATCGGGGTGTACAACGGCAGACAGATCCCTCGGCTCAGGGTGTGCCGTGTTACAGGCAAGGGTCACCACCCACACATAATTCTTCCCGATCTCTAAAACTGGAGCATCTTTAGGTAACGTAAACTGCACAATAGCTGGCGTCTGCGGTAACGCTTGATTGGCCTGGTAAATGACCCTTTCCGCCTCGCCTTCCTGAGCATAGAGCGTAAATTCAAAGGCTTTGGCAGAGGTCTGAGGGACATAAACCGTCAGGGTGGGACGCTCTGCCAGCGTCAACTGCAAATCTGGGGGTGACGGGTTCCTGGGCAGCAACGGCGTCAGCATTTGGTTGAGTGGCTTGGGACTGGTTTTTGATAACGCTGCCTCATCCTGAAGGCAGACCTCCCGCGATCGCCGACCTCCCCCCACCGTATATTTGGGTTTTGGCTGGCTCTTCCGGGGTTTAAAGGGAGAGCTACTGGTACGCCGCCGCTGAGCTATAACCTGGGAATCAGCGGGCGTTACCTCTGCTGAGGAGTGCAGAGAGTTCATGGCTGCCCGAGTCGGCACTGGCAACAGAGTCACCGTTGATACCAGGAGACTAAACCACAGGAACTTTGAAGAAACCATCATAGGGGACCTTCTTTTTGAGAGTGTAACTGTAACATTTATAACCAATTGCCAAGTAGCACAAACGGTGCCCAGTAGTAGGGATGATTGAATCTGGGTTGCTTCAGCAGTGCCAGTTGTGCCTGTCTGAGTGCTTCTGCTTTGGTCAGATTCGCTTGCTTCAATTCCCGATAGAACTGCACCATCAACGCCGAGGTTGAGGCATCATCCACAGACCAGAGAGTTGCCAGGGTGGCGCGTGCCCCCGATCGAATGGCGACCCCTGCCAACCCCAACGCTGCTCGCTCATCGCCACTGGCCGTCTGGCAGGCACTCAATACCAGCAACTCGATCGGCTCCTGCATCAGATCGCCTCTTGCCCGCAGCAACGAACCCAATTCTTTCACATCCACCTGGCTATCCCAGGTCAGCACAAAGGTTTCTTCGGCTCTAGAACCAAACTGTCCGTGAGTTGCCAGATGCACTACTGAAAAGGGTGTGGCATCCACCTTCTGTCGCAAGGCTTTGCGGGTAAAGCTCTGATTGAGCAGGAGTTGGGAGGTTAGCTCTGAATGAATATTGTCTACTTCGACCTTCACCCCCGGTAAAGCGATAAAGCCTGCTCGCTCTTCGCTCAAACCAGCAATCAGAACTTGTAATTGGCGTTGCTTCAGGGCATGGGGTCCCAGCAGTTGCAACCCTGGGGTCAGGGCAAGACCGTACTTTTCTACCAGGTAGTGTTGCCCATCATAAAGCGCTGCCATCGGCAAACTTTTGAGGGCACCGTCCAGCACAAAGGTCAGTGTCTGGATATGGCTTTGCTTCAGGTCAGCTTCCCAGGGGCGAATTAGCAGGTTGTAGACCTTTTGGGCAAGGGGCAAGCGTTCTTTTTCCAGCGAGGTACGCCGCAACGACTGGCGCGTTGCACTAATCAGTTTCTCCAGTTCTGGTTGGGTAATGTTCGCCGTATAGTGACGCAACGGTTGCCTGGGCATTGACAGGATCACTTCCAACCGTTCTGGCAAGATAATCGGGTAAATAATGGCAGCGTGGGAATCGATTGTGTCAATCTGTTTGCGCAATCCTGATAGACAGGCTTCTCGAAAGAAGTCATCCAGTTCTGCCAGTTGTAGAGACTCAATCACATCTCTGGCTTCTTCTACCCGATCGGATTGGCGAATCGCTCCCCCGGTTGGCTCTAATAACAGCGACACCAACTGACGATAGACTGGCTCAACACTTTGCCGGAAGGAAAATTGGGTCTCAAAGCCACTGGCAGCCAGATCATGGCGGATTGCCTTCAGTCCTGTCACTGCATCGCGATAGGCAACGATCGCAGGCTCACGTTGCCCCTGAACCTTCAACAACCGTCCCAATTGCCACTGCCAGCGATAAGCAATGTCTACCGCGTTATTCATTTGTGCCAGTGCCAGAGCCGATTCGGTCAGGCGTTGAGCCTCTGCCCACTGTTGGCTCTGTTCATAGCTTGCTCCCAGATATCCCAGCGCGTAAGATTCCAAGCGGGAGTCTGCCAATTCTTTAGCCTGCCGAACCGCATCTGTCAGCATCCCGCCTGCCTCGGTTGAACCCGAAGGGATGACACCTGCCGATTGCAATTGCATCCAACTCTGGGCAAAACGGATACGGGCATAAACTGTCAATCGGGTCAGCGGTAGTTGGGCAACTTGAGGCTGGATTTGGGTCAGAAGCGCTCTAGCTTCCGACCATTGTTGCAGGTCTGCCAGTACCCGAAATTGATTGAGTTGCGCCTGTACTTTCATGACAGGAGTAGGGGCGATCGCAGCGGCTTGCTGGTAATAGTCCACAGCCTTCTCGGTCTGTTGTTGCGCGTAGGCAGTGTTACCCAGGCTGAGTTGAGCTGTGGCAATTTCCTGGGGCAGATGAAGCGTAGTGGCAAGTTCCAGGCTCTGTTGCAAGACAGTCTCCGCCTGTTGCCAGTTGCCCACCAAGCGCAGCGCATCGCCAAAATTCAGCAATCCCGCTACTTTGAGGGGTGAGTCGGGTTGAGTAGTGAGTGATCGGTTAACCTGCTCCAGGATCTCCTGTGCTCGCAGGTACATGCCCAGACTGCGAAAGGCTTTGCTCTGGTTAATCTGGCAACGGATTAACCCCGGTTGATCCCCCAGTTGCTGGTAGAGGGCGATCGCCGAGTTCCAGGTTTCTACCGCTAGGTCTGCTTTGCCTTGAGCCAGTTGCAACCCAGCTTGAATATTCAATGCCTGTGCCAACAGTGCCGAGCGATTTGCGGTCTGAGCCGATTGATTTTGTAGCAACGATACACTGGTCGCGATCGACTGATTTGCTTCTGCCCATTGCCCCAACTGCTGATACGCCAGTGCCAGATTACTCAATACGCCAGCCTGATTCAGTTTGTCTCCCTGCTGCGCCAGTTGCGCCTCTGCCTTTTGCCAGGAAGCGATTGCAGCAGCAAACTGCCCATTCTGGTAATAGGTTTTGCCTGCTTCTACTAATTGAGGCATATCCCCTATCAAACGGCTGAGTGGCGGACTGGACTGAACGATCGACGTTCCTTCGGTTGAAAATCCAGGTGTTCCAGTTAGCAGTATCAACAGTGTGACTAAGAACCCTAAAACCAGATATTGCCAGCAGCGCTGGATGATTTGACTGAGGTTCGGAGGGAATGATGGTCTTTGAAATTGTCTAAAGAACTTCGTCATATCGAGCAGATTGATAGGAGGTGGGTGGCAGGTGATAGGTGCCAGATAGCAGGGATCTATTCTGAGTTTTGAGGATTAAATTTTGAGCTTTAGAGTTCGGAAATGGAAGGCTCAGATTTTTGTGTAAATGTTGCAGTTAGTTATGCCAAATAGCGATGACGTTATTAACAGTGAAGTTGCTCATTACCCGTATCAGCATGTTTTGAATCTGGGGTGTATTCTTGAACCAGGTGGTGTTGCCCGTGAAGAGTGAGAACTCGCGGAAGCTTTGATACATGTACCGCCAGTAATTAGGCTGATGATGCCTGTAGTGGTGACTTGCGAGTTGACGGGTAACGTCGTTCGGACATGCTTTGTGCCTGTACTGGAATGAAATCTGCCTGAATCGGAGAGCAGCAAACTGTTAGCAAGCCAGATTGAAAAAAAGCTTGGGTTGCTTGCTGTTTTGTCGATCGAGAACACAGGGCAGATATTTGATGTTGGACTCTGCGAAGAATTAGGGGCAGCTAATGACAGGAATTTTACAACCTGACCACTGCCAGCTTTGCCAAATAGGTGCATAGTGCCTGCGAGAGGATAATGAGTTTCCCAATCCTACTCACCTTGAATTAGCCTGTAAAGAATAATACACAAGATTTACCGAAATCACCCTTCTCCCTCTACCTATGCGTTCAGCAGTACCCTATCTAAAACCTGTTTGTGACAAAGCCTACTGAATCTTATCGATACAATGAGGAGCGTTTACATGAAACCGCTGGGATTGTGTGACTAAGCCAAGCCCTTACCGCTGATTAAGGCATCCTTTTGCCAGAGTGCAACCTGAAACGCTGATTCTTTGGTTGAGCGATCGCAGGCGTTTTCTACTCGATTCAGCCATCCGTTTGCCGGAAGTCCAAATCTAGAGCAACCCTTTGCCGAAAGTTCAAACCTCCACTATAAGCATATGTTATGATTCCTTGCCCACTGCGCCTCAAGCCTTCAAAGTTGTCCTTTGAACTTCGTTGAGTCTTATTGGATGTCTGACTAGACAGTGGGCTCGCGTTGATTTGCTGAATTGTCTTAATTTTCGGAATTCTTTTGAGGTCGATATAATTGGCGGCATAACTCATGGCACTCATTTCGAGGGAGTTCTATGATTGCGCTGACTGGGATCGCTGTCCAAAGCAAAATTTATGAGAGTTCGGCATCTCTGATCTATCGAGGTGTGAGAGAGGACGATGGTCGGGCGATCGTCATCAAACTGCTCAAGCAAGATTACCCTTCTCCCCAGGAATTAACCCGCTACAGGCAGGAATATGCCATTACTCGATCCTTGAATGTAGAAGGCGTGATCAAAGCATATAGCCAACAGAACTATCAACGGACACTCGTCATTCTCCTGGAAGATTTTGGTGGAGAGTCCCTGGAGTATTGGATACAGCAGCGCTCAGAAACTTTCTGCCCCATGCCTGTCTCTGCTTTTCTGCCGCTTGCCATCGATCTCAGCACAATTCTAGGCAAAATCCATGCTGCTAATATCGTTCACAAGGATATTAATCCCAGCAACATTGTCCTCAATCCAAATACTGGCGTTGTCAAAATTATCGACTTTGGCATTGCCACTCAATTCAGCCGCACCAATCCCACCTTCAAAAGCCCGCATGTATTAGAAGGTACACTCGCTTATCTCTCTCCAGAACAGACCGGGCGGATGAACCGTTTGATCGATTACCGTACCGATTTCTACTCGCTTGGTGTGACGTTCTACGAATTGCTCACTGGACAAGTGCCGTTTCCGACCACGGATAGCCTTGAACTTGTCCATTGTCATCTTGCTAAACCCCCAATCCCCCCGTGTGAATTGAATCCTAAGATCTCCAAACCAGTTTCAGACATGATCTTGAAACTAATGGCAAAGAATGCCGAGAATCGTTATCAAAGTGCCTGGGGTATCAAAGCGGATTTAGAGAACTGTGCTAATCAATTGAAAACGAGGGTTCAAATTAATTCTTTTCAACTGGGTCTGCAAGACGTTTCCGATCAATTTCAGATTCCACAAAAACTGTATGGTCGGGAGGAGGAGATTGCAGAATTATTAGGAGCATTTGAGAGAGTCGCAGGAGCGGGAGAGTGGATGGGTAGGAGAGTAGATAAGTGGATGAGTGGGGCAATAGGAGGAAATATCTCTTCATCCACCGCTCTACCCCGCTACCCCTCTATTCGTAGTCAACTAATGCTTGTCTCTGGCTATGCTGGTGTGGGCAAATCAGCCTTAGTACAAGAACTTTACAAACCGATTACAGCAAAGCGTGGGTATTTTGTCTCTGGTAAGTTTGACCAGTTGCAGCGCAACATCCCTTATAGTGCAATTGTAGATGCCCTACGAAAACTGGTGCAGCAACTGCTGGGCGAACCAGATGAGCGGCTACAACAGTGGCGATCGCGCCTTTTAGAAGCGTTAGGAGGAAACGGGCAACTCATCATTGATGTCATCCCTGAAGTTGAGTTAATTATTGGCAAGCAGCCACCTATACCGGATGTTGGGGCAACGGAGGCGCAAAATCGCTTTAATCGGGTCTTTCAGAAATTCATTCGGATGTTTTGTGCGAAAGAACATCCGCTGGTCATCTTCTTAGATGATTTGCAGTGGATTGACTCTGCGACACTGAAGTTAATTGAACTGATGCTGCTCGATGAGCAAACCCAAGCGCTGTTTCTGATTGGAGCCTATCGAGACAATGAAGTCACTTCAACCCATCCACTAGCGTTGTCATTGGAGAACTTGAGAAAGCAAGGAATAGTGCCTCAGAACGTCGTTCTAGCTCCTCTAACACTGGAACCACTGAATCAGTTAATTGCCGAAACGCTACATCAGAATGTTGACGCGGTTGCTACCCTGGCTGAGTTGGTGCTGCACAAAACCGAAGGTAATCCGTTCTTTGTGGGCGAATTTTTGCGATCGTTGCACAGCGAAAATCTCTTGAGCTTTAATCCTGAACAGCGAAGCTGGCAGTGGAATATTGCTGAGATTGAAGCTCAGAATATTACTGATAATGTTGTGGAGTTGCTGCTGAGCAACTTGAAGAAACTGCCAGAAACCACTCAGCAACTGCTTCAGTTAGCCGCCTGCGTTGGGGCTGAATTTGATTTGGAGACGTTAGCGATCGTCGTTCAGCAATTGCCCAAAATAGTTTTTCAGGATTTGCTGGCGGCCATTCAAGCTGGACTGGTTCAGCCCACCTCTGAATTAGACGAGAATTTGTTAGTTCAAACGTATAGGTTCTTGCACGATCGGGTACAGCAAGCTGCCTATGCTCTCATCGATCAGTCACAGCAACAAGAAATACATCTGCAAATCGGTCGCAATTTACTCGAAAGGACTTTGCCGGAGCAGCGAGCAGAACGGCTATTTGAAATTGTGGATCATCTAAATTATGCAACCGAATTAATCTCTGAACAATCTGAACAGAATCAGATCGCCGAACTCAATTTGCAAGCAGGTCAAAAAGCGCTGGCAGCGACGGCTTATGAAGCTGCTTTCCAGTATTTCAATACAGGGCTGAAACTGCTTGAGGTCGAGAGTTGGCAGCGAGAGTATATCCTGACTTTGGCGTTGCATTCAGAGGCAGCAGAGGCAGCATATCTGAGTGGTCACTTTGACGAAATGGAGCAACTTGTCGAAGTGGTGCTCAGTCGTGCCAAGACAGTGCTAGACACAGTGAAAGCCTACGACAGCAAGATTCAAGCATGGCTGTCGCGGGGTGCCCCTCAAGCAGCCCTTGAAACTGGCTTAGAAGTGCTGCAACGCTTGGGAATTCGTTTGGTGGAAGCTCCCAGTCAGTTAGACGTTCAAGCAGGATTAGCGGAAACCACTGCCCGATTGGCTGGGCGGGAAATCGAAGATTTGATTGATTTGCCAGAGATGACTGACCCTGCGCCACTGGCCGCAATCTACATTTTAGTCAGCACACTGGGAGCGGCCTTTAATGTGTCACCTGCTTTGATGGTGCTGATTGTGTGCCAGATGGTGAATTTATCGATTGCACATGGAAACGCGAGTTGGTCGCTGCTCGGTTATGCGGCCTATGGCATGATACTTTGTGGCGTTGTCCAAGATCTTGAACTGGGCTACCAATTTGGCAAACTATCTTTAAACTTAGCAAAACGATTAAGTAACAAGAGAGGTCACTGCAAAGCATTGCTGATGGTGAATTTCCATATCATTCACTGGAAAGCCCATCTTAAAGATACGTTCCCCAATTTAGCGGAAGCTTATCAAAGCGGTATCGAAAGTGGAGAGTTTGAATTTGCGAGTTATTGTGCCTTCAGCCTCTGTTATTATCCCTTTTTTGCAGGACAAGAGCTGACTGAATTGGAACAACAAACCGCGATTTACCGGAAAGCCACCCATCAGATTAGACGAGAGACTGCTGCCATTTGGCTGGCAATGTTGCAGCAAACGATCCTCAACCTGCGAGGTCAATCGGAAAATCCAACTCGCTTAATGGGTGGCATCTATGACGAAGAGCAAGCACTCTCATGGGCGATCGCGGTTAAGGATGGCACGAGCCTTCACTACTTTTACTTGAATAAACTGATTTTGTGCTATCTGTTTGGGGAGTATGAACAGGCGGCAAAAACGGCTACTTTGGCAGAACCCTATTTAAGCGCAGCCACCGCAATCATCTCTGTCGCGATCTTCCACTTCTATGACTCTCTGATATTTCTGAGCTTGTGGGCGGATGCTTCAACCGCTGAAAAAGAAACTTGGTTAAATCGCGTTAATGCTAACCAGGAGAAGATGCAGAAATGGGCACATCATGCCCCGATGAATTTTTTACATAAATTTTATCTGGTTGAGGCAGAGAAGGCGCGAGTTTTAGGTCAATTGTTTGAGGCAGAGGAGTTTTACGAACAAGCCATTCAAGGGGCTAAAGAAAACGAGTATCTGCAAGAAGAAGCCTTAAGTTATGAGTTAGCGGCTAAACATTACCTGGCTCGTGGTCGAGAACGGTTTGCTCAACTCTATATGAAAGAAGCCCATTACTGCTATGAGCGGTGGGGCGCAATGGCAAAGGTTAAAGATTTAGAGACCCGCTATCCTCAGTTCTTTCCTCAGTTGCAGAATATAGCGTCCAGTCCCATTCGCACCACGGCTGGAACGACTTCTAATACCTCACAGGTTGCCTTCGATTTAGCAACGGTGATGAAAGCGTCTCAAGCGATTTCAAGTGAGATTGAACTGGAGCAGTTGCTTCATACTTTGATGCAGATCCTCATTGAAAATGCTGGCGCACAAACTGGATATCTGCTTTTAGAAAATTCAGGTGAGTGGACGATCGCAGCGAACTATGAACTGGCTGAAGGTGAGAGTACCCGCACGACACAAGTGCTGCAATCGACTCCAATGACGAATCGCTTACCTGAGTCAATGATTCAGTATGTGATTCGGACTCACGAATCAGTCATCCTCAATAATGCCACTCATGAAGGCAATTTCATTAATGATGCCTACATTCAGCGCCATCAAACGCAATCAGTTTTGTGTTTGCCGTTGCTGAATCAAAGCAATCTGATTGGTGTGCTGTATTTAGAAAATCGATTGGTAACTGGGGCATTCACAACAGAGCGATTTTCCGAAGGAGACGCTACGCGAATGCAAGTTTTAAATCTACTTTCGACTCAGGCAGCTATTGCGATCGAAAATGCCAAACTCTATTCAGAGCAACGCGCAAGCAAAAGTCAGATGGCTCAATTTCTCGAAGCAATTCCAGTTGGCATTGGCATCGTTGATGCGGCAGGTCGCCCTTATTATGCCAATCAACGAGGGATTCAGCTCATGGGCAAAGCGATTGATCCTGCCGTCCCTCCCGATCAACTCGCTGAAGTGTATCAGTTCTATGTGACTGGAACGGATCAGCTCTATCCGACAGAGAGACTGCCCGTTATCCGGGCATTGAACGGTGAACCTACCACAATTGAAGACATCGATATTCGGCAGAACAATGCCACCATTCCCGTTGAGGTCTGGGGCACTCCTGTCTTTGATGAACAGGGTAATGTCGTTTATGGAATCGTTGCGTTTCAAGACATCACAGAGCGTAGACACGCTGAACAACTGCTTGCCAATTACAATCGCACCTTAGAACAACAGGTTGCAGAACGGACAGCCGCTTTACAGCAAAGTGAAGCTTCACTGCGCCATCGGGAACAGGAACTACGGTTAATCACCAACGCTCTACCGGCTCTCATCAGCTATGTCAATGCCGATCGGTGCTATCAATTTATCAACCGTACCTATGAAGTCTGGTTCAACTGTAGTCATCATGAAATTGTGGGCAAATCGGTTTGTCAACTTCTTGGTGAGGCAGTCTATCAGCGGGTTGAGCCCTATATCAATCAAGTGTTTGCAGGGCAAACTGTACTTCTGGAAGCAGAAATCCCCTTTCCAATTGGTAAACAGTACATCAGCGCGACTTTAATCCCTGATTTTGACGCCAATGCTCAGGTGAGAGGATTCTACGGTCTCATCACTGATATTAGCGATCGCAGACGCGCTGAACAAGCCTCAATACTGGAAGAACGCAACCGCATGGCACGAGAAATTCATGATACATTGGCGCAGGCTTTTACGGGCGTTTTGCTGCATGTCGGATCTGTAACACAAATGCTGGCAGATGATTCAGGCTCTGCTCAGATATATCTGGAAAGGCTGGAAAAGATTGATGAACTCGCTCGAACCGGACTGGCGGAAGCTCGTCGTTCAGTGGCCGCGCTGCGCCCCCAGTTGCTAGAAGAAAGTACTCTACAGAGTGCCCTGCATCGCCTCGTAGGTCAAATGCAGTCAACGACCAAGACCACGTTAATCTGTGAAAGCAAGGGTGGAGTTTATGCTCTACCAACTGAAGTAGAAAATCACTTACTTCGAATTGGACAGGAAGCCTTAACAAACGCCATTAAATACGCCAATGCCAGTAAAATTCTGGTTGAGCTAGTGTACGACGATGCTCAATGTCTTCTGCGCATTCAAGATGATGGACAGGGCTTTGGTGTTGGGAGCGTTTCATCCCTGGGTGGCTTTGGCTTGTTGGGAATGAGCGAGCGAGCCGAGCAGATTGGTGCACAACTAACTATTCAAAGCCAACCGGGGCAAGGAACAGAAATTATCGTTATTGTCAATCTGGAGTGACACTCATCATGAGTCAATCCACTAAAATTCGGGTTCTGATTGTTGATGATCACGCCCTTGTTGCGGAAGGGTTGGCAAACATCATTAATTACGATCCAGAAATGACAGTAGTTGCCCAAGCGGAGGACGGACAGCAGGCGATCGAGCGTTATCGTGAACACCAGCCTGATATTACTCTCATGGATTTACGCATGCCAGGAATGGGCGGGGTTGAAACCATTACGGCAATTTGTGCTGAATTTAAGTCAGCTCGCATTATTGTGCTGACCACCTACGATGGCGATGAAGATATTTACCGAGGCTTACAGGCAGGTGCTCAGGGCTATCTGCTCAAAGATGCAAAACCCAGTGAGCTTTTGAATGCAATCCGGCTGGTTCATAGTGGGCAGCAGTACGTTTCTTTGGCTGTAGCAAGCAAGCTAGTAGGGCGAATGAATAACCCAGTCCTCAGTGAACGAGAGTTAGAAGTACTTCGTTTAATTGCGCGAGGATTGAGTAATCAAGATATTGGAACGGCTCTAAGTATTGGTGAGAGTACTGTTAAATCACATGTGACTCATATTTTGAACAAGCTGGGAGTGAGCGATCGCACGCAAGCCGTCATTGTGGGTGTCAAACGCGGGCTTGTCAGTTTATAGGTCGTGGTTTAGTTGAGATTGGGCTCCTACTTTAGTCGGAGAGAGGCTCCCACTTGCGCTGGATTGCTTTATCAATCCATAGATTGGGCAGAATTGTAGACTCTCAGTGGGCGACAGATGCGAATCAATTTCCTATATTGAATTCATGCAAACGCTAACTGCCATTGAGTTGCAGGGTCTAGGTTTGCTGGCAGGTCTGAACGATGGTTAACGATCACGAGCAGTATTCCTTGTTTGTTCCACCTTCAAGCCAGGATCACATTCAAGGTGTTTTAAGTGCCAGTGTTGTACTCGTTATGTATGGAGATTATGAATGTTTTCAAAGTGCAAACACCTATCGATTGATTAAAGCAGCTCAACAGCAGTTAAGCCCACCTTTTGAGGAGGAGGATATATGCTTTATCTTTCGCCATTTTCCTCAAGTAGAAGTTCATCCTCATGCTCAACGAGCAGCGGAAGCAGCGGAGGCAGCAGCAGTTCAAGGTCAGTTTTGGCAGATGCATGAGCTGCTCTTTATCCATCAACAAGCGTTAAAGAATGGCTACCTCGTGGAATATGCGAATCGTCTTGGACTTGACATGCCTCGTTTTTTACAAGACTTGTCCAGAGGAGTTTATGTCGATCGCATCCTTGCAGATATCCAGGGTGGCTATCGAAGTGGAATAGAAGCGGCACCTGCTTTGTTTATGAATGGCATTCGTTATCGCGAGCGCTGGACAATTGAGCGATTGATCGCAGCCATTTCGCAGGTCTAACGACTTCCAGCTCACTTATGACTGCTTTCTACTAATTCGGATGATCAAGTCTCGGTTTAACTCACAGAACTTGAGTGGCTTGCATTGGGCAATTGCAGAAGCATGAACAGTGACCTGTTTGAAGATCAAATTCACCAATTCAGAGGAAACCAAGATGAGTAGCAATCCCATCAATAGTCAAAACATGAAACTCGAAGTTGTAGTCATTCCTGTCGCCGATGTCGATCGCGCCAAGGATTTTTATAAAACGTTGGGATGGCGGTTGGATGCCGACTTCGTTACTGGTGAAGACTTCCGGGTGATACAGTTAACTCCTCCCGGTTCCGAGTGCTCAATCATCTTTGGCAAAGGCGTGACGTCAGCCGCACCCGGTTCAGTTCAGGGTTTACACCTCATTGTTTATGACATCGAGGCCGCCCACGCTGAACTTGTTGATCGAGGTATTGAGGTGAGTGAGGTGTTCCACGATGCGGATGGCATCTTCCACCATTCAGGGACTGAAGGACGGGTAATGGGTCCCGATCCGAAACGTGGTGACTATGCCTCGTTTGCCTCATTCAGTGATCCAGATGGCAATGGTTGGGTACTTCAGGAAGTGAAGACACGCGCTCCCGGACGGTAATCGGACATGCACACACCAAGCAACACCTAAAAACTAACCCATGCGATGAAAATGCAGAAAGTATGGTTCATTACCGGAGCCTCCAGAGGCTTTGGGCTAGAGATTGTCAAAGCAGTCCTGGCATCAGGCGATCAGGTCATAGCGACGGTTCGCATTAAACCTGAACAACTCACCAGAGCTTTACACAATCACTCAAATCTCTACGTGGTGCAGATGGATGTCACTCAAGAAGATCAGGTACAGACGGCTGTCAAGCAGGGCATTGACCGTTTTGGTCGGTTTGATGTTTTAGTCAATAATGCCGGGTTTGGCATGGTGACGGCGATCGAAGAAGCGACGGATGCCGAAGTTCGCAAACAGTATGACACCAATGTGTTTGGATTACTCAACGTGACTCGTGCGGTATTGCCATATCTGCGCCAACAAAAGTCTGGTCGGATTATTAATGTCTCATCATTATTTGGCTACGATGCCGTTCCAGGTTGGGGCTTGTATGGGTCTACTAAGTTTGCGGTTGAAGGTCTCTCAAAAGGTTTGGCAGTCGAACTGGCACCGTTCGGCATCCACGTAACGGCGGTGGCTCCCGGTCTGTTTACAACCGACTTCCTCAGTGCTGAATCCTATGTTGCGGCTCAAACCATCATCGATGATTACCAGGCAACGGTAGGCCAGATTCGGAGCGGTGCCGAGGCGCTACATGGGAACCAACCCGGTGATCCGCAAAAGTTTGCCCAGGTGATTCTCCAACTTGCAAATACAGAACGTCCGCCTCTGCATTTGCCCATTGGCAAGGACGCGATCGCGATGTACCAGAACAATGCCATGAAAGTGGCAGCAGAAATCGAAGCATGGTTGCCAGTGGCTACCAGTACCGACCATGACCACCGTTTCGCCGCTTCGGCTATAGCTTAATCGGTAACAGTCAATTCAAAGATTCGTTCGCAGATCCATTTCACACATTATTCCAAAGGAGTTTTACGATGGGCACTGAACAGAAAGTCGCTGTGGTTACAGGCGCATCTCAGGGCATCGGCGCAACCCTTGTTAAGGCATACCGCGATCGCCACTATCGGGTGATTGCAATCTCACGCTCAATTCAACCATCAGACGATGATGCAGTCATCGCAGTGTCGGGCGATATTGCTGATCGCAAAACTGCCGAGCGGGCGATCGTCGAGGGCGTGACCCGCTTTGGGCGCATCGACACACTGATCAACAACGCTGGCATCTTTACCGCCAAGCCATTTACCGAGTATACCGAAGCTGACTACGCAGCAAACCTGGGAACCAATGTCACAGGCTTTTTTCACATCACGCAATTGGCGATCGCCGAGATGGAGAAGCAGGGCAGCGGTCATGTTGTGCAGGTCTCAACGAGCCTGGTTGACCACGCGATCGCGGGCGTACCCTCTGTTCTCGCGTCGCTAACGAAGGGTGGACTGAATGCCGCAACCAAATCACTGGCGATCGAATATGCCAGACGTGGTATTCGGGTGAACGCCGTAGCACTGGGTATTATCAAGTCGCCGATGCATCCGGTCGAAACTCATGCCCAGCTTGATGCCCTGCACCCGATCGGTCATATGGGCGAGATGTCCGATGTTGTCGATGCGATCCTTTACCTGGAATCCGCCAGCTTCGTGACAGGCGAAATTTTGCATGTCGATGGCGGTCAGAGTGCAGGGCACTAATTTAGATGTGGGGTGTGGGTGTGATTAATGCAAATGGAAACGATTGTAACTCTGACACTTCCAAACAAGATTGTGCGATCGTCTAACCTTACTTGTAGCGGGTTTCACCCTACACCCCACACCCTACACCCCAACCCCCACTCCCACCTGCAATTGCTACACAAAGGAATACAGGCATGATCTACGAATTACGCATTTATCACACTGTACCCGGACGACTACCAGCGCTGCTTTCCCGCTTTCAAAATCACACAATCCAGATTTGGGAAAAGCATGGCATCCGTCAGGCTGGCTTCTGGACGACGCTCATCGGCGAAAGCAACCAGCAGCTCACCTATATGCTTGCCTGGGACAGTATGGCTGAGCGTGAAGAGCGCTGGAGTGCATTCATCAGTGATCCCGAATGGATTGCCGTCAGCAAGGAGAGTGAGAAGGACGGTCCACTCGTGCAGAACATCCGCAACGAGTTGTTGGCACCCACTGCCTTCTCCTCAGTGAAGTGATGACCTGTGCCTTTGCAACAAATAGCCAATCAATGAAAGCAAGTTGAGTTAGATCCAATCGGAGAACGATCGATGTCCAAAAACACTAATCATCAACGTCGCCGCTTTTTGGGTACTGCGGTCATGACTATGGTTGCGGCTCAACTTGGCAGAATAGATTTGGCACAGGCACAGATCAGCAAGACTACTTTGACAGAAGTGCCATCGATCGAGCCAGGGGCGAATACGTCGTTCGGTTCCCTGAAGCAGATTGATGCTGGTGTCTTGAATGTCGCATACGCTGAAGCGGGTCCCGCAAATGGCCGCCCAGTTATTCTCCTACACGGCTGGCCCTACGACATTCACAGCTATGTCGATGTTGCCCCCTTGTTAGCATCAAAGGGGTATTGGGTAATCGTTCCGTATCTGCGCGGCTATGGCACAACGCGCTTTCGTTCGAGCCAGACGTTTCGGAATGGGCAACAGTCGGCATTTGCTGTTGATATCATCGCTTTAATGGATGCGCTCAAGATTGAGAAGGCACTTCTTGCTGGTTATGACTGGGGCGCGCGCACGGCTAACATCATTGCGGCACTCTGGCCCGAACGGTGCAAGGCACTTGTTTCTGTAAGTGGTTATTTGATCGGCAGCCCTGAAGCTAACCAGATGCCGCTGCCGCCGCAGGCCGAACTCCAATGGTGGTATCAATTTTATTTCACAACAGAGCGAGGTCGAGCTGGCTACGAGAAATATCGGCACGATTTTAATAAACTTATCTGGCAGCTTGCTTCGCCGAAATGGCATTTCGATGACGCCACATTTGATCGCACCGCGGTAGCTTTCAATAATCCTGATCATGTTCAAATCGTTATTCATAACTACCGCTGGCGACTTGGCTTAGCTGAAGGCGAGTCGAAATACGCCGAGCTTGAGAGACGGCTTGCTTTGGCTCCCACGATCGCCGTGCCTACCATCACACTCGAAGGCGATGCCAATGGTGCACCGCACCCCGATGCCAGTTCCTACGCTCAGAAATTCTCGGGCAAGTATGCACACCGAGTGATCAAAGGCGGCATCGGGCACAACCTGCCTCAGGAAGCGCCACAGGAGTTTGCCAAAGCTGTTGTTGAAGTTGATGGTTACTGATTGTGTTTCGCCTGAGTTGGGAACGGACAAAGAATCCTAAGGCTCTACCTTGAGCTGAGCGACCCTTTTCTACAGTGATCCTGGAGGAAACCATGACCACCGCAACCACAGCCTCTGCCTCCTTTCGCGAACCCCAACTGCTTGGGCAGACCGTCGTCGTGCTCGGGGGCAGCGCCGGGATTGGACTCGAGACAGCCAGACGAGCACGCGCCGAGGGAGCCAACATCGTCCTCACTGGCCGCAACCCAGAACGCCTCCAGCACGCGGCGATCGAGCTTGATGCATTGAGCAGTGCTGCCTTCGACGCGACCGACTTTGATCGCCTCAAGCAGTTCTTCGATGAACTACCGACACCGATCGACCACGTCATGGTCACTGCTGGTGCGCCACTCTACGCGCGCTTAACCGATATTGACTTTGAGCAGGCGCGCCGCAATGTCGATCAGCATCTCTGGCTGCCGCTCCACGTCGCCCGCAATGCGATCGCGAAAGTTCGTCCCGGAGGAACGCTGCTGTTTATGAGCGGTACAGGTGGCCGCCGCCCAGCCGTGGGGATGGCGCTAAGCTCAGCATTCACCGCTGCTCTCCCCGCGCTCACCAAGGTGCTCGCGATCGAACTCGCGCCCATCCGCGTCAATCTCATCGCGCCCGGCTTCGTTGACACCCCCCTGTCGGCGAAGCTGCTCGGCGACCACCTCGACGAACGGCGCGCCCAGCTCCGCTCGACATTGCCGATCGGTCGTGTCGTTGAACCAGAGGATATCGCCGCACTCGCCGTCCATCTGATGATGAACACTGCCCTCACGGGCGCTACCTACGACATCGATGGCGGTCAACAGTTGGTCGAAGCCTAACGACTCTTGTCGCCTACCCGCCCAAGCCCTCGACATTGTCTTCACCCGTTATGCGCCTTTACCCAGAACCACAGCAGCAAGGAATGAGAGAGATGATGACCAGACACAAATTAACCGCAGTTTCCGCTTTTTCACGCCGGACCCTGCTCATTAACAGCCTGGCGGTGGCAGCTGTTGCAGCGTTCTCGCCAGCGACGATTGCCGCGATTGGTAAGGAAACGACCAAGAAGACTATAGTGCAGCATTCTGGCACAGACGCAATCCGTCCCTTCCATATCAACGTCCCGAAAGCAGCACTCGACGACCTCCGTCGCCGCATTGTAGCAACACGATGGCCTGAAAAAGAGACGGTTGCTGACGAATCGCAGGGTGTTCAGTTCGCAACCATTCAGAAACTCGCGCGCTATTGGGCAACCGATTACGATTGGCGCAAGTGCGAGGCGACACTGAAGGCTCTACCGCAATTCATCACTACGATCGATGGACTAGACATTCATTTTATTCACGTGCGATCGAAACACAAAAATGCGTTGCCGCTCATCGTCACCCATGGCTGGCCCGGTTCAATCATTGAGCAGTTAAAGATTATCGAGCCACTGACCAATCCCACGGCTCATGGTGGTACTGCTGCGGACGCTTTCGACCTCGTGATTCCCTCGCTTCCGGGCTATGGTTTTTCAGGCAAACCGACTAAGATCGGCTGGGAACCCGCTCGTATCGCACGCGCTTGGGTCGTGCTGATGCAGCGCCTTGGCTACGCGCAATTTGTGGCGCAGGGGGGTGATTGGGGGAATGCTGTCACAGAGCAGATGGCACTGCTGACACCGCCAGGACTACTTGGTATTCATACCAACATGCCTGCCACTGTTCCAGCTGATGTTGCAAAGGCACTCAAGTTCGGTGATCCACCGCCATCTGGTCTCTCAGCCGAGGAGAAGAATGCCTGGGAGCAGCTTGACTTTTTCTATAAGCACGGGCTTGGCTACGCTCAGGAAATGGCGAATCGCCCCCAAACGCTCTACGGCATTGCAGACTCACCGGTTGGTCTGGCTGCCTGGATGCTCGACCACGATGCACGCAGCTACGCGCTCATCGCCCGCGTTTTTGACGGACAGTCTGAAGGACTTACGCAAGACGACATTCTCGACAATATTACGCTTTACTGGTTGACGAACACGGCTGTCTCTTCGGCTCGTCTGTATTGGGAGAATAAGTTTGCCTTTTTCGATCCCAAACACGTTGCCATCCCGGTTGCCGTGAGTGTCTTTCCGGATGAGATCTATGCCGCCCCGCGCAGTTGGATCGAACGAGCCTATCCCAAGCTCATCTACTACAATCGAGTCGATAAAGGCGGGCACTTTGCTGCGTGGCAACAGCCGCAACTTTTCTCTGAAGAGATCCGAGCTGCGTTTCGATCGCTACGCTGATAGGAGTGGCATGGGAAAACAGGCGTGTCATGCGCCCGTCCTCCCATTTCGAGAAACCCAAACAGGAAATAGGAGGTGGTCTACATGGCACGGTTGTTGTCAGTCAATGTCGGTCTTCCTCGCGAAATCTCATGGCGCGGCCAAACCGTATACACGGCAATATGGAAGGAGCCGGTCCAGGAACGTCGCCTGGTGCGGCGGCTCAACGTTGATGGCGATGCCCAGGGTGATCTGGCTGGTCACGGGGGCGAGCAGCGGGCGGTGTTCGTCTACCAGATGGATTCCTATCGCTACTGGGAGCGTGAGCTGAATCGGCACGATTTCACATTCGGGCAATTCGGCGAGAACTTCACGGTAGAGGGATTGGCCGACAGTGAGGTTTGCATCGGCGATCGCTATCGAATTGGCAGCGCATTGTTTGAAGTCACGCAGCCGCGGGTGACCTGCTATCGCGTTGGCATCCGTATGGATGAGCCAAAGATGGCGGCTTTGCTAGTGGCACATCACCGCCCAGGGTTCTACTTTCGCGTGCTCGAAGAGGGCGAGGTCGGTGCTGGCGACGAAATCATCAAAGTGGCGGCGGGACCAGAGGGGTTGACGATCGCCGCGGCCGACGCGCTGCTTTATCTGCCTAAACCTGCCCAGAAAGACGTTGAGCGCGCTTTGCGGATCCCAGCGTTGAGTCCTGGCTGGAAGTCGTCTTTCGAGGCCGTTCTCCAGCAGATGGCACACCCAGAGTCGGGCGCAGGCAACGCTGGTCTCGCTTCACCGGAACAGATCGTTACAGCCAAGCCTGGATTCCGCCCGCTGAAAGTGGCTAGCATCGATCGCGAGAGCAGTCGTGTGGTCTCGCTGGTGCTGGAGCCGACGGACGATCGTCCGCTCACCCTGCCGTTGGCCGGGCAGTTTGTGGTGTTGCGCCTGCGTCCCCAAGTGGATGCGCCTCCAGTCTTGCGTAGCTACTCCCTCTCCGGCCCGCCGAATGCCGATCGTTATCGCATCAGCGTCAAGCAGGAGTCGCACGGAGTCGCCAGCACCTATGTCAGCACCCAGCTTCATACTGGCGATGTGCTGGAGGTTAGCGAGCCTCGTGGTGCCTTCATCCTGCAACCCGGCGATCGTCCGGTGGTGCTATTGAGCGCGGGTGTGGGCGTAACTCCGGTAATGGCCATGCTGCATGCGCTGGCAGCCCAAGCATCCGTGCGCCCCGTCTGGTGGATTTTTGGGGCGCGGAACCACGAGGATCATCCCTTTGCTCAGGAAGCCCGCGATCTCCTGGCGCAACTCCCCAATGCCCATAGCCACGTGCAGTACAGCCAGCCTGATGCCACTGCCCGATTGGGTTCCGATTTCGATGCGGTTGGTCATCTGACGGTAACGGTTCTAGAAGAGCTGGGCGTCCCCCTCGAATCTGATTTTTATTTATGCGGACCACCCGCGTTTCTGGCAAACTTCACCGTTGGATTAGCTGAAAAGGGTGTGGCAGGTGATCGTATTCACAGCGAGGCTTTTGGTTCCGGCAAGTCTATTACGCCAGGTGTAAGGGGGGCATCACACCGGACACCGCACGCGCCAACGGGTTCCATCGGCGCAGGTCCAAGCATTTCATTTGCCCGATCCGGACTCACGGTTTCCTGGGACTCCAGATTCCAGAACCTGTTGGAACTCGCTGAAGCCTGTGATGTCCCGGTGCGCTGGTCCTGCCGGACTGGAGTGTGTCACACCTGCGAGTCTGGATTGATCTCTGGATCAGTTAACTATGTCCCTGAGCCACTTGATGCTCCGGCGATCGGGAATTTACTGATTTGCTGCGCGCGACCGCAGGAGGACACCGTAATCGATCTTTAACCATGCGGTAACGTGCATGAAACGATTGAGGAGGATTTCATATGCGAGCTGATATTGTTTCAGGGGCAGTCTTCCCCGACTACGAACTAGCCGACCATACCGCGAAGCGCCGAAAGCTCTCCGAATTGCAAGAGCAACATCCGCTGATTCTCATTCTCAGTCGCGGCGGGTACTGCCCAAGGATCGCCGCCAGCATGAAGGGCTGGTGCAACTTCATCGTGAAATCGAGGTCGGCTATTGCCGTTTGGTCAGAATCAGCACCGACAATATCACCGAAACGAACGAATATCGCAGCGGTGTGGGTGCTCACTGGCCCTTCCTCTCCGACGCGGGACGCAAAATTCAAAAAGATCTCGACATTGCTGAATATACTGACCCGCTTCACAATCCCATGATCCCGCATACGATCGTCCTGGAACCGGGTCTGATTCGAATTCTTCGAGGCATCAGGCATAATGTCCCTCAAAAAGCACAACAGACCTTTGCCAAAAGGTTTGTCAAAGTTGATGGTGATTCATTTGCCTAGCTATTTGTAACAAGGATGAAATTGCATGCAACCCATTACAGAACAAGTTGAATCTCTACTAATTCAAGCTGAACAAGCGCATGGTCAATATGAACAAACCATTTTGAATGGAGTTTATGACCAGGATTGGTCAACCTGGTACGCAAATTATGTGATTGAACAAGGCATCGAAGAAATACTCAACAGACCATTCGCAGGGGAACGATTGAGCCAGTTTCTCAGCCAAAATTATAAGCAGTATAAAGCGGAGCAATCGCAGAAAACCTGGGCTGCCTATACTGCTCAAAAGTTGGTAGAAGCTTCAGCGTAATTCGCAGTCCTAAACCGCTATGTTTGTAAAACAGAGACAGTGCCTATTATGAGTGCAGAAGCTTTTGTTTTGTTGTTAATTCCTTATGGAAGATAGCGATCGATGAACTCTTATTGGCTTAACGGAGGATTTTGGTAGTGCTGGTCAGTGGATTCATGCGGCTTTACAAAAAACAAGAAGAAGCCAAGGCTTCAAGAAATAATAATGATTTGATAGGCTGAGATTGAGAAGAACCTGTGTTCTCATCTTGATTAAGAATAAGCATCCTTCTGCCACTTCATAAGTAAGACATCCTCCTGCCACAGCCACAAAAGGATGCCATAAATCACATGCCGCACTTGGCTTCAGGCATCCCTCTGCCATGGCGGCAAAAGGATGGCTGAAGTTACAGATTGAGAGCTCCGACAAGGGACATTATGAATGGAGCTAAGCGGATTCGAACCGCTGACCCCCTCAATGCCATTGAGGTGCGCTACCAACTGCGCTATAGCCCCTTGATGCGTTCTCCATCATCGCGTGATTCTAGACATTCGTCAAGCAATCAAATCTTGACTTTTCTAGGGGAAACCGAAGAGTGCAACAAGTTTATACGACAATAACCTAAGAAGACAGTCAACAAAATTGGGCGAAGCCAGTTCTTGTCAGAAATTGGGTGAAATCTATCTCTGCAAAACCTGTTCTCCCAGCTTCGATCGCCACCATTCGTGTGACCCAAAGCCTTTATTTAGAAGGCATTGGTCGATTTGTATATCTTCCCAACCATCTTTTGAGAGTCGTCAATTTTTTCCCTTGCTATGACTGAAACATCCCAAGAGTTTTCTGATCCTCAGTCTCAATCTGCCCTGTCCGAAGGTGCCGTCGAAGAACTGTTGCGATCGCTTCGTCGTAAAGAGGGCACCTGGTTCGAGTGGGGGCAATCTTGTCAGGCATTACAAAAAGCCGGGTATGATCCTCAAGCCATCTTTGAGGCAACCGGATTTGAACCTATTCAACAAAACCAGATCATTGTGGCTGCTCAGGTCTACGCCACTATCCTCAAAGTGGGAGTATCCGATGCCGTGCAATCGTACTTCGGACAACGGGGCAGCGATATTCTCTACGAACTGCGGATTTTGAATCAAGAAGAACGCGCCGCTACCGCGACTCTGATTGTTGAAAGAAATTTGGATGTGGACGAAGCCCACGAAATTGCCAAAGCCGTCAAAGAATTTACGCGCTTGGGCAAAGTGCCTGAGGAATTTACTAACCATCCTGGCGACATTGTTGCATATCAGGTTTGGCGACTGGCTCGCCAAAAATCCGATTTACAAGAACGCTCTCGATTAATTGCCCGAGGGCTAAAGTATGCTCATAGCCCCACTGCTCGCCAGCAAATTGAAACCCTGTTGACCGACTTCAGTGTGCAGCCCAGCCGTCCGGCTCCCCGCTTGCCCGTTTACCGACTGGAAACCGATGACAATGCCCCCCGCATTCTTCCCGTTGTTGGCAAACTGCCCCTGACTCGTGCCGACCTGCAAGCTGTGCCCCTGCTCGATACCACCGGACCCTTTCGTCTGGTGAAATTTACTGGCACGGGTGCCTGGGTCCCTATGCCCGGCTGGCAAGTCATCCAAGCGGCGGAAGATCCCGTCGTGTTGCTGTGCGATAGCGATCGTCTGCCCACTCCACTCCCTGGCAATCCTGAAGAAGTGCTGGTTGTCGTCGATCGGGCACAACGCAAATGGGATGCTGAAAGCTCGATCGATAGTTACTTTATCGTCGATCACGCCGATCAACTCCAACTCCAGTGGTTTGAAACGTCCCCAGAAAACCAGCTCTTGGGACGAGTCATTCTGATCATGCGTCCTCAAAAAGTGTTGGATGAAGATTATACGAAAGATCCCTGGCAGATTGATGAGTGAGGGAGTAGAGGAGTGAAGAGGTAAAGGAGTGGGAGTAGGTTTTAAGTTTTTTGAAACTTGGAAACCTCCTTAAAGCCGATCGCTGCCACTCTTTAAGAACACCGGTACAACTGATAAGGAATGCCAATTCGGTAGTAGTTTGCTGGATCAATCTTGCAGGTCAGGGGCTGGGGACTTTTCATTGGGAAGCCCGGTAGAGAAAGCTGGGCGGGGTAATCATGACGTTTAATACCAGGTGCCATGATCCAGAGATTCAGAGGCTGTCCGACTGATTTGGGGAAAGCAGACGGAGAATCTTGCGCTGAGGCAGGGAGCGTGGCAGAGGGCTGAGCGTCATCTACTGAGCGAAGCTGACTAAGGTTCTGCCATAGGGGAGCATAGCCCTGCGATCGCGACAGAAACGCAAAAGAGCTTGCTGCAGAATTCTGCAACTTCTGCATCTCCAGAGCAAAGCTCAACCCCAACGCCACATCTTGTAATCCTTCATAGCCCATGATTGTCAATTGTGGCGATCGTTCCAGACGGATTTGGCTGGCAACCTGACGCGGCATATAAGGCTTTTGAAACACCCAATCTGCATTCACAAAGCCACAACTGACCAAACCAACCAGCAAAATTATCCCAACAGGCGACACCAAACGCGATGTAAAACCAGAGAAAAAAGCCCCTTTTCCCTCCCATCTCCTGCCTCCTACCTCCTGCCTCCTACCTCCTGCCTCCTGAACCAAACTTGCCCCCAACAAAGCGCAAACCGCTGGATAGTAAACAAAATGGTAGCGAGGAACAGCCGTGATGTCTTTCCCTAAGAAATAGACGATCGCCAAAAATTCCAGCAGCACCACGCCAATAAAAGTACTCAACAAAAAAGTCGTTGGATGAGTGGCGCGATCGCACCACAGGGCACACATCCCCACAATAATTGGACGGATCAACCATCCCGCCACGCCCAACATAACCACGACAGAAGGAATCGCCAACCAGAGGGGCTGCCCTTCGACCGGGAACGCCATCACCATCAGCATCCACCCGGCTGAAAGTTGATAAAGTGGTACGAACAGAAAGCTTAAACCAGAGGCGGTTGAATTGAGCCAATCCGATTCGGGGCGGCTGAGGTGCCCCAACAGTGTCGGGAGCCAGGGTAGGTAACTGAGATACACTCCTGCGATCGCCAACGCGATCGCCCCCCAAACCCGCCGCGAAAAGTCGTAGTGCTGCCGCCAGACCAGCCAGATCAGGCTCACTCCTTGCGCGACAAACGCCAGCAAGAAGAAATAGTGAACATAAAATCCTAAACTATTGACTGCCATCCAGCCCAGCCAGATACCAGGCTGTAGCTGTCGTCGTCGCAATCCCTGCTGGATCTGCACCAAGCCAAGCAACGCCAATGTAATCAATAGCATGGGCAAGGTGTAGTGCCGTGCTTCCTGCGACAAGTACACCGCCAGCGGCGAGACAGCTAAAATTGCCGCTGACAGCCACCCGGCTCTGATGGAAAAAGCTACGCGGTTGAGCAGAAAGATGGCTGGAATCATCCCTACTCCAACCAAAGCAGGCAACGATCGCAACTTCCAGGGCAAAGATAAAGGCATAGCACTCAATCCGTTGAGCCACTGATGCATCCAACAGAAAAAGAGCGGCGGATGCACCGACTGAATCGACACAGTTTGTACAATTTCCGCACAAGTCGCTCCAGGTCGCAGTGTTAAGAGATCCTCCAGCATCGCCAATGGAAACGCCACTCCCAGCGGCACATCAGTGTAACCCCGCCCTAAACTCAAGATCGTCGTAATTACTTCATCGAGCCAAAGCGGTTTGGCATCCAGTTGCCAGAAGCGGAGTCCTGCGCCCACGGCGATCGCGACCAGCAATATCAAAAACGGGCGGAGGGGTTTCATGGAAGGCGGAAAAGGGGTGGAGAGATGAAGAGTAGAGCCGTGGAGAAGTGAAGGAGTAGAGGCGTGGAGAAAAGGTCATTTAAAGCTGAAGGCAGCGATTGCTAAGCAGCCCCAACCGACTAAAAACGCAACACCTCCGAGAGGTGTGATTGCCCCTAACCATTTGATGCCAGTTAAGCTGAGCAGATACAAACTGCCAGAAAAGATGGCAATGCCTGCAATAAATGACCATCCCGCTGCGTTCAGAAAGGCTTGTGCCGCTTCTGCCCGACTCAATAACACGCCAACCAACAACAACGCCAGCGCATGATACATCTGATATCGTGCGCCCGTTTCAAAAATTTCGAGAAAACGTTCACTGAGCTTTTCTTTCAAGGCATGGGACGCAAAGGCTCCAGCAGCAACGGAGAGTCCTGCCAAAATTGCGGCGATCGCAAGAAACAGACGAGTCATAGGAAGATACTCAGAAGAGAATAAAGGGTAGCAGCTGAATTCAACACACGCCTAGAAACTAGTCAGCAGTCACGATCGATCAACTAATTCAAGACAATCAGAACTTCAACACCATCTGCATCCAAACGACTTCTAAACTTCTCAGCCGTGGCTTTATCAATCCCCTGTTGCACCGTAATAGGGTATGTGTTGCTTTTCAAAAGGGTTTTGGCTTCGTGCCACTCTAACCCCATCAAATCGTGTAAGGTTTTGACGACCTGTCGTCGTTTGTGTGAAGGCACAAATTCCAGAATTACATCATAAGTTTCTTCGGCGGGCGTGAGGCGAGAAACACCAGGATTGCCCAGGTCGAAATAGTAGGAAATGGTGCCTGCTTCGTTGACATGAAAGTTAGCACTAAACTCTTTGGCGCGTTCGTCCAAGTAGGCTTTGGCTGCTTCGCCATTGAGATTGGTTTCCATGGCAAACAACAGTGGGGTAATGTGTCCGTTGCCTTCTTTCAATAAGCGGAAAAAAGTTCCTTGCAGACGATCGAGGTGCTTTTTTTGACGACGATCGCCCCGTCGTAGTAACCAAATTCCCAAGGTTGTCGGGGGCAATCCCATCATCAACAAAGTGACACCAGCTGCCTGTTGGCTTTGGGGGGATGCCTGCCGACTCAGCAGTGGGGGGAGCATCAAAATACTAATCGGCAAACCAATGCCCAACAAAATACCCGCTGCAATTCTTGTATTCAATTTCATACTCAGCCGATTCCTCATCCCAGCCACAATTCCACTTCTGCCGAGATCTTAGCCTTATTAGACTCTTCATACCATTTCGGATTTTGGAGTCGCGTTTGCGTAAGGCGGCGTCAAAATACGCTCGATCGAGGATTGCAGAATGTTTTGATTTCCTAAAAATCAATTCACTGGTGTGCGTGATTTACAACAAATTTCAGGGCACTCTTTAACTGTTTCTAAAGAAAATCATCACCAGATAGGGTGTCGTCTTATGCAAAAACGCGATCGCAATCAGAACTTGCAACCTCAAAAACTCTCGGTCGCTGGTTTCACGCTCATTGAACAATTGATCATTATGCTGATCTTGGCAAGCTTGAGCGCGATCGCCGCGCCAGGTTGGATTACCTTCCTCAAAATTCGTCAACTGAATACAGCCCAAGAGCGAACAATTCAGGTAATGCGCAAAGCTCAATCGACCGCAATAAGGCAGAAAGTAGATTGGCAGGCAAGCTTTCAACAAGTGAATGATGAAATCCGTTGGGCAGTTCATCCAGTGACAACCAACCCTGCCAATGCAGTTTGGCAAACGCTCACACCCCAGGTCATGATAGACCCGGCCTCTACCCTGTCTTTGACAAATAATATTTGGCAAGTTCGATTTACTCATCGAGGACATGTCAGTGGTAGGTTAGGCAAACTAACCTTCTTTGCGACCAATCAAAAAGCGAAAAGATGTGTAGTGGTTTCTACGTTACTGGGCAGCATTCGCAAAGGACAAGAAACTGTAACGAATGGGACTGTGACTTGTAACTAATGCGCTCTAGCTTGGCAGTTATGACAAATTCCTGACTCCCTCTGGACAGGGAGTCAGGAATCAGAATACAGGAGTCATCCCGTTTTAGGCACGAAGAAACGATCTACCGCCAACATAAGAGCGCAACGATCGCCACCCTAAGAGTCAAGTCAGTGCTTTGGGTCATTGGATAACCGAAACCCCCCTCTTAGATTGCCGATTTAAATTGCCACACTCAAACACTCATCAGGATTGCTTTTGAGCCGCCAGCGTTTTTTGACGATCGAGCTTCAAAATCAGCACACCCAAAGGTGGCAGGCAAAGATCGATCGAATACGGACGATTGTGGAACGACCAATCTTCAGACCATTTGCCGCCCAAATTCCCCATGTTGCTTCCGCCATACGCGCGCGCATCGCTATTAAAGAGTTCAGTATAGAAGCCAGGCTCTGGCACACCTACTCGATAGTGGGAATGGGGTTGAGGAGTAAAGTTGCACACTGTCACAACAAATTCATCCGAATCCTTAGCACGACGAATGAAGGACACTACACTATGGCGATTGTCACTACAATCAATCCACTCAAAGCCTTCTTGAGCAAAGTCTTGCGTGTATAGGGCAGCTTCGTGACGATAGATCTGATTCAGCTTAGAAACAAACTGCTTGAGTTGTTGGTGGGGTTCGTATTGCAACAGTTGCCATTCCAGATCTGCCCAAACATTCCACTCGCTCCACTGCCCAAACTCCATGCTCATGAACAGCGTTTTCTTGCCAGGGTGAGCAAACATGTAGGTGTAAAGACAACGAAGGTTGGCAAACTTTTGCCACTCATCGCCAGGCATTTTGCCAATCATGTTGCTCTTGCCATGCACCACTTCATCGTGGGAAAGCGCCAGCATGAAGTTTTCGCTGTGGTTATACCACATGCTAAAGGTGATGTTGTTTTGGTGAAACTGTCGGAACCAGGGGTCCATGTGGAAGTAGTCCAGCATGTCATGCATCCAGCCCATGTTCCACTTCAAGTTGAAGCCCAATCCCCCTACATACGTGGGCCAAGAAACCATGGGCCAAGAGGTGGATTCTTCAGCGATCGACAGCACGCCAGGAAAATAGCTAAAGATCACATGGTTGACCTGGCGCAGAAAATCGGCAGCTTCGATATTCTCCCGTCCCCCATATTGGTTGGGTAACCATTCGCCACTCTCACGGCAATAGTCTAAATAAAGCATCGAAGCCACAGCATCGACCCGAATGCCATCAATGTGGTACTTGTCGAACCAGAAGAGGGCGTTGGCAACCAAAAAGTTGCGGACTTCGTGACGGGCATAGTTAAACACCAACGTGCCCCACTCTTTGTGCTCACCCTTGCGTGGATCAGCATGTTCATAAAGGTGGGTGCCATCAAAAAATGCCAAGCCATGTCCATCTTTCGGGAAGTGCCCTGGCACCCAATCAACCAGTACGCCGATGCCATTTTGATGGCACTGGTCGATGAAGTACATCAAATCTTGAGGAGTGCCGAAGCGTGAAGTACAGGCAAAATAACCTGTTACCTGGTACCCCCATGAGCCATCGAAGGGATGCTCAGCGATCGGCAACAACTCGATATGGGTAAAGCCCAACTCTTTGACATAGGGAATGAGGCGATCGGCAAGTTCGCGATAGGTCAAAAAGCGCGCACCTGGTTTTAGTTCCGAAACCACCACCACTGGCTCAGTTTCTCCATTAGGCAGTTGGGCGGGTTGATCCGATCCAGCATGCAACCAGGAACCTAAGTGAACCTCATACACAGAAACTGGATGCGCCAGTGGATCGGTATGGCGACGCTTTTCCATCCATTCTGTGTCTTGCCAATCGTAAGCTTCCAGATCCGCCACGATCGAGGCTGTTTTCGGTCTTACTTCTTGCTGAAACCCAAAAGGATCGGACTTCTCATAGATATGTCCAGCCTGATTCTTAATTTCATATTTATAGGACTCGCCCACGACCACCCCAGGAATAAACAATTCCCAGATGCCATTCCCCCCCAATCGCATCTGGTGCTTACGCCCATCCCAGTAGTTAAAATTACCCAACACGGAAACATTGCGAGCATTGGGAGCCCAAACGGCAAAATGAACCCCCTTTACCCCCTCAACCTCGGTCAAATGTGCTCCCAACTTCTCGTAGAGACGGTGATGGTTGCCTTCAGCAAATAGATGAACATCAAAATCGGTCAAGTGAGGAGAACGAAAGGCATAAGGATCATAAATAACTCGTTCATGCTCGCCTTCCTTTACCCGAAGTTGATAGTTGGTGAGTTCTGGTGCATCAATCACACATTCAAAAAAGTGGGGATGATGCACCGATTGCATCGGATATTCAGATCGATCCTCCGGACAAATCACCCAAACTGCTTCGGCAGTGGGTTGATACGCTCTAACGACCCAGACCTCCTTGCCATCCACATGAGTGTGATGAGGTCCCAACACCGCAAAAGGGTCTTGGTGCTGGTTCCAAACAATCCGCTCAATTTGGTCAGGGGTAATGGTCGAGGACATGAAGCTACCTACCTAAAAAAGAAATCTGAACAGCGATATAACCATCAAACGAGAGAAATGCCGACTCAATCAGAGAGTCAGACAAAGTTGAAGTTCTACCCCTTTGCCGTCTAGCTCAGAGGGGACTTAAAGATCTCAAGCACAAACAAATAACCCAAGGACATCGTAAACGGGTTTTGTCACAGCAGGAATGCCAATTAAATGCAAAAAAAATCTATGAACTGTAATAAACCGTAGCAAATCCTGGTCAAAGTCTCAAATTATTTGTGCAAAATGTCGAGCATTGAGCTAAGAATATAGCGGTTTGGGACCGACTTCCGTACTCATTTCGGTAGAACACCGCTAGACATGCCAAAGCGCCCCTGGTTCAATCACCCAGAGGCGCTGCGATCGGATCAAAGACCCAAAACACACTGAATCCCAGTGGCGACTTCTTAAAGTTGCCCCCTGGAGCTAGGCAAACTGCTGATTAGGCGCTACCCGTAAAAGTAACCTCTGGAAACTTTGCTTGAGCTTCCGACATCGGACGACGCTTACCCTCTTCTTGCCAGTAGTTAATTACTTCTGTCGCTTTGTTGAGCAGTTCTACCCGATCGATTTCAGAAATCCAATGCTTTGCTTCCAGTTCGTTTTTCAACTGTTCCCAGGCATCATTGCGAGGCCAGAAAAAGTAAGATGTCAGGGGACTAGTTCCTTTACCAACCACCTGATCAACCGCCAGCGCTACATTGTCGTCCAGCCAGAGAACTTTCAAAATGAACTTCGACAAGCCAACCTCCACTTCCCAAGTCTTTCATTCTACCGCACTCCATTCTACTGCAATGGATCAATGAACGGGTAAAAGTGGCAACCGCAAAGGATAAAAAACAGGAATATGGGCACGATCGCACTGATCATTTTCGATATTGATGGCGTGATTCGAGATGTGAGTGGGTCCTATCGGCGAGCCGTGGCGGACACCGTAGAGCACTATACAGATGGGGGCTATCGTCCCACTGCCACCGAGATTGATGCTTTGAAATCGGAAGGCAAGTGGAATAACGATTGGCAAGCTTCGCAGGAACTGGTCTACCGTTATTTTGAACAGCAGGGTTGGCATCGGACCCAAACAACTCAAGAGGATCACCCGATTCGATTCACTTATGAAGAATTGGTGGCGTATTTTCAGTCTTTGTATCGTGGACGCGAAAGAGATCCCCAACAGTGGAGTGGCTATATTTGCCAGGAACCGCTTTTGATAGGAACGACTTACCTGGAGCACTTGAGTCAGGCTGGCTATGGCTGGGGGTTTTTTAGTGGAGCAACGCGGGGATCAGCTCGCTATGTACTGGAAACCCGCCTGGGTTTGCAGGCACCTGCATTGGTGGCAATGGAAGATGCACCCGGTAAGCCTGATCCCACTGGACTTTTGGCGATGGTTGAGCAGTTGGCATCTGGACAGGACGATCGTTTGCCGGTGTTCTATTTAGGAGATACGGTCGCCGATTTATACACCGTAGAAAATGCCAGAAAGGTGCAGCCCGATCGCCCCTGGATTGGCATTGGCATTTTGCCCCCCCATGTGCAAACAACGCCCGAACGTAGCCAAGCTTATTCCAATACCCTGAAACAAGCTGGAGCCGTGGCTATTTACGAGAATGTGGAGCAACTGACACCTTCTGAGATTGCGCGGCTGTTGGCGAGATCGTAACGTCCCTTCGTGCAGGAGATCGTCGAGCAGTGCCCCCAGACCAAAGCTTCGACCCTGGCATGATTTTCAGACAGATTCAGTTTAGTTTCATTAAGCTGAGCGGCTTCTTTTTCCAGCGATCGCTGCTGCCATCTTGACAGATTGCTTATAAGATAAAGCATCCTCACGTAGACATTGGGATTTTGCAGATTCATCGCGCGATTCGATGGGGAGGGTGGGAAAAGATTGCCGCAATTTTTTCTCATCAAGCCTCTCAATCTCACCCATGATTGAGGACTGCGATAGAACCCGTTGTGCTTTGAATTGATTGCGTCAAAAGTTTTAAGGAGCTTTTATGCTGAGCAGTGATCCAGTAACCTCCACTCCTGTGCAAATCATTTTTCATTATATTAATGGGCATTCAGAAGGCTTTATTATCAACGAACCGACCGAAGAACCCCTGACCCGACAAGAAATTCGGCAGGAAATGCGTCGTTTTTTAAACGACAGTTGGTGGATTATCAAACTTCCCGAAGAGACGGTTTTCATCAATGCCAGCAATGTCCTCAAAATTGAAATGAAACCCCCGCTGGAGTCCCTCCAGGGAGAGGGCGTACTGTCGAATGCAGAGCGGATTACTGCCCTGAATCGAGTGCGCTAAGTGTACGGCTCTAATTTGAATTGGTAGACTAGCCATCAGCACTTCACGACAGCGACTTCATGAAATCCTCTGCCAGTCAATCCTCGGTCAGTCTCGTCCGTGCCCATTCTTACGATCGCGCTCAGTTACGCACTGCCGTAGAAACGTTATTGGCACCCTTGGGTGGCATGGCGGCGTTTGTTAAACCGGGCGATCGGGTGTTGCTCAAACCCAATCTGTTAACTGGTGCGCGTCCGACCAAAGAGTGTGTGACTCGCCCTGAAGTAGTTCACTGCGTTGCCCAGATGGTGCAAGAAGTGGGAGGCAAGCCCTTTTTGGGTGATGGTCCCGCGTTTGGCAGTGCTGCTGGAGTTGCCAAAGCCAACGGCTACTTGCCTCTAGTTCAGGAATTAAATTTGCCGATCGTCGAGTTTCATGGCAAACGCTACGAAACAGTCAGTGCATCGTTCAACCATCTCTTACTTTCAAAAGAAGCAATGGATGCCGATGTGGTGATCAACCTTCCCAAGGTCAAATCTCACATGCAACTGACGATGACGCTGGGAGTTAAAAACCTGTTTGGCTGCGTTCCCGGTAAGATGAAAGCCTGGTGGCACATGGAAGCAGGCAAAGATAGCACCCGTTTTGGCGAAATGTTAGTAGAAACGGCACGGACTATTGATCCTGACTTGACGATTCTCGATGGCATCATTGGGCATGAGGGGAATGGACCTAGTGGGGGGGAACCTCGCCCATTAGGGCTGCTGGCTGCTGCCAGGGATGTGTTTGCCCTCGATCGTGCCGTTTTGGAAATACTTCAGGTTGACCCAGCGATCGTGCCTACGGCTGCTGCCTCTCAGCGCCTGGGGGTATGTCTTGACCTGGCAGCGATCGAGTTCCCGTTGCTTACGCCCTGGGATCTCCAACTAGATGATTGGCGGTTGCCTGATACCCTCATGCCGATCGATTTTGGTATGCCTCGTGTCCTGCGATCTACCTTCAAGCATCTCTATATTCGATTAATCAAGGAACCCATGGCGGCGTACGGTGGCATCAAAGCTTAGACGTGTGTCCAGGGCGATCGAGCATTATTTGGCGAGTTGATTCGCCAAGTAATGCTCATACCGATTTAAATTAGAAGCATTGCACACGCATGCTCCCCCCAAATTCCTCTTAAAAAGGGAGACTTCAGATGAGGGTTACGTTTCCCCCTTTTTCTAGTGCAGTGGTGCGTTAGGGCGGGGGCTAAGGAGGATCTCAATCTGTCGCATTAGCCGATTATTGGGATCATTTAGGAGATTTCTAGGAAAAAATCTACCTAACGATCAACCACCTTACCTAGGGGCATACGGCTGTGCGCCCCTACCAGGCGGTAAATCTTTTCTCAGAAATTTCCTTAGTTCCGCACGCCCACCTTGCCTAAAGGCGTCGGACTCAATTGTGGTACCGGAGCACTAACCGTATTACCTGCTGGATCGGCATGCGGTAACTCTGTTCCAGCACGATTCACCGCCTCCGCGACGGGTGGCAAAATCTGAGCCAGTTGCGCCTGTTGCTGAAGCTGTTGGGTCGAGGAGACTAGTCCACTCAAGCCATTCACCAAGTTACGCAAATTAGTCCGGAACGTCGGATCGCCAGTCAGTTCATCCAAATCTGCTGTAATCTTTTGGGCATTTTGAAAAGTGGCACGGGCGGAGTCCAGGGTTTCTTGTAACACCACCAAATTAGTGGGATTGTTGAGTGCAACACTCACATCACGCAAGTTGGCAGACGCTTGAGCCGCATTCGCAGACAAGGTTTCCAAATTTCGGAGCAATTCTCCTTTCTCAACCCGATCTAACACGGGAGAAAGGCGGCTCACACTCGTGCGCAATTGTGCACTCGTCTGATTGAGATTATCCAACGTAGAAACTAGTGATCCCCGGTTTGCAGCCAGTAAACTATTCACTTCATCCGCCGTCAGGCTAATTTTATTGGCTGCCTGGGTGGCAGCCCTGGCGGTCGCAGAAAAAGTCCCTACATCCTGTTTCACTAGGCGGGTTAAACTGGTGAACTCGCGAGTCAGTCTCGTAACTTCTTTCGTCGCTTCTGCCGTATTGCCGAGCACCGTCTCTATTTTATTAAAAAACTTGGGATCACTGTAGAGTTCGGCAAAGCGAATTGAGTAGCGAATCAGGGCATCTGGGCTAATGCCAATTTCTCCTTTGAGCCGAGACTTGTTGCAAATAATCAGTGCATCGTTGCAGTTTGCGTCTAAAGGCTTAGCGCTAATTGCTTGGGTTGCCAGGGTTTGGGTCGGCGTGATTTCGATATAGGCTTCGCCAATTAAACCTGCCTGGTTTGCTTCAACGACCACATTTCTAGGGATGATCAAATCGGGGGGAGAAATTTCGATATTCACTTCAACCCCGTTAGCACCTGGCTCGACCGAAGTAATTCTACCAACGGTGACGCCTCGATAGCGAACAGGCGCACCTTCTTGCAGCCCAGCGACATTGGCAAATTCAACAGTCGCCTTAAAGCTTTTAGAGCCAGGGTTAAGCCCCCGGAGCCAGAGAATCACTCCGCCAAACATGCAGAGTCCGACCAAGATGAGTAACCCAACAGAGCCTTCCCGAAATGTTCGCGATCTCATAGTGTTTCCTTGAAGCGATAACGCCGACTAACCAAGTACCTGAATCGGTCCATCTACCTTGCCGCTAAAAAATTGGCGCAGCAGCGGATTGTCATCTGTATCAATTTCGTTGACACTGCCCTCCCATTGAACTTTACCCTGGTACAGAAAAATAACCCGATCGGCGGTTCGCCGAATCGTACTGTCTTGGTGGGTCACCATGACATAAGTACCACAACCTGCTTCGAACCGTTGCAATTGTCGAACCAGATCCTCAATGACTGTGGAGGCGATCGGGTCTAGCCCTGCCGTGGGTTCATCGTAGAGCAAAACTTCGGGAGTATCTCTTGGGTTTTCTGGGTTCGCCATAATGGCTCGAGCAAAACTGACCCGTTTGCGCATTCCGCCAGAAAGCGCTGCCGGATAGAGATCGCCAATTCCGGGTAAGCCCACCATTTCTAGCCGATGCTCGACCAATTCTTTGATTTGAGCAGAGGATAGGTGCGATCGCTGATAGAGCAAAAAACCTACATTTTCCTGGACTGTCAAAGAATCGAACAACGCGGCTTGTTGAAAAACCATACCAATCCCGATCGGGTCTTCTGCATCTTCAATCAGACCCTGCCGTCGATGTCCCTGAATATAAATCTCCCCCTGATCAGGCAGGAGCAAACCAGCAATAATCCGCAGG
The DNA here is from genome assembly GCA_019359045.1 of Scytolyngbya sp. HA4215-MV1. GTDB lineage: Bacteria > Cyanobacteriota > Cyanobacteriia > Leptolyngbyales > Leptolyngbyaceae > Scytolyngbya. The sequence goes on from JAHHIA010000002.1 coordinate 43,946, forward strand.
ATCGTAGACTTGCCAGTTCCGGAGGGCCCAATAATTGCCAGCGCCTCGCCTCGATAAATCGTGAGATCTACCTGGTCAAGAACCTGATTAGAGCCAAATGTCTTGGAAATACCTTTGAGTTCGATTAACGGCTCAGCCATCTAGGGTGCAATTAGTTTGAACCATTGGTTGCCCGTCCCAGGATCGGAAAAGGTACGACCTGGATTCGGAAAAAGTCTGGCTTTTAAGCATTCAGCCTCAAAAGCAAACTTTACGCATCTTATCGGTAAACCACATCTACTCTATAGCAGTCCTAAATCAGTATGTGAAACAAAAGCGGATTGCAGATTTATCCTTGTAGGGAAGTTTTCTAGTCAAGACTTTACACCGAAAGATAGGCAAGACGATTCTATCTTTCGTGCAAAATCTAGCATCCGCTGCTGATAGAGCACAACTTTTGTGAAAGCAACGGCTAGCTCCGTCAAATCCCCCTAAAGACTGAGGCAAGAGTAAAAAGATTTGTCAGCCAATCGGCGATCAAAAAACGGGAACGAAGAATCTTAAGCTATTCTGCTGCTAGAACTGCAACAGAATTTGTTCGAGAGAATGCCTTAAAAATCAGAAGGTTATTCTGCATGGGAACAAGTGCAGGCTTCTCAGACAGCTTCTAGACAATCCAACTCACCATTCACGATCGTTTTCGCATAAGCCCCACCGACTGTATAAAGTTCCTAGCAGTTGTTCTTACCCCTTCAATCAATGACAATTGGTCTCCTCAAACAAGCTCTTCATGCTCTCCGACAAGAAACGCGCAGCCGTTCTAACTTCCGTCTGAGAGCCACTTTGCCCACTCCAACTCGTGAGCGCAAGCTATTTCGCTGGTTTAAGTGGCTTGCACCTGGATTGTTGGTCAAGCGATGGTTGCTACTAAGTGCGGGCGGAGTCTTGATGGCGGTGTTGGGGTTTGCGATTTGGATTAAGTTGACCCCGGTCTATTTTTTAATCCAGTTGACCGTCGATATTTTGGAAAAGATTACGACGATCATTCCAAACTATGTCAGTGGACCGATCGTCTTTACTTTTGGGCTACTGTTTATTCTTTGGGGGCAGACTCGTACGTTGGGATCAATCACCGAAGTCTTAATGCCAGAGGGCGATGCAGAACTGGTGGATGTTCTGCTCACACACCGCCGTTTGAATCGGGGGCCCAAAATTGTTGCGATTGGTGGTGGAACAGGGCTATCAACCCTGCTGAGGGGGTTAAAGGAATTTAGTGCCAATTCGACTGCGATCGTCACCGTCGCAGACGATGGCGGCTCCTCTGGGCGCCTGCGACGCGAAATTGGTGTGCTGCCTCCTGGCGATGTCCGCAACTGCTTGGCTGCCCTGGCGAATGAAGAAAAACTGATGACCGAACTGTTTCAGTATCGCTTTCGGGCAGGAGATGGATTGACTGGGCACAGTTTTGGCAACCTCTTTCTTACGGCACTCAGCGAGATTACGGGAGATTTAGAGCAGGCGATCGCCGCCAGTTCACAAGTCCTGGCAGTACGGGGGCGAGTCTTGCCTGCGACCTTAACGGATGTCCGTCTCTGGGCAGAGCTGGCAGATGGTCGTCAGATTGAGGGTGAGTCCAATATTACCGAAGCCAAGGGACAAATTGTCCGCATTGGTTGCATCCCACCCGATCCGCCAGCGCTACCCAGAGCCTTGCAAGCCATCCAAGAAGCAGACTATATCGTGATTGGACCTGGTAGTCTCTATACCAGTGTCATCCCCAATCTACTGGTGCCCGAAATTGCCGAGGCGATCGCTCAGCGCGATGTACCACGCATTTACGTCTGCAATATCATGACCCAACCGGGCGAAACCGATAATTACACCGTTGCCGATCACATCCGGGCGATCGATGCTGTCTGCAAAAGACCCCTCTTTGAGGCAGTTCTAGTTCAAAAAAAGGTGCCCTCAGCACGATCTCTGATCCGCTATGCCCAGGAAGACTCCTATCCAGTTACCCTCGATCGAGACGCTATTATGCGTTTAGGCAGACGCATTGTCTTAGCCAGCGTCATGGATGAAGATACCGAAACTGGCTACCTGCGACACAATCCTCAGAAACTCGCCAGGGTCTTATTGCGCTGGTATAGTCGGACACAAGGGTTGGAAAGGATATAGCGGAGTCATGTCATCTCAAACGATCGCTCTGCAAAATGCTCAAGCTACCCAAGCGCTTGGGATTGCCTTAGGACAAACGCTGACTGCTGGCACGGTATTGCTGCTAACAGGTGACTTGGGCACTGGCAAAACAACGCTGGTCCAGGGGCTAGGACGAGGGTTGGGCATTGAAGCGACGATCGACAGTCCCACTTTTACACTGGTCAATGAATACCTCCAGGGACGCTTGCCGCTTTACCATCTCGATTTGTATCGATTGGAGCCAGCAGAGGTTCCTACCCTACAGCCAGAGCTTTATTGGGAAGGGGATGAGGTAGAGGCGGGGATTGTGGCGATCGAGTGGTCAGAACGCTTACTCTATCGTCCTCCTGACTACTTACAGATTGATTTGACCCATCAGCCCGACCACACCCACCAGGCTATATTAACCGCGATCGGTCAGTGCCAGCTCCCCTCCGTGCCGTTGCCACTGTCTATGATCCCCTACTCATGATAAATACTCCCATCTGGCATAGTTGCCCCTGTCAAGTCGGCTCCCATCAGGTTAGCTGTACTTAACTCCGCTTTCGCTAAATTGGCATCCTTCAGATTTGCACCGCGCAAATCAGCACGCCCCAAATACGCTTCGATCAAGGTCGCCTCTTGCAGATCCACATTTCGTAAAATTGCCCGACTTAGATCCGATCGATTCAATCGGGCACGACGCAAAATTGCCCGACTCAGGTTGGCTTTTGCCAACACCGCTTCCGACAGATTGGCTTCGACTAACTTGACATCGACCAAATTCGATTCACTCAAATTGGCACGATTGAGCTTCGCATCCGACAAATCTGCCTGACTCAGATTCACTTCCAACAAAATGGCATCGGTCAAAAACGTGCCTCGCAAGGTTGCCTGATTCAAAATGGCATGGGTCAGATTAGTTTCCCGCAGATTTGCCTCACTTAAGTTGGCTCGGCTCAAGTCCGCCCGACTCAGGTCAGCCCCTAACAAATTGGCACCCCGTAGATCAGCCCCCCGCAGGTCGGCGCTCCGCAAATTTGCCCCATCGTATAAGCGACGTTCATAGCGTAAATTCGCTCCTCGCAAACAGGTCCCTCGCAAAATGGCACCACTGAGGTTCACGTTACGCAGATCGGCATCAATTAAATTCGCATCAAGCAAATTACTTAGGCTGAGGTTTGCCCCCCGTAAATCGGCACCATACAAAATGGCACCATGCAGATCGGCATCTTGCAAATTCGCTCCGATCAGATCTGCCTGACTCAGATTTGCGCCACTGAGTTTGGAACCGGTCAGGTTTGCTTTGCTCAAATTTACCCGGTTGAGGTAAGCCAGGATCAAGCTGGCATCGTGTAAATTTGTCTGAGTCAAGTCCGCGCCAATTAAGTCTGCTTGATCCAGATTTGCGCCACTCAGGTTAATCCCACTGAAGTTCGTTTGTCCTGCTTCGTAGCGCTTCAGCAATTCACTCACATTCATCAAGCTACCTCACCCGTCCGAATGGCTGTTAGGGAGTGAACGGTGATGGGGCGGATCAGGCGGTTCAAGATTGTCGGGAGAAGCACTCACTTGGGTTGACTCACTTAAGGGCAGAGAGGACGACAGTGCAGGTACCTGAGGGATATGGGGCACAGTAGCATTGGGCGCAGTGTCAAACGCGCCCGTATCTTCGTCTATCACTTGGGAATCAAAACTTTCCTCGGCAGGAGATGCATAAAATTGATGGGTTTGCTCCTCTTCATCATCACTGATGCTGGCATAGACAATTTGAGTGCCTTCATCGGGTTCAAAGATCAGGTGGGTGGATTCAGCCAAGTTATCGGTCAGGGTTGTTGGTTTGGGCGGCATCTGAAACCGACTGTAGTAGGGGCGAACTGCTTTGATAATGGCACTGACCGCTTGGGTTTCTTCTTCTGAGTTAGTCAGATATTGAAGCGTGTTCCGTAGTCTGGTTTCTAGCTCATTGAGCGTGGGGCAAAGATTGAGCAAATTTTGCAATAATTCCTCAAGCTCGTACATTTTGAGCGATAACCAATCTTGCTGCCCATAAGAAAAGGGTTGATGCAGGGTGGAGTAGAGCAGGATCTTGGCGCGTAAGGGGTTGGTATATTTCATGATCTGGAGACGCAAATCGACCAGACTACTGGATTGTCTCCATTCTCGACCAGCAGCAGGCAGCGGATAGGTCGATGGGGCGATCGCCGCTTGCTCGGGCTGGGTCAGAATCGGCACCTGGTCTTCTGCACTGGGATAGAGCGGTACCAGCTTGATTAACAAAATATTGGCAATGAGCGTATATTCGGCAGGTTTGTTGAGGGTTTTGACGACGCGATCGAGGGATGCCTTGAGGTGATCCATCGTAGGATTTCCCTCAATCAATTGATGCAGGAGTTCTGACAGGTTTAAGCGATCTAAAACGGCACGATCGTTGACCCAAGGATTGCCACAAGTAGCAAATAAAAGCTTCTTAATTCTCAAAAGATTTGGATGCTGGATGAGTTCCTGAAGGGTGGGGTAATAAGGATCATCGGGTTGAATTGAGTCAATAGCTGGTTGATCCCCAATCTCTGACACAACAGGAGATGCAGGTTGCTCAAAGGAGCGGGCAGGCTGGGTCTGTGAAGCAATCTCTGAAGCGCTGACAAACTGAGTTGCTTCAGACGCTTCGGCAGCGGCAAGTTGAACGTCAGGGGACGCCTGATAGAGCTGAGCAATTTTACTGAGAACGATATTGGCAACGAGTGTGTATTCGCCCTTTTTGCTCAGCGATTGGATCAATCGCTGAAATCGGCGCAGGATTGTATCCAGGGTATTGTTTTGTTCTCGTAGTTCTTGCAAAAGCGATGGTAAGTTAACCTCGTCGAGAATCGCAGGCGTATTTTCCCAGTAGTTTTTACAAGCAAAAAAAAGCAACTTTTTGATGCGAACGGCGTTGCTGTGTTGTGCCAAGTCTTGGGCGATCGTGTGATATTGCTGAGCTATTTTTTCTTCTGAAGCCGTGAGATTGGAGCCAGGCAGCGCAACAGCCCCGATTTGTGTTGCATCTGCCGTTCCAAAGGAACCGAGTGGGGCAAGCGAAATTTGAGTCGCATCGGGCGACGCTTGAACTGCAGGTTGCAGGTAGGACTGCCCGGTGTAAATAGGAGCCAGTTCTTGCAGAATCAAATCTGCAACAAGCGCATATTCTGCGGGCTTACTGAGCGTTTTGACCACTTCTTTTAACAAAAATTTCAAGCGATCGGGAGTAGAAGTGTTTCGATGCAATTCTTCAATCAGTTGTCTCAGATCCAGCGCATTGAGCACTGCCAGATCGTTTTCCCAGCGATTGTGACAAGTATAGAGAATTAGTTTCTTGATCCGGATGGAAGTGGGATGGTTGGCAAGCCGTCGCACCACTTCGCTATACAAATCGACATACTGCGGCTGAAACGGTAACCGAATTTTGTAAATATGAACGACTTCTCGAATGTTCTTTAAAGCCCTGGGTCCCAAATAAACGGTTCCCAGGTGTAAGCCACTTTTGACCACATCGTAAACCGTTTGTGAGATGCAGATCCCGCCCGGATCTGCCTGAGACTGCAACCGGGCGGCAATATTGACTCCATTGCCCATGACATCCGTTTCGCTGATAAAGATGTCACCCAAGTGAATCCCAATCCGGTGCTGGAGCGCGTCAGCATCCGGCAAATGCTCTGCCGCTTCGGTCAATGCCCGTTGAATTTCAACTGAGCATTCTACCGCTTTGACAGCACTCGTAAAAAACATCAGCAGCCCATCTCCAGTGGATTTGAGCACTTTTCCGTTAAACCGTTCACAGGTAAGTCGCATCAAGCGCAGATCTCTGCGAATCATCTCCAGTGTGCGATCTTCATCGTTCGACATGCGAGCACTGAAGTTGACAGCATCGGTAAAAACGACGGCTGCCAGAGTCCGCTGCCCGTATAAGTTGGAGATTGGCTCTTTTTCCATGAGCAGAGGTGACTGGCAAGGGACACTTGATTCGGATAAATTCTCGACCTTGAGAAACTATCTTTAAAGGCTGTGTTGATTCTAAGATGCCCTATCAGTCTGATTTTCTTGCGGCGTTGCCAGGATTTGGATGAATAGGGCTGCTGATTTGAGTAGATTCACCCCTGAGTGCAGATAGCAATGCTCCCAATAAAACACAAGCTGTACAGACAACCAACTTTAGCAGCAAAAACCACCGTCAATTGGTAGTTCTAACGAATTGTATCGTTGCTGCTTGAGTTTTCTGCGACTTAAGCTAATTTTATGCTTAACCGGAAGAGAGATGCATTCTCTTAAAGAAATTGAATCGCTTGACCGCGAACCTGGGGATTGAGCTTGCCGCGATCGTACACAATTTGTCCGCCTACCAGGGTGATGATGGGATACCCGGTTAAGTTCCACCCTTCAAAGGGACTCCAACCGCATTTGGTCAGCAGGTCTTGTCGGCGCACTAGGCGGTAGGTGTTGAGATCCACCAGTACCAGGTCGGCATCGTAACCGGGAGCGATCGCGCCTTTATTTGGAATGCCATAGGCTTGTGCTACAGCAGTAGACATCCAGCGGGCGACCTGAGCAACCGTGCAGCGTCCCTGCATGGCTTGGGTCAGCATCAGCGGCAGAGAAGTTTCGACACCAGGCATCCCAGAGGGAGTGTTGGGGTAAGGCTGGGCTTTTTCTGCCAGAGTATGAGGGGCGTGGTCGGTAGCGATGAAATCCAATACGCCATCTTGCAAGGCTTTCCAGAGCAGGGCATTATCCTGGGGTGATCGCAGGGGTGGGTTCATTTGTGCCAATGTGCCAATTTCCTGGTAAGCCTCGGTGTTGAGTAAGAGGTGCTGAGGTGTGACTTCGGCGGTGACCCAGGCGGGTTTGTCTTGCCGTAAGAGTTCAGCTTCTTCCCCAGTGGAAAGGTGCAGGATATGCAATCGCCGTTGATATCGTTTGGAGAGCTTTAGGGCGAGTTGGGTGGCGTTCAGGGCAGCCTGGTTGTCTTGAATTTGAGAATGGATAGCGGGATCGGTGATGCCTGCAAATTGCTGCCGTCGCTGGGCAATGCGTGCTTGATCTTCAGCATGAACGGCAATGAGTCGGGTGCCCCGGGCAAAAATCGCTTCCAGGGCTGCTTCCTGATCCACAAGCAGCGCACCATGCATTGATCCCATAAAGATTTTGATCCCCGGCGTGGGGTGGGCAGTGAGCAAATCGGGCAGATTTTCTGCGGTTGCTCCGATAAAAAAGCCATAATTGACAAGGCACTTTTGAGCAGCACGATGCAATTTGTCGTCCAGGGCTGCTTGAGTGGTCGTCAGTGGGCGGGTATTCGGCATCTCCAAAAAGGAGGTGACGCCGCCTTTGGCACAGGCGCAAGAAGCGGTAAACAGATCTTCTTTGTGCTCTAGACCGGGTTCCCGAAAATGCACCTGCGGATCGATGACCCCCGGCAACAAAGTGAGTCCGGTGGCGTCTATGGGAACGAAGGTTGTTTCCAGGGGGATTTCGGGGGCAACTTGAGCGATCGTACCGTCCTGAATCAAGACATCTCCTCGCAAAAAATCTCCTTCTGGCAAGAGAATCTGAGCTTGGCGGATGAGGATGCTAGAGACCATAGTGTTGGTAGCGATTTTATGATTTGCAGATTGATAAAACTATGACAGTAGAATGGATACATTCAGAATTTAGTTTTTCTTTTGTTGCTGCTTAAAAAAATGATGGCAGGTTGAGGTTGCCCTGAGAATTGGGGCAGTGGATGGAAAAGTGTTTTAATTGCGTTTTGTGGTTGCCCAGTTTCTATGACTCGTTCGCCTGATAAAGTGCCTGATAGCAATTCTCCCAAACATACGGAAAATCCCTTTTTAGAGGGGCTCAAGACGATCGCCCTCAGTGCTGTTTTGGCATTAGGGATTCGGACCTTTGTCGCTGAAGCCCGCTATATTCCTTCGGGTTCGATGTTGCCGACGCTTCAGATTGATGACAAGTTGATTGTGGATAAGGTGAGTTATCGGTTTAATGCCCCTCAGCGGGGCGACATCGTGGTATTTATTCCACCGGATGAAGCCGCGGGGATTTGTTTAGGTTACAATCCGCCCCTCAACCACAACGCCCTTGAGGCATCCCCGACCACCACCCCTGCCCCATCCGCGAACCCAAAGCCCAAGGATGCTTTCATCAAACGGGTGATTGGCTTGCCCGGAGATGTGGTTGAGATTAAACGGGGGGAGGTGTTTGTCAACAACCAACTTCTGAAGGAATCTTACATTGAGGATGCTCCTCACTACTCACTGCAACCTGTGAAGGTGCCGGAAGGTCGTTACTTTGTTTTAGGGGATAACCGCAATAATAGTTGCGATAGCCATTATTGGGGATTTGTCACACGCGATAACATCATTGGACGAGCGATCGTGCGCTTTTGGCCCCCCAACCGGGTCGGTGATTTGGAGCAACATCCCACCTATGTGCCAAATCAACAAGGGCTGAATTACGGCAGTTGAAGTGTCGCGATGCTGGGTCACAGACCCTAAAAAAGAGGAAGGCGTTCAACCCTCCCCTTTGCATAGATGCTGATTCGTGATTCAACTCCAGGTTTGGATAACTCGCCCCATCAGTTGCTTGCCGAACCAGGGTGTATTGATGGCGCGAGATTTGAGCGTTTGGTTTTCCACTGTCCAAACCTGACGAGGGTTGAACAAGGTTAACTCCGCCGATCGTCCGGCTACGATTTGTCCAGGCGGTTGTTCCAGGCATTCGGCAGGGCGCATACTCAGAGCTTGCCATAGTTCCAGCGCCGATAGGGCACCTAGTTCTACCAGGTTTTGCCAGAGCAGGGGCAGCGCCAGTTCTAGCCCGATCGCTCCGGGCGGGGCTTCGGCGAATGCCAGGGTTTTCTCTTCGTAGGTATAGGGGCGATGGTCGATCGCGATCGCATCAATCACGCCTGCTTGAATGCCTTGCAGTAAGGCAATGCGATCAGCTTGGCTCCCTAGGGGAGGCTTGAGATGCAGACTGGGGTCGTAGCTGGCAACGGCGTCGCTGGTTAGGAGCAAGTGCATCCAGGTTGTGCTGGCGGTCACGGGTAAGCCACGGGCTTTTGCCGTTTGAATCAACTCCACACTGCGTGCCGTAGAAACCCGCATGAGATGAACAGGGGTGCCGATTGCGGCTACACACTCCAGGACGGAGGTTATCGCCGAGGTTTCCGCCATTTCTGGAATTCCCGGTAAGCCAAACCGCAAGGATTCAGCACCTTCGCGCATCACTCCGCCTGCTGCCAGTTCGCGATCGAAACACCAAATCGCGACCGGTTTCTTTAAGGGGCGCAGATACTCTAACAGTCGCCGTAGCATCGATAAGCTGGGAATGGGCTGACCATCCGCAAAGCCAACAATACCGCTGGTTGCGAGTTCTGCCAATTCGGTCATCTGTTGCCCTTTGACGCCCTGGGTCAACGCCCCCCAGCAGTCCAGCGTAGGGACAGCGGCAGCCGCAGGATGCTTGTTTGACTCCGGCCTTTGGCTGTGCGATCGCAGCCAGCCCACACTAGCAGGATTGTCGATCGCGGGATGCGTATCCGGTAAAAGGGTAACGCGGGTAAAGCCGCCTGCTGCTGCGGCTTGTTGCAATGAAGTCAGGGTTTCCCGCTCTTCAAACCCCGGTTCGCCCGAATAAGAATAGAGATCCACCAACCCGGGTCCCAGCACCAGTCCCCGACAATCGCGAATATGGGTATCTACTGGGACATCCGGGATTTCGGGCGCGATCGCGGCAATCTTGCCATCTACCCACAAAACATCAGTCACTCGATCGGTGCCAGAAACCGGGTCAACTAACCGGACTTGTTGAAACAATTCGTTGGTCATAAAGTGCTATCAGCCTTCAGCAATCAGCATTCAGGGGCGGGAGAACTCAGCCAATTAATTTGCCTATCCACTGGCTCCAATTCCCAGTCCGGAATCACTTATTTTCTCTTATCTGTGTATTGTGACTCCTAACCAAGTCAAGGAAGCTCAGCGCCCACTAACAAGGGGCTTAAGCCCTTACCTGTACTCATTCAATTAAAAATCGTGATCCATCGTCAAACCTTGGGTGGAGAGGACTAGTCGTCTGTAACGTAAGTCTAGATACCGTTCTCGCTCACCGGATGTAGATAACCTCGAACTCCAACCGATGATGGCGGGGTTCTTATACTGCCGCAACTACCTAAGTGGCTGGGCTAAATTAAATTGAAGATGTTTTTGGGGGTGGAGGGGGTAAACCCCCTGCCTGGGGGCGCAACCCCCAAACCCCTTTCTTACAATTAATTAGGGCTACCTGCTTATTGATTTTGGTTTTGTTAGGTATGCTGTGGACTACTAAAAGTTTCTGAATTGAAAGAAGAATGAAATCGATTTAAGAAGCCGTGCCACTCTCTCTACTAAAGTATTGGGTTACGCCTTACTTTATCTGGTGCAGTTAGCAATATTTCATCCCATACTTTTTTCTATCTCAACCAAAAGGGAATTTATTTCTTGCTCTACTCCGTTCACATCTCTCTGTATTCTTCTCTCTAGATTTTTCTCCCGTTTATCCAGACTGGATTTAATCAGCCATCCTATAATAAAAATGATTATAAGTGCGGGAGGAAAGATGATGGCAGGAAGAGCGATTAAGCCGAAAAAAATTGCCATTAATCTTATGGAACTTAAAAGGGCTCTTTCCTTACCATATATCAACCCTCTCAACTTATAATTTACGTCTGAAGCAATTGAGCCCAAGTATTCGCGATCAAGTACTTGACGAGAATCTATTCTTAGTCCAACCAGATACAATTGATCATAGAAATTTGCAATATAGAAATTGCCTTTCAGCTCTGGATTTAGATAAGAATTGATCAAGTTTCCCACAAAAACTTTCTCAATCATTTTCACATCATTATTTGGTAATAATGAAAATCTCATATATGCATATTCTGTCGTATTTCCCACAGAACTTGATGTTCCCAAAGCTTCAAGCGTGCCAACTATACAGGTGATTTTTGACTCCATAGCTTTGTAATTTCTCATCGAAAACTTCACGTTCACTAACTCATTCACCCAAACTTGTAAATTAATGAGTTGCCTTGACAGACTGGACACCTTCAGATTCTTTCTGCCTCTATAGCGCTCCTGCTGCCGTTTTATCTAAGACACTGCCCAGGTGAGTGGTAATATTCATCGCCTGAAGAATGGGTGCACTCTCTGCGCCATTGGGATAATCGATGACGCTGACGGCACCGTTGCCCTGGCGGAAGTTCCAGAAATTGGCAGGTTTCAGCCCCAACACCTGGCAAAGAATGGCTTTGTTGATGGCGTCGTGAGCAACCACCAGCACGGTAGTAAATTCTGGACGGCTGGCTGCGGCAGTCACAATGGCTTTCCAGGCAATTTCTGCCCGTTGCCAAACTTGTTGTAAGTTTTCGCCTTCGGGCATCTGTACGGTTTCTGGGCGAGTGTGCCAGTCTGCCAGCTCTTGGGCATAGAGTTGCTTGATTTCGGCTTCGTATTTGCCCTCCCACAAGCCGTGGTTGATTTCGACCAAGAACTCATTCAGTTCCAAAGTAATTTGGGGATGCTGCTGCAAGATGATTTCGGCGGTCTCTTTGGGACGCAGCATGGGGCTGCTGACTGCCATATCCAGGGTGACGGGCTGGAGGAAATCGGCAGCTTTTTGGGCTTGCGATCGCCCCGTATCATTCAATGGCACATCGATCTGTCCCTGAAAGCGCGATTGGCGGTTCCAATCGGTTTCGCCATGGCGTACGAGTAATAATCGAGGCCCGGTGTGCCCCGATCGAATTTTAGGGAGACGATCGCCCAGATGAGAAGTCAGGTTGAGCGATTCCATCTGCACGGGGTCGCCTAAACCACCGGAGAAGTTCAAGACGCTAATGCCGCAGTTGGACTGTTGAATCGACTGGTAGCGATCGGGGGTTAGCCCAATGGCGGTGCTAATGAGTGCCCGGTTGATGCCACTATGCGCCACGACTAGAATGGTTTGTCCGGCGTGCTGAGGGAGCACAGTTTGCCAGAACTGACGCGCTTGTTCGTACAACGCCAGGATGGGGAAGAAGTCGATCGCGGTACCATCGGCGGCGGGAATCACCATCCGCATCAGATGCGGTTCCGTTTGCCATTGCCGATACTCTTCAGGATATTTTTCTGCCACTTCGGTGAATAGCAAGCCTTCCCACAGCACCAGGTTGACTTCTTTCAGATCATCGGTGGGATGCAATACAGGTGCAGCCGTCAGCCCCGCTGCAATCAGTTCAGCGGTTTCTTTAGCACGTTGCAAAGGGCTGGTGTAAATGGCTTGGAAGGGCAAATCGGTTAGGGCTGCACCGACCTGTTTGGCAGAAGCTCGACCGGCATCGGTCAGGGCGGATTCGTCGCAATGACCCTGCACTCTCCGTTCGATGTTGTAGCTGCTTTCGCCGTGACGCACAAGAATGACGCGGGTAGTCAGGGGTCTGTCCTCCTTGGGATGGTGGAAGGGTTGGATGGCTGGGCTGGGTTATGCCTAAGAGGATGTTTTTTACAGTAGCAACAGAGATGATCCCCCTAAATTCCCCTTAAAAAGGGGGACTTTGAGGTTGATCCCTCCCTTGTCAGGGGGCTAGGGGGGAGCTATGAGTGCTTGACATCACAGCGAATACTTTTCAAACAACCTCTAAACAACTTGCCGATCGTTGCCAGAAGAATTCTAACAGCGTTCCGGACGTAATTCAGTTTAGATCCCTGGTAGATGATGAAGATGTTCTCCTCACGGGTAACGGAACTCATTAACCCATCCCTGGAGTATGCTGTCTAGAACATAACCGGGGTTGGGGGAGTAGTGTCGAATTGCAAACTGAGATAAGAGGAGATCGGGATGCTGATGCTGAGTGCGGAACAGGTGGAATACTGTCAGGTTGTGCGTCCAGACAAAGGACAAAATGCGGTTTTGCCAGGGGTGCGCTATCAAAAAAAGCTGTTTGTGCAAGACCAGTCGTATCCTAAGGCGCAACGGCAGGCGGTGATCAAGCAAACACGGCAGGCGTTTTTGGATCAGAAGGCGCAGGTTCTGTATCTGGTGGTGGAAGATGCGGAGAGCCTGACGGTTTGGTATCAGGATGACCAGGTGCAACTGGCAGATCCGGTGTTGCTGATTGATCTGGAACAGTTGGTGTCAGAGATGCGGACGGTGGGCGGGGTCAAGATTCAGGATCGCCCGTATCACTTGTCTAACTATCCCCGGTGTTTTGTGGGCAGTGAGGCGGTGGATTGGTTAAGCGATCGCTTTCGTCTGGTGCGGGCGGATGCGGTGCGGTTGGGGCAACGGTTGGTGGATGAGCGGTGGATTCATCATGTGACGGATGATCACCCATTTGAGGATGGCTATTTTTTCTACCGTTTTTATTGGGATGAGAAGTAGGGCGGGCTGCTGATAGAGAATCCTGACGGGGAGAAAATTCTGGCGCAAAATAGATGAGGACGCCAAGATCCCGGCTTCTTCGCCCATACCAGCTTTCTATGCTCAAGTTTGAACCAGACGCCGGGGATCTGAACCCCTGTCCCTATCTACGATCGCAAAAGGTTGTTTCTATGCCAGAAGATTATATTGTGTTGATTACGGATGATGAGACGACATCGACGCCCATTGAGGGACAACGAGGCTGGGGAGCAGAAGTTCGGCAAAATATCGATCGCCTGCGCGAAGTGCGATTGCCCGTAGCAGAGTTGGAACGCAAGATGAATGGCTTTTTGCAACTGGTGGGGCGGTTGTTTAAGCAGGTGGATCAACAAATTGGCCCGGAATCGGGAATGCAACTGAATGAGGTGGAGTTGCTGGTAGAGATTAGTGCCGAGGGAGAGATTAAACTGGTAGCGGGGGGCAAAGCGGCTGGCAAAGGGGCAATTACGTTGAAGTTTGGGCGAATCCCTGCGAAGTAGATGGCGAAGAATTGGGCGATCGTGGTTGGCATTAATCAATATGAGCACTTGCCACCTAAGGCTCATTTAAGGTGTGCAGTTCAGGATGCTAAGGCGGTGCGGCTTTTTTTGCATCAAACGGCTGGGTTTGATGCAGAAAACATTCTGCTATGTTCAGACACATCCCAACCAGTAGGCTGTCTTTCCACTCGTCCTTCCCGATCGAATTTGCGTAGGTTGCTGAGGGAAGAAATTCAACAGGCTCAAGGAGCCGAGCATCTCTGGCTGTTTTTTAGCGGGCATGGCATGGTTGGCAAAGATCGTCAAGCCTATTTGCTACCTTGTGATGGCTATCCCAATGATCTGGAAGAGACAGCTATTTCAGTTGCTTTTGTTACCGATCAACTGCGTCACTGTCAGGCAAAAAACGTCGTGATGGTGCTGGATATGTGCCGTAATGAAGTTCCAGACGATCGCAAAGGTACTGAAATAACGATGAGCACCCAGATCGAAGCAATTTCCCGACAGCAGGGCATCATCACATTGTTTGCCTGTAGTCACAATGAGTCCTCCTACGAAATTCGGGAAATTAATCAGGGAGCCTTTACCCACGTTTTGCTTCAGGGTTTGAAGCAGCACACCATTTTACGTCAACTAGAGCAATACTTATTGCAAGAAGTACCTGCTATTAACCGTAGATATGGCAAACCGATCCAGACTCCGTTGGTAATTCCTGAACCGGGTTGGAAATATGATTTGCCGTTGCTTCCAGGCTGCGCTACAGAGGCGGATGTGAAAGTTTTGATGGAAGGGGCTAAGGATGCAGAGTTGGAGGAAAAATTTGAGCAGGCAAAAAGTCTGTGGTGGCAAGTGATCGAAGCATCTCAGTCTAAAGCCCAGATTGGAGAAGCGAGAAAAGCAATTGAACGCATCGATCGCAAAGAGAAGGATCTTAAGCAAGATCCTTCCCCCTCTTCCAGGCAATTAGATAATCCGATTCATCCTTTTGCCCTACCATCACCCCTCCCAATCCAAAACGTACCTCCAGTCCCAAAAAACTTGCCTTCTTCAACAGCACCTCGTCCTTCGCCTCGTGCCTTAAGCAACACGCAAGAGTCGAACCCTATTCCAGTTAATCCTCCGCCAAACCCAACCCTGGGGAAGATAGTAAGAAGTAAATCCTCTTTCTTCATGACCCGCCAGCAGTTTTTGAAATTGACGGGGTTTGGTGGGGGTGGTCTGGTCGCTGCCCTAATAATTGGCAATCAGTTCTTTCAGAATTCTCAAACTCCCTTACCTACTCCATCACCCTCACCTACTCCATCACCCTCACCTACTCCATCACCCTCACCCTCATCTTCCCCAGCCTCTTTGACCAAGCTGGAGGGTTTGCTCAAGGCAGGAAACTGGAAAGCAGCGGATCAAGAAACGCTGGCTGTGATGCTGAAGATCGCCAAGCGAGAAAAAGAAGGTTGGCTGGATTTTGACAGCATTAAAACCTTTCCTTGCAAGGATTTGCAGAACATCGATCAACTCTGGGTGAAGTATAGTAACGGCAAATTTGGATTTAGTGTGCAAAAGAAAATTTACCTGGAAGTAGGGGGTAAACCTGACGGCGAGTATCCAGGTGATACGATATGGGACAAGTTTGGAGATCGTTTAGGATGGCGTGTGAACAAACAGTGGATCGATTACTCTAGTGTCAACTTCAGCGCCTCAGCACATCCTGGACATTTCCCATTCGGGTTTGTATGGGGATGTGGCGTTTGGTTTGGTTGTTTAAGCGGTTTTTGGGTTCTTCTTTCACATCCATGCTTGTGAATTGTAGCCAATGAGGCGTTCAGATTTTTCTAAAGTTTTTTAACGGTGCTGTTTAACTACGAAGAATCCGGGTTCTGGCGTTTCGTTACCTGGCACCGCTGTCGCTCCATCTGCGTAAGTGCCGCTTCTGAGTTGTAGCAATTTGCCAGCACAAACTTCTCTGCCACTGACCGGATTTCTTCTACCGGGGCATTCCATTCATCCCATAAGCTTTTTTGCCCTGGACTCACTTTGGCAGATTTGCCCTTAATGCTCGGATTCTTCAAAGTCCCCCTTTTTAAGGGGGATTTAGGGGGATCTCCTCCCCGATCCTCTGACACACACCCTCAAATTGATTGATCACCTCATTATTGCTGAACCGTATCACCTTTAATCCATAACCTTCCAAGGTTTGTGTTCGCTCCAAATCCCGCATCAACCCTTCCTCTGTAAAGTGGCTCTCTCCATCCACCTCAATTACTAATTTCAAAGCTGCACAATAGAAATCTGCAATGAATTGACCAATGGGACGTTGCCGCAATACCCGAAATGGGAACGTTTGCAAGCAGTCTTGCCAGAGTTTTTTCTCTGCTAGAGTAGGATTTTGACGTAATTCTTTTGCTCTCTCAACCAGCTTAGGGTTGTAGGGAAGATGGAAGTTACGGAAGTTGCTGATGTTGAGTTCGGGCATATTAGATCCCCCAAACCCCCTTAAAAAAGGGGCTTTGAAAGTATGTGCATTTAGATTTCCCAAGGTTATATAGCGAATTGTGATGTGATAGCAAAAACCAGCCTGAAGCTGACGAGGTTGACGAGACATCATTCCCTATCCCTCACTGGAGAGCGATCGCTTCCCATCACTGTACCCAAACCAGAGCTTGGGCACGAGAAGCTTGGTTCCGACTCCTGACTCCCGACTCCTGACTCCTGACTTCTCCCCATCCCACAGATTACGCTCTATCCTTAAGGAATGTAGAGAAGCTGTTGCAAACAATGGAAACAATCCGTCAGGTCATTGAAATCAAAGGCGATCGTAAGGTGCAAATTACCTTACCGAATACCATTGAGCCAGGTTTAGTGGAGATGGTCATTGTAGTGCGATCGCTGCCACAGATTGAGCCTGAAACTGCTCCTCAAGCCACTCACCTATTTGGCTTTTTGCCCCAACGGGTTGATCCACTCCAGTTTCAACAACAGTTAAGAGATGAATGGAATCGGTAGCCGTTATTTACTCGACACAAATATCTTCATCTACTATTTCAATGGCGATCCAGTTGTTCAACCGATTGTAGAAGACATCTTGACCGGGAATTCGACAGGTTTTTATTGTCCAGTTAGTTGGGTTGAACTCCTTTGCTATCCCGCTTTAACAGAAGAAGAAGCTGAACAGATTCGCGCATTTTTGCGATCGCTGACCTATGTTGCGTTGACAGAATCCGTTCTAGACAGAACTGCTCAGATTCGTCGAGATTATCGAACTGCTTTGCCAGATGCTCTGATTGCAGCTTGTGCGCTAGAGGTATCCAGTCCTTTAGTGACACGAAATATCCAGGATTTTAGAGCGATTCATGAACTAATCGTTATCAACCCCTTCGAGCTTTGAAAATTGAAGCTCTGGTTGCCAAGCTCCAGCTTGGTAACCCACCCCGGAAGCGCTCTCCCCATCCCCACTGGAAGATCCGTTCTGACTCCTAACTTCTGACTCCTGACTCCTAACTCCTTCCCCCTGGCGTTGATCGTTCCTTGCACCTTTAACACGAATCGCCCACGAATCGAATGACTCGAACCCGACGGGGTTGGGTTGGGTCAAGGGGGTGTCGAGGGTGAGTTGTCCCAGGTCGTTGATGGTGGCAGTGGTTTCGAGCGCTTTCATGGAGTTAGATCCCTCGATCGGGTGCTTCACTCAGTTTATCGAAATAGGTGATGCTGGCTTTTGCCCAGACGCTTTCCTCCAGGTAGTGTTTGGCAACTTCCCCAAGTGTGGCTTTGATGGCTTGGAGGTGACGTTCTGGATTGAGGATCTGTTGGTGCAGGGTTGCCAATCGATGCATTTTGAATGGTTGAGTTTCGGTGAATTCTGCGTCGATGATGGCGAGTGCTTCAGTTTCGGTGGTGACGTGGGGATGTTGGGTTTGAAGTTGAGTCAACAGCGTTTGCAGTTCAGCGATCGCGCGCTTAATTTCGGGGTCGATTGGGTGATTGATTTGACTGCCAATCTGATCGCCTTGCACGGTACCGCCCAGGTTAACGGCTGAGTGCTTTGTGGTTAGATTGCCGATGTTGAAGGAGTCATTATCTTGGAATCCTACTTGATCACCTTGAATAGTGACATCGCCTGTGTTGAGATTACCGACTTGGTTGATATGGAAAGTAGATCGATTTTTAGGCTGGTTTGTCATGGGATGGAATCGGGGGGGGAGATTTGCTGTTCGTATTGGGCAATGATGGCTTCGATCGCTGCTGCATCGACATCAGTGAGATCAGACTTGGAATAGATGGTGGCAAGAATGATGCTGGCAACCGTTTTAACGTAGTAGATGACGCGGTAGCCACCACTTTTGCCTTTTTGGACATTGCTGTTTTTGAGACGAACTTTGAAAACGGTGTAGGTGACTCCCGCGATGCGATCGCCTGGAAGTTCACCCGCTTGCAGTTGGTCAATTAAGGGTTGAAGATTCGAACGAATCTGGCGGTAGCGCTTGGCGAGGTTGCGGAGATCACGCTGAAAATGGGGAGTGAGGTCAATTTGAATGGAGGGTGGATCAGTCGGCATCAATTCCATCCCACAGTTGAGCTAGGGGAATGGTTTGCCCAGTGAAAGCTTCGTGTAAGCCTTGGCGAATCCCTTCAAGGACGACCTCCGTAGGGGTATCGTCGGGGTCGGGGTTCTCATCTTCGGGGATGAGGACGATGACTCGAACCCGACGAGGTTGGGTTGGGTCAAGCGGGGTGTCGAGGGTGAGTTGTCCCAGGTCGTTGATGGTGGCAGTGGTTTCGATCGCTTTCATAGAGTTTTTATAAGTTGGAGTTGTCGCCAATCTGGTTGCCATGAATCGTAACGTCACCTGTGTTGAAATTACCAACACGCTCTATTTTTTCAATATAAACATTCGTCGTCCCCTCCTGACTCCCGACTCCTGACTCCTGACTCCTTCCCCTCGACTCCTGCCTCTCTGCTTCTTGCTCCTGAAAAATCTCATAGTTGTAAAACTGGCAGTTGGCTTGAATCGCCGCGATCGCTTCCAGAGGTCTTTCGACAACTGTAATAGTTGCTGCGAGTTGTCTTAAGCAGAGCAGGTGTTCAGCATTGCCTAGCACTTTGGCAGTATCCATTGCATTACGACAAATATCTTCATTTGAGCTATCTAGCGCAATTTTTAACTGATCAATTATTTCCGAAGTCTCTTTAAACGGCTCTAGAAAGTCAAGAGATAGCTTTTGAAGAGAGTATTCACTTTCTTTAAGTAAATTTGAAAAAATGCTAGATATACCAACCTTCCCCTGAAAATTTTTCAATCCTAAAATTGCTAATTTACGAGCCTCTTCATTTCCATCTCTAAGAGCATTTTCTAAAATCTTCACTCCTTTACGATTATTTAAATTACTCAATGAATATGCAGCACAAAGACGAGTAGAAAATTTCTCCCTTTCATTTAGGGCTTGGTATAGATAGGGAAAATCTTTGGAATCACCTATAAACCCAAGAGTGAGTATCACTTCTTGTCGAATATCGGCAACTTTATGATGCTTTAACTTCCTGATTTGAGATAAAGCTTCAACTGCATTCAAGGTACGCAGGGCTTTAATTGCCGCTTCACAAACATAACTATTATCTTGTAAAGCACGAATAAGTGCAGGAATAGCAGTTCGATCCTGAAGCTTTTCTAGAGCATTGATAGCAGAACTACGTACAATCTCCTCCTCTTGAGACAAGGCATCAATAAGTAACGGTACTACCTGCGAGTTACCAATAAATCCTAAGGAAAGTGCGGCAGTAGAACGAACCGATATATCCGGATCGCTCTGTAATGTGTAAATAAGAGCTATTAGAGCTTCTTCTAAAGAGTTTCTGTCAAGCCAAATTCCAAGCGATCCGATTTGGAGAGCCGCATGCGAGCGGGTAATCCAGTCATCATCTGATAAGGCATGAATTAAAGTAGGTAGAGCTGCAACGTTTTTGGTTTCTTTAAGAAGAGTTAAAACATCACTTTTAGAATCACTATTATCTCTAAAGAATTCCTCGCTTAATAAAGTGACCACATCTTCAGGAATACGTTGTCCTAAGTATTGGGCAGCCTTATTTCTAACAGTAGAATCTTTATTCCTTAACGCTTTTTTGAGACATTTAGTTGACTCTGTATTTTTGATCTCACCTAGAGCTTCTACAGCAACACTCCGAACTAACCAGTTCTCCTCATTCTCATCATCGCTTAACAACTGATCGAGGTACGGAATAGCTTCTACACAACCTGATTTTCCTAGGGACTTTGCTGCCTGATAGCGGACAGAAGAATCAGGATCTTGTAATGCCCCGATTAATTGCTCCAAAACTGCTGTACTCGAATAATTTCCTAATGCTCTTGCTGCACGCCAACGGTTATCAGCAGAACCATTTTGCAAAACGTCCAACAAAAACGGTAAAGCGCAAGAAGAATAAGTTTGTTCTAACAGCCAAATTGTGAGAGATTGAGTAAAGTTTTCCTGGATAAGAAGGTCTATAGTAGCCTTTTGTAGAGATATTTGGGCTTCTCCAGCCAACCTCCCTCCAAGATAAAAATCAACCTCTAATGCCAGTCGTATGATTCGTACTACTTGGATATCATCTTTCACCAATGCTGTCATCATCGCTAAAGGTTCTGTCCACTTCAACAAGTTGAGGTAGTTACGTTGTAGCTGAGCATCGCTTAGTTGGAATAGTTGGGTGAGCAGAGACTCAGCCGCGTAGTATTCCTGGAAGAGTTGGTGACAGAACTCGATTTGGTTGGGGTTGGTAGACTGCTGGAGTAGGTGGTATTTGACCAATGCCTGCAGGTAGTCGTTCGCTTTTTCCCGATCCGTCTGCAAAAATTGCTGAATTTTTTCTGCTGCTTTAGCTTTCGAGAGTTGCAATACCAATTGAGTCGGTTGGGTGCCCTGCATCATCTCAAACGCCAGGGTTTGCAGCAGTTGGGGCAGTAATCCACTGCTATCTCCCACCAATTCTGGCAATCGTTTGAACTCAGCATATTTCTGAGCAAACTGCTTGCGAAACAGTTCTCCTCGGCTTTGGGGAATTTGCCCATCGGCGGCAAACACATCACACAGAATCTTTAGCAGCAGCGGGGTTTCTGCCAGTTCTCGCAGGCGGTCTTTGAGTTGACGCAGCAGCGTATCAGCCTGTCCGGGCAAGCGCTTTTGAATGAACTCCCGCATTTGGAGTTCCGTCAGAGCACACATCTCCAGCTTTTGGGCAATGCCCAACCCAGCTCCCACATCCAGCGCCCGTGTCGTGAAGATCATGGGGCAGCGATCGTTGTCTTTTCGGAACGCCTCAACCACTCCTAGCACCCC
Source organism: Scytolyngbya sp. HA4215-MV1 (assembly GCA_019359045.1). Lineage (GTDB taxonomy): Bacteria > Cyanobacteriota > Cyanobacteriia > Leptolyngbyales > Leptolyngbyaceae > Scytolyngbya. Next base: position 65,380 of record JAHHIA010000002.1, read on the forward strand.
TGAGGGTAACTCATTCACTCCATCCAACAGCAGTAACAGTTGTCCCTCAAATAGCAAATCATCGATGGCCTCTTGATTTAAGCGCACCCCATGCCGCCGAAAAAAACGCTGAATCAGATCGGCGATTGAGGTCTCATAGCTACGCAATTCAACCAGTACAGGAATCTTGCCCTCATCCCCTAGCCCCTTCTCCCCAGGGAGAAGGGGAATCAGGTTGGAAGTCCCTCTCCCATCGGGAGAGGGATTTAGGGTGAGGGCGGATTCTTCCCACAACAACCGTTGCAACGCGGTGGATTTCCCCGATCCGGGTTTGCCGACCAGCAGCACATGCCCTTGCTGCCCATACTTGCGGAGTCCTGCCAACACAGGCGATCGCTCCACCTTCACTTCTCGTTCTGGCGACTGTGGATCTGGGCGCGACTTTTCCACCCGAATCTCCACCTGCAAATCCGTCAGCGTGTAGAAATCGGGCTGAGGGCGGTAAACCTCAACCAACGATCGCAAATAATCGGAAAAATCAACCGAGGCAACCATGCCACAGAGAGGGAATTTTCTCTATCCTACGCGATCGATTTCACTGCGTCAGGAACCGCTGCACTTAACCGCGATCGCCCAAGAGCAACGCTGCCGTTGTCGCGGGTTCTCGTGAGTCAAATGTGAGGGGACAGTCCGCCGCCGAAACAACGGGAGACGAGATCGGCACCAGTTGCACCGCACAGGCTTTCAGTTCCGGTTGGTGCGAGTCGGGACAAGCAGCAGGATGGGTCAGGGCATTGGCTTCAGCCCGATCGGCCCACAATTCTCCCCAATGCATCGGCACAAACAGGGTTCCTGGCGCGATCGCCGCTGTCACCCTGGCAGGAAACCGCGCCATGCCGCGCTGCGATCGTACCTCCACCCAATCCTCTGCTTGAATACCCAAACGATCGGCATCGCGGGGATGGATTTCCACAAAAGGACCTGGGTACATCTGACGAATTTTTTCGGTGCGTCCCGTGCGGGTTTGGGTGTGCCAGTGTCCATACACCCGCCCTGTGGTCAGCACATAGGGATAGGTTTCGTCGGGGGGTTCTGCCAGACCCCGCGAGTGGTAGGTAGCAAACCGCGCGCGACCATCAGGAGTATGGAATTGTAGGTCGGTGTAGAGACGGGATGAGTCGATTTTGGATAGGGCTTCGCGCCGCTTTTGACTCCTTTCAACGCTGTTAATTTCTGCTTCGCTAGTGGAATCAGAAGCGTTGACTCCTGACTCCTGACTCCCTACTCTTTGGATTTTGGATTTTGGATCGGACTCAGAATTGGATTCCCTATCCGGGCAGGGCCATTGCAGCGGACCTTCGGCTTGCAGGCGGGCATGGCTGATGCCAGTCATGTTGCAGGGGCGATCGCGGGTCAGTTGCACAAACTCCGCATGAACCGCCGCTGCATCGGCAAAGACGAACTGCGCCGCAAAACCGAGTCGCCGCCCTACTTCTGCAAAGATTGCCCAATCTTCTCTAGCTTCGCCGATCGGCGGTTGAAATTGGCGGCACAGCGTTACCCGTCGCTCCGAATTGGTCATCGTGCCAGTTTTTTCGCTCCATTGCGTTGCAGGCAGTAACACATGGGCGTACGACGAGGTTTCCGTAGGGTAATAGGCTTCTTGATAGACAGTGAAGGGCGATCGTCGCAGTGCCGCTTTGGTGCGCTCCAGATCGGGCAGACTGACGATCGGGTTAGTGGCAGCAATCCAGAACAACTCTACCTCGCCCTGCTCTAAGCCGAGGATCATCTCCCAAACGGTGCGTCCTCGTTGGGGTGAAATGCTGCCCGCAGGCAGGTTCCAGAATTGTTCGACCGTTGCTCGGTGTTGGGGATCGGTTACCGATCTATAGCCCGGTAACAGATGGGACAGCCCCCCCGCTTCACGTCCGCCCATGGCGTTGGGTTGTCCTGTGAGGGAAAAGGGACCCGCTCCCGGTTTGCCAATTTGCCCCGTTAACAAATGCAAATTGATCAGCGATCGTACTTTGGCAGTCCCCTCGCTGGACTGGTTCATGCCCATTGACCACAGGGACAATACCCGTTCTGCCTGACTCCAATAGCGCGCCGCCGTTTCCAGATCTGCCGCTGAAATTCCGCAGCGTTGGGCAACCAGCGTGGGTGAGTAGTGCTGCACGATCGCAGCAAACGCATCAAACTGGGTTGTGTGTTGCTCGATAAATGCTTTATCCAAACAGCCCCACTGCAACAGCAAATACGCCATGCCATTCAGCAGATCAATATCTGTACCTGGACGAATCGCCAAGTGCAGATCTGCCACTTCAGCAGTCGGAGTTCGACGCGGATCAACCACAACCAACTTCACCTGGTCATTGCGTTTGTGATGTTTTCGCAATCGGTTAAACAAAATAGGATGACATTCTGCTGCATTACTACCGATGATGAAAGCACAATCGGTTAAATCCAGGTCTTCATAACAGCAGGGAGGACCATCGGCACCGAAACTTTGGATATATCCCGATACGGCAGACGACATGCAAAGACGCGAGTTGGCATCAAAGTGGTTGATGCCTAAGCATCCTTTGACTAACTTTTGCGCCACATAGTAATCTTCGGTGAGAAATTGCCCCGATCCATAGAAACAAAGAGCATCGGCTCCCTGAGTCTGCCGAATCGTCTGGATGCGATCGACAATCCGGGTGAGGGCTTGCTCCCAACTCACCTGCTGAAACGGCTCATCCAATGAATCGCGCATCATTGGGTAAAGTAGTCGATCGCGCTGAATCGATTCGGCAACCGTTGCCCCTTTCACACACACCATGCCCTGACTGGAGGGATGACTGCGATCGCCGCGCACCTGCCAACCTGGTTTTCCCTGCCCTTCTAGATGCACCGATTTGCCCGTCAGACTGGATTGCGACACTTCCAAGCCACAACCCACCCCACAGTAGGGACAAAGGGTTTTGGTCGAATCACCCATCATGCCTCATCTTCATCAACATCATTCTGAACAGTAGAATATTGACAACTTCTTTCAGTCATTTGCAAACGCACACAAGGAATCTGCTCTGGCTGGGTGTCAATGTCTGCACCCTGGTAAACTTCCAGAACAGCAGTCGGTTCCGCCTCAAAAAGAATGCGCTCACTCGGGAAAATCATTCTTTCAGAGCAGTGACCATTTGTCAAACTCGGAATGCGTACCATCTGAATTTGGTTCGTTGCATTCATGTAGTGGCAAACAATGACATCGGAGCAATCAGAAGCGGGGGCTGTGGGAAGTTCTACCATAGGGGTGATGCTGTTTAATGAACCGCAGATCAGAACGACCAAATCATCAACCGGGTGGGAAACAGAACGCGAACTCAGCGTCAAGCAGTGGGTTGTTTGGGGTTAACTGCTGAACTTCTAATGCAAGGCATACCGACTAAACAAAAAGTCGAGCGCATGATTGCGCAAAGTGTAGTAATAGGGGTCTTCCATAATTTGGGCACGATTGCGAGGGCGAGCAAAGGGAATGTCCATAATCTCTCCAATCTTGGCAGCTGGACCATTGGTCATCATGACAATGCGATCGGATAAAAACAGAGCTTCATCAATGTCGTGGGTAATCATCATTACCGTAACTTGATGATTACGCCAGATTTGCAACAGTTCTTCTTGCAGCTCCTCTTTGGTAATAGCATCTAGTGCCCCAAACGGTTCATCCAGAATTAAGACCTGTGGACGAATTGACAATGCCCGCGCGATCGAAACACGCTGCTTCATCCCACCGGAAAGCTGTCCTGGCTTTTTGTTGGCAGCTTCTTCTAAACCCACCATTGCCAAATGTTCTTTGACGATTTCCGTCTTCTCTTTTTTAGACTTCTGGGGGAAAACGGCGTGAACTGCCAGGTAAATATTTTCAAACGCTGTTTTCCAGGGTAGCAGGGCGTAGTTTTGGAACACCACCATGCGATCGGGACCTGGACGAGTCACCCGTTTGCCCTGAACCCGCACTTCGCCAGTCGTCGGTGTGCGAAAGCCAGAAACCGTATCCAAGAGAGTCGTCTTACCGCAACCTGAGTGACCAATCACACAAATAAATTCGCCTTCTTTCGCGGTCAGATCAATCCCATCCAATACTACATAAGATCCATTGGGTGTGGAATAAGACTTGGAAACATTCTCAATCACCAAAAACGGTTCCTGCATCGCAGGAGGCATTGTTGTCGGACTGGCAAGGGTTTGCATAAAAAGGGTCAAGGGTGAGGTGGGCAATGATAGAAATTAGATGTGAGCTGGGATCTTCATCGGAGAAGGATTGAGAATGGAGAGTTGAATGTTTGCTGCCTGCTTCATCCGTTCTCCTTGCCCTCTACTGTCTCAAACATTGACTTTTTCAACTGCATCCAGAATGACTTCTTCGATGCGAATGGGACGATGAATTTCAAAGCTGTTGAGGTAGCCGATCGGATCGTCGGGGTTGAAAACTTTGCCATCGAATAGATGGAAGGGTGAACGGTTGGGTTCGGTCATCGGGAAGCCTAATTGCCGAGCCGCTTCTCGAAAAACATCCACTCGATGCGTTCGTTGCAGAATTTCAACCCAGTTGCGGGGGAAGGGTGTGATGCCCCATCGCGCCAGTTGGGTCATGATCCACAAACTTTCGGTTTCGCGGGGATAGTTGCCCTGGTCTACATAGAACTGGTTAAACCGGAGCAGCGTTTTGGGTTCTTCGCCATGGACATAAGGGTAAGGGTCAATGAAGCCAAGCCGAGTATATTCTGGGGCAGAGCCCACATATTGTGGCTGGCAGATAAGCGCCAAAATCTCTTCGCGATTGCGGCGATCGTCGCAGTATTCACAGGCTTCTAGCAGCGCTTTAACCAGGGCAATATGGGTCTGCGGATATTGGTGTGCCCAGTCTTCGCGTACCCCCAGCACCTTTTCGGGGTGACCGGGCCAAATGTCCAGGTCGGTCGCCATGACAAACCCTTGGTTTTCATAGACAGCACGAGCGTTCCAGGGTTCACCTGTACAGTAACCGTCAATATTGTCGCTCATCAGGTTTGCCACCATCTGAGCCGGAGGAATCACTGCCAGACTGACATCTTCATCCGGGTCAATGCTGCTGGTTGCCAACCAATAGCGCAGCATCAAGTTGTGCATCGAGGTGGTGTGAACAATCCCCAGCGTATGCACATTATCGGGGGTTTTGCTAAGGACTGCCTTAAAATCATCCAGCGTACGCACGCCTTCACGGTACAGACGTTCATCCAGGGTGATGGCATTGCCATTACGGCTCATGACCATGGCACTGGTCATCGGCACGGGCACGTTCTCCTTAAAGCCCAAGGTCATGGCGAGCGGCATTCCAGCGACCATTTGAGCAGCATCCAGGCGTTTGTTTTCCACACCTTCTAGAATGGTTTTCCAACTGGGTTCGCGAGAAAGGTTGACTTCTTCCAGTCCATGTTTGGCAAAGAAGCCTTTCTCTTTCGCCACAATCAAGGGAGCGCAATCAGTCAGGGGTACAAAGCCAATCTCCAGATTGACTTTCTCCAATCCATGCCGGGAGATCGCCACAGGTTGTGCCTTCTTGCGCTTTTTATCGCGTTTCTGTTGGTTTAAGAAGTAAACGATTTCACTACGTAAGGCATAGTAGCTGGGATGATTCACCACTTCCATCCGATGGCGGGGGCGAGGAATCGGCACTTCTAAAATTTGTCCAATATGGGCTTCGGGCCCGTTGGTCAGCATGATTACCCGATCGGACAGCAACAGTGCTTCATCCACATCATGGGTCACCATGACACAGGTAATTTGGGCTTCCTGACAAATCTGCATTAGCTGCTCTTGCAGGTTCCCACGGGTCAGCGCATCCAAAGCCCCAAACGGTTCATCCAATAACAACACCTTGGGACGCAGTGCCAGCGCTCGCGCGATCGCCACCCGCTGCTTCATTCCTCCCGAAAGTTCGGCTGGTTTTTTGTCTGCAGCGTGCCGTAACCCCACCATATCGATGTTGTGTTCGACAATGCCGCGCCGTTCCCCCTTGGGCAGATGCTTCATCACCTTATCCACACCCAGGGCAACATTCTGTCGCACCGTCAGCCAGGGCAATAGTGAATAGTTTTGGAACACCACCATGCGATCGGGCCCTGGTTTTGTCACCTGTCGTCCTTCTAGAATCACCCCGCCGGCCGTGGGGCGATCCAGCCCGGCGATCATATTCAACAGGGTCGATTTACCACAGCCCGAATGCCCGATCAACGAAATAAACTCACCCTGTTGGACATTCAGCTCCACATTGGTGAGGGCAATGTATTGTGCACCATTGGGCAAATCAAAAATGCGATCGACATGATCAACTTCTAAAAAAGCCATAGCTGCCAAAGGGATGAGGGATGAATTGAGCGTTTTGAGCGAAGTCTAAAAAATGCGTTTTGTGGCTTGAGTCGGTTGCGAACTGAAATCAACACTCAAACCCAAAAACGCTCACTGATTTATTTGTCTGCACTAATGAAAGTAGACACAAAACCAACCAGTTTATCTAACAAAAAGCCAACAATCCCGATATAGAACAACGCTAAAATTACTTCACTCAACGCACCACTGTTGTAAGCATTCCAGATGAAGAAGCCAATCCCGGTGTCGCCCCGCAACATTTCTGCGGCAACGATCGCTAACCATGCCAGACCAATGCCCAGCCGCAAGCCGGTAAACATATAGGGCACGACTGAAGGCAATAAAATACTAAAAAAGTATTCTTTACCAGACAGGCGCAACACCTTGGCGACATTTTTGTAATCTTGGGGCATTTGCTGCACCCCAACTGCGGTGTTGTAGATGATGGGCCAAATGGCAGTGACAAAGATGATGAAAATCCCGGCGGGTCCAGAATCTTTGAAAATGGCAAGTGCGATCGGTAACCAGGCAAGCGGCGGAACCGTCCGGAGTACCTGAAACATCGGGTCTACTGCTTGATAGAGCAATCGACTGGCTCCCACTAAAACCCCAATCGTAATGCCCACTATCGAGGCAAGTGAATAGCCGATCGCCACCCGGATCAAACTGGCACTGGTTTGCCATCCCAATCCAACATCCCCTCCTCTCCAGCCATCCAGGCTAAAGCACTCATTGCCAACCGATAAGGGGCAGATCACTAACGGGTCCCAGGCATCCTGGTATACCTGAATGGGTCCGGGTAGGGATTTGGTAACCGATGAAAAGAGCTGCCAAATGATCAGTGCAATCAAAAATGCAACGACAGGAGCAACAAACTGGCGGGCATTTTTTTGGAGATAGGTTTCAAAATTGAAAGCTGGGAATCTTCTGCCTGCGGTTGTTGTCATGGGTGCTTGTCCTGAGGGTAATGAGTTGCAAATTTTGAGTTTTGAGGGATAAGTTTTGAATTCTCAATTCACTCACCTCTCAAAACTCAAAAGGGGTAAAGTTAAACCATTGCGGTAATCTTGAGGCTCTTGAGATACGCTTCTGGATTGGCAGGGTCAAACTTGACCCCATCAAAGAAGGTTTCTACACCCCGAGATGTGCTCTTGGGAATTGCCGCTTCTTGCCCGATCGCTTTGGCGGCGTCTTTCCACAGGTCTTCCCGGTTTACTTTCTTAATCAACGCCTGACTGTCCATGTCGGTGGGGAAATAGCCCCAGCGCTTATCTTCGGTCAGGAACCAGAGATCGTGGCTCTGGAAGGGATAGGAAGCTTCCCCATTCATCCAGAACTTCATCACATGGGGGCTGTTTTCTACGACCCGTCCATCGCCATAGTCAAACTTGCCTTTGGCGCGATCGACAATATCCTTCGCCGGTGCCTTAAAGTATTTCTGTTGGGAAACAATCTGCGCCAGCTCCTCTTTGTTTTCCATCTTGTCGCACCACATCTGGGCTTCCAGCACTGCCATCAGCAATGCTTTTGCCGCTTTCGGGTTCTTATCTACCCAATCTGCCCGCATGGTAAAGGCTTTTTCGGGATGGTTGTTCCACAATTCACCGGTCGTCAACGCCGTATAACCAATTCCTTGATTCACCAATTGTCCATTCCACGGTTCACCCACACAGAAGGCTTCCATCTGTCCTTCTTTCATATTGGCGACCATTTGAGGCGGTGGAATCACAATCAGAGACGCATCTTTCTTCGGAACAATACCACCTGCGGCTAACCAGTAGCGCATCCACAGATCATGGGTGCCACCGGGAAACGTCACCGCAAACTTGGCTTCCTTGCCACCAGATTTGACCTTAGAAATCGCGTCTTTCATCGCATCGCTTTTCAGCCCAACCTTCAGTTCTTTGTAATCATTGGCGACTGAAATGCACTGCCCATCCAAATTTAACCGTGCCAGAATATACAGCGGTACTTCTTTGCCTTGCGTTACCTTACCCGTGGTAATCAGGTAAGGCATCGGGCTAAGAATGTGTGCGCCATCAATGCCCCCTCCCTGCGAACCCGTGACGATATTGTCACGAGTTGCAGCCCAGGAGGTTTGCTTCACGACTTTGACATCGGTCATCCCGTACTTCGCAAACAAACCCTTCTCTAAAGCGATAATCAAGGGGGACGAATCGGTCAGCGCAATGAAGCCCAGCGTAGCAGTCGTCGTCTCTGGCGCATCTGCCGCATTAACATTGACCGCAGGCGCTGCACTAGGGCTACTGCTACTGCTTTCGCCACCCGACTTAACCTTAGAGGTGCAGCCATTGACGATCAATGTGCCAGCCGCGGTTGCACCTGCCGTAAGGATGAATTTCCGTCTCGAAAAATTGCTCATGATTCTTTATCTAATGACTCAAGTTGGTTACAGAGGGATGATGAATCCATTGCGTATTGACAAATTGCAGGTGCTTTTGCACCGATACCGACCAACCAACTGGCCAGGTTGTCTTGATCAGTCTATTGACTCGACGACCAACGCAGATGCCTGCAAGGCAAACTCAGACGACAAGTTGCCTCGTTCTTTGGCTCCGAAATCCTGGATCAACAGATTTTTCAGGATTGGTTTTAGGTCGTCACAGGCAATTCCTTTCATGGCACAGGTGCCCAATTGAGCATGTTTGCCCACGGTTCCTCCTGTGTAAATGTCTACCCCCTCCACGGTTTTGCCATCTTTGCGGACTTTGGTTCCCATCAAGCCAATGCCAGCAACTTGGGGCTGACCACAAGAGTTGGGGCACCCAGTCCAGTGAATCCGGACGGGGGTAGGACAGAAAAGCTCAGCATCGAGTTCCCGAATCATCGCCAGGGCACGATTTTTGGTCTCAATCAAGGCAAAGTTACAGAATTGATTGCCTGTGCAAGAAACCAGTGCCCGTTCGAGTGGCCGGGGTTCGACAGAAAATTGTTGTAAAAGCGGCTCGTGGAGCAGGGGAGCAAGGCGAGAGTCGGGGACATTGGGGAGAAGGACATTTTGCTCCACCGTGAGCCGTAGTTCACCGCTGCCGTACACTTCAGCCAGCCGCGCTAGGTCAAACATATCCTGGGCATAGAGACGACCAACGGGCACATGCAAACCCACGTAATTTAACCCCGGTTGCTTTTGAGCGTGGATACCAATGTGGTCGCGTTTGTCCCACAAGATTTCGTCTTTGAGCGCTGCGATCGGGAGGGCATATCCCAATTGCTTCTCGACCTCAGCCCGGAATTTTTCAATTCCCCACTCATCGATCAACCACATCAGTCGAGACTTCTGCCGATTGGCACGCAAGCCATGATTGCGGTAGACCAGCAAAATCGCTTCGCACAGAGCAACCACATCCCGGGGATTAACCCATACATTCATGGGAATGGCTGCTTCGCAACGCTTAGCCGAGAAGAAGCCACCCACCAAAACATTAAAGCCCAGACGATCGTCTTTATAAGCTGGCACAAAGGCAATGTCGTTGATCTCAGCATGAACCGAGTTATCACGACACCCCGCGATCGCAATATTGAATTTGCGCGGTAGATTGGTAAACGACGCATTCCCTTCGCCGTTGTTGGTAATCATGTCTTGCACTTTGCGGACGAGACCGCGCGTATCAATCAGCTCGTCCGCATCAATCCCAGCCACCGGCGATCCCGTAATATTGCGAACGTTATCCATCCCCGATTGAATGCTGGTTAGCCCTGCCTGCTCAAACTTACGAAAGATATCGGGGATATCTTCAATCCGGACGCCCCGAAGTTGAATATTTTGACGGGTGGTAATGTCAGCACTGCCATCTTCACCATAGCGCTGTACAATTTCTGCCAAAACCCGCATTTGACCACTAGTCAAGATGCCATTGGGCATCCGCATCCGCAGCATGAACTTACCAGGCGTGACCGGACGAAAAAAGATCCCCAACCATTTCAGCCGATGGTCGCGATCGGTTTCATCCATCGCTTCCCAACCAATGCGGGCAAAGTCTTCAATCTCAGCCTTAACTGCAAGACCTCCCTTTTCTGCCTTGAATTTCTCGAATTTATTGAGACTTGCTGCTGCTGGAACTGCGCTAGTCATAAACTAAACCTGTGCTGAGTGAGTTGCGTGAACCCGTTCGGTAACCTGTGATTGCCAAATCGTTCGCTGAAATCTTGCGTTGTTGTTAAGTTAAAGGGGATGTCAGGTAGATTTCGTATCAATAATTACAAAGTGTTTCTAATCATGAAGTTTCTGCATAATTAAGATGCATAATCTGCATCAGGATAATCCTGTTTGGAACTCCGATCGTTGCGGCAAAACGCTCGTCTGGGTAACAGAAGCAAGGCTTTTAGCTTAAAGTAAGCAAATCACCGGGAATGGTTCGTATCAATAATTACTTTTGGGGCGAAAAAATGACAGATCTTCTCACGCAAGCCCAGCAAGCTGCCGCGCAGGAAAACTGGTCATTGCTCAATCAGTATTTACAGCAGTGGTTTGATTGGGAGATGTCGCTGAACCCCCCGATTGCCGAAAAAGCAGGTCGCACAACTACCCTGACTCGACAACCCATTGCCCCCGAAAGCTGGCAAAAGATGCTGAATCTGGCACTCTGCATTCTCCACAGGGGCGATTTTCAGGAGCGTTGGGATGTTGCAAAGTTTTTTCCGAGTCTGGGCAGCGGTGTGATTTTGCCCCTAATCGCATTGGTGCAAGATGAAACCGCTGATTCCGAAGCGCATTGGTTTGCCATACGAATTTTGGGCAACTTTCAGGAACCCTCGGTCATTGCAGCCTTGATTGATGTGCTCAAGGAGGGCGATCAGGTTACAGCGGCAACAGAGGAAGAGGAGGAGTGCGAAGCAGAACTTTCGATGATGGCCGCAGAGGTGTTGGCGACTTTTGGGAAGCCAGCGATCGCCGCACTCACCGAATTGCTGACGGAGCGCTCAACACGCGGATTAGCGGTACGATCGCTGGCACAGATTCGCACGCCCGAAACGATCGCTCCGTTGCTTAGCACTGTGGCGGATGCAGATGTTTCAATCCGGCAAGCGGCGATCGAAGCGCTGGGAAGTTTTCATGATGAACGGGTGCTGCCTGTGTTGCTGGCTGCGCTCAAAGATGCCGCTGCCCCAATCCGTCAGGGGGCAGTGGTCAGCCTGGGAATGCGATCAGACCTTTTGCCCGTGCTGGATCTGGTGAGTTTGCTATCCCCATTGCTGCTGGATTTGAACCTGGGTGTTTGTCGTCACTGTGCGATTGCCTTAGGCAGATTGGGGACTCCCGCCGCCGCAAAAGTGCTGTTTGAGAGGTTGCGATCGGTGCATACGCCAATTGCTTTGCAACAAGAGATTGTGCGAGCGCTGGGCTGGATCGACAGTTTGGCATCTCTTGACTATTTGCAGCAAGCTTTGCAGCTACAAATCCAGCGATCGTCAGCAACCACTGAAATTAGTCAGGAAATCATCACCACCGTGGGGCAGATTCAAACCGCTGCTTGCAAACCCCAAGCAACCCAACTTTTGCTATCTGTGCTGCAATCCCCCCATCTCCTCTGGCAAACTCCCTCTATCCAGCAAGCAGTAGTGCTAGGGTTGGCACAGTTGGGCGATCGTATGGCACTGGAACCGTTGCTGCAACAGTTGGCACAGCCCAACTTTGGCATCAAACTCCATGTGGTCGCAGCCCTCAAAACGCTTGACGCTGCAACTGCTTATCAGCGCTTGCAGCAATGGGCGTCTGATTCCACCTTACCTGCTGCACTACAAGCAGGGGTGGCGATCGCACTCCAAGAATGGTAATAGCATCTCAGCAACCCAGCAAAACCTAGTAGTCCGCCAGGATAGATTTGAGGAGTTACTCAAATCTACAAAACCCATTTTTGAGATGTTTTGAGGGTTTTACCCCCTCAAAACAGTCTTGACAGACCACCCATACCAGGAGATCGTTCAATCCCGTTGCCAGCAGTCAAGTTTTAAGTTGAGGTGATTGGGGACACCGAATAATACTGATAGTTATTACGCCCACATTTTTTAGCTTGATATAGCGCGACATCAGCATTTTGCAGCAATGTACTGCTGTCCAGACCATCCTGAGGATACATGGCAATCCCTACACTTGCCGTTACATCAAGATGATAGCCTGCCAGAATAAACTGAGGTTGCAGTCCTTCAATCAGTCGTTTCGCGATCGCAGTAACATTTGAGCGACAACGAATTTGCGTTAAGAGCAACACAAATTCATCTCCTCCCCAGCGAGCAATTAAATCTCCTTCTCTGAGACACTTGCTCAGTCGCTGAACCACTTCTTGCAGCAAGCAATCGCCAACTGCATGTCCAAAGGTATCATTCACCTCTTTAAACCGATCTAAGTCTAGAAATAAAACTGCCATGAGTTTTGTATCATCAGCAGTGTTATGCAATGTGTCAGCAAATTTTTGATGAAACAAGATTCGATTGGGCAAGTTGGTCAGTCCATCATGTAATGCCTGGTGCTTGATAATAGCTTCTGTTTGCTTTTCTTGCGTCACATCTCGAAAACTCCAGACACTACCGACACTTTCGCCTGCGAGTTGATGAGGCTGTGAATAGTACTGAATGATGCTGCCATTTTTGAATTTCAAAAAACCATGTTTTTCGGTATTCAACTGGGTAAAGACTGCTTGAAACTGAGTAGTATCTGGCTCAGATAAACCCTTTGAGAGCATCTCAACTAGATCTTCTTCATGAGCCGTAAAGTCCAAGTTTTTCAGATGCCAAATGCTGACAAATTTTTGATTAAAGCTCACCACTTTGCCAGCACGATCTAGCACCAGAATGCCATCGGCAGTTGCCTCTAAGGTTGACAACAGCAATGCCAAAGAGCTTTCCAGCTTCGCATTTACTTTTTTTAGCTGCTCATTTTGTTCTCCTAATTGCTGCTCTTGTTGAAAGCGTCTCAAGGCTTCCGTCACCGTTAAAATCAGGTCGGTTTCGTCCCAAGGTTTACGAATATAGCGGTATAATGCGGCAGCATTCACCACATTGCCAACCGCATCCGCATTGGCTTGCCCCGTTAACATAATTTTGAGCGTTTTGGGATAGAGAGTATGGAGTTGAATCAACAAGGCATCTCCTTCCAGCCTCTGCATTCTCTGGTCGGAAATAATTAGGGCGATGGCTTTGCCTTCTGCGGTCAATTCCGCACACAACGAAAGGGCATCTTCTCCGCTTTTGGCAAGCTCAATGTCGTAGGCTTTGCCAAAATGATGCTTCAGTTGATCACCCAGACTCTTGAGGATATCCCACTCATCATCTACACAAACAATTACCGATCGCATCGTTCCTTAATTCAACGCTGTAATAATCACTCGCTTCAACTCTTCTTCAGTCCAGGGCTTATGGATACAGGCATAAAGATTGGCTTGTTGTCGGGCACGTTCGATCGCGGCTTCGTCTGCTTGTCCAGTTAACATCACTGTCACAATTTCAGGAAAGCGTTGGTGAACTTGGGCTAAGAACTCATCTCCTCGCATATTGGGCATAAGCCAATCAGAAACAATAATGAGAATTTTGATTTCTTCTTCTTCTAATTCGTCAATGACAATCCAGGCTTCTTCAGCACTTTGGGCAACCTCATAGACATATCGACTGCCAAAGCACCGTTTGAGTTGTTCCTTCAGCACCTGCAAAATTGAGGTTTCATCGTCCACACAGAGAATCGCAGCATCTGACATGATTCCGTTTTCTCCAAATCGCTAAACACACTCGATAGGTAACCAAACACTGAATTGAGTATGCCCGGGTTCACTCTCGACCTTCATATGTCCCTGGTGTTTGTCAAGGATTTTTTGGCAAATGTGCAGTCCCAGACCACTGCCCTCACCTGCAGACTTCGTGGTGAAGAAGGCATCAAAGATTTTTTGCTGGATTTCAATCGGAATGCCCAATCCGGTATCTGTGATATTGACTACAATACCCTGTCCTTGTTGATGGAGGGCAAGGGTTAGTGTTCCTCCAGATTCCATGGCTTGAATCGCATTGTGGATCAGGTTTGTCCAGACCTGAATGAGTTCGTCGGGATACCCCAAAATATTGGGAATTTCTTGATAATCGCGGACTAGGTAAATGTTGCGTTTGAGTTGATTGCGGTAGATTTCCAATACCGTTTCCAGCCCATCAGCCACTTTCACGACTTGTTTCTTGCCACTTTGATCAAATCGAGCATAGCTTTTCAGCGCAAACACGATCTTGGCGGAGCGATCGACGGCACGCAGGATCGTTTGATTATTCACAAAAGAACAAGTTAGATTGTAGGCAAACTGAATCGCCCATTCACACTGATCACTTTTGAAGAGAGGCAACAAAAACTCAAACTCTTCATTGATACCCATATCCATTAAGAGATCCGCAACATATCGAGCGTCTTCAACCTCATGTGCTTGAAGCTGAGCCGTCATTTTGCGTTTCAGCGCCCGACTTTCTTGCGAAGCGGCAGCCGGTGGGTTGTGGAGTGCTTGTGCAATCAACTTAAAAAAGCTCTCTTGTTCTTCAGAATTCAACCGCTGATGCAACGAAGGCAGGTCAACCAGAGCTTCTTGTAATGCCTTATGCGTATTGCTTGCCGAAGCTTTGATTGCACCCAGGGGATTATTGATTTCATGCGCGACCCCAGCAATCACCTGCCCCAATGCCGCCATTTTTTCTTGTTGAATTAATTGGGATTGGGCGCGCTGAAGCTCTTCGAAAGCAGTCTCTAGTTCCTGATTTTTGAACAGTAACTTTTGACTAAATTGATAGAACAGAATGCTAATGATGGCAGCGGATAGCATTAACGAGAAGGTGGTTCCCAAATCGGAAAATTGTCTAGTTTGCCCTTTTTTCTCTGTATATATATTTTCCAACGCTGAGGCTTCGGCATACAACTGATCATAGGTTGCATCAATCGAGTGGTGATCAATCGCTTCCTTGGCTTTACCCTGGGCAATTAACTTGAGTGAGATATCCACTTCAGATTTATGGCGCGCATAGAGGACAAAAAACTTGTCCAGCTCATGTTGTTGATTCAATTGCCGAAGCTTGCTGAGAATCGCGTCGGTATTTTGTTGGTTTTCGGCAAGTTCTCTGGTTAAGTCCTGATCAATTTTGCCTTTGAAAATGCCCTCCCACTCCAAAGCCTTGAGTCTACTCGCGCGCTCTTTTATCTGAGTTAAGAGTAGCCTGGAGTCATCGCTGTATTCTGCGATTTGATTGAGTTGATGAATTGCAGTAGCACTGGCGATCGCGACCGTAATCGTAGCCATTAAAATGAACCAGGCTGACCATTTAGGCTTCAATTGAGCTGGAGCTAACGGGGTATTTAATGGCGAATTGAGTAGATTGAGCATATCTCGTCAGGAATGGGATAGAGCGGCAACGACTAAAATTCATCACCAACGACTTGATCGATCGCGAAAATCCATCAATCTATCCTAGAAGAAGAATATGACATTCTTGTGAAAATTGGAATTAGCACCTGGTCTTTCACAAAGAATCTAAGGAAATCTCCTGAGTCTAAATCGCAATCGCCTTGCATTCGCCATTTTCTCAGCCTCAAGTTTTCACTCAGTTGATCGCTCTGATTTTAATCCCATCTTGCCGCTGATCAAACCACACTTCTCCATTGCCAATCATTGCCCCTTGTGCGTTGACGAACAAGCGTGCGTACTCAGCCTGTCGCATGGCTCTCAGTACTTTCGGTGTAAATACTCGATGGAAATCATGGAGCAAGTCTTGAGCGCGACGGTAGGTCAGTTTGGGATGACCGTTGGCGTAAGTGGTGAAGGGAAACCGCACCAGTGCCACTAAGGCTTTGCGATCGCTTTTGATCGCAGCCGATCGCAGCTTTGCCACAAATTCTTTTGCGGCTTGCGGGTCAATTCCAGATAGCTCTAAACTGCGATCGATCTGGATCGTTTGCCCAATCATCATCCTGGTGGAGGGCACGCAAGGATTGAGCATTGGCTTAGCGCTCAGCGCGATCGGGCTGAAGCCAAAGCCAATCGCAGCAATCATCATTACCAACCGGGAACTCTGCGTCCATTGCATCATAAGTTGTTCTCCATCGACTGTCGTAAGCATTCAGAAAATCAGGCGTTGCTCAACAAGGGGATGAAAATGATGCTGAATGATTTGAAACTTCGTTCCAAATCATCCTGCTTTTCAGCAACGCCGAAAATCAAGTCATTGAGGGCAGTTCTACCCATTCTCTGGGGTCTTGCACCACTGCCAGGGATGGCTGAATCTGCCAGGTCTTGTCTGGTGAAAGTTTTAGCAAAGATTGATGGTAGTTCGCCAATGTGGTGCGATGTCCTACACTGAGGAAGGTCGTGCCAGTTGCCTGCAATTGCTGATAGAGTCGTGCTTCATTCTCTAGATCGAGTGCACTGGTGGCTTCATCCAAAAGGGCGTATTGGGGTTGATTGAGCAGGATTCGGGCAAAGGTGAGTCGTTGCTGTTCTCCTAAAGACAACACATCTGCCCAATCTTGTTCGGCATCAAAGCCGCCAAACCGTTCTGCCAAACCTGCCAGATTGACTTGTTCCAGGACTTGCTGTAAGCGCTGATCCTCTGCCTCAAGCGCTGGATTGGGATAAAGCAATTGATCGCGCAGTGTGCCCAAAACCATGTAGGGACGCTGCGGCAAAAACAGCATTTGCTTGGCTTCGGGACAGACGATCGTGCCTTTGCCGGCATGCCATAACCCCGCGATCGCCCGCAGTAGAGAACTTTTGCCACACCCACTGGCCCCCATAACTAGCAGCCCCTGTCCGGCAGGCAATTCGACTGACAAGTCTTCTACCAGCGTGCGTTGGTAGTTGGGTGTTTGCAAGCTGAGATGTTCAATAGCGACACGATCGGCTTCTACCATTTGAATTTTGGGCGTTTGCTCATTTGCGACAGGGTCTGCGTCTGTCCGTTCCAAAAACTCAGCAAAGGTATACAGACGGTTAATTCCAGCACCAAATGTGGTCAAAGCCTGAAAACGAGTAACCACCACATTGAGCGAGAAAAAGACCCGAATAAACGCCCCTTGCGCCTCAGAAACTTTGCCAACCTCAATTTCTCCGGCGAAAATCGCGGGAGCTACTACCAGTGCTGGCAAGATGAAGGGAATAAACTCATAGGCATTGGTCAAAATGTTCAAGTTCAATTCCCACACCAATAGCCGTTGTACATTCTCAAACACTTCCAGAAAACGTTGTTTGACCTGAACAGATTCGCGTTCTTCACCCCGATAGAAGGCGATCGCTTCAGCATTTTCTCGAATTCGCACCAGGCTAAATCGCAAGTTGGCTTCTTTTTTCAGTTGCTCAAAGTTCAGCCGTACCAGAGGTTTACCAAACACTACGGTCGTCACCAAGGTTCCCACTAGTGCATATAACACCAAAAATAACACCAGGGGTCTGGAAATTCCCCATAACACACTACTAAAAGCAATGACAGAGAGCACTGATTCGACCAATACTAATAAGAAAGTCAGAGACTCTTGAGTGAAACTGCGAACGTCTTCAGTAATTCGTTGATCGGGGTTATCAATGTCGATGCCTGAAATATGTAAATCATAGTAGGCACGATGATGAAAGTAGCGATCGACAAAGCGATGGGTGAGCCAACGTCGCCATTGCAAACTGAGGCGATCGCGCAAATAGGTATAACCTGCCAGTAGTGGTGCATACACCACCAACACGCCGAGAAAAATTATCACGGTTTGCCAAAATCGGGGTTCATCCTGAGCCGAAAGAGCCGAGATCAGGACTCCTCGCTTGTTATTGAGTACAACGCTCAATCCGGTATATGCCAAGAGAAACAGCACCACTCCCAGCAATAAACCTCTGGCTTGCCATTTCTCATCTCCCGACCAATAGGACTTGGCGATCGTCCAAAATTGCGAGAGCACATTCAAATTCAATCGATCCATCCGTTGGGTTTCCTAACTTGGTTGCTACAAATTTTTCTGGCAATGTGGCTGAGTCATATTTTCATTTACGCTAACACTTCGGACCTTCGAGGTTTTCAAAAATCCCGGAGGTCTGAATTCATGCCACTACCCAATTTCTGCTTCTGATGAATTTTGTGTTGGAGCTGTCAAACCCTATAGGGGCGTGGCATTTGGACAATGATTTTCAGGCTAAGCAAGGATTTTGCACCAAATACCGCGCCCTTACGCCGGATCAACACAAATTGAGTTAGAACCAGCCCAATTTGGTGCGATTAGCACGCTGTCTCGGTCAACACTCATTTTTGGGCTGCCATCCTGGTATTGGCGATCGTGTTGGGAAGGGGGTTGGGACGATCTCACTTCCTCAAACGATAAGCAACCTTAACCCGGCTTTTACCGAAAAAAACTCAAAAAAATGGTACGGTGCGTGGCAAGGATACCCGTGAATCGCAAAAATTGGAAAAGTAATGAGTGAGTTAGTTGTTGCAGGTTTTGACGGTAAGTTCAAAGCTGAAGATGCTCTGCAAAGCCTTCTCAAGCTTGAACAAGCAAGCTTGCTAGTGCTCGATGATGCTGTTGTGGTGGTTAAAAATGCTGAAGGCAACATTCGAGTTAAGGCATACCACGATTTGACTGAGCCTGTTCCTGAATTGGGAAATGAACTTTGGGGTGGGATTATCAGCGCTGTGGTGTTTCATCGTGAACTTGACATTGCCCAGGGTGTCTTCGATCCTGATTTTTTGACAAAGGTCGAGGCTTCTCTGCAACCCAATTCCTCTGCGCTGTTTGTTTTAATCCAATCAGGTGAGCCAGCGGCAGTTCTAACTGCGTTATCGGAGGTTGGGGGAGCAGTCATACGCACAACTTTCTCGGACGCAACCCAACAAAAGCTCCAAGGTATTTTGCAGTAATCCTCACCTATCAACCATCAGTCCATAACAAATCGGCGTTGCTTTTCAGCAACGCCGCAAATCCGCCCTGCAATGAATTACGAAGTTTGTTCTATTCGCCCGAACTTCTAGTTCTGGGTGGGGCAAGACGATCGCTGCAATGCCTGAACTACGTCTTCTTAAGGATGGGACGAGTGCTGAGCTAAAGTTACGCCCCTATCTCGGGATTGCTTACTGTGTTCCGAGCAAATGTCGATCGACGAAAGTCCAATAGAATAGAGAGGACTCTTAATCACGATCGTCGGGTTGAAGCTTGTGACTACTGCACCTTCTTCTGTAACTGAACAAACCGTTGAATTGCCTCCCAGCTATGCGTTGCCGCTGTCATTGGTGGCGTTGTCGTTGCCCTTACTTCTGGTGCAGCCCTGGATCAGCTTGGCGATCGCGGTGTTTGGGGTTTTTCTGCTGTTTCAAACCGTGACCTTGCGCCTGCGATTTACTCCCACCGATTTGGATGTGTATCGGGGCGATACCTTAATTCGTCGATTTCCCTACCAAGATTGGCAAAACTGGCGAATTTTTTGGGCAGGCTTGCCCATCTTATTTTATTTCAAAGAAGTGAAAAGTATTCACTTCTTACCCATCTTGTTTGATCCCAAGCTGTTACAATCCTGCCTGGAACAACATTGTCCGTTGCCTCGTTAACAAAATTAGTCGTTAGTGGCTAGGTCCGAGCGCTCCTCTAACAACCTGCAACCAACAACTAATCGCCAGACCCGATCCTTATGTATTCAGACCAATCCGAAAATCAAGCGCCTTCAGAACTGCCTCCTCCCCTGCCAGCTGAAGCAACAGGAGGTTCGCAACTGCTAGAAGCAGCCTCTGTGGATGACAGCCAGCAACTCACCGCTGCCAGCGATATCCAGGCTGAATCGAATTTAGAATCTTTAGCATCGGTTCAAGCTGTGGAGCAATTCACAACCTCTGAGCCGATGCTAACTCCCACCACTGAAACATCCGAACCAGATGTGGCACAGTTAGAGCCAGAATCGATTCCAGTCGGGGCGTCGGAGCAGCCCGAAGCGATCGAGCAAAGAATTGCTCAGCTCCAGCAACAGGAACAAGATCTCAAAACGCGGGTTGAAGAACTAAAAGCAACTGCCAGCCAGTTGCAAACGCAAAATCTGGAGATGCAGTCATCTTTGGGACGGTTGGTGCAAGAAGGGCTGCGAGAACTGGAACAACGCAAGCAGACGTTGCAAGTTTCGGTTGAACAGTTGGAGCGCCGCCAGGAAAGAATTCGCACAGAAATGCGCAAGAGTTTTGCAGGGGTGTCGCAAGATTTGGCGATCCGGGTGCAGAGCTTTAAAGATTATCTGGTGGGAAGTTTACAAGATTTGGCGATCGCAGCAGAACAGTTGGATCTTCCCAAACCTGCGCCCAAAGACTCTGAAAGAGTGGTAACAGCAGCAGCGCCAGAGATATCTGCGTCCACGCCCTCTTCGACGCCGAAATTTGCCGAACAGAGCTTTCAAGATCAAACCCGGCGCATTCGTGGGTTGCTCGATCAATATCGCAATCGGCCAGACTACTATGGCGCACCCTGGCAGCTACGGCGCACCTTCGAGCCAGTCCATGCCGAACGGGTTTCTAACTGGTTCTTTACCCAGGGTGGACGAGGTGCCATACGAACCATGGGTTCTCGTCTACAAAATATTTTGATTGCCTCAGCCGCCATCTCGGTTTTGCGCGAACTGTATGGCGATCGACTGCGTGCCCTGGTACTGGCACAAACCCCGGAACGACTGGGCGAATGGCGACGTGGATTGCAAGACTGCCTCGGCATCTCCCGCTCCGACTTTACCCCAGAGCGCGGTGTTGCCCTGTTTGAGGCACCTGAACCGCTCTCGCTCAAAGCCGATCGCCTTGTCAAAGATGGACTTCTGCCCTTCGTCATCATCGATGAAACCGAAGACCAGATCAGTCTGGCAATTTTGCAATACCCGCTCTGGTTGGCCTTTGCCATGAATCCGCAACAACAATCTACCGCCTCGTTCAGTAATTGGTAGGGAGTTGAGTCGCTATTCATGATCAGCGATTCATCCTCGGTGTCCTGCCCTGTCAATGACAGACTTGAGATGGCGTGATCATCCCTGCCCCTATCCCTTATCTCCTTTTTCATCATGTCCCTCTGGTTATCTCTCAACACCCTGCTGCTGCTCATTGCCTACCTACTCGGCTCCACCCCCAGTGGCTATTGGGCTGGACGGTTGTTGAAAGGAATCGATATTCGAGAACATGGCTCTGGTTCAACGGGTGCAACCAATGTGCTGAGAACCGTCGGGAAACTGCCAGCGCTGGTGGTGCTGCTGGTCGATATTTTGAAAGGGGCAGGGGCGATCGTCGGATTGCGCTGGCTTTATGCCCTGGATGCGGTAAAGTCTCTGGCTCCCGATACGGTCGATCTGGCAGTTTGGTTGCCCTGGATGGTGACGCTAGTCGGTATGGCAGCCCTCCTGGGGCATAGCAAATCGATTTGGCTAGGCTTTACGGGTGGCAAATCGGTGGCAACAGGTCTAGGAATTTTGCTGGCAATGTATTGGGTCGTGGGCTTAGCCTCATTGGCCGTCTTTGGGGGGGTGCTGGCTGTCTCACGCATTGTTTCTCTGAGTTCGATCGCAGGTGCGATCGCTGTCACTGGCGTGATGCTCTGGACGCAGCAACCCCTCGCCTACCAACTCTTTGCGATCGCTGGAGGGCTATACGTCATCTGGCGCCACTCCAGCAATATCCAGCGCTTAATTGCAGGTACTGAACCCCGCCTGGGACAAAACTCCTCCGATGGCACCGTTGGGTAGGAAATCAGGCAATCCGTCTGGCGTTGCTCAGCAACGGGATGAAAATGATGCTGAATGATTTGAAACTCCGTTCCAAATCATCCTGCTTTTCAGCAAGTCTCCTCTTCACTCCTTCACTCCATCCTTCCCACATCCCAAAAGCGGTTCTCTGGCTAAATTCGCAAGATCTACCTGCCGGAGTAACGAAGCCCAATCTGCCTGCAGGGTGAGGTCATCAGCGGCATTACAACGCAAACTTGCCAAACTGGTAAGGGCATCTAGCCAGATGCTGTTTTCTGCATAGATGGCTGGCACTGCCTTAGCAGGTGCGGTACGGAGTTTTTGGTCGAGTGTCGCGCGGAGTTGAATGCGTTCCAGGTATCCCCACAAGTGGGGTGAAACCGGGTCTCTAGGTTGTTTAACTGGAAAGGTAACCGACCAAACATAGGTTTTGTCAGTTTCCAGGGAGATAGAGCGAGGTAGAGAAAAGCTCAAAATTCCGCGATTGCCAGGTAGAGTCACCTCTGTCTGGTACAAAATTTGGCGATCGCTGCGATTTGCAATCCTAAAAATCGCGGTTTTGAGGGAGGTGTAGGGCGTGTAGACCAGAATAGTTGGGTGGGGAGACGTGGTCAGGCTGAAGGCAGATTTGGGTAAGAGGGCGATCGCAATTTTACCGTCTGGTGTGCGATAGCCTGGACCACAGCGGTAACTCACCTGCTCTCGACTACCGGGCAAGGCAGGCTTACTGGCAGGCGGTTTGAACTGGATTTTCTTAATGCGACTACCACATTTTACTTGATTCAGAGAAATCTGAGTCGGTGGGATGGGGACTGCCTGCTTTGCCTGTATCTGTGCAAGTGGCAATGTCACGGTGAGCAGGGAAGCCAGAGTGAATGGAATCAAAGTGCTACGAGGGGTAAGCTGAGATATCAAGGATGCTTGTGGACGGATGGAGATCCTTTCGATCTCCATCCGTCCACAAGTTGTTAGGAGGCAGTCAATTCGGAATTGTGAGGAACCTGAATTGAATAAAATCGCAAATTTATTGATCCTAAGGAGGCAATCTATTAACTCCCTAAAGAAAAATTTCGATAAGATTCAATTTTTGTTCCATTGGTAGATTAGTGGCTGAAACTCATGTTGAAGTGGGTTAAAACTCCCTCAAAAGGTTTAAACAGAACCCTAGGTCAAATCTGGCATATTGCCCTTGCCCATGTCTTTCAATTTTGTAGAAGTTAACGGTTCTGCGTAATGGACCCGGTCTGAGATTGCCCAATCATTCATGACTGAGCATCAATCAGAGCACAATGCTTTGCGCCTCCACAGCAGGTAAAACGGTTCGCGTGCTCAGGCTTCCTGTTGTTTCTTCTCTGCTCATTGCCCTCCCCCCTTTCTCTGCACATTCCCCGCGCTTACGCCAAGGCTCCTCCACAGGAACTGCCAGCCCCAGCCGTACAACCAAAACAATGCCGATCGGTGACAATTTGCCGTTTTGCGAGCAGTTTCGGATCAAAGTCACGAATATGGGGACGTTTGCCATCCGGTTGCTGAAGTTCGAGATCGAGCATCTGATTAAAGTCGCAGTCGAACAAGCGACCATCCCAGCTAATGGAGAGGGTGTTGCGACACATCAAGCCCCTGATCGTGCCGGGGTTGAAGGAATTGACTAATAACTCCAGGTAAGCCTGCAAATTGCCCGATTGCTCGAGCCACTCCAGGTAACGAGAAATGGGCATATTGTTGAGAGTAATCAGGCGATCGAAAGTCACACCCTGATGTTTTGCCAGTCCGGCTTTCCATTCTTGCTCCAGCTTGGCCTGACCATTGGCAAGAAACGCCCCCACCGGATTACTCATTAAGGTTAACGGTCGCTGAGGATCGCCTTTGCCGTAGCCTGCGGCATTGAGCCGCCGCAAAGCGACGATCGACTGCTCAAACGCGCCATCCCCCCGCTGAGCATCCGTGTTGCGTTGACGGTAGTGGGGCAGGGAACAAACCACCTCCACCTGACGTTCTGCCAACCATTCTGGCAGGTCTTGCATCCGGGGCAGCAGTAGCACAGTCAGGTTGCAACGATCGATGATATGTTTCCCCCGTGCGACACACTGATCGACCAGGTAGCGAAAGTGGGGGTTGAGTTCGGGGGCGCCGCCTGTGATGTCAACGGTGTGTGCGGTGGTTTGATCTAGGGCGTCCAGGCAGGCATCGATCGTTGCACGATCCATGTTTTCTTGGGTGCGATCGGGTCCAGCATCGACATGGCAATGGCGACAGGTCATGTTACACAACTTGCCGATGTTGATTTGAAAGATTTCGAGGGGAGCGGGAGCCAAAGAGTGCCAATCATGCACCGCTAAAGTGGCAGCGAAGTCTCCCTGATGGGGAGTTTGGGACAGATCGATCGCGGCAAGCGTTTGTAATTGATATGAGCTGGCAGCCAAGGGCGATCGCCGCCGTTGGAGGCTGGTAGTGGGTTTGGTCATTGCAATGGGAGGATGCAGATTCGGGCTTTGGGGCAAGGTGTTTTCGGGCGCAGACATGCCTTTTGCAACCAAGGGGGCGGAAGGAAGATATTTGAAACTTTACCCTACAGCAAAAAACTGAGAATCTGCTGAACGCTATAAATTTGGCGTTACTCAACAACGGGATGAAAATCAGGATGATTTTCAGCAACGCCGTAAATTTTGCCAAGCAATAATTTAGCCAAAATCGCTTTGGCGCCCACCGCCTCACTTCCATTCGTTCGGCTGACTTTACCATCAGCCTCCGTCAAACCTAGGTAAACGATTCCGAGATTTAAATCAGCCTACTGACTGACCGACCGGTTCAGTCTCAAAACTGATAGTTCACACTGAAATAGAAACCATCATCTTGAGCATTGCCTCCCCGATCGTCTAGGTTGATGAGCGGGGGAGCATAATCTAACCGAACACTGAACTGGGGTAACGGTTGAAACAAAATACCCAAACCGACCGCTGCCAGAAAAGTTTGCTCCGGCAACTCATTGGGGTTATCTGCCTGATTCCAAATCAACCCGGCATCAAAAAATGGAGCAAACTGCAAAACAGGAATGCCTGCTTGATCGCGATAAACCACAATCCGATCTTCGAGTGAAAGCCGAATCCCGTTATCGCCCGATCGGGCATTTTGACGATAGCCCCGCACCGACTGTCCGCCCCCAATCACAAATTGCTGTGAGGGAAGTAAACTATCGGGCGTCAGTTGGACATCAAATTGGGCAATTAGCAAATTGTCTTCATTAATTCGTTGCACCCGTTGCAACTGCGCCAGCCAACTAAAAAAGCGCCCATCTGGAATGGGGGCATCATTGGTCGTGGCATCAAATACATTCACCCCAAAGCTAAACTGCGATCGTAGTGCCCAGGCTCCCTGCAAATCGCGCTTGACATAGTCTTGCCCAAACTTGAGCACCCGTACTCGGCTGTTGCCATCCACATCTGGCCCAATGCCAAAGGGGAACGGTTGTCCATTGAAAATAAAAGTCTGCCCATTCTGGTAGCTAAACCCGAGGGAAAGCGCTAATTCTTCCCGAGGCGATCGCACCAACGGTTGGCGAAAACTCACCTCATACAGTTCCGTTTCACCACTGATGTCTAGAAAACCAAATTGGTCATCGGTGATGCGGTTATTGCTAGGGGCTGCCCGCAATTGTAACGTCCCATTCATGGCGTTGAGTGGCACCCGGTAGTTAAAGTCATACTGGTTCGAGCCACCAGTCGTGGTGCCGAAATAGGAAACCGAAATTTCATCCCCAAAGCCAGTCGGGTTGCGATAACCAACAATTCCCCCTAGACGCACTGCTCCTACACTGGGAGGCGAATAGTTGTCTGCCCCAATCACGCCATAAAAGGACTGGGCTTCCGTTACGCGCACCGTTAAGATACTTTTGCCCAATTGGGTGCCTGGTCGCAAACTGGCTTCTACATTGGCAAATAGCGGATCAGCCTTGAGCAAGCGGAGTTGGTCTTCTAAGCGGTCTTGCCGCAAGGGTGTCCCAGCACCGAGCGCTACCCGGCTGCGGACATAGGAGGGGTGTAAGCGACGAGTGCCTTCAACATCAATCTGCTCAACCGAGCCTTCCACCACTCGAATTTGCACCACGCCATTCTCAATGACTTGATCGACCAAAATTGCTCGGGAGGTGATGTAGCCCCGATCGAGGTAAATCTGTGTAATGGCATCCGCTGCGTTACGCAATTCGTCCAAAGTGACCGATCGCCCTTCCAACGGTTTAATAATCGGTTCAATCTCTTTGGCACCTAGAATCGTGCTGCCCGTCACTTCGATTTTGGTCACCGCGATCGCGGGATTTGGGGTTGCCTCTGGGCTGGGAACAGGACTGGGCGAAGGACTGGGGGTCGGCGGTACGGGCAAAATTGGTTGCGTTGGAACTGGCTCCGTTGGGTTGGGTGCTCCCGGCAAGAGGCGATCGCGATTGGGATCGGGTTTCTGAGCTAATAGCCCCAATGGGTCGGTAGCCCCGATCTCAGGTGGCGAACTGAACTGCTTTTCTATCCCAACCCAAGTAATAGGAACCCTGCGCCCCTGAGTTTGCAAGGGTGATGATAACCAACTCGTATTTGAGGGCAAATTTTGGGGCGATAAACAAGTCTCAACCCGTCCAGGGCTAAAACTGAAGGTTTCAGATCCCTTTTGAGCAATCCTTCGCAACGGACTCTGATCGGGAGCCTGAAACACTTCGGCAAGTTTTAGATTTTGCAGAGATTGAGTGACTCCATCCATTTCATGCTGATTTCCTGAAGGAGGTAGAGAACACTCCCCAACCACTGATGCTGAATATCCTGGCAGCCCATAGACAATCAGAGCCAGCCCTGGAATGGGACTGCCACACCTCAACACCCAACGCATTAAATGCATGAATTCAGACTCCAAATGCAAATGAGCAAAATACCGATAAAAACCCAATCTGTAGACTCTTTATTCATTAAAAACAGAGATCAAAAATAAGAAACATTGTTATTTATACTAACAAAGAGAATAAAAAGACACACCTTGAAATCATCAATTAATATTAAAAAAGTTTTCTTTTTGGCTGGTTTCTTGTCAATCCCACTTTGGGGTGGCTAAAACCTGAAGCATAGGGAATTAGGTTATATAAAGATTGCGAAGCGACTATCTTAGTTGAATTTCATTATTTCGCCTCTAACGTTATCTCAATATTTTGAATACTGTTGAAAAGCAATGAATCTGGCAGTCATGGAGTGAGATTAAAAGTGGAAAAAAATAATTCATTACTTCTTGCTCTCTTGGGTCAAAGCAACCCGGAAAAAAAACAAATTGGTTGGCAAATCATTTTATTCTGGGTCCTAACCTTGTTCCCTTTGGTGGGTCATGCTCAGTCGATCGTGCCTGCTCAGAATGCCACTGGCACGGTCGTAACTCCCAACGGTAACCAGTTTGATATTACTGGTGGACAACTGTCGAGCGATCGCGTCAATCTGTTTCATACCTTCTCCCAATTTGGGTTAAGTCAAAATCAGATTGCCAACTTTTTGACCAGTCCCTCAGTAAGAAATATTCTAGGACAGGTTATTGGCGGTAATCCGTCTTTCATCAACGGCTTGCTTCAGGTCAGCGGTAGCCAGGCAAATCTGGTGCTTATCAATCCAGCAGGCATTTTGTTTGGTCCCAATGCCAGCCTCAACCTTCCCGCTGCCTTTACCGCAACCACTGCCAATCGCGTTGGCTTTGCTGCCAATACAAGAGCCACAACCCAATGGCTTACGGTAGGTGGAGCCAACAATTACGCCACGTTGGTTGGCACACCTGGTCAGTTTGCGTTTGCCATGCCCCAACCAGGGGCGATCGTCAATGCCGGCAATCTGAATGTTTCTGGAGGACAAAGTTTAACCTTCCTGGGCGGCACGGTGGTCAACATGGGGCAACTCAGTGCTGGACAATTGACGATCGCAGCGGTACCGGGGACTTCCCTCGTGCGGCTGAGTCAGCCAGGGAGTTTACTCAGTCTGGACATTCAACCCTTGCCATCATTAGGGAATGGGATGGTTCGACCTCGCTCAGTCATCCCCCTTTCGCCCTTTGCCCCCAGTTCCTTGCCCCAACTGCTGACCGGTGGCAACCTGGTTAGCGCCACCGGGCTTCAGCTCAATCCGCAGGGGCAGGTTGAGCTAGTCGGTTCAGGCATTTCTGTTCATCCGGGTGATGTGGTAGTTAGCAGCCCACAGTCTACGGTAAGCGCTCAGCAAGCACTAATCTCAGCAGCAAATCAGGTCACGATCGATCGCAGCCAACTTCAAACCACGGGCAATTTAAGCTTATTAGCACAAAATAATGTCCTGGTGCGGGATAGCACCACTACCCCAGTACAGATTGTGGCGGGAGGCAATCTCACCCTTCAGGGTAACCAGGGCATTGATATTCTGGCGCTGAACCACCCCCAACCAGCCTTGCAAAGTGGCGGTAATCTCAGCCTGATCAGCAACGGCACCATTTCTGGCGATGCCCACTTTACGAGTGGGGGATGGTTTGCCATCCGCAATCTCGCAGGCAATCCTGGTAACTTCCTTAGCCTCTACGACCCGATCATTCTATCGACCAGTGATGTAGTATTTGGCGACTATACGGGGGCTTCGCTCAAAGTTGTCGCAGCAGGCAGCATTACCGGGGGCAATATCCTGATTCGCAATCCTGAAACCTTGACTCCTGCGATCGCGGCTGACCCTGATGCGACGGTTTTAACCACCACTCCAGCTATTATCTTGTTGGCGGGCCAAAATGTGACGACATCGACCGTCCCAATTACGACTGGGGTTCTCCCAACCCAGTTCAATCCGGGGGGACCCACGTTGCCAGGGAGCATTACGGTTGGCAGCCTCAATACTTCATCCGGGGGAGGGGGCCCCATCAGATTGTTGGCTCCTGGCAATATCACCGTAAATGGGGGGATTGATACTAGTGCCAATTCTATTCCCGTTGCTACGGCTGGTGCCGTTCAAATTGATGCAGGGGGCAATATTGCAATTACTGGAGCCATTAACACTTCCGCAATCTCATTCGATCTCAATTCCACAACCACTGCAACAGGCGGTTCCGTCTCACTCAATGCTGGTGGAAACATTACCTTCAGTACAATTGACACATCGGCACTGGCAAACTTAATTTCCTTTACCGGCTTTTTGGGTACAGGGGGAAATGTGACGCTCGTTGCTAATGGGGTCGTCCGAGGCACGGGGGCAAATGTGGAAACCGGCGAAACCATTTTTACCAACAGCCCCACCCAGGGTGGCACAGTCACGATTCAACACAATGGGGGTCCCACCAATTTCCGTTTCATCATCGGCGATGCGACCAATAATGGTCTTGCCGGATCGATTAATACGGGGGCTGGTATCGATACTCTGGGACCGACCCAAACCATTCCGGTTGTGCCCTTGCTCGTCCCACCCAACAATGTCTTTACGCAAGGTAATAATATCCGGATCACTTTTATCAACTCGCCACCGCCAACTCCCAATGGCGCGACAGTGACGCTTTCCCCAGGTCAATCGACCAACTTTACCTATGCCAGCCTCTTGCCCACCACCCCTGATGTAAACGGCGATATCATCCCCTCTATGAGGATCGATGCAATCTTTGGCGGCATCCTGACGGTAAATGGCATTCCCGCCACACCAGGCACTCTCATCTTTCCAGGAGATACGCTGAATTACTTGCCGCCTGCTGGCACAACTGGCACCATTAATGCTTTCAGCCTCATTGCGAATGATAATATTTCTTTCTCTAACCCAGCCACCGTCCGCGTCAATATCCCGACACCCACGCCCATACCCACGCCTAATCCCAGCCCCAGCCCCAGCCCCAGTCCCAGTCCTCGCCTCCAACTGAGACAAGAGCAGGGTCCTCCCCAAGCAGAACCATTACCTGGTATTCCTACCCAGGTAATTTCCTATAAGCCTTCTTGCGATCTGGTTGATCCTGGGATCACTGCGCTGGAAAGCAACTTCACCGATGAGTACGATCGCTATTCTCACCAAGCGAAAACGGCGGGTAAAGGCTTGTCGGCGGCTTGTAACCTATTGACTCAGATCCAGAGTGAAACGGGAGTGAAACCGGCACTGATTTATGTCAGTTTCTTGCCTGAAACTTTGGATGCAAACGGTAACCTGACCAAAGGGGACAATGACGCGCTGGAGCTATTGCTGGTAACAGCCAAGGGAAAACCTCGCCAAATTCGGATTCCGATCGCACGCCGGGCGCAGGTACTGGCAGTGGTAAAAAACTTCACCCGCGATGTCACCGATCCCCGCAAAACTCGGAATACAACCTATCTCATTCAGGCAAAGCAGTTGTATCAATGGTTGGTGGCTCCGCTCGAAGCTCAGCTCACCCAGGAAAAAATTCAGAATTTAGTCTTTATTGTGGACTCAGGTTTGCGATCGCTCCCGCTGGCAGCCTTGCATGATGGGAAAGAATTTCTCGTAGAAAAATACAGCATTGGCTTGATGCCGAGCCTCAGCTTGACCAACACTCGTTATGTGGATGTTAAAAACGCTCAAGTACTCGGTTTAGGCATTTCTAAAAGCACCCAGGAACAGCAACCACTGCCAGCCGTGCCAGTGGAGTTAGCGGCGGCAGTGAGTAAACTCTGGTCGGGCAAAACCGTTCTCAACGAAGCCGTTACCCCGGCTAACCTCAGACGCTTAAGGCAAGAAGTTCCCTACGGCATCATCCACATGGCAACCCATGCCGACTTTACTCCAGGGGGAATCGAAAATTCTTACATTCAGGTCTGGAATGACAAATTGCAGCCCGGGCAGATTCGGCAATTGGGGTGGAGCAATCCTCCCGTGGAGTTGCTCGTTCTCAGTGCTTGCAAAACTGCGGTTGGAGACGAACAGTCAGAATTGGGGTTTGCGGGATCGGCTGCCCAAACTGGGGTCAAATCTGTTTTGGCTAGCCTTTGGTACGTCAGTGATGCTGCCACCGCGGCTTTGATGGTGGAATTCTACGATGCTTTGAAAACAGCTCCGATTAAAGCCGAAGCTTTGCGTCATGCCCAGATAGCAATGGCAAAAGGACAGGTTACTTTGGAAGAAGGCGTGCTCAAAGGTTTAGATGGCGTAGGGGAACTCTCGCTGCCTCCAGGTATTACGTTGCGCGATCGCGTTCTCTCTCACCCTTACTACTGGGCAGCCTTTACTATGGTCGGGAATCCCTGGTAAACAGCCAAGTCTCTTTCGGGAACGATCTGATTAAAACTTGGATCTTTTCTACAAGCACACAAACTTACCCTGATTTGATGGATTTTCTAGTATGCGCCTGAGCAAACGCCCTGTTAAGTGGTTATCGGCAGGTTTGGCCCTTTGCCTGGGATTGGCGATCGTGGGTGCTCCGTGGTTGGTTATGGCTCAACAGTTCGTGCCACCCAAGCGGGGCTTGCCAGGACGACGCATTGGTGGTGGGTCACGTGATCCCCGTGCTTGTATTCGATCGGCACCTTCGCAACCTGCAGAATTGGGACAACTCTTTGCCCTCTCTCCAAACAATAACTTCGGATTCACAACCACTGCCGCCCCTCGCTTCTTTTGGTATTTGCCCAAGACGCGGGCAAAGCAAGCAGAATTAACTCTCTATCGGGCGAACAAGCAGCAGATTGAGCATTTAACCGAGGGTGCTAGTCGGGAGCAAATCAAGCAAGTCGAGCAAACAGTGGTTTATCAGACCACTTTTAATTTGACCAGCCAGATTGGGATCGTCAGTGTCGCCTTACTCTCCAAGAGCGCCAATGCTGCTCCTTCGCTAGAAGTTGGACAATACTACCGCTGGCAAATTTCCTTGATTTGTGATCCCAATAACCGCAAAGTGGGGGATATTTCCATCGAAGGTTGGATACAACGGATTGAACCGGAGACCGCACTTGCCAGCAAATTGCAAAAATCTGACGATCGCAAGCGGGTTTCCCTCTATGCCAGCAACGGCTACTGGTACGATACGCTGGATACCCTCGCCAACCTGCGCTGTGCCAATCCTACCGATAGCAGTCTTGTGAATAGTTGGTCAGCCTTACTGAAGTCGGTGAAATTAGAGGTGATCGCCAACCAGCCGTTGCTTCAGTCCTGCCCCAGTAGCCGAGCCCTACACCAGTGATTGGTAAGAAAGCAGAGATAAGCGTTAAGCCAGCACTCCAATGACTTCGGTCACCTTGCCTCTACTTTCAAGTGCGCTGTTAAGCGCTTTCCGAAGCATGGAAATCCCTGAAGAAAATGCCTCTTACCAGTTTCTTGATCCGTCAACTCAAATGAATAGCGCCAAAAACGCTCAGATAGAAATCGAGAGACCCGTAGCCGTAGCTACCTAGCATTTCATGGGTTCGTTTTAAACTGGAATCAATCCTTCTTAATAATTTGCGTTAAGTTTGAGATATTTGAGGTAGCCCCTTCCCCGTCCATATTGGCGCGAACTTGGAAATCTGGATTTCCAGCCCTTTACGATCGCCCAAAAATTTCGTTCCTCGTCCTGAGTCAATATCCTAGCCATTCGTGCTGCAATCAAACAAAGGGAGTGACAAAAGATGGTAGAAGTTGCTGAAAAACAAGCGACTCATCAGGTTGTCATTATTGGAGGTGGTTTTGGTGGTTTGTATGCAGCGAAAGCTTTGGGGCGTGCCCCGGTACAGGTCACTCTGATCGACAAACGCAATTTTCATTTGTTTCAACCGCTGCTCTATCAAGTTGCCACTGGCACTCTTTCGCCAGCCGATATTTCTTCTCCCTTGCGCGCTATTTTTAGTGAAAACAAAAATACGCAAGTGTTGATGGATGAGGTTCTTGATCTTGATTCACAACAAAAGCAAGTGATGCTCCGCAATCAAGTGCTAGCCTACGATACGTTGATCGTGGCAACTGGAGTAAGTCATCACTACTTTGGCAACGATCACTGGAAAACCACAGCCCCCGGACTCAAAACCGTCGAAGATGCTTTAGAAATGCGCCGTCGCATCTTTATGGCATTTGAAGCGGCAGAAAAAGAAACTGATCTGGAAAAACGACGTGCCTGGTTGACATTTGTCATTGTCGGAGGCGGTCCCACAGGGGTCGAACTGGCAGGCGCGATCGCCGAACTTGCCTTCAACACCCTCAAACAAGACTTTCGTAACATCGATACCAGCGAAACCCAAATCTTGCTGCTAGAAGGGCTGGATCGCATCCTGCCACCCTACCCCCCGGAACTTTCTCAAAAAGCCGAACGTTCCCTGACTCAGTTAGGCGTGACCGTTCAGACCAAAACCATGGTCACAGACATCGATAATGATGTGGTCACTTTTCAGCAAGCAGGGCAGGTACAGCAGATCCCTTCCCGTACCATTCTTTGGGCGGCAGGGGTCAAGGCCTCTCATATGGGACAGGTGCTGGCAGAACGGGCTGGAGCCACGCTTGATCGCGCTGGGCGGGTCATCGTTGAACCCGACTTAAGCTTACCGACTCAGCCCGACATTTTTGTCATTGGTGATTTATCCCATTTTGCTCATCAGGGAGGGAAACCCTTGCCTGGTGTGGCACCGGTTGCCATGCAAGAGGGCGAATATGTCGCCAAGCTTGTCTGTGCAAGGCTTCAGGGCAAAACCCCGCCACCTTTTACCTACAGCGACATCGGTAGCCTGGCAGTGATCGGTCAAAATTCTGCCGTGGTAGATTTGGGATTTGTCAAGTTTTCAGGTCCACTTGCCTGGCTAGTTTGGGTTTTTGCCCACATCTATTACCTGATCGAGTTCGACAACAAACTCATTGTGCTGTTGCAGTGGGGGTGGAATTACTTCACACGCAAGCGAGGTGCTCGTCTGATCACGGGCGAAGCGTCCCTGGTTCACGTAGAAGTCGATGAAAATGGCGAATACTATGCGCCAGTTGGCAAAAAATCTCCTGTAGAAGTTTGATTTGAACTGGACGATCGCCCAATTCGAGCATCGTCCAGTTCCTTAAGGTAACCAGGGATATTGGCGAAAATCAGGTTGTCGTTTTTCCAAAAATGCCTGCTTCCCTTCCGAGCCTTCTTCGGTCATGTAGTAGAGCAACGTGGCATTTCCTGCCAACTCTTGCAACCCTGCCTGACCGTCACAATCTGCATTGAAAGCAGCTTTTAAGCAACGAATCGCGATCGGGCTTTTTTCGAGAATTTCTTGTGCCCATTGAACGCCTTCTGCTTCCAGTTGCTCTACAGGCACGACACAATTGACTAACCCCATCTCTAGTGCCTGCTTGGCGTCGTATTGACGGCAAAGATACCAGATTTCGCGCGCCTTTTTTTGTCCAACAATGCGGGCTAAATAGCTCGCGCCAAATCCGCCGTCAAAACTCCCTACTTTGGGTCCCGTTTGCCCAAAGATGGCATTCTCAGCTGCGATCGTCAGATCACAGATTACATGTAAGACATGTCCACCTCCGATTGCATAGCCCGCCACCAACGCAATCACCACTTTGGGCATGGAACGAATCAGCCGTTGCAAATCGAGAACATTCAACCGCGGAGTCCCCGCCTCATCGATATAGCCCGCCTGCCCCCGTACACTTTGGTCCCCCCCCGAACAGAACGCATACTTGCCATCCGTATGGGGACCTGCCCCTGTCAACAAAACTACCCCAATTTGGGTATCTTCTCGTGCATCCACGAACGCATCGTATAACTCAAAAATTGTTTTTGGGCGAAAGGCATTGCGCTTATGCGGACGATTAATCGTCACTTTCGCAATGCCATTTGCCTTGCAGTACAAGATATCTTCGTAGGTTTTGGCAATTTGCCAGTCAACTTGCATAGCCTTCGTGAAAAATCATAAACATTTACATTGCCCGCTGCCCCATTTCCCCCCTTTTCACAGCGACGGGGTATTTGGGGGTGGAGGGGGTAAAACCCCCTGCCTGGGGGCGCAGTCCCCAAACCCCTTCCTTACAATTAATTAGGGCTACCTACTTACTAGTTTTCTGATTGAGACTCCTTATCCAACTCTGATAAAGGAGATAACGGGTAAAGTGTTTCTTCAGAATTTAGGTCATCCTCAGATTCCCACCCTTCCAAAAGCGCCTTTAGCTTCATCCGCTGAATATAGGGCCACCCTCCCTTGGCTTCAATATCCCTCACCAGAGCATACAATGCCTGTCGATTATCCGGCAGAGATTGTTGGAACAACCCATCTCGGATTTCTCGATGCACTCCTTCCAGCGATCGCAACAAAGCCAAAAGTTTTAGGCTATCACCCTGATATTCTGAAGCTTCAGCCCGAATCGCATCTTCAATCGATCCTAAATTGGAAGACTGTAAATCAGCCTGAGATTGTTTTCCTTCAAGCTCCATATCCATGCTTAGGCAATACCCCAAAAAATATTCCACTTCAACATTTATACCCTTGGCAATTGGTAACCGCTTGAGTACACGTCCCAAGCCTTTTCAATTTGGCAATGTGTCCAGGGAATAAGGGTGCAAAGCCATGTAAAATGCTGTAGTGAGATCCTAAGATCCTAATCATTCCAGCCATTATCAAAAATTTAGCTTGAACTGGCAGTGGTTCGACGGGTCTTCCTGGCGACTCTAGTGGCATTCTTCCAAACTGGACTTTCCTGGCGATCGTAGGCACTTGTCTACTCCCAGGCAATCAGTTTGAAAGATTCCTCTTTTCGCCTGAGGCACTAGCTTCAGTCCGGATTGCACTGGCAGACACTTTCACATTGATTTTGAGGTTGACCATGAGGTATCGCGCTTTAATTGTGACACTTTTGGCGATGTGCCTGAGTGTTCTCACCGCATGCGGCGGCGCTCCGGCTACGAGTAGCGACCTGCTTACCTATGACCAAATTCGAGGCACGGGTTTAGCAAACAATTGTCCCCAACTGGGAGATATTACTCGCGGCTCTATCCCAATCGAATCAGGCAAGTCTTACAAACTCACATCGTTATGCCTTCAGCCCCAGAGCTTTTATGTGAAGGAAGAAGGCACCAAACGGCAACAATCAGCTTTTGTTCCTGGTAAGTTGATGACTCGGCTAACCTCCTCGCTTGATGCGATCCAAGGAACACTGACCCAGAATTCTGACGGTAGCCTAACCTTTACCGAAGAAGATGGCATTGACTTTCAGGCAATTACGGTACAGTTGCCCGGTGGTGAGCGCGTTCCCTTCTTGTTTACCATCAAGAGCTTGGTTGCCACGACTGACCCTGGACAAACTACCATCAACGCTTCTACTGATTTTCAAGGAGAATTTAGAGTTCCTTCTTATCGAACATCTAACTTCCTCGATCCAAAAGGGCGGGGTTTAACCGCTGGCTATGACAACGCCGTTGCCTTACCCTCCCGTGCAGATGATGAGGAACTCTTGCGTGAAAACCTCAAGCAGTTCCAGTTGGATAAAGGCAAGATTTTCTTGCAAATTTCTAAGGTTGATGGCAGCACTGGCGAACTCGTAGGTTCGTTTGAAAGCGTCCAACCCTCCGAAACGGACATGGGATCTCGTGAACCCAGCGAAGTCAAAATTCGCGGCACCTTTTACGGTCGAGTAGAAGCTGAAGAAGCCTAACGATCGCACCTCACTTGAGTATTTAGTAAACTGGCTTTCCAAAGGAGACGTTGGTCTCCGTAATTTTAAGGATGGGGGTATCTGCCCCCATTTTTCTTTTCTGTCGCGAAGATCGGTTGCGCAAACCTATCAAATCAGTAATTCCCTACTGAAAATTTTTTCAGATGACCTAATTTAAGGCAGCTTTAATGATTGATCTTTTCAAACCTCGGATACTGTTTGTCCAAAGCAACACATAGATTCCGTAGAAATGCAGTTGTTGTCAATTTGACCAAAAGAATAGGGTTAGGTTGAAACAAATCACTTGATTTGCATCCAGCAAGCAACGCTTGCAGTAAGATAGCCCTTAATGAAGCGATCCCCAAACTTCATCTCTTTGGGCGGCTCCCAGCATCCTTTGCAAGTGCAGGGTATGTCTCATATCACAGCAATTTCCTGAAAAAACGGCAAAGCTGGGTCTATCGGGTCCTGGCTACCGCTCTTACTACTGAAACTCGTCATGCCTATCACAGCCACCTACGAACTCAAAAATGAGAGCTTGCAACTGCTACGTGAGTATCAAAAGATGCCCTCTTCTGATCTCCGTAACCAGCTAGTGCAACTAAACTTTGGTTTAGTTAGAAAGGAAGCGCACCATTGGATTAATCAGTGCACTGAAAGCTATGAAGACTTGCTTCAAGTTGGTTGCATTGGTTTAATTCGAGCGATCGAACGATTCGATATGACCAAGGGGCATGCCTTTAGTTCTTTTGCAATTCCCTATATTCGTGGTGAAATTCAACATTACCTGCGCGATAAAAGTCCCTCTGTGCGGATTCCTCGTCGCTGGCAAGCGTTAGAACGGCAAGCTGTGTGGGTGGTTCGTGAGCTTCAGGTTAAGTTAAACCGTCAACCAAACGACCAAGAAATTGCAGCCGGGCTAGAAATCGCAGTCGAAGAGTGGCAAGAAATTAAGCTTGCCATGCAAAATCGCTCTCCACTAAGCCTCGATGCACCAGTCGGAG
Organism: Scytolyngbya sp. HA4215-MV1; assembly: GCA_019359045.1. Classification (GTDB taxonomy): domain Bacteria; phylum Cyanobacteriota; class Cyanobacteriia; order Leptolyngbyales; family Leptolyngbyaceae; genus Scytolyngbya. Next base: position 103,000 of record JAHHIA010000002.1, read on the forward strand.
ATGATGACAATGGCTCTACGCCCTTAGGAGAACTAGTTCCTGACAACGGATATCGCAGCTTTCAGCTGGCGCAAGAAGACCAAATTCGCCTGCAACAAGCACTTATTCAACTCGAAAAAAGAACTCGCGAAATCTTAGAATTTGTCTTCCTACACGACTTAACTCAGAAAGAAACCGCAGAACGTTTAGGGATTAGTGCAGTGACTGTTTCTCGCCGAGTGAAAAAAGGGCTGGAGAAACTTCAAGACTTAATGGCAGGCACGGACGATTAAATGGTCTAATTCTCAGTGGCGCAGGGTGCCTGATGATATCAAGCAAACTTTCTACCGAGTTTCTGTAGAGGGGCATGGCGACATGTCCCTCTTAGTTTTTGGCATCTCTCATCAAAGCTAAAGAACAGAACTAAGGGTCATAGATTAATTAAGGTGTAATTCTCGGCGTAGGGACGTGGCATTCGGTAACACCTTCTCATCTTGCCCTAGAAACCTCAGCCCAATGCCGCGCCCGTACAGTAGAAATTCGGTGTTATTTAATCCATATTCCCTAGGCAGCAGCTTTTAAGAAACAAAAGAACTCTGTAATTTTGAGCCTGACCCTCGAGTCAAAATTCTGAAGACAGAACACAGTGTTCTACAAAATAATTTCGCTCACTGACTGAGAAGCTTGAAACTGATGAGAAAGTTGGTCAATATTTTCCGTGAAATTGTTAGCCAATGTGTGTATAAGAGAGTATCTTTGAGTAAAGCTTTTGGGGTTGGTATGCGTTACTTTTCATTCATGACCCTTGCAGGAGCACTCGCGCTGTTGGCGGTTGGATGTTCTTCTGAACCAGATGTCAGCACGAGTCCTGCTCCGTCTCCGGCAGCATCGCCTACAACTGCCGCCTCTCCTTCGTTTGCTAAGCCGTTGATTGCTCAAAAGCCTGGCGGGGTTGGTGGTGTTACAGTTGCAGTTCCAGGATTAATCCAGCCAGTCAATCCAGATGAGCGCGCACGACAGGTGCAGGCAAGTATTAGTGCACGTAAGAGCACAAAAGACCCTTTTTCTAATATTCCTCCCTCAATTAATAACAAGACACCTTTTTCCCCGCCTCAACGGAAGGTGCGGATTAAGTTGCCTCAGTTACCAACACCAGGTGGGAATGTAGGTCAAAAATTTAAACCGGGAAGCGGAAATTTGTTCCCCCCTGGGAATACGTCACTTCCGACCCTGCCTCCTGCCCCTCAGGCTGACTTAGCCAAAGAAGTTGAAATTACAGGAGTTGTGAAAGTTGCAGGAGTGGCTCAGGCGATCGTCAAAGCTCCTAACGAATCGACCAGTCGCTATGTACGAGTGGGGCAGCGGCTATCGAACGGGCAGATTTTAGTCAAGCGGATTGAGATGTATGAAGGCGCTGATCCCGTGGTGATTCTTGAGGAGAATGGCGTTGAAGTCGCGAAGGCGGTTGGCGAAAAGCCAGCGGTTGAGGGTTCCGGCAATAGCCCGAATGCCGCGTTACCTCCTTCGTCGGAGAATCTCCCTACGGGCGCATAGAGTTCAAGTTTACTGTCTGAAGTACCGCTGCAAACCAAATCGGCTCCTGATTGGATCTGCTCGGTGTTCTGAGCCGCTCAACTACGATTTGCAAAGACTCCAAAGCAGGCACAGGGGGTAAGCGTTAGAGTGAAGGAACCTTACCCTTTGTTTTTGTTTGTGAGATCGAAGAAGAATGAGTGGCAGAAGGATGTCCCTGTTCTTGGTTTTTATGGAGACGAGTGAGAGGGTTCTACGATGTCTGACGCTACCTTCACTGCTTCTTCCCATTTATTGGGAAGAAATAATGATTGGCTGTCCTGCTTGACTTCTGTATTATCTCAAGCACCGATTTATTCTCCTACTGCCAGTCAAGATGCGGAGTTATTGAAGCAGCTTAGTTTTGTGCCTGGGCTAAAAGAAATTTTGCTTTTGCGTCAGGTTCACGCGCTAGAACATGCAACTGTTTGGGTACTGAGTCGCCCAGCCGATGGGGCACCGAGATCGTCTCAGCGTGGTCGTCCAGCCGATAATGGACAGTTGGGCGGAATGTCTACAGATAAAGGTTTCTACCTGTATGGTCAGGTCAATCTGCCGGATTTGCACCGGGGGGTGCGGGTTGCCCTTCAAAGATTGACCAGTGGGGAATGGGATTTAGCGGTGCATCCGCGTTGTGGCACCAACTTTTCTGTGGCGCTAGCGCTGACGGCAGGATTTGCACTGAGTACAAGTTTGCTATTGCCACGAGGTCCGATCGAGCAATTGTTGGGGCTGGGATTGGCAACGACTGCTGCTGCCTATCTGGCTCCTGATTTAGGTGCAGTAGTGCAGCGGTATATTACGACTGCTGTGCCTTTCAACCTAGAAGTTGATCGGATTTTGCCACTAGAAGATCCCCTGGGAAGATCGGCGCACTTTATCCGTGTGCACTGGATTGAATCATAGGCTCGCTTTTTTAGCGTAGCTAGTTTTTTTAGTGTGATTGCAAACCTGACAACATCGCTTTGAATCGCGCCCGAAAACCTGAACGAATTGCTGAGGATAGAGGTTAAGCTGTTAGTGCCAATTGAAATTGAAAGTTAAAAGGTAGAGAGTAGAAGTTTTGCCCAGGCTGAAGTGATCGCCAAGCTGAGCGGACAGATATTATTTTATCTTTAATTTTTAATCTGAATTCTTGTAAAAAGCCAAGGGAATCCACATTGGATGCGTGGTAGCTGGATGAGACTCAAGCGACGGGCTTTTTTGCAGCGGCTCGGCTTGGCGCTAACCGTTCTGGAAGCGTCGCAACTGGGGTTGTCGGTGCTGAGCGATCGTTACTATCGGGCGCTAGCACAACCGGGACAGCGGAAGCTCGCCTTATTGGTCGGCATTAACCAATATCCTGGTGGTACACCGCTAAACGGTTGCATTACCGATGTAGAATTGCAACGCGAATTATTGATCCATCGCTTCGGATTTCGCAACGCGGATATTGTTGTACTCACTGATCAACAAGCGACACGCCAAAATATCGAAACGGCTTTTCTGACTCATCTGATCGAGCAAGCCAAAGCAAACGATGTTGTGGTCTTTCATTTTAGTGGCTATGGGGGAATTTTAGAGCCCAATCAGGCAGCACCTGGACGGCAGACGAGCCTGATGCCTATCGACAGCGAAGTTGACGGAGCAACCGTGGTCAATGGTCTATTGACCAGTACTTTGGCGTTAATGTTGCGATCGTTGCCAACCCAACAAGTTATAACCATCCTGGACACTAGCTACGTTTATACAGGCACCTCCCTCCAGGGGAACTTGCGGCTCCGTTCTCACCCCACACTGTTGCTTGCAGCGCCCAGTCAGGAAGAACTGGCTTTGCAAACTCAGCTCCTCTCCAGTTTGAACCTCTCTCCCAATCAGGTTGATGAATGGCGACGGGCGGGACAAATACCCGGGGTTGTTTTAACTGCTGCAGGTGGGCAAACCCGTGGGCAAGGTGAACCTGTCACTGGTGAAAAAGCTTTTGAAGCCCAGTGGGATGGATTCAGCGCCGGATTATTTACCTATGCGCTGACTCAGGCTCTCTGGCAGAGCGCTCCCGCAACCTCATTGCAAGTCAATCTGAATCGCGCCAGTGAGCGCATTAGTCAACTGACTAATCAAGAACAACAACCCGTTTTTGGGGTGCAAAAAAGCCGAGACTTGTTCCTTCCCTATGCGCTGACTCTACATCCAGAGCAGGGGGCAGACGGTGTAGTCACCGCGATCGAGGAAGGAGATAAAACTCAAACTGTACAGATATGGATGGCAGGCTTGCCTGCGCCCATTCTGGAGCAGTATGAACCGAATTCGATTCTCCGTGTAGTACCCATTGGACAGCCAGAATCGACTCGCTTGCAAGTCTACGCTCAAGACGGATTGATGCTCAAGGCCCGAATTTGTTGCGGATCAAGCAATGGTGAGGGGAGACAAGTGGCAGCGCCACTCCAGGTCGGACATTGGGTACAGGAAGAGATTCGAGTAGTTCCACGTAATTTGCATCTGAACGTGGCGTTGGACAATAGCCTGGAGCGGATCGAACGAGTGGATGCTACCAGCGCGTTTTCTGCAATTCCCCATGTGTCTCCGGTCGCAGCCGGAGAGCAACCTGCAGATTATCTTTTTGGCAAAACCTACGCTTCCGAGCAGGTGCCTACCCAAGTGGCAGCTTTGCCAACGGCTGCGGTACAGGGATTAATGAGTAGTTCGGTGAGTTATGGCTTATTTTCGCTGGGGCGCGCCCCGATCGCCAGCGCGGTGGGGGCACAAGGGGAAGCGATTAAGTCTGCTGTGCGTCGTCTGGCGCCGCTATTGCAGACGCTGTTGGCTGCCAAACTCCTGAGCTTGACTGAGAATGAATTTTCTTCTCGCTTGGGCGTGAGTGCCACCTTAGAGCTGATTGCCCCTCAAAAACAAACGGTCATGCAGCGGGCAACTCATCGATCGTCTGCCCCAACCCCGGATGGAGCACCGTTATTGGAAAAGGGAATCGCATCACTACCGATCGGCAGCCAAATTCAGTATCGAGTTAAAAATTTTGACGATCGTCCAGTCTATTTTCTATTGTTGGGGCGAGATGGTAATGGGAGCATGTCATTTTATCCAGGTGCGATGTCAGCAATTCCTGCTGATATCGATGCCAACCTCCCCCTATCAGATCGGATTGCCCCTGGAGAAATAAGGACATTCCCCCAAGCCGATTCAAGCTGGAGCCTGCGAGGCGCGGCTGGTTTTTGCACCTTGCAACTGATTTGCAGCACTTCTCCCTTTACTCGCACGTTCGCCCTGCTAGAAGTAAACTCGTTCGCCGCCGAGGGTGCACGAGTGATCGACCTGTCGACCAATGCATTAGAAGTCGTTCACGCCATCCTTCAAGATCTGCACCAGGCAAACCAGAGTCCCCATCCAACAACGCCTTCAGATAGTTTTATGCTAGATATCAACACTTGGGTAACGTTGCGGTTTACCTATCAGGTAATTGCATAAACGAGCATAAATGGATGCATTACTTCAACAACAGAATTGTCAACAGATCGGATTGGCTGTGCCCAATTTCAGTCGTTCTAATTAATTGGGTAACCAGCCATTTTTGTAGATAGGTAGTCGCGATCGCTAGAAACGCAATGACCCCGAAGGTCATCACAAAATTCTGGGTCAAGGGAATGTGAGGCTGGACAACCAAGCGCCAGGTTATGAGCCAAAAGATATGCCATAGATACACCCAAAGTGAAGAAGCGCTCACAAACACTAAATTATCTACCCAGCTTTTGTGCTCCATCACACGGCTACCATATCGCTTCATGCAGTAGTCAATCACAAGATACAACAGCAAAGAAGCAAAGATTGCATAAGACAGGTAGTAAATAGTAGGGGGATATTTATAGATTTGAGTTTGGACCAACTCAGCTGCGGGTTTACCCAACTGCTTTGCCAACCAAAAAAAGTGAGCAAACATTGCCAAAAATATGGTGAAGGATGCGAGAACGATCGTCGATAAAAACTGTTGACTCAGCCTGGTTAAAACCATGCCTAACCCCACCAGACAACCATAAGGAACGCAAAGCATCAAATATTGTTTGACAAATATGGCAAACCAAGGAGGCGAAAGACCTCCATCACCTAATAATTTGAGTGCGATTTCGTAAGCAATGTAGCTGATAGCAAGAACTCCCAGAAAGTAGCTTTCACGCTTGAGCGATCGATACAGCTTAAGAATCAAAGGAGACAGAATTGCGGTAATTAAAAAAACTCGAATGATGTAAACATAGCCCAGTCCGCCTCGGAACAAGAAACTGCTCAAAATAGGATTAGATGAAGCGTCGGATAAATAGGGATAGGTTTGCCCGGTCGCTTGACAGAGGAGATAGATCGCAGTGAAGAAAAACGCCAGAAATAACCAGACTGGTGCAACCAATCTGGGGACTCTTTTTCTCAAGTAATCCCACAGGAAAAATTGCTTGTTTCCAGTAGTCAAATAGAATAATGTTCCTGAAATAATGACCATCAGAGGAACATCAAAATTTCTCAATTGATCGATCACTATCGGTGGATCAGAGTGTGCCAAAATAATGCACAAAAGTCCAATCACTTTGAGGATATCAAACCTAATATCGCGTGGAGAGATTTGGGGGCGGGGTACGATACTTTTCATGGACATTTGTCTGATTCTGCAATTTTAATTTGGCAATGAAACAATTCTGAGAGCACAACTCAATGGCTCTCAAGAAGAGATTCTTGAGAGGAATTTTCCATTACGCCCGCTCCTACACTTGCCATTCACAATGCGTGAGAATGGCAAGAGCAGTCGTTCTATTGATCTAGATAAAGTCTTTTACAAATCCTTACAGATTGATAGCTTGCACCAATGATTGAAGCATAGGATTGAGAATGATTTCAGACTGTTGGAGACGAAATCAAAACGCTAAGGTTTGAGCAAATCCCTGGAGATTGAATCGGAGTTACTGAATAGAATCAAAATCAATTCGGTGAATTTCTGGATAATCTAAAATCTTGTGCCAAAGTCTGCTCATATCAAAATCTGCTCATCTCATTGAGGCGAGACGAATCCGCTTAGATTTCACGGTGCCCCTTTGTCACCAGTTCAGGAATACGAGACAGCTCATTCACGATTTTGTTGCGGTGTGGTGCTGTTGGTGATCATCGATCGCTTGCGCAATAAACCATTTCAGTTTGGGCATAAACACTGATTCAGAGAACTCTTCAGCCCGCTCGATACAGGCATAAGCTGAAAAACGCAGCCCTTCAAACTGGGTAATGGTGGCACATAAGCTATCAACCGTTGGTTGAGAAAAAAGTAGCCCAGTACGGTAGTTTAGAATAATTTCGCGAATGCCACTTTGCGCTGAGGCAATCACGGGCACACCATGCCCCATTGCTTCAATGGGAGAAAACCCAAAATCAGCGTCGGTCGCAGGAAAAATTAGTGCTCGAGCATCGGCATAGAGTTCTGGGAGATGAGATTCGGACACATTGCCCAAAAAACGGATGCGATCGCCTGCCTCTCTTTTTAGCCGTTCTGCTTCATCCCCAGAGCCAACTACCCAAAGAGGCCGTGCCAATTGCTGACAGGCTGCGATCGCGAGATCGACTTGCTGATGTCGCTCGAGTTGCCCAACATACAGGTAGTACTGCTCCCCTGCCTTGCCCTTGCCATGGATCTTGATGGGCGGCGGAATCACCTCAGCAGTGCAGCCATAGAACTTTTTGATGCGACGGGCAACTCGCTGCGAATTAGTGATAAATCGATCGACCCGCTGAGTTGTATAGAAGTCATAGTGTCTGAGGTGTGTGTTTCTCCAAAGACGGAGCCAGCGATTTCCGGCTTCGGCATGGGCGGGTTCCCACAAGTCGCGAGCAGGTGTGTGGCAATAGCTGATGTGCAAAGTTTCTGCCCCAGTCAGCACGGCATGGCTGAGATATTCACCTGAAGAGGAAATGACCAGATCAAACTCGGAGAGATCAAGCGATTCCCAAAAATAGGGGAGCCATGACTTGTAAGCCCGAAAGTTTCGGGTGATCAGGGGAAGATGTTGGGCAAAGGTAGAGCGAATCTCCCAATCAGCAAACTGTCCGGCGGCTGTACCGAGACGAGCGAGATCGACAAAGGCAGTATAGACCGGAGCTTGGGGGTAAAGTCGATGGAGCGCTGCCAGGACTCGTTCAGCATCCCCATATTCACGTAAATAATCATGAACCAGAGCAACTTTCATGCAACACCGTCATCCGGTTACATTCAAAACCAGTCAGCCAACCACTGCTCCTATTTTAGATGGCAGATTTGAAATTGTAGATTTTGCAAGTCTTGACAGGGTAACGGTCAGAAAATTATTTGTCGCTAATTATTCGATAGGGAGACTTTCGATTCATGTCCAGGTTGGGGCAGGGATACTGGCAGGAACGAACCACGCTTTTCTCAAGTCCTTACACTTGTGACTTGTGACATCCGGATTTCAAGCAAAGCGAATTGTAGAGGATCTAGAAGGCCGTTGGTAGAATTGCCATCCGCAGGGTGGATGAATTTTGCCCGCAATGATGGACGGATGTTGAATCGTTTATTTTGGATGGCTTATTGTGCTACGCATCTTTCAGTACTTTAAAGACGCTTTGACTTACACTGGGCGCCCGATCTCTGAATCGGATTCTAGAAAACATCACTCTCCACGGAATAGCTCAATCAATTGGGTGATTCCGGGTAAGTTGGCGATCGGGGGGTTACCACGATCCGAACAGGGCAAAGAGATGATGCAGCATGGCATCAAAGTTCTGCTCTCTCTGTGTGATGATGCAGAAGGTAGATTACCACAGTCTTTTGGGCAACAATTCCAGTGTTTGCGATTTGTACTACCCGATAGTCACTATGCGCGCGAGCTAAAGGTCAACCAATTGATTGAAGTGGTGAACCTGGTTCATCAAACCATCCAGCTTCAACAACCCATTTACGTGCATTGTTTAGCGGGAATTGAACGATCGCCCACGGTCTGCATCGCCTATCTGTGTCAGTTCTACAACCTAGAGCTATGGGAAGCGATTAACTGGATTAAGCAAGCCCACCCGATCGCAACGCCCTCCAATGCTCAAATCCGAGTCTTGCGAGAGTTTGTTAATCAGTGTTGTAAAGTTGCCTAACGTGATGGCAGCATCTACCGCTTGTGCCAATCATCAAGAACACAAATAGAATCACATCGTATTTTCTTGAGGGACGCAAAGTATTGGGTCCTCAAATGAATTCATTATGAAATCTACCGTCCCTAGTGGTTGCCCCCCACCTTGGGATAAACGCCATTGCCATTACTATTACCATTACTATTACCATTGCGATTACCATTACTGTGACCATTGCCATTCTGGACAGGAGGCGTTTGGTCATGGGGGTAAGCGTGATAGTAGTAACTATAGGTAGAAGCCGTATGATGTTTAACGCCATTGGCAACCATGCCTAACACCTGAGTATGTGAGACGTTGAGGCTATCTAGGGCTTCGTTGAGGGCATTGCGATCGGTTTTGCCTAACCCAACCACCAGCACAATGCCATCCAAGTGACGTGCTAGGAGGCTGCTGTCAGCCAGACCAATCAAAGGGGGAGAGTCGTAAATGACCAGATCAAAAATGGATTGCAGGCGTTCAACTAAGTGATGCATTTTTTGGGATGCCAGCAGCTTGGTTGGGTCCGGTGGAATTTGTCCAGCAGTTAAAACCGAAAGATTGCCCCCACTAATAGAAACTTCAGGGTGAGCATCTGAGATACGTTGAATCACTTGCCAGGGATCAGTATTGCTGGCAAGGAGATTACTCAACCCCCGCAAGTTGGGCAATTGTAACAAACGGCTGATGCGAGGTCGGCGCAAGTCCGCATCCACTAAGAGCACCCGTTGACCCATGGCAGCAGCAGCCTGTGCCAGATTGAGCGACACAGTTGATTTGCCATCACTGGGCAAAGCAGAACTAATCACCAGCGATCGGATGGGGGTATCAGAACTGAGCAGATGAATATTGGCATGGAGCGATCGAAAAGCTTCGGCAAACCCAGCGGTCGTATAAGCTGTGGCATGGCGATGATTGCCAAAGTTGAAGGGAAGGGAGGGCAGCGAAAACCCTGGGGACATCTGCTCAATTGAGTCAGAGAGTTCTTGGTTGAAGGGAATCGCCCCTAAAAGGGGTAAGCCTGTGTGATCTTTCAAATCATCCGTGGAGCGGAAGGTATTGTCCAGGCGTTCCGCCAGTAAAGCTGCCAGGATACCTAGGATACATCCCGCGATCGCCCCCATGATAAAATTTCGTGTCGCGTCAGGCGAAATGGGCACCTGGGGCTGAGATGGAGTCGCTAACAATTGCCAGGGCACATCTTTTTGCGCCGTTTCGATTTGCAATGTTTCACGAGTTGCTAGAAAGCGATTCAAACTTTCGGTTGCAACTTTGAGTTCCCGTTGCAAATCGGTGTATTGCCGAGAGAGCCGTGGCAAATCCCTGAGTTGTTGGTTCACGAACTCTTCAGATTGCGCGATCGATTGTGCACGGACTTCCATGACCTGAATCTGAGTGGAGATCGTCGCGAACCGATCGCCCAAAACCCGCTGAGCTTCTTCGCGCAAAACGGGCAATAGCTTTTGTCGCTGGTCTTGCAGCAACTCCATGGTGGGATTTTGCGCCCGAAACCGACTGGATTCGATCGCTGATTTAGTCTCAATTTCGCGCAATTGTTCTAGCAGTTTTTGGTATCGGGGGGCTTCTGCCAATGCCGACGCTGCACCCGCACTCCCCTGTAAACTTTCATACAGTGCATGCGTTTCTGCCAACTGCTTCTGCGTATCCAACCGCTGCTGAATGATGTTGCTGAGTTGAGTGGAAAGTTGTTGAGCCTGACTTTCAGGCTCAATAAAATTATTGCGCTGACGAAATAGCTGAAGTTGTTGTTGCAGTTTGTCAACTCTTTTTTGCAACGTTTCCAGTTGCTCTTCGACAAACTGAATGCCCTGACGCAAGTTCGTTTGCCGTTCTTGCAAACTGTATTTCAAATAGCCTTTGGAAAGCGTGTCAAGAACAAATTTAATTTGTTGAGGATTACTACCGCGATAACGAATCTCTAAAATTTTGGTTTGTTGTAACCGAACCACTGCCAGATTGCTAATGAGGCTGCTGTAGCTCAGATTGGGATCATGGGTTCGCAACTGTTGGACGATCGGGTTCATCAATTCAGGACTCCGCAAAACCTGAATTTGCGTGTCGTAATCTAACCGAGAAGTGGGGCTGGTATCCGAATTCGTAAGTTTAGTCAAATTTTGCAAATTTTGTTCATCCGAGGTGACTGGCTCCACCAACAGTTGAAATTTTCCTTCGTACTGGGGCGTTTGCCCCAATGTCCAAATCCACACTGCTGACGTTACCGCAATCATGACCCCAGCGATCAGTACCTTACGTCGTCGCCCAATGGCAATAATCTGACGTAGATTGAGTTCTTCTCCTTCATCACTCGGTAGTGGGTTGGGGTAGAAGGGATGCGAGGGCGCGTTGCCTTGACGATTGGGGGGAAAGGAGAAGGGGGGTCTGGGTGCCATGGGGGAGAAGGAAAAGGGAGAAAGAGCGGAAGGAAAAGGGAGAAAGAGCGCGGAAAAGGAGATGGGGAACGTGAGGGAAAAGAGGGATTTGGGAGATTTGCGCTACAGAGATTGAAACCTTGGCGAGTGAGTTTGCCGGGATTAACCTTCAACGCCCAAAGCTCCGATCCTTTCACTAAAACAACAAAACGAAAGGCAGTATCCGTCCCAGCGGACCCAGTACATTGTTGAGCGTGTCGGAGAGTTTTGCACTGCCAGAACGTCCAATCACGATGATGTCGTTGTTGCGTAGCATCGGGTTGACGGTTTCGTTGATGCTGGCGGTGAGGTCTACTGCAATCTTTTGCTGAGTCACGGTGCCGTTGGGGTTGAGGCGAATCAGTTGCACTGAGCGCTTGTGGGCGCGGTTGTTAAAACCACCCGCACTGAGCAACGCCTGGTTAAGTGGAGTATTGGGTTTGACTTCGATCGCGCCGGGTCGTTCCACTTCACCGACCACATTGACTTTGATCGAGTCGGGGGAGAAACTGGCAGAAGCCAGTTGGGTGGCTTCGGCGGCAGTGGTGCTGGTGGCAGTGGGAATCACCACCGTATCTCCCTGCTGCAAAATCAAATCTTGCTGTAAATCACCCTCTTGCAACAGTGCCAGGAGGTTGACATTAATGGTTTGGGCGGTGCCCGATCTCGCCATACGACGAATCTGTACCTGACGAATATCAGCAGATTGAGTAATCCCCCCTGCCTGCTGAATGGCTTTGGTGACTGTCGGCATGCCGCCATTGGTTTCTGTTTTCGCCAGAATATGCGGTCCTGGACGTTGTACCTCGCCCACCACGGCAATATTAAGTGGTTGGCTGGCATCTCCGGCAAAGTTAGCGGCGGCTAGTTGGGGGGCTTCTGCCAAATTCACAGTCGTGGCAGGAATAAAGATGCTATCGCCATCGCGCAGCGTCAGATCTTGCCGCAAGTCACCTACTTGCAACAGTTGCCACAGATCCAGTCGAATGACCTGTTCCCTCCCGGATCGTTGCGGACGTCGGACTTCGACCTGATGCAAATCAGCAGTTTGAGTGATGCCCCCTGCCATTTGGACGACTTTCGTGAGAGTGGGAAATTTTCCGCCTTCGGCAACAGAAATACTGTAAGAGCCAGGTCGGTTCACTTCTCCCGCCACACCAACATTTAAAGGACGCGGTGCTATGAGGGTGACCGTAACACGGGGGCGAGTCAAGTAGGGAGCATATTTGGCAGATAAGAGATTGCCCGCCTGCTTGAGGGTCAATCCATCCACGGACACGCTCCCAAGCAGCGGCACATTTAAGGCGCCGTTGACCAGCACTCGATATTCTTTACTGTATTCTGGCACATCGAAAACTTCTAACCGGATGTCGTCGCCTGCTCCCAAAACATAGTCCTGCTCTTGGGCAGCGAGGGCGATCGCAGGAACAGAGGGCGGGGGAATAGACGGATCAAATTGGGCAACAGTTGGAGCCTTGGCTGGAACCGCAGGACGAGTAGTGGTGGAAGCGTCCGTTGTCGGGATCACGGTGGCAACCAATTTTTGTTTGATATGCAGTGCTTTGGCTTGTAGAGCGGGCAGGATCGAGATCGCGCCATCGGTCGATTCACTTGGTTCGCTTGTAGGCGCTGAAGGGGCGGTTTGGACGGTGGCAACCGCTTGAGCAATGGCTGCTCGTTGGGTTTCAGGGGTTGGAGAAGCAATAGCGATCGCGGGCGTTTGCCCCGCATCAACCATTGACTGATAAAGAAAGGCGGCAGCATCTGCTCGCGTATTGATTAATCCAGGATGTTGACGTTGCACCTCTTGTAAAGAGAGTGCTGCCTGTGGCAACGATCGGCGTGCCATGGCTGCGAACTGGATAGGAGTGATGGGTGCATCTGGATGAAAATGCCCATCGGTGAAGCCACGCACAATGTTGCGGCTTGCCAGGGTCCGAATGATGTCTTCTGCCCAGTGCCCCTGGATATCAGGGAGTGTTCCAGGCATGCGATTGGTAGAACTTGCCGATTCGACGGTCTGAGCCTGCCTCGGTTGATCCGTTGCAGGTGTCTGGCTCGTTTGGAAGGCTAAGCTCTGGTTGATGATGGCATCGATCGGCAATTTTTTGACATCAACTGGTCGGATAATAGGCTGGTTGGGGCGTTTGGTTGCTCTGATGGGCGTTGGTTGGGCAGTCGCCTTCGAGACCCCTAAGGGCTGCCCTCCGTTCATCTGGGCACCACCCACTGTGCCCAATTCGAGTGAGACTTCGGGCACCGCGATCGGGGTACTGGTTGCCACGGGTGCGGCGTCGCCTCTGTTAACTGGGGCGACACCTTCCGAACTTGGCGGACTGATATTCGGACTGATGCTGCGGGTATAGGCAAGTTCTTGAACCGCAAAAGCCGATAAAGTGCTGATAGCAATGGTTAAGACACGCATAGATAACGATCGCTCATCGCGTCCCTCTACAAACAGAAATCTGACCCAACAGAGAAGCCCGGTTCACTGTCCAATCTTGGATGCTGGTTTCGAGATAGCGCCTTTTGGAGGCGTCTCAAGCAGAGCATTGCAAGCAAGCAAATCAACAGAATTTGACGGAGGGCTGTCTATTGATACACCATTTTCAGTTTGAATCAGGACAGATCTCACTTTGGCTCATCCCTTTTGGCTGCCCGATCTAATCTGAACCAAGCAAGGAAAGCGACTGTCCAAGAAGGAACTTATTTTTACAGGTAGCTGTCAAATTAGGGAGATAGCTCAATACATCTTTTTGATCACTAATCATTCGGCTCAAACTTTGAGGTAGGTTCTGTCGATCAGCAATTTGTAGGAATCCTGACTTCACTCTCGGAAGTGCAGTAATCTTACGAAATAAATCCTATTGATGCAATTGTAATCAGTCTGAAGAATCCCCGTCTAAAAATAGCGTTAGTCATATTCAAATAAAAAAAAATTGCTGCTAGAAGCGCCTACTTGAGAACCCTACAACAGATATATTCTGGGCGTTGCTCAGCAACGGGATGAAAATGATACTGAATGATTTGAAACTTTGTTCCAAATCATCCTGCTTTTCAGCAACGCCGATATATTCTGCGTCAATGAAGAGCTTAAAAATCTATCTTTCCAATCAATTTATGGCACCAATTGGGAGGATAGATCGAACATTTTATCCAATCCCAAAAAGCGCCTGAATCGAATACTTTGACCAAGAAAAATACGGGCTGAGAATTCGGAAAAATCGTTTCAGGATTCTCGTTTTTTATCCTGATTCAAGAAGAGACGCAGTGTAACAGTTAAAGACTTTAATTGGTTTCAGGAAGGCTCCATCGGATGACTTCTTCGCGTGTCCCCATTCTGACGGCTTGCACCCTCGCAACTTTAGCAGGCTGGGATTTGCCCACCCATGCCAATCCAGTTCATGCTCCTACCATGGAACCGGGGGTTGAAAACTCAAGTATCCAGGCTGATTCTGCTGTGGTTGAACCGATCTACGCGATCGCCACACCCGAAACATTGACCACTGCACAATTTACAACGGTTGCGACCGAGTCAACTGCGATCTCGCCGACGGAAAAGTTTTCCCAGCCTACGCCTGGGCTGCCTCAGGTCGCAGCAACCAGCACCCCCACTGTGGCTGCTGTGGGGTTACCCCTGGCTGTTGCACCGCCAGAAGTCCTCCCAGGATCGGAGCCTGTTCTAACCAATCTTGCCTCAGCAGAAGCACAAACTCAGCCAGTCTTTACTCAGGGTTCAGGCTTCAACCCTGAGACAAACCTTCAGACTCAGACCCCCAACCTCAGGCTTCAGACCATCTCTGTCGCAAACGCTTCACACCTATCCAGTCAATCCGCAGAATCGACAAAATTTATCCCTCGAAGTGCCCCACCTCCCGCTCGTTTATCTGCTGCCCTCATCAGGCAACCAGAAACCTTACTGGCACAATCTTTAGCTCAGACGGCGGTCAATTCTACTTTCACTGATATTCAAGGGCACTGGGCGCAAGATTTTATTGAATACCTGGCAGATCGGAACATTGTGCGCGGATTTCCCGATCGCACTTTTCGCCCCGATGACTTGGTTAATCGATCGCAGTTTGCCGCAATGTTGCAAAAAGCTTTTCCATCTACGCCAGGCAACAATTTGGCAGCGTTCGACTTCACCGATGTGCCTCCCAGCCATTGGGCTTACGACGCAATCCAGACTGCTTATCGACACGGCTTTCTGACCAAATATCCTGGGAATGCTTTCAAACCAAACCAGGCGGTCTCTCGGCTACAGGTGATCACGACTCTAACTCAGGGACTTAATCTGATCGCCACTAGTGAAAAACCTGAAAATCTCACCACCTATTTTCAAGATGCAGATAGCATTCCCGATTACGGGGAATCTTCCGTTGTGGCTGCGATCGAAAATCGTCTGATTGTCAACTATCCTAACCTTCAACGCTTAAATCCCAACCAGGCTGCAACTCGCGCCGATGCGGCTGCTTTTATCTACCAATCGCTAGTCAAACTGGGCGAAGCCCCACCTTTGGCTCCCACTGCGATGGCAGCTCGTTACCTCGTCGTCCCGCTGGCGGTAGCAGTTACTCCCCCCGCACCCGACAACCCACCCTTGCCAGAGAGTGCCACCCCCCCCACAGCAACGGTTCAGGATGTACAAAATCGTTTGCAAGCCGTGCAAGCTGATCCCCTGTTTGGGGACATTTTTGGTGGGTCTCCTGGCATCACCGTTGCCAATCCCTCTGGATTTGGTGCAGATAATCTGACCGGATTTGCCAGCGCCACTTACCAAGAAAGTGTGCGGGGCAGTGAAAAAGATGATGGGTCGCTAGGGTTTGGCATTGGGTTTGGCGATGCCCAAAAAGCAGTCGGGGTAGAATTGAGCTACACGATCGCCAGTTTTGGCAGTAACCGCGACTTTGGCACGGGGGGCTTTAATCTGAAAGTCCATCGCCGCCTTGCCACAGACACCTCGATCGCCGTGGGCTGGAATGGCTTCCTCAATCTTGGCAATGACAACGATTTTAAGGATTCGCTCTACGGCGTTGTGACGCAGATATTCCGTACCCGATCAGACATCAACCAACCCTTTAGCCGAGTTGCAGTCAGTGCCGGGCTGGGCAATGGGCAATTTCGCACGGTCGAAGATATTGAAGACGATCGGGGTGCGGTCAATCCCTTCGGCAGTATTGCGCTACGCATCGCTCGCCCAGTCAGCTTTATCACTGAATGGACCGGGCAAGATCTGGCTTTGGGGCTATCAATTTCTCCTTTCAAAAATTTCAATCTGGTCATCACCCCGGCGTTGCGCGATGTCCTCGGTGAGGGCGATCACGCTAGGTTTGTCTTAGGTGTCGGCACATCATTTAAATTCTGAATTCTCAGGAGGAACGATGCAGTTTCAAGCGAAGCAAACACGGTGGATGATGGGTGCGATCGTCAGTCTTTGTGCATTCATCGCAATTCCAGTGCATGCCGCTGAAGGAAACCAATCGGACACTAGCGGCACCAATGTGTTTAATGACACAACTAATTCCGAGGTTAATTGCCTAAACTTCAGCACCCCCGACCAACGCAGAACCAGCGGTAATGCTTGCCAGGGCGGAGGCTCAGGTCAACGGCATGAAATGGCTGCGGCGGCCCAAACTTTGCAAACAGCA
Organism: Scytolyngbya sp. HA4215-MV1; assembly: GCA_019359045.1. GTDB lineage: Bacteria > Cyanobacteriota > Cyanobacteriia > Leptolyngbyales > Leptolyngbyaceae > Scytolyngbya. The sequence goes on from JAHHIA010000002.1 coordinate 119,765, forward strand.
ATTTCAGAACTTCTGAATAATGAGGCGATCGGGGCAGATACCAAAGGGTCTTTGCAACGAGCCAACGCCTGTTTGGGCGCATCTTTTAGCCAGTGCTCTCGTAAATTCGATCGAGAGATTCGCCGGGTCGCCAAAAGTCTGCAACAAGACATCAACACCACCAATCAAGCCTGTGCAGGAGGAGATGCGGCTGCCTGCACCCAACTCAATCGACTGGTCGGCCAAACCAATCAATTTTTGACCAGTCTGGAACGTTTCAAAACCCTTTTCACCCAATACGCTCGAACCTCACGAACCTTTTGAAGCGCTAGGAGTTAGGAGTCAGCTGCTAGTAAATCTTGATTAATCTCGACTCAAAACTCGTCTCAAAGGATGTTTGAAAAGTTATTGACTGGTGATGTTGAGCCCCCTCTCACACCTATTACCTAACACCAAACACCTGTTACCTAACCCCCAATACCGGCTACCTACCCAACCCAGCATGACAAACTCCATCATTCAAGTTGAAAATCTGGGCAAAAAATACATCCTCAAGCATCAATCCCAGGAACGTTATACCTCGTTGCGAGATGTGATCAGCGATCGAGTTCAGTCCATTGGTCACAGATTTATGGGGTCGAGATCGCGCACTCTAATCCCAAACCAGGAGGAGTTTTGGGCACTCAAGGATGTTTCGTTTAAGATTCAGCAAGGCGATCGAGTCGGCATCATTGGTCGCAATGGAGCCGGTAAATCAACGCTACTTAAAATCCTCAGCCGCATCACCGAACCTACCCATGGCAGAATTCGCATCAAAGGAAGAGTTGCCAGTTTGCTGGAAGTTGGCACTGGGTTTCATCCTGAACTCACTGGAAGAGAAAACATCTTTTTGAATGGTGCCATTCTTGGAATGGGTAAAGCAGAAATTAGCCGCAAGTTTGATGAAATTGTGGCATTTGCAGAGATCGAAAAGTTTCTAGATACACCCGTCAAACGCTATTCATCAGGGATGTATGTACGACTAGCATTCGCTGTTGCCGCTCACCTAGAACCTGAGATTTTGATCGTAGATGAAGTATTAGCAGTTGGAGATTTACAGTTTCAAAAAAAGTGCTTAGGTAAGATGGAAGATGTTGGCAAAGAGGGCAGAACCGTCTTATTTGTCAGCCATAATTTGGCAACCGTCAAACAACTCTGTACTAGAGCCATCTTACTTGCAAACGGAGGTATTTTAGCGGATGGTAATCCCATTCAAATTGCCTCCAAATATATGCAATCATTCACGACCAACTCTCTCTCTGACGCGAAGAAAACATACCATCATATCAAGGGCGATCGCAGAGCAGAAATATCAAATATCACAATTAATAATATCAGTCAAAATGAAGCCGTCGTCTCCATCTTTGACCAAATAGAGATTGCTATTAACTATCAACTCAATCAACCTATTCAAGAAATAGAATTTTTTGTTTTAGTTTCTTCGTTTGATGATGGAGAAGTCCAGGCAAGCTTATTCCAAAGAGATTCCAATACCCGAGTAAAACCGACATCAAATCAAGGTCAATTAAAAATTAGTTTTATGAATCATTTTTTGCCTGGAAGATATACCATCTCTGCCGGTATTTTTGATGAACATAAAAAATTTGTGGATTGGGTGGAATATGTAGAGTCTTTTCAGGTTGAATCTGCTTTTAAGAACGGTCAAAAGTATGATCACAGATTAGGCAAAATTAGTCTTCAGGGGAACTGGCATGTTGAGTAGAAAGCTTAGAAAAATTATAGTTTCAACTAGGGTTAAATTCTTTAATAAGATCCACCAATATTTATTGGAAAGTCAACAAGAAACATTAATTCAACAGCTCAAATTTTGTGGAGAAGACTGTCATTTTTATTTCCCATTCTACATTATTAATCCTGGTAACCTCGAAATTGGAAATGGTGTCTCGATCGGGACTTACGTTCATATGTGGTGCCAGGGTGGTATCACCATTGGCAATCGCGTTTTAATCGCTTCCCATACAGCCATCACGTCGGTGACACATAATCACAGTAAGGCAGATATGCGCAAAGACACTATCCGACAACCTGTGATTATTGAGGATGATGTTTGGATTGGGGCACATGCAGTCATTCTTCCCGGCATCACCATTGGTAAAGGTGCGGTGATTGGAGCCAATTCAGTAGTGACTAAAGATGTTGCACCTTATTCAATTATGATTGGCAGCCCTGCCAAAGTGCATAAACAAAGAGAAATCAAAAATGATTTTTCTGCTATTAATCCGATTTTTTAACAGATCGTTAAAAGCGCTTAATCAAGCATCAGGGCTTTGAACATGAGTCTTTCACCGCTCCCTTTCAGTCAAAACAAATTTCTCTGGGTCGAGCCAGAGAAAGGTTTGGATAATGATAATTTAGAACAGTCTAAGTTACCTCGAATTAGTGTGATTACCCCTAGTTATAATCAGGGACAATTTATTGAAGAAACAATCTGTTCTGTCTTAGGTCAAAATTATCCCAATTTGGAATACATCATCATTGATGGGGGTAGCACTGATAACACTGTAGAAATTATCAAAAAATACGAACCCTGGATTACTTACTGGGTGAGTGAACCCGATCGAGGACAAACCCATGCCCTTAATAAAGGAATTGAAAAATCTACAGGTGAAATCCTAGCATACCTCAATAGCGACGATTATTACTTGCCAGACACATTATTAACAGTTGCAGCCTATTTCCAAGCGTTTCCTAATACTGATCTATTCCACGGCAAGTGCCGTTACGTAAATGAAAAAGGCGAAAAAGTTGGAGAACAATTTGGCAACATTCAAAAAATAGAAGAAATTCTGGATCTTTGGCACGTCTGGTGGGCGAAACGTCAATTTGTTCAACCAGAGGTGTTTTGGACAAAGCGAATCACAAATCAAATTGGATTATTCAATGAAGACTTAAATTTTGTGATGGACTATGAATACTGGAGTCGAATTCTGCGGTTCGGTGCCAAGGTAAGTAGAATCGATGCAGAATTATCATGTTTTCGATTTACCACAACTCAAAAATCAAACCAGAGCGAACTAGTCGCTGAGGAATTGCTCAATGTAGTCCGTCCTTTAATTTGGGATTACTCTCTAAATTTACCCAACAAACATCGCTTAGTATTGCAGGGTAATTGGCTTTACCAGAGTGCCTTTTTGAAGGAGATTAAAAATTCAGTTGAAGGCAGCGATTGTAAACTTATTCGTTGGTTAAAATTGATCAAAATAATTTTGTACCATCCAAAAATTTTACTGGCTTTAGATTTTTATCAGCGCATCCATCAATTATTTTCTCCACTGCCTCAACACAGTCGAAGTGCTCTATAGAAAAATATGTTATTGCGTTCCCACTTTTCCTTCGGTCACCTCTATCTTAAACTCAATCAATTGAGTGAAGCTTTGAGCGTGAAAGCTGTTAAATTGAGTAGACAGTTTGTTCGTCCTCCGTTTCCCCAAAATACAGACAATACCATTAATTTACACTTGGGTTGTGGTTCTATCCAGCATCCGAAATTTATTAATATTGATGCTCGACCGGCTTCCCATATTCATTATGTCCGCCCGATCGATAATCTGTCCCCGTTTAAAGACAATAGTGTTGATCTAATTTATGCTTGTCACTGCTTAGAGCACTTTTCTCACACTCAAACTCATCGGGTTTTAGCTGAATGGTATCGCGTTCTTAAAAAAGATGGAATTTTGCGTATATCAGTCCCTGATTTTGATTTATTGCTGAACATTTATGCCGATTTGAAATACGATCTTGAACCCGTCATGGGCTTAATGATGGGCGGTCAAAATTATGAATTTAATTTTCACAAAGCTGTTTTTAACGCAAAAAATTTGACGAATGCTTTACTCAAAGTTGGTTTTAAAGAGGTTCAAATCTGGCAACCGGGAAAGTGCGAAATGACTACATTTGATGATTGGTCAGGTCGCTATTTGGGGCGCAAATATCCAGTGAGCTTGAATCTAGAAGCAATGAAAGTCGGTAATAAATGAGGGCGCATTTTGTTGCTTATTTTATTTTATGCTGATTAGCAGTGATGCGTATTAAACTCACGGTGGGCTATCCTAATTGGGGGGGGATACGTCAGACTCCTCGTTCACAGGGAATTTGGGAAGATTGCAAATTCCTGATTAATCAGTCTTGTGAAGAATGTGATGCCTGGGTTGTCTTACAAAGTACTAAAGGGTTGTTAACGTTAGAAAGTACACATTGTCCACCCGAAAATTTGGTACTAGTGACTCGAGAACCTCCTGATATGATGACTTGGCAATCCGGCTATCTCAAGCAATTTAACGTAGTTGTTAGCTGCCATACGAATTTGAAGCATTCCAATGTTTTACTAACTCAACATGGGCAAACTTGGCATTTGGCAAACTATTCTTACGATCAGCTTATTGAAGTGCAGCCTGATCAAAAAATAGATCGAATTTCTATTATTTGTTCCAATAAAAACTATACTTTAGGTCATCGTACTCGATTACGTTTATTAGAAATACTCAAAGGTCACTTTAAGGAATTGGATATTTTTGGATATGGGTTTAATCCCATCCTAGATAAATGGGAGGGAATCTATCCCTATAAATATCATCTTGTATTGGAAAATGGTAGTTTTCCCCATTATTGGACTGAGAAATTAACGGATGCATATTTAGGATTTTCTTTGCCAATTTATTGTGGTTGCCCCAACTTAACAGATTACTTTTCTGCTCAGTCATTTATTCAGATTAATTCGCAAGATATTGATCGGGTAATTGATACCCTTGAACAAGCGATCTCTAATCATCAATATGAGCGATCGCTCCCCGCAGTGATGGAGGCGCGGAACCTGGTTCTCAATCACTACAATCTTTTCCCCATGTTGGCTGAGCTATGCCGCCAACTGCCTGGAACTACAAAACAAAAAGTCACGCTTCGCCCCGATTTTGAATTCAAGCCATCTTTCGTATCGAGAATCAGCAAGTTGTTTAGCCCAACTTGCAAAGGAGATAATTTTTTCTGATGAAAATAGCAATTTTCGGCTATTACAATGCGCTCAATGCTGGGGATGATCGAATTCAATATTGTATTACTCGACTATTGCAAGGTCATCAAGTAATCTTTTTACCCCATTATTTGCCACCTCCTAAAGATTATCTCCAATCATTTGATTGGATTCTTATTGGTGGAGGCGGACTTGTTTTTGAGCAGGTTGGTATTTGGAACAATACAGCAAAATGGATTCAAGACTGTAAAGCGAAGATCGGAGTCTTGGGTTTAGGCGTCAATCATATTTCCCAAAAACTCTGTTCAGAAGTGCTGACTCTTATTGAAAAAGCTGATTTTTTCTACGTTAGGGATCATACGAGTAAAGCATTGTTGAATCAACATTCTAAAATAGAAGTTTATCCGGATCTAACCTGGTGTTTTCCATTTCAGTCGGAACAGCAGCCTGATAGGATCTGCCAAGGAATTGCGCTTAATCTATTGCCTTGTCACTGGCGATCTTTTGATATCGACGCATGGGTAAGAGTTCTAACGAATGCTCAAATTCATCCTTTTCCATTGCACTTTGGCATAAACAGAGATTTTGATCTACTGCATACCTATTTTGGCGATCGTACACCTCAAGAATTCTCTCTTAAACCATTAATGAACAGTCAATTATTAATTGCCTGTCGGTTTCACGCGATTGTCTTTGCAATGCAACTGGGCAAACCATTCATTGCTATCAACTATGACGATAAAGTGCGACGGTTACTTGCGGAGGCAGACCTATTAGAATGCTGCCTACAAACCACTGAACATCACCAGCTCTTGGAAAAAATTCAATTTGTGTTGGAACATCAAACTCAATTGCAGCAGAAGATTGCTGTCTTTAATCAGTTACAGCACGCACGATCTCAAATTTTATTGAGATTAGTACAAGACCATTTGCTACCCCAGCCATCGCCAACCAAGCAAGATCCGTTGTCCACTTTAAGAAAGATAGCTAAAATAACGACCAAAAAATTAGTGGGGAGAGTTTAGTAACCATGTCTATTGGCTCTCTAGCGCTTAAAATTCAGCAAAAATATCAATATGGTCTAAAAACGACTTACTATCGAGATACGGTTAGAAATCGTATTTTGGATACACGTCCTTTTTTAAATACACAAGATTTTACCTGTGAAATTCATGTTCTTACTTATGAAAAAGACTGGCTGAATCTCATTTGGGCGCTAAAAAGTTTTTATCACTATTCTCAGCGTTGCTATGCGCTCTGTATCCATGATGACGGAACCCTCACAGCCGAACAGTGTGCAATCTTACAACATCATTTTCCGAAGGCTCGCATTCTTAAACGCAGCGATGCCGATCGCCATGTTATGCCGACCCTGCAATCCTATCCCCGGTGTTTAGAGTTTCGCAAAACTAACCATCTAGCTCCTAAAGTATTTGACTTTGTTGAATACTTAGAAAGCGATCGCATGTTTTTGCTTGACAGCGATGTGCTCTTTTTCACAGAACCAACTGAGCTATTGAAACGCTTGGAAGATCCAGGTTATCAACTCAATACAGTCAACGGTGACGTCGCAAGTGCCTATACGGTTAATCCAGTCTTGATTCAAGAGACGCTCGGATTTACTGTAATTGAGCGGTTTAATTCCGGATTGGGACTGATTCATAAAGCCTCCCTGAATCTGGATTGGATTGAAGAGTTTTTGGGATTACCGGACATCATTGGGCATTTCTGGCGGATCGAACAAACCCTCTATGCCCTATGCAGTTCCCGATTTGGGGTAGAACTTTTGCCACCCGAATACGATGTGTCGCTCTCCAGAGGGGTGAACCGTTTACCTTGCCGTCATTACGTGGGACAAATCCGTCATTTAATGTATTGCGAAGGGATACAGCATCTGGTTCGCAATCGTTTTTTGCAAGAGCTAAGTCAATGAAATTGGAGACTGCTCACTCACCCAAGCCTATTCACGTGTTAATGATGCCTGATTATCGGGCTGACAATCCTTATCAAACATTATTAGAGAAGGCATTGCAAACGCAGGATATTCAGGTTCACTTCCCCTGGGGGTATCGCCGGATTTTGCCGATTTTCCGGATGGTTAAAGGGATTCAACCAGCAGTTTCTGTGCTGCATTTTCATTGGTTCACCCCTTACATGAAAGGCAAGCGAAAACTGGTGAGGTTGGTCTACACAATCAAATTTTTGATAGATATTCTGATCACACGATTTTTGGGTGTAAAGGTTGTATGGACTGTGCACAATTTGCGATCGCACAATACCGAGTTCGCCGGATTAGATATTTGGATCAATCGTCAAATGGCAAAGCTAGCCGATCGGATTATCGTTCATCACGACTCAACTCTGGCTCAGATTGTCCAAACCTATCGGTTTGATGCAGCAAAAGCAGAGGTCATTCCTCACGGACATTATCGAGACGTGTATTGTCCCGCGATCGCTGCCTTAGAGGCTCGACAAGCGTTGGGTTTGCCGTTGATCGGGCGCGTTTACTTGCACCTGGGCATGATCCGCCCCTATAAAGGTATTGAATTCTTGCTGCAAACCTGGCAAGAAAATCATTCCCAAATGGCCGAAGCCACACTTCTAATCGCTGGAAAAGCTTTGGACAATGACTATAAACTGCAACTCACGCAGAAAATTGCAGAAACTGAAGGAGTGCAATACTACCCTGAATTTGTAAAGGCAGGTGAGATACATACTTTCTTTAGTGCCGCAGATATCGTGGTACTGCCATTTCAAGACATTCTGACCTCTGGCAGTTTGATTTTGGCGATGTCTTATGGCAAACCTATTATCGCCCCTACCTTAGGAGGCATTCCAGAAACCTTGGGAAGCGCAGATGGGTTACTCTACGATCCAAGCGATCCTGAAGGCTTACTGAAGGCGCTGAGACGGAGCACTCAAGTGGATCTCAGTCAATTGGCTCAATTGACTGAGATTGCTTGCGATCGTTTGGATTGGCAGGAAATTGGGCGAAAAACCGGAGAACTTTATCAAAAGCTTCTCTAATCAAAAAATATCTTTTACGTTAATTTCAACGAATAAGACGTTTCTAGTGCAAATAGGAGACAGCTTTCATGGCTTCTATCCATTCAGATAGTGTCAAAGTTTTTAGAGTTGATGGAATGCAAAATACTCCTTTCATCAATCAAAATGCACTTAAAATTCTTTCGGAACAGGGCATTATCGTTGTTGACGATATTCAGGATAGTCATATTCTAGTTGCTCAAGACCATAGAAAATTACTTCCCTATCTTTTCAAATATAAGAAGCAAAAGAAATATTTTATATGGACGCATGAACCCAGATCAAACACTCATTTTAGCCAAGAAAAGAAAGTGCTTTGGGGACTTCCCTCTATCCACATTATGAATGTTTATACAGGAGATATTTATATTAATAATTTTACGGTATGGGGTTACTGCATCGATCGAGCACTCCAGCCACTGAATGCCAACAACTTCAATTTTCGACACAAAAAAGTAGTGGCCCTCATGTCTTATTACAAAGGCGGAAAAAAGAATAGTTTACGAAAGAATGGACAGGAACTTGATCTCACTCAATTACGACAAGAAATAGCTTTGTATGGACAGGAGATCAATAGACTTGATATTTATGGTCGCGGATGGAAAGAAGGCGTATCGTTGGAAAATTCTCGACTGGGACAATGGCGCTCCAGGAAACAAGAAATTCTCCAAAACTATCATTTAAATTTATCTTTTGAAAATACCAATACAGCTCATTATGTCACCGAAAAGATATGGGATAGCATCAAATCTTATTGCCTACCTATTTACTATGGTCATAATAATACAATTTATGAGACTTTTCCTCAAAACAGTTTCTTGGATTATTCTAATTTTCAACACCCCCAAGAACTCTTTAGATGGATTGACGATTTATCAGTAGAGGAATTTGTAGCACGCTTAAATCTCTGCATTCATGTTTTTAATGATTTTTATGAGAAGGGACATACCTATTGGAGTGCTCTTTATATCGAAATGCTTCAAAAGACCGCTAAAAGACTGATTGACATCGCAATGGCAGCTCATTAGTGTCAGTATGCAACCTAGCGTTAGTATTTTGATTCCCTGCTATAATGCGGAGCAATGGATTGCGCAAGCGATCGAAAGTGCGCTGGCTCAAACCTATTCTGAACAAGAAGTCATTGTGGTGGATGATGGGTCGAGTGATCGGAGCTTGAACATTATTCAAAGCTTTGGCGATCAAATTCGTTGGGCAACGCAGCCAAACCAGGGTGGCAATGCGACCCGAAATCGTCTATTAGCAATGAGTTCAGGTTCGTGGATTCAATATCTGGATGCTGATGACTATTTGCTTCCCCACAAAATAGAACGGCAAGTTCAATATCTTGCCCAAGTACCTGCAGCAGACATTATTTACGGTCCCAGCCGGTTTGAGTATTACCACGAGAAGGCAGTTTGGCAAGAAATTTTGTCCATTCCGAACCCTCATGATCCCTGGATTTTATTGGTGCGGTGGTACTTGCCTCAAACGGGCAGCCCTCTTTGGCGCAAACAAGCCATTGTCGATGTGGGTGGATGGAAAACCGATCAACCTTGTTGCCAGGAACATGAATTATATTTTCGATTACTGATGGCTCGTAAACGCTTTGAATATTTAAACGATGCTAGTTCAGTTTACCGACAGTGGAGTGAATCAACCGTTTGTAAGAAAAATAAAGCTGAAACTTATCGTCGGCGTCTAGAAATTACTGATAATGCTGAGGTGTATTTAAAGGAAAACAAACAGCTCACTCCCATGCGGCAACAATCCATCCATCAATCTCGATTTGAATGCGCTCGTCAAATCTGGCTATTTGAGCCTGCCTGGGCGATTGCAATCATGACACAAGTTCACCAAATAGAACCCAATTTTTTGCCCACGGGAAATGCCGCACCAGCAAACTATCAATGGTTTTACAGAAAATTGGGTTTTGCTACGGCTGAAACGATCGCCAACTTCAAAAGAAGCATCTCGCCCCCTCGTAGTCTGTCAAGACTATTTTGAGAGGTTGAAAACCCACAAAACATCTCAAAAATGGTTTTTGTAGATTTGAGTGCCCCCTCAAATCTATCCTGACGGACTGCCAGTCAGGTTATGAAAATGACCGTCACCGTTCTAAATCGTTGAATTGCCCTCTGAATAAGCATGTAACCCTAATTAATTGTAAGAAAGGGCTTTGGGGGCTGCGCCCCCAGCCAGGGGCTTTTACTCCCTCCACCACCAAAAACATCTTCAATTGAATTTAGCCCAGCTACTTATAGCTAGACTTTAGCCAAATCTTTGTTAAATATTAAGCTTGTGTAAAGTCTCAAGATCATCTCATCTTTGCCTGTAGATTTACTTGGCTTGCAAAGTTTATTTTCTGTTTCGGCTATCTTTGGCTAATCAGCCTTGGTGGGTCAAGCACTTACAAAGTTTGTTGCCTGTATTGGCTAAAGAGTCAACGAGCAACGTTATAAGCGCTTCATTCAGGTGAGCATCTTCCGCTGTATTTATGGCACCTCTTAGTCAGTATTGCTGGGGAGAAACTTATGACAGTTTACACAGGCACCAATCTCAATGATGTCATCAATGCTTTTTTGATCAATCCCAATCAGATAGCTGACATTTCGGGATTAGATGGAGATGATACGCTAACGGGTGGCAATCTTAATGACACGATTAATGGAGGATTGGGTAGAGACTTCATTAATGGTGGACTGGGGGCTGATTTGATGATTGGGGGCGGTGGAGCTTTTGGCGATACCTTTGTTGTTGATAATATTGGCGATCGCGTCATTGCTGATGGCATTGGGGTTCCCACAGGTAGTACCTCAACATTGGGAGTCAACACGATCTTCTCTTCCATCAATCTTGATTTGCTAAATGATCCAGTGGTTGTCAGTGGCAATGTTTTCAATCTGATTCTGACTGGCAATGCCATTATTGGTAGAGGCAATAACCTGCCGAACTATATTGCGGGGAATAGCAAAAATAATATTCTCAGTGGAGGGGGCGGCACCGACTATCTTTATGGTTTTCAAGGCGCAGACACCCTCGATGGAGGAGATGGGAATGACTTTCTAGATGGGGGAACCGGGGCAGACACCTTCATCACAAGTTTAGGGATGGATACTTTTTATGTCGATAATGCCGCCGATACCGTGACTGGCAACCTTGGCGGACCCCATCTCGTGATTTCGACCGTCAGTTACAGCCTGAGCCAAAGAGCACCCGGAGTCAGAGATTTGACTTTGGCTGGGACTAAACCCATCAATGCTACCGGCACGGACATTACTAACTTCCTTAGAGGTAACAGCAGTAATAACCGCCTCAATGGCTTGGGTGGCAATGACTATCTCTATGGCAATGGCGGAAGCGATATCTTAGTGGGAGGCAAGGGAAATGATCAATTATCCGGGGGTGCTGGTGCAGACCGTTTTAGTTTCTCCGGTGTTTCAACCTTCTCTGAGTTAGGCATAGATACAATTCTCGACTTCAGTTCGGGCGAACGGATAGAACTTTCTAAAACTGTCTTTACAGCTTTATCGTCGATCAACTCTTCAGTATTGCCATCGAATAAATTCGCCAAAGTTGCGAATGATCAATTAGTTGCGACTAGTGCTGCCACAATTGTTTACAGCGCTGGTAGCAGTAAGCTATTTTACAATCCAGATGGTATCGCGCCGGGTCTAGCGGGTGGAGGCGCATTTGCGCGATTGCAAAATGCGCCTATCTTGGCGGCTAGCAGTTTCTCTCTGGTAGCGTAGTTCAAGGTTTGACTGGACTGACCCATCGGGGTTCATCCCAAATAGTCAAAGCACGTCGTTTAGAGTGGTGCACAGTCCTGTTCTCCATCCTTTCATCCACTCTGACAATGGCATCCATTGGGTATCAAACTCATCCTGCATATTTTGAAAATCTTACTCATCAGATTTTCAAAATATGCAGGATAGGGGGATGTTGCAGTTTTCAATTATTCAGTCCCGGCTGGTGGGTGAACAGCGCCCATTTCACAGAAATTTTCGGACGAGTAAGCCCCAGTTCGGTGAATGAGTGGATGGCTGGGTAGATGAGTCTGAGTGTGGCTCATGCCAATGAAAACGGTTGTCATCCGTGAACTGCACTGATCTACATTGAGAATATAACTTTTATTTTTATTAGAAAAACAGAAAAATATCCTGAATTATCCACAAAGTTTCGCATAAAGAAATAAAATTAATCCCGAAATTCAATGTCTACTCAACCGATACCCACCCACCCTTCAACTAGTGGACAGTTGGCGAATTTGGTAATTATTGGAGCGATGAAGTGTGGGACATCTAGTCTGCATCGATATTTGAACTTACATCCGGAAATTCAAATGTCAAAGAGCAAAGAACTCGATTTTTTCATAAAAGAAAAGAATTGGCAACGAGGACTAGATTGGTATCAATCCCACTTTACTGAGTCTGCCAAGGTGAGAGGTGAAGCATCTCCTAACTACACCAAACACTCGATTTTTCGAGGGGTGCCAGAGCGAATGCACCAAATCATTCCAGAGGCAAAGCTGATCTATCTAGTTCGAGATCCAATTCAACGAATTGTTTCCCATTATCTCCATAATTTTATCGATCGCCATGAATTGCGTAGCCTGCCAGATGCACTGCAAAATTTAGAGAGCAACCACTACCTACATTGCAGTCTTTACTACCAACAATTGCAACAGTTTTTGACTTATTATTCACCTGAACAAATTTTGGTAGTCAGTCTAGAAACTTTAGCTTACGATCGCCTGAAAACGCTTCGAAAGATCTTCCAGTTCTTAGAAGTTGATTCTGAATTTCAACATCCAGATTTTTTTCAAATCTTTCATCAATCAAATCAGAAAAAACGCCTTACTCATTGGGGTGTCCGGGTTGTTCAATTGCCCTCAGGGGGACGATTGCGAAAAATTTTACCTGGCTTACTTGAAGAATCGATCGCAACCCCAATTGTAAGCGAGGATTTGCGCCAGTCCTTGGTTCAGATGCTTAGTAACGATATTGAACAACTCAAAGCGTTCACCCAGTTGCCCTTTGCTGAATGGAGTGTTTAGTTCATGACGGTGATCTTGCCCGTTGCTGCAATTATCCCCACTCGCGATCGCAGTCTGCCCTTGATGAGTACCCTGCAGAGCTTAGCCCAGCAATCGGCTCAACCGATCGAGGCAGTAGTGGTCGATGCGTCTACCGACGACCAGACTCAGCAACTTTGCCAAGCTCCCGAAATTCCTGGTCTGGTGACCAAAATTGTTTATCATCGAGCCACGACAGTTGGTGCTGCAACTCAACGCAATCAGGCGATCGCCTACACCACCCAATCTACGATTCTGTTCTGTGACGACGACATTTTATTTGAACCCGATTGTTTGGCAAAGCTGTGGGCAGCATTACAGTGCGATCCTGAACTGGGGGGAGTCAATGCCATGATTACCAACCAAAGGTATTTACCGCCTGGTCGATTCAGCAGAATGCTTTTTCAGTTTCTGGATGGCAAAAAGCAAGTGAGTTATGCCGGGCAATGTATCGGTCCGGGGCTAAACTTACTGCCCGAAGATCGGGCAGATCTGCCAGAAGTTGTACCAGTGCAATGGTTAAATACGACCTGTACGCTTTATCGAAGACAAGCCTTGCCCCATCCCCCCTTTCCAGAGCATTTCACGGGTTATTCTTTGATGGAAGATCTGACTCTTTCACTCACGGTTGGACAAAGATGGAAATTAGCCAATGCTCGCACCGCAAGAATTTTTCACGATAGCCAACCAGGCAGCCACAAAAATAACCCAACCGTATTGTCAAAAATGGAATTGGTCAATCGTCACTATGTCATGACGCAAATTTTACAACAGCGGCAACCCCAAAATTATCTAAAACTAATGGTGCTGCAAGGGTTTGGCATCCTTGCAGCGCTGCAAACACTGCAAGGGTGGAAAAATTTCCCTGCGATCGTGCAGGGAAACTTAGAAGCGCTTGCCCAAATTGTTTCATCCGGATACCCTGCCTTCAGCCTGAAAGATAGATTGGGAAAGAGACTCAAAGGTAACAATGCATCCAATCATTGAAGGTTTAAGGAGTCGCTGGCGTAACGGCTACTATCGAATGCTGGGAGTCAAACTGCACGGCTATATCTGGATGCGTGAGATTGAGATTCCTCGCAACTTTTCCGATATTGAGATCGAGCGTTCTTGTGCCCTGGATCGAGGAGTAACGCTACTGTGCAGTGGTGAACCATCACCCCATCCTAAAATTCACATTGGTGCCCACACTTATATCAATCGAAACACCTTTTTGGATGCTATCTTATCCCTCACGATCGGTGAACATTGTGCCATTGGACCTGGTTGCTACATCACGGATCATGATCATGGACAAGACTGCACTCTGCCACCGCTACAGCAACCAATGATTGCTAAACCCACCCAAATTGGCAATCAAGTTTGGATCGGAGCGAATGTCACCATTCTTAAGGGGGTGACGATCGGCCCCAATACTATTGTTGGAGCAGGTAGCGTCGTCAACAAAAATTTACCCGAAAAAAGTATTGCAGTAGGCGTTCCTGCAAAGGTCATTCGATATCGTTCTGTACTGGAAGTAGGATAGGACAAAAGTATTGAGTGTGAATCAATCGACAACTCAAGCTCAACCAGACGATAAAGAACACCGTCGATTTCGATTTATTGATGGATTGCGGGGACTTGCTGCGCTCTTAGTGACTGGCTTTCATTTTTACAATGCGGGACCGCTGCATCAAGCCTTATCTACCCTATTTCCCTTACCCATTGGATTGATATTGGAACAAGGTTGGTTAGGGGTCGAAGTCTTTTTTGTCATTAGTGGTTTTGTGATTGCCTACAGCTTAAGAGAGACAAAAATTACACTCAATTTTTTGAGAAGTTTTACGCTACGTCGCTTCTTACGGCTTAGTCCTCCCTATTGGGGCAGTATCCTATTAGTCATTTTGATCAATTATTTCTCCAACTGGTTCCTCACCGATCGCGCAGTTCCCCTACCAACTGTCGGTGTAACCCTGGCACACCTCTTTTATCTCCAGAATATTTTGGGCATGGGGGATCTCGTGCCAGTTTTTTGGACGCTCTGTCTGGAAATTCAGTTCTATCTTGTGTTTGTGATTCTTTTAGCAATCAGTCAGAACCTCATCCCCCAAAAGAGCGCTTCATTCAATATGCTGACTGATTTCTGTTTTGTGGGGTTAGCAATAGGGTCAATTTTTCTCACGATCGAGGCTGGTAGCTCAATCCGATCTTTCTTTTATCCTGATTGGTATACCTTCTTTATGGGAGTCTTGGTGTGCTGGACACTGCAAAAAAAGACTCTGAGCATATGGCTTTGGCTATATGTTTCAATTATTACAATATCACTCATTATTCACTGGGATATTCGAATCTTTGCAACTCTCATCACTGGTTTGAGTATTTATTTATTTGTTCAATACGAGCAATTACAGAACTGGCTCAATAGTCGTTGGCAACAGTATGTTGGAAAAATTTCTTATAGCTTGTATTTAATCCATCTTCTCACA
This sequence comes from Scytolyngbya sp. HA4215-MV1, assembly GCA_019359045.1. Lineage (GTDB taxonomy): Bacteria > Cyanobacteriota > Cyanobacteriia > Leptolyngbyales > Leptolyngbyaceae > Scytolyngbya. The sequence continues at coordinate 135,354 of JAHHIA010000002.1, forward strand.
GGCATGCGTATTATTAATCTCGGTTATCGAGTCACCGGAGATTCTCCAATTCTGGCCTTGGTTTGGTTTATTTTAGCTATTGCAATGAGTATTTTATCCGCTCATTTATTTTATACATGGGTTGAGAAACCGAGTTTAATCCTGAGTAGAAAAATCAAATTTGAGAATAGTTAAAAAGGTACAGACTGCGATGTTGGTTACTCAGAGACTCCGAAATTGGTAGTACATAGGCAAAAAGTATGAGTAATTTAGGAAAACCATCTTGCGAGATAACCGTAGGAATTCCTACCTTTCAACGTCCCGAAAAACTTGTTCAGACGCTAAAGAAAATTCTTGACTGCAATCCACAACCCTGCGAAATCATCATTCACATTGATGGTCAAGATAGCGTTACTGAGAAAATCCTAAGAGAGAATTTTCAAGATCTTAAAATTATTCAGAGTGATGTCAGAGTAGGTCCTGGAGGGGGAAGAAATAGAATTATACGGGCAGCTCAGAATCCTATTATTGCTAGTTTTGACGATGATTCTTACCCGATCGATTCGGATTATTTTTCTCGACTTAGTATTCTGTTTGAACGCTTTTCTCAAGCAGCCATTATTGGAGCAAAAGTCTATGAAATTGATCAGTCTCTTAACCCTGACCAGCAGGATATTTTATGGACATCTAGTTTTATTGGGTGTGGCTGTGCCTATCGCCGAGAAGCATTTACTCAGACTCAAGGGTATGTTCCGCTCCCTTTAGCCTATGGAATGGAAGAGGTTGACTTATCTCTACAACTCCACCACCTCAATTGGAGAATTCTACAAACTTCGTGGTTGAGAGTATGTCATAACACGAAGTTGGAACATCGTAATCAACCCACCATTACGGCTGCATCGATTACCAACCAGGCTCTACTCACTTACTTAAGATATCCTTTTATCTTTTGGTGGATCGGTTTTGGTCAGTTTGTTAGTCGAATTGTCTGGTTAGCTTTGAATGGGAAATTTGCTGGAATTTTAGAAGGAATTACTGATGTTCCTCGATTAATCAGAAAAAATCGACACTATCGTCAAGTAATTTCTTCTAAGTCTTTGCTTTCACATTTATATCTACGTCGTAACTCAGTCATTGCAGAGATCAATCCAGATCGGGTTGATTAGGTGGTTATCAGAAAACGCCAAGCTGCTAGAAATTCGTGATAGCTCAAATTTCATCCTGGATTTGTTGTCAATTAGGTGCGAGAGAGCACTATGCCATTCCCCGATCGCTGGCAAGATCGGGACATCTGGCAATGCTGATTATTGATGCCTGGGTGCCGCCCCAGTCTGCTTGGCGGCGATTGCCACTGTCGTCTCTCAAATCTCTGCAAGAACGGTTTCATCCAGAACTGGCTCAATTTCATTCGGTTCATGCGTTTACCAATGCCCTGGTGCAGTTTGAAATCACCCAGCGACTCTTTAAAACTTCAGAATGGTCTCGCATTCTCGATCGCAATCGCTGGTTTCAACAGCAAGCGGTACAAAAGCTTTGCCAACAGACGATGCAATGCATATCTCGCCCCACACTCTTTGCCTATAGTTATGCTGCCCTAGATTTGTTTCGCTACGCCAAAACTCAGGGTTGGCAAACCGTATTAGGGCAGATTGATCCGGGTCCGATCGAGGAAAAGCTAGTCTTGGCGGAATGCACCCGTTACGCACCCGCAGGAATCGACTGGCAACCTGCACCCGCCCAATATTGGGCGGACTGGCAAGTGGAATGTGCTCTGGCAGACCGGATTGTGGTGAATTCTGATTGGTCGCGTCAGGCATTGCAACAAGTGGGGATTGCCGCAGCCAAAATTGAAGTGATGCCGCTAGCCTATGAGCAATCTGAAGCGTCTAAAAGTTGGGTACGCACTTATCCCCCCCAGTTTTCCCACGATCGTCCCTTGCGGGTTTTGTTTTTGGGACAGATCATTTTACGAAAAGGAATTGCGGCGGTGTTAGAAGCCGCTAATTTTCTCAAAGATGAACCAATCGAGTTTTATCTCGTGGGTGCTCCGGGCATCCCTCGACCTGAGCCAGCCCAACCCCATGTGCATTGGCTGGGCGTTGTCTCCCGCAGTGAAACGGCTCAATATTACCAGCGATCGGATGTTTTTTTGTTCCCAACCCTATCCGATGGTTTCGGATTAACCCAACTAGAAGCTCAGGCTTGGCAGCTACCTGTGATTTCGTCCAGATTTTGCGGGGCTGTGGTGAAAGATCAGGTAAATGGATGGATACTGCCGGAGGTGACTGGAGATGCGATCGCGCAGATTTTGCGAATTTGTTTGCATCATCCCAGGCTTTTGGAGCAATTTTCGCACCACTCATGGGTCACTCAAGAATTTAGCTTGACCCAACTCTCAGCACAATTAGTCCAGCAAGAACGTGATCCCCCCAACCTTTAACCTGGCTCATGGCTTATGAAACCGGTTTGACCATAGCGTTCCCTTTTAATTACGTCCTGGCAGGAATCATTCTGGGAGTTTTGAGTTTAGAAGCTTTCCTCCGCAGAAATCGTGCCTGGGGAATTCCATCCCTGATTATCTATGCCACCACTGCATTATGGTATTTTGTTGAAATTTTTTACACTCCGGAAGAATATACAAGTTTCCCAAATTCAATCATTGAAGATAGCTATACCGAAGTCATTATTTTTCTAATTAGTTATCGATTGATGATTTCGTATTGTACCAAACGGTTAGTTAATCGCCGTCTGAACATGGCGACCTATATTAGCCAATTTACTTTCAATCCAAATCGCTTTCTGGTTTACATCGCCAGCGTCTGGTTGATATTACTATTATTTGGCCTTAGCCGCGTGAACTGGAATTTGGTTGAAGCTCTCTTCCCCCTGACAGGTAGAGCCGGAATCAATATGTGGAGCCGTGCTGGGGCTGGGGCTGCTGGGGCAGGGGGATTTATCATTTCTTCTGCCAATTACATTTACACCCTCACCTGTGCTTTTTTTGGCATCTTATTGTTCTTCACACGCAACCAGATTAAAATTCTCAATCTTGCCTTGATTCTGGCTTCTTGGCCCTTTTATATGTTGAGCGGGACCCGGAATCAGTTTCTGGCTGTAGCTATGCCTGCATTTTTTACCTACCTCTTGCTCTCTAAACAAAAGTGGTGGATGAAAATCCTGGTTTCACTCTTGCTGTTTGGGATGCTGAACTATCTATTTACAATCGTAATTGCCTACCGAGATGTGGGATTTCAAAGCGTTGTTTCTAACCTGATGCAAGGGCAAGAGATCAACAAACCAGAAACGAAACATCTGGGGCTGAACATGGCAGTCGAGCTTTTCTATATCAATCAGTTTTATGATCAAGGTCAGGTTCAGTTGCAGTATGGCTTTGATTACCTGGCAGATTTTTTGAATTTCATACCACGAGCAATTTGGCCAGAAAAGCCGATTTTGGGATTGCAATATAATCTGCTACGGGGATTTGGCAGTAGTCGCGGTGACATTGGTGTGTTTGCCACGATCGCGTCTGGTTTTATTGGACGGGGCGTCCTCAACTTCGGACCCTGGCTCGGACCGATCGCACCCGCTTTGCTACTGGCGTTATGGAGCGCATTGCTCAGTCGGTTTTGGAGTCAGCGATACTCTGTATTACGACTCTGTTTGTTCCTCATGGGTTTGGGCATTACCCCTAACTTAGGGCGAGATATTACCCTATTGGTGATTTGGCCCATGATTTTTGGCTATGGGTTAGTCCGCTTTCTGGAACATCTCGATCGCAAAAAGCAGCGACAGATGTCTCGTTTCATTCCTGATTCCGGTAGCGCTGCTGCCATCCGGCAGAACTTTTATCGTGATCTGGAGAACGACTCATGACACGAATTGTTGTTCTGTTTACGAACTATGGTCCCTATCACCTTGCCAGAGTCCGGAGTTTAGAGCAACACTGTCGTCTTCTCAATTGGGAAGTCTTGGGTGTGGAATTGTCGCGACAGGAACAAACTTATGCATGGCAGGTCGATCGTCGTGATTTACCTAGCCATCTGATTTCCGTCATTCCAGACTCACCGTTGGAGCAAGTGCCCCTGGTGCATTTGTTATCTCAATTAATCACTGTGCTCACTCGGCTACAGCCTGATATTGTTGCGATCGCAGGCTATGCCCATCCAGCCATGTTAACGGCACTGGGCTGGAGTTTATGGCATCGCAAACCAGCGATTCTGATGTCCGAAACCACTGCTTGGGACAATCCTCGTCATTGGCTGCAGGAAATGCTAAAAAGTTGGATTGTCAAACAATACCAATCCGCCCTGGTGGGTGGCAGCCCTCAGGCTCGCTACTTAATCGAATTAGGGATGCCAGCTACAACCATCTGTTTCGGGTATGACGTTGTTGATAATCAAGTCTTTCACCCCGATCGTTGCCATCATTTTCCCCGCCCGATCTCGCGTCCCTACTTTTTGTCTGTGAGTCGCTTCGTTCCCAAAAAAAACTTGCCGTTCTTACTCGCTGCCTATGCCCAGTATCGTCAGGTAGTTGGTGATGTGGCTTGGGATTTAGTGCTTTCCGGGGATGGACCTTTACGGGCTCAACTGGAGCAACAGATTGCAGAACTCAACCTAGAGCCTTGGGTTCACCTACCAGGGTTTCTCCAACAAACTGAATTACTGCCCTACTTTGCCCATGCGGGTTGTTTTGTTCATGCCAGCACTCAGGAGCAATGGGGATTGGTGGTGAATGAGGCGATGGCAGCGGGATTGCCCGTCTTAGTGTCTAACCGTTGTGGTTGCTTTGAAGATCTGGTCTTAGAAGGCGTTACCGGCTTTGGCTTTGACCCGGCAAATGAACTTCAATTAACTGATTTGATGACCAAAATCACGTTGGCAGCAGGGCAACTTGAGACAATGCGGCAAGCGACACTGGCGCATATTCAAAAGTTCTCACCGGACTGTTTTGCGATCGGGCTGATTCAGGCAATTCAATACGCCCACACTCTCAAACGCGGATGAGTTCTGACTGGAGGTCTATTCTTGCACTGTTTGCAGAGATGCACCCAGGAGGCACCTGGGCGATCGCGCCCATCCTGGATTAGTGGGTACGACTACGTCCACCCACTACTTCGGTATTAGGGGGAAGGGCAGTTGTCGGAGACACTTTTCGGAAAAGGGATGGACGATCGAAAGTCGTAGGTCGCGGTTGTCCAGGCGCAGTTCCCAAGATTTGAATCCGCATTTGGTCGTTCGCAGCAAGTTCAAAAATAGTCAGGACAGTCCGGTTTTCTGCCAAATCGATATTCAAGCCCATGGGTTTGCTGCTGGCATTGACCTGATAGTGCAACTCCAACGCTTTGGGCGGCAATCCTTCTGGTGGCGGCGCAGTCATAAAGAAGAGTTTGCCCTGGGGAGCAAAAATCCAGGTAACGGTTCGTCCAGGGGCTAATTCTCCTTGCCAGGTGCCAGTGATATCGGGAGCTTTGACCGGGTTGGTTCCGGCAGTAGCAGTTTCAGCCAGAACTGGCAGCAACCCGGGGGAACCTTTCATCAAGCCTGGCAAACTCACCAGTAAGCCGCTGGAAACAACCAGGGTGGTTGCCAGCGACAGGTTCAAGCCAGGTTTGGCAAACAGGACAAGGCGATGGAATTGGCGACGAAGCATGGATGAAATCTGTAGAGTCGGCAATGCTACTCTACTCGATTTTTTTGACCCAGCCCACTCGATCTCTTGCAAACTAGTTGTTGAGGGGATTGTGGTGAGGCGGCTTTGCCGCCTCACCACAATCTGAAAGAGGCGACTATTCTGCGCCTGCGATCGGAGCAAAGCCCTGTCGTTGTATGTTTTCAGTTACAGCACGAGGCTCCAGGAATTGCAACAGATAATCGGGACCGCCCGCTTTAGAGCCTACTCCAGAGAGCTTGAAACCGCCAAATGGTTGACGCGCCACGATCGCCCCGGTAATGCCCCGGTTAATGTACAGGTTGCCTACCTCGAACTCGGCTTCCGCTTGAGCAATGTGGGACGGCGTGCGAGAATACAATCCCCCAGTTAGGGCATAATTTGTGCCATTGGAGATCGTCAGCGCTTCTGCAAACGTCTTTGCCTGCATCACCGCCAGCACTGGACCAAAGATTTCTTCTTGAGCGATCGCCGCATCGGGTGCAACCTGATGGAAGATGGTGGGTCCAATAAAGTACCCCCCTTCGGGCGCAGGCATCTCTAGTGCCACTTCACAGGTTAACTTGGCTTTTTCGATTGACTCACGAATCCGATCTCTGGCACTGGCATCGATCACTGGACCGACTTTGGTACCGGGAAATTCGGTTTGTCCCAGATGGAGCGATCGGGTGGCTTCCACCAGTCGCCGCAAAAACGTATCGTAAATTGGCTCCAGCACAATCACGCGGGAACAAGCGGAACACTTCTGTCCGCTGTAACCAAACGCAGACTGCACCACCCCCTGCACTGCCTGATCCAGATCAGCGCTTTCATCCACAATGATGGCGTTTTTCCCACCCATTTCCGCAATCACCCGCTTCAAGTGTTTCTGGCCCGGTTGCAAAATTGCGGCATCGGCATAGATGCGACAACCCACTTCCTGCGATCCGGTGAAGGTAATCATATGCACATCGGGGTGCTTGACCATATGCGCCCCCACACTGGAACCCTTACCTGGAACAAACTGGAACACACCTTTAGGCATCCCTGCTTCCACCAGGATTTCTGCCAGTTTTGCCGCAATCACCGAAGACACTTCGGCAGGTTTGAGCAGGGTGCAGTTGCCCGCCACCAGCGATGCCACGGTCATACCTGTGGGAATTGCCAGCGGAAAGTTCCAGGGAGAAATGATCAGGGAAATACCTCTGGGTTGGTAGTGGTAGCGGTTGGTTTCACCGGGATAGTCGTAGGCAACACCTGCTTGCAAACGTTCCATTTCATCGGCGTAGTAGCGGCAGAAGTCGATCGCCTCGGACACTTCGGGATCAGCTTCTTTCACCACTTTGCCCGTTTCCAACACCATCCAGGCAATCAATTCTTGCCGTCGCTGCTCCATCAAATCGGCAGCTTTGCGCAGAATAGCAGCACGTTCTTTGGCAGGCGTGCGCTTCCAGGCAGGAAACGCCGCTTTAGCAGCCGCGATCGCCTGGTCTGCCTGTTCTAAGCTAATCAAGCCTACCTGACCGATTGTCTCGCTAAAATTGGAAGGATTCACCGAATTCACAGACGAGGTAGTCTGTACCCACTCCCCATCAATCAGGGGTAGATAGGTCTTGCCTAACCGTTGCCGCACGCTTGCCAATGCCTGTTGCACTTCCCGACAGTGGGCCGCATTGGCATAATCTGTATCTGCAGCATTTTGGAAAGCTTGAGAGATCGAGGCTGTCTCCCGTCTCCCATCTTCCGTCTCCTGCCCCCTGTCTCCTGCCTGCTGTCTCCCCACTGGCTTCGCCAGCAATTCTTCCACCGGACGTTCTTCCAGGTTTTGCCGCAGGAAAGAACTGTTAGCAGTGTTTTCCAGCAGACGACGGATCAGGTAGGACATACCGGGAATCAGTTCGCCGTAGGGGCAGTAGACCCGCACCCGATAGCCCCGATCAGCGATCGCAGTTGCTAGTTTATCGCCCATGCCATAGAGCACCTGACACTCAAACCGTCGCCGGGGGATTTTCAATTCCTCAGCGATCGCAATGGCGTGGGCTTGAGAGCGTACGTTGTGTCCACCAATTGCCGCATAAAGGTATTCATGATTTTCTAACAATAACTGGGTCAGGGTTTCGTAATTGGCATCGGTAGACGCTTTGTCGTTATAAACGGGTTGTGCCCAATCCTTCTGCACTGCTTTGATGGTTTCCTGATCCCAATAGGCACCCTTGACCAGACGTATGGTTAGGGGATGTCCCCGCTCTTTTGCCCAGACAATCAGGTCTTTCAGGTCGCGTTTGCTGTCGCGCAGATAGGCTTGGATAGTCATCCCCAGATCGGTGCGATCGCGAAACTCGTCTTCCATCAGCAGTTGCTTGAGAATCGCCAGAGTCAGGTCTTTGTAAGCATACTGTTCCATGTCAAAGTGGACGGCAGCACCCAATTCTTTCGCCCGTCGCAGCAGAATGCGGATGCGATCGCTCACCCGTTCCTGGCTCCCCTTGGCATCCAGTGGGTCAAATTGAGAGTAGAACGCAGTCAGCTTCACCGACACCTGCACTTTGGGTAAGGATTCGCCCTCGGCTTCGTCGATCGCCGCCACGGGTGACCAACTTTTTGCCGCATCGGTCAATTGCTCCATCAACTCTAAGTAGCGATCGAGGTAAGACTGTGCCTCGGCTTCCGTAATCACGGCTTCTCCCAACAAATCCACCGTGAATGCCATTTTGTCTTTCCGCAACCGCCCCAGGGTTTTGATCACCTGCTGGATGGTTTCTCCGGCAATATATTTATGCGCCAGGGTTTCCACGGCAGTGGAGAGTGTTGTAGCAGCAACCTGTCCCGGCAGGGCTTCGGGGCTGGCAAAGTTGAGCAGTCCCTTCAGCGCCGCAGGCAGCTCCACGGTGGTATCGCCCAGATATTCCTGCAAGTGACGGGCAATTTCGGCTTTGCTGCGCAGCGAGGGCAGACAATCAATTAAACGAAATAGTTGCACTCGCAAGCCGGGGTTGCCCATTGCCCACCCCAATAGTTTGTCGTCCCAGCGCATTTGGTCTCGCATCTGGGCGAAGAAGGAACGATTTTCCCGCGTTGCAGATAAGAGTTGGCGGGCGATCGCTTGTGTTTGTGCCTCATAGACCTGACCTGAACCCTGAACCACCACGGCTGATAACCCCCAGTAAACAAAAAAGAACTCGAAACCCCCGATTTTTGGGGATTTCTCCATTCTATCGCGGGGGTTGGATGGGGAAATTTGACTTGTCTTGAGGTGTTGACGATCGTGCATCAATCCAGAAGAATCGATAACCAGCTAGCAGGGTCTGACAAAATCCATCTTCTCGTAGAACAGATCGGGGCTGCCTTTTCCTACACACAACTTGTGTAGACTGCAAATGACATAGCCTTCCAGAGACAATCCTCGAAGATCAGGGCGGATTGTCGCATAGTTTTTACCACTGTTAGGGAAAGCAACCAGTAGTTGACACTTGTGGTTGAAGGCGCGAAAAAAACGATCGCCCGCTTCAAGGCTATTTTCGGCAAAGTAGTCAGCGATGTCGTTAAGATCTTGGCTGGCAAGAATGTTGATGACGTAGCGACTCATACCTATGCCTGATTTGCTCGCTGGAACCGCTCTAAGATCTGGTTAACGAACGTTTCGCCATCTATTGGGGGGTATGGGTCGAGGCTTCAATTGCTGCGTCAATTTTGGTACGAACTTCCTCTACCCACTCTGCATCGGCACGATCGTACTCATCCAGCAATCGCAACGCCATTTCAAGCACTTCTTCGACAGAGCGGTACTTACCAGACTGGAGCTTGATCTGAATCAGACGTTCTTGGTCAGGAGCAAGACTGATGCTCATCGTAGCCCACCATACATGTTATTCATCATTTTAGGCTGAAGAACCTGACTTTACATTTTCCTATTGCTCAAGTTCTCTAGTTGCCCACTCACAGAACCAATTTCCACAGGCTTCACCAAATGCAATTATTAGCTTTTGTAGATTGTAGTACCCTGTGTTGATCGCATCTGGTTCAAAGTCAGAGGGCATTCACCAACATAATCTATCAAACGTCTTACCTTCCCATTGGTAATTTTCCTAGAGTCAAGGTTATTCATATGAAGCAAAGAATTGCGATGCTCCCATAATTCTTCGACTGTGATACCTATACTATTAAGCTGTGCATATGTGTCGAGTCATTTGATAAAAGTATTTTCATTCTTGATATCTCCATACTCAACAAAACCTACTGAATCTATAGCAATAAGTGGAAGTTTAGCTAATGATACGTAGTGCTTATGCTGAAACAATATTCTTTATAGGTTAAAAGAAGTCTGCATTCAGAAGCCCTGTAAAATCAAAGCCATCTTTAGTAAAAAACGTACCGAAGTAATCTACAGACATTCATCTTGCCTGCTAACAACTAAGCTCGCTGTATCCAATGTCCCTCCTGTGATCTACCAACCCCAATTGGGAGTTCGGTACAGGACTTGATCACCTCCTACCACTCACCCAAAATCTGCTAGGACTAGGGGATCACAGACGAACTTACCCACCAGCTTAGCCTCCTTTTGCTCAATCTTAGCCCCCCCACAGATAATCTCTCGGTAGTGAAAAACTTAATGGAAGAAAGACAGCTAACGATGCCCATAACCCGGCGCAGATACCCTTTGAATTCCAACAGATAATTTCTCGGCGGTCGGTGTGCATAGGCGTTATGGGCATATTTTTAGACTGCGATCGCTTGCTTAAAGTCCATAATCCTAGTGCGTTCCTAGGAATTTATCGGCGGAGTAATTAGGGGTTGTCGTGGGGAACACACCCTACAAAATCGGCATCGCACTGGGGAGTGTTTTAAGGGGTTGAAAGGACATACGAGTGGCATCAGAGCAATGGCACCCACCTCCGAAGCAGGCAATAAAAGCATTAGGTGACGATCGAAAATTAATCGTCATAACTTAACACGATAAAATACTAGACAGATGCTTTCAACTTCTAGTGAATTCCCTACAATGCCTGCAAAAGATGTATTTCATCAGCTTGTTAGGATTGCCCTTGAGAATGAGGGGTGGACAATTACTCATGATCCGTACCATATCGATTTAGGCTTTGTTGATTTCTATATCGATTTAGGTGCAGAGCGGTTAATTGCAGCAACGAAAGATGGTGATAAAATCGCTGTAGAGATCAAGACTTTCTTAGCCGCTTCAACGATTTCAGAATTTCATACTGCGATCGGACAATTTATTAACTATCGCATTGCTTTAGAGGAAGAAGATGTAGATAGACGGTTGTACTTGGCGGTTCCATCAGATGTTTATAAGCGGTTTTTCAAGTATCCATTTATTCAAACTGTGATTCGCCGCAACCAAATTCCGTTATTAGTATATAACACAGAAAAACAGGAGGTTGCCCAATGGATAAGTTGAATTTGTATCGTCAATTAATTCAGGAGTCATTAACAGAGAGAGCCAAATTACGTTCTCCCAGTGATCCAATCAAAACTCAGACAATTTTTGATCGAGAGGGTGATCACTATCAACTTGTAAATCTAGGATGGAAAGATAGCAGTACTCGAATCTATGGCTGTGCTTTACATGTCGATATTATCAATGGCAAAATTTGGGTGCAACATGATGGCACTGAAGATGCAATTGCAGATCAATTAGCAGATAAGGGAGTGCCGAAACAAGACATCGTGTTGGCATATCAGGCACCTCATGTGCGACAGTACACAGAGTTTGCGGTAAGTTGATGCAGCAGTTGCTGCCCAGACTGAGCGATCGCAAACCGAATTGATTCAAGCTGGGATTATTTTTTCTGTTGGAATCTTTTACCACACAACTTTTCCTGCCTGAGCGAGTCCTTTAAGGGCTGTGTATTAAACTGCTGCATTATCGTTACTATTTGCCGATCTCATCTGTCGCAAAACAATTGCTTGAATCTTATCGTCAAAGTCAGCATCATCTACAGTAGTAATCATGGTGCGGGGATGATTACTCAATCTGTCCAAATAAGCTTGAAGCGCTATCTTATCCTCACGAGGCTGGAGAAAGTATTGCCTCAGCTCTTCATCAGACATCGTGGCACCGTTAATCTGACTGATCAGAGAACCTCCCCATCTGGTGTAACCTGAAAATCTTGAATTTCAGCGTTTCCAGCCAACGGTCGTGTTCAGCAACGTCCAAGATCTTGATACCGTCCGCTGCGACACAGTTGTTAGACCGCACAGTACAACATTCTACTCTTAAAGACTTAGAAAATTAAGCTCTGCCTACTAAGCAAGCATGCGTTTTAAAAGTTGTTTTGACCCATCAACATCTTCACATTCGTGAGAGGTAATAATTCTTGTTGACTCGTCAAAATTCATGATCACTAAAAAACTACGCTGAATATATTCTCCCATCAAAAGATATTGAAACTCACCATGAATATAGTGTTTATATGCTTCTTCAAATTTCATACTAAGGTTAAGATTTGAGCCAAATTCTTCAGGCTTGACAGAAAGAAAGTGAATTTCTACTCGACTTCTGGGAGGTAAAGAACCTAATCTCAGTTTGTAATCCAAAGCAGGACGGCTACCTACCCTAGTGCGATCGCCCCTCGCCGTAGGTTGGGTTGAGCAAGTCAACCCCTTCTGCATCAACGAGCGTGATATTTGTAACGAAACCCAACAGCTTACCGATCCAGCAACACCCTTGGAAAGATGGAAAATCATTCATCCGGTTCATGATTATCAGGGCGCTTAAAGATGTCCTGCGTTAAATTTGACAGCCCTGCCAGAAAGCCCAAGAGCGGATTGACCAGACCCTCTTGCGCCTCTGAGGTAATGATGGTCGTGCGTTGTTCTTGAGGCGTGGGTAGGTGTCGGGCAATGTCGGGTAATTGCGCGATTAACTGAGCCTGAATATGACGATCGGACAGTTCATTTTCAATCTGACGCTGCTTGCGATCGAGATCCAATTGCCGATCGCGTTGAGTCATATCAGCCTGGTTCTGTAATTCCTGCACCTCTAGTCCAGCAGAGGCTTGTGCCAGTGTTTTCTGAGCCTGGATGGCATCCAACTGAATTTGTTGCTGCACCTTCTCCATTTCAGCAGTGATGCGTTGTTTTTCCAGCTCCAGCTCTTGCAACACCAACTCTAATTGAGCCTGGTTGCGAGCCTGGGCAGTACGGTTCTGTTCTGCCAAAATCTGACGCTCAGCCTCCTGTTCTACCTGGTTACGGCGCAATTTCTCCGTCTGTTCACGATCGTAGGCAATGCGGGTTTGCTCAGCTCGGAGTTGGGCAATTTCGCTGGCAACATTCAGTTCCCCGCGCTCACTACTCAGGCGATTCGCCAGTTCGCGAGCAGTGATTTCCTGATCACTTTCCAGTTGTGCCAGCCGCGCCAGTTTTTCCCGTTCGGCGCGGAAAGGAGTTTGCAAGTTGTGCCATAACTGGGTTGAACTGACGATCGCTTCCTTAATCTGAACCGTCACAATCTTGAGACCCAACCCCTCCGAGGGAGAATGCCTGCCCTCCTCCCCGCCACTGCCCTCAGCCACCGTTTGCAAGCGATGGGTTAGCTCCTCAATAATCGGTTGTTTGTCACTTAAAACTTCATCAATGCTGAGCGTAGCAACTTTATCTTTAATGGCAGCTTCCGCCTGTTCGCGCAACTGCAAGTTGACAATGCCCATCGGGTCTTCTGGATCAGAAAAGTCCAGTTTCCGGTATGCCGTTTGAATATCGTTAATAATCCATTGCACATAAGCTTGTACCAACAATCCTTGCCGTTCAATACAGATGCAGTTGGCGTTGATCAAAATGGTTTGAACCGCAGCAGGAATCACCAAAAAGGCATCCGTGAGGGGATTGAAACGAAAGGAAATGCCTTGACCGATGTGTAAGGGGGTACGGTGTCCGCGTCGAGTATGGACGGTGTAGACATTGGGCGGCACAATGACACTTTTCCAGATCCAGACCCCAGTGATGCGGTAATCGATCGCCCGGCTGGTCGGCGGCGACGTTCCTCCCAATGGAGCCGGAGCAGCTCCTGGAGCCACTGGAGCACGACGACTGCGGCTGAGCTGGCGATCTACCTCAGCTTTTTCTTGCAGGACTTGTTGGAGGTAGGTATTTTCTGCGGGTTGTTTACTCATGGTGGTTGTGATCGGTTGAGCGGGAGGTCGTCGCAGCGCTGATTGACAGCGCCTGATCGCCCGGCTTCAGAACTTCAGGTTCCCCGATTCTTGACAAAAGGGCATCCCAAAAAAAGAAGCACAAGCAAAAGGATTAAACACCTAAAATCTCAGTCATTCCGCATGTCGTTATTAAAACATTACCAACAGGCTCAATGCTTACAGATATGACCTTGTCTATCGATCGTGTTATCTCAAAGTTGCAATCAGTAGGTGGGCTGATTTAGATGCAGGGTGGGTTAGCGTTAGCGAAGCCATACCAAAGGCTATTAGCGTAAACCATACGCGCGTTGGCTTGACGCATGAAACCCAATTGCTTAAGTATCCCAACGACTGACAATACTCGTTGCAGACTGCGATGATGCGGTTGAACTTAGCATTAGACAGGCAAAAAACTGTCTGTCTTATTCTCCTATCTAACAGATCTCTCCGTTAGGCTGAGTTATTCAAACTCAATCTAGCAATCGTGGGAAAGCTTTGTGTTTCAAAAAATACCTCATCGTCGTCGTGAACTGCTTGCTCTACTGTTGACGGTCCCATTTCCGAGTATAGGGGCAATCATGTCGCTCCTGATTGCTCCCGGAGTGAGTGGACAGATCGGATTGATTATCTGTCAGATGTGGTTGCTGGTTTTGCCGATAGCTTGGCTATTGGGGGTCGATCAACAGCCTTTAAGAATTCCTAAGCCAAAGCGGCGCGATTGGATAACTGGAATTGTGGTTGGATTATTGATGTTTAGTATTATTCTTGTAATTTATTGGCTGTTTGCTAAACAGTGGATTAACCAGGCTGAGGTGCTAAATCAGGTGAAACAAGTTGGCTTGATTAGTCAACCTATTTTTCTGATGGGTTGCATATATTTTGCGTTAATTAACTCATTAATCGAGGAATATATTTGGCGCTGGTTTGTTTATCGTAGATGCGAAGAATTAATCTCGGCAAGGGGGGCCGTCTTCTTGACTGCTGGCTTTTTTACAGTCCATCACATCATTGTTCTAATATTTTATACTGACTGGAAAATAGTTGTTTTAGGTACTTTAGCAGTGTTTGTTGCTGGACTTGTATGGTCAGAGTCTTATCGCAGATATCGATCGATCTGGAGTAGCTACGTCAGCCACTCGATGGCAGGTTTGGCAATTTACATCGCTGCTTGGCAAATCCTTTTTGGATCATGATTTACTAGCCCGTTGTAAAATGGGTCACAGTAGAAGTTTCAATGGGTTGCTTGATGGTTGCATGCCTAACCCCCAGTTTCAGTTGCAAAAAATGGGAGATTTTATCTCATCCAATGGCAGCGTAATTGCCGAATCGTTTGGTTGTGTTTTCATCTCACAAGGCTTGTATGACAGAACAGACAAACCCGATCGCCATCCATGCCGCTGAGGTACCTGCACGCACCAAGTCCTCAAATTATCCAGAGCCGTTCGCATCGCGCATGGCAGGCAGGGAAAAGCGTCCGCTTGGTGAATTGTTTGGACTCAGAAACTTTGGTGTCAACCTGACGCGCTTGGCTCCCAATGCGGTTTCGGCACTTCGTCATGCGCACACCCAACAAGACGAGTTCGTTTACATTTTGCAGGGACACCCCACTCTGCACACCGATGCAGGACAAACCCAACTTGCACCGGGCATGTGTGCAGGTTTCAGGGCGGGCACCGGAAACGGACACTGTTTAGTCAACGAAACCGCAGAGGAGGTCTTGTACCTTGAAATCGGTGACAGGACACCGGGCGATGCCGCAACCTATCCCGATGACGACCTGCAAGCCTTACAGGTGGACAGTCGGTGGCAGTTCACTCATAAAGACGGCACGCCCTACTGTTGAGGCGACTAGCAACAGTCCGCTTTGAAAGTTCTATCGTCCTTCCACTGGAGGTGAGAATGAGCCATTATGAACAACTGACCATCTATGTGGGGGAGTCTGACCAATGGCATGGCAAACCCGTTTATTTAGCGATCGTCGAGGTTGCCCAACAGCAGGGACTGGCAGGCGCAACGGTATTGAGAGGGGTGGCAGGATTTGGCACCCGCCAGAATCACGCCATTCACACGGCTAAGATTCTGGAGCTTTCTTCAGAGTTGCCTATGGTCGTGATCATCATCGATCGGGCAGACGCGATCGGCCAATTTTTACCTCAAGTTAAAGAAATTGTCCAACACGGCATGGTGATTCGAGAAGTGCTGAATGTGGTGCATCATGCCCCCCTCAATGTTGACCCTGCATAGTCAATCCAGCATTGCTTAATCAAGGGACGAAATGAGAGTGGTATGAATTGAAACTTTATTGTAATTCATACTGCTATTAGCAATACCGTCAATCTATTTTGATCAACAGTGCCAGCTGAAAGTGTCAGCAGAAGGTCACTTATTTTTTCTGGATGTGCCAATCTTCATTTTCGCCCTTTTCATACTTGTGTTTAACCGCACTCCAAGCCACTCTAAAAGCTCGTTCCTCTGCTTGATATTCTTTTTCGGCATTGTTAAAAGCAGCCAGGAAAATTTCCTGCGCGTGCTTCGGAAGATGGTTTTTAACGGTATCAGGTAACTCTTCAATGTGCTGATAAGACATCGTTTTTTCCTTTCTTTGTTCTCACGATTGGGTTGGATATGCGTGGGTTGGATAGCGATTGTCTTAGGTTAGAAAGTCTGCAGAGGGCTTGCCCTCTTTCCAATGTGAGAGATTGATGCCAATCAGTCCCTTTTTCAGGACAGGGATGCACATCCAAAGAAGCAGCCCAATATTGGGTTACCCTCCTTCTACCAGTTTGTTTGAGCGGCGTTGCTTGAGATGCGCCATCCCCATGGTTTAATCGGCAAAACACCCAATCTATTCAAATCAGCAACCTCCAAAATCCAACATGGTTTTACAGATTTGGTCGAGTCTTGTCAGTAAAATTTTGGCAGTGACAACTTCTGCTGATCCCGCTGTGCGAGCGCCGCTGGCAATTAGTCTGGGAGCGATTCCCGGAGCTTTAAGCCGCTATTATCTGACCCTCCTCTTTACCCATTGGTTGGGAACCGCATTTCCTTACGGAACTTTTTTCATCAATATCACCGGGGCACTGCTGATGGGCTTTTTTGTCACCTTAACGTTGGAACGCACCATTACCTCCCCAGATTTGCGATTGTTAGTGGCGGTGGGTTTTTTGGGGTCATACACCACCTTCTCTACCTACGCGCTCGATACCGCCAATCTGTTACAGTCGGGCAACCGGGGCATGGCGTTTTTTTACTGGCTGGGAAGTGCCACGATCGGTTTCATTGGATTACAAATCGGCAGTTTTTTTGCCAGGAAGGTATCATAGGCGAGCACCAGATCACAGGGGTGAATCATGAGCGACCAGGCAACCAAACCTATTCACAAAAGCAGATTCCGTTTTTTATTCACCTGCCTTGCCCTAGGTGTGGGCTTGTGTGTGCCGCTGGTTAAGCCAAAGCCAGTCGCCGCTGCCGAACGGATTTTGCTGTCTTATGGCTTGTTGGAAGTATCGCTTCCGATCGAATCTTTGTCAGTCTTTGTCAAAGAAGGGAAAGTCGATAGTGAATTTGCTTTTTTTGCTCATCACCTGAAGCCACAACAGTTGACATTGTTACGGGATGGGTTACAGAAACAGTTGAAGATCAATCCGGGGATGCTCGATCGCCTACTGAGCATTCAGATGGCGGAAGCAGGTATTAAGCGTCTGGGACAAATTATCCAAACCGATTCCCGAATTAATGGCTTCTACGCGATTCGGGCTGCTGTCTTGCTGGCAGCCAGCGATCGGGAAGGCTTAACCGTTCTCAATGTGATGCGCCACTACCCTACCAAAAGTGTACGTATCGATGTGGCAACCGTACTGGAACTGGCAAAACAGGTGACCGTCCTGCCTCACTATCGAGATGCGATTGTTGCTGCCATCTCGCAAGAATCTGCCACCGAATCTGCTGCCGATCCTGCCATCAACTATGCCCAACTACCTGACCTAGGTAAACCGGGTCCCTATCGAGTTAACAAACAGACCCTGACTTTTAAGGTGGATGCCCTGCGACCAACCCTGGAAGGACTTTCGACGACCTATGATCTGGTCACGGATGTCTATCTACCGGAAGGTCTTACCCAACCGGCTCCCATGGTGGTGGTAACCCATGGCTTTGGTTCCACGCGAGCTTCCTACGGTTACATTGCCCAACACCTGGCAAGCCATGGCTTTGTCACCGTCGCACCTGAACATCTGGGTAGTGACCTGGCATACCGCAACGCTTATCTGGCAGGCGAAGGGTTAAATGTGGATATCAGTCCACTGGAGTTTATTAGTCGCAATCTGGATATCAGTTACACGATCGACAAACTGCAACAACTCGCTACTACCGATCCTGCCTGGACAAATCGGATCAATTTTCAGCAAATTGGAGTGATGGGCAACTCCTTTGGCGGCACCACGGCACTGGCAGTGGCTGGAGCCACTATTAACCAGGCACGACTGAGCCAGGAATGTACCCCCGATCAGCACATCCTCAACTTTTCAGTGCTGTTGCAATGTCGTGCTCGTTATTTGCCGCCCCAACCCTATCGTGTTGCCGATCCCCGCATTAAAGCCACCTTTGCCGCCTATCCGCTAACCAGTGTGCTGTTTGGGCCCGAAGGCTTGAGCACCATCAACATTCCGACTTTCATCATGGCGGGCAGTCGCGATGTCTTTACACCCGTGATTGTGGAGCAGATGCATCCCTTTATCTGGCTCAAAACCCCGGAAAAGTATCTGGGCATGATGATCAACGGCACCCATTTCTCCACGGCTGAAGACGCGGTCAGTGTGAAATTGCCCGGTCTGCTGAAAAGTCCGCGTCCTGATATTGGGCGTCGATACTTTCAGAGTATGAGTGTGGCGTTCTTTCATGTTTATTTAGAAAATCGGGCGGAGTTTCGCCCCTACCTCACCGCTTCTTACGCCGATGCGTTGACGGTGGCGTATGGGCAATCTCCTACTACTGCCGATACCTTGCCACTGAAGTTGGTGCGATCGCTGACACCGGCCCAAATCATCACCGCCTATGGCAAAGAGCCACCGCTGCCGATCGTCCCCAAACCGGTTCTCGCCATTGCCCCCCAACCCAAAGAATCGATCTTGCAAGAAATCCAGCGCACGGGCACTCTCAAAGTGGCATTTCGCGGCGATACGCCTCCCTTTAGCTACTTTGATGCCCAAGCCAATCGCTGGACTGGTTACTGTGATGCGCTGGCAGATGCCCTCGCCAGCCAACTCACCCAGCAGCTCAATGTGCCTGGTGGGGTGGAAGTGGTCAGGTTCAATGCGTCACTGGACGATCGCTTCAAGCTGGTACAAGACAAAACGGTGCATTTGGGCTGTGGACCCGACACCATCCGCCAAGATGTCAAAGGCGTGGCATTCTCCTATCCATTTTTTGCTACAGGCACACAATTGCTCGTTAAAAAAGGCAACGAAGCCCCGATTAACCCCAATGGGTTTCTCGAAGGGATTCGTATTGGCACGTTCAAAAATAGCCTGACCGAACAGTTTATTCAAAATCACTATCCCAAAGCCAAATCAGTCAATTTTCTAGGTGCGATCGGCAGGGAGCAGGGGTTGCAATCACTTAATCAGGGAGAAATTGATGCCCTTGCCAGTGATGGAGTGTTGCTCCTCGGTGCTTTGCGTCAGCAAAAACTTAGCGTTGAGAACTACACACTCATTCCCCAAAAGCCTCTGTCTTGCGACTTCTACGGTTTAGCCCTTCCCAGCGCCGATAAACGCTGGCAAGAGACGGTGAATGCCTTTATGGAAGCCAAGGTGGCAAAACAAGTACAGCAAACGTGGCTGGCTGAGGCAATTCCAACTGCGCTATCGGATGCTGGGTATTGTTTGAGTCAATAGAATACCCTGTCTCTAGGGAGCAACGGTTATGTTCTAGACATGTTGTTGATATTTTTGAAAGCTTTGCTCAGCAAAGCTTTCAAAAATATCAACAACACCTTTGAAGCACTACCGGGAGCATCATTGGGCATGGGATCAGTTTTCACTAAAAGCCCCCAGACGTCTGACCTTGTTTCGACTCCGGGGGCTCGTTAGTTTTCTGTTCACTCCTCACACAAGCCAATCATGCCGCAGACGTTCCCAGATTTCTGTCTTTCTTATTACAAAACTTCAAAATCACTCTGGAGTAGGACTGAAAGCGCCAACAAAGCTGAACAGTCGGCATAATTTTAACCCAGCTTTTTCTGTAGAAGATGAAATCCCTGGGTATGCGGTGGAATTTCGCCAGCGAACCCAAACAGGTGACTGGGAATGGATTCTCTCGTTGGGCAAAATCATTACCTGCCATCCCAGACAACCCCTTACGAATGCTGGGCACTTACACCGGACATTACCGATCGCAAACAAGCAGAAGCAGCACGATTGCAAGCTGAGCAGATTCGCCAAGAGCTAACCCTACTGGAACAGATTCTTGACGTTATCCTGGCAGGATACTGGGATTGGGATATTGCCCATAGCCAAGAATATCTAAGCCCCGGTTTCAAACACATGTTTAGCTATGAAGATAATGAGCTACCGAACTCACCCGAAACTTGGATGCATTGAAAATGTGCTAAATCTCTGTTCGGGAAATCGAACTGAGCATTGAAATTAAGGGACAAACGATACACCCAGCCACAATCATAAACTTAATAACATTGATGGCTTTTTCCATTTCATCAGGGCGATTCGCTTCCACTGGCATCCATACCAAAACTACAATCGTAAAGATCAATCCCAAGATCAGTCCCAAAATTGCGCCCCCTGCTGCTGCCCAATACCAGCGCGGACGAACTCCCTGATCCTGCGCCTGCGCTTTATATGTAATACCGACCCAGAGACTAAACGCCAGCCAAGCCAACGGCGTCATGAACACCGCTCCAGGATAGCCAGAAAACGTTGCCCCCCCCACTATAACTAGCCACCATAGCAGTGGCTGCAGCATCGCGTAGCCCAATAAGAGAAGATGCGTTTTCATAGGAAAACCTCAAAATGCACCCAACTTGCTCTAAATAGCAGATTGCAACAATCAATGCATCAGTAATGGGACTAACAACTCCGTTGTGCCTGCATACAAGATCGCCTTAAGGATCACAGATTAATTAATGTGTAATTCTCGGCGTAGAGTTATGGCATTCAGTAAAACATTCTTGCATTGCTCTAGAAACCTCAGCCGAATGCCGCGCCCGTACAGTAGAAATTCAGTGTTATTTAATCCACGTTCCTAAGTAGATCATTCATTTGCAGTGCTGATGCCTCTATCATTTGCGCCCTCTGAATCAACCACCAGCCTGGCAATTGTCTGCATCAGCAAATCGGGCTCAAGCGGTTTGGCAAGATGTTCTTGAAAGCCCGCTTCCAGCGCTTTTTGTTGGTCAATTTCTCGCACATAGGCAGTAAGGGCGATCGCCGGAATTGTCCCCCCTTGTTCAGGAGGTAACGCCCGTACTTTTTGCATTAGGGTATAGCCATCCACCGTTGGCATCCCGACATCACTGATCAAAACATGGGGCTGGAATGACGGGATCGCAGCCAAAAAATCTGAACTGGAGGTCACCGTCATCACTTCGGCACCATATTCTTCTAATAAAACTGTGAGCAATTCACGCGCATCCGGATCATCGTCGATCGTCAGCACCCTTACTCCAACCAGATCGCATTCCTCTATCACTATCCCATCGACCGGAGAAATGCCTGGCTCCGTTGACAACAAGGGTAACTGAACAGCAAAGGTTGCCCCCAGCCCTTCGCCTCGGCTATACGCCGAGACTGTTCCACCGTGAGCTTCGACCAAATATCGGACGATCGCTAGCCCCAAACCCAACCCACCATGTTGCCGGGTAATGGACACATCTTCTTGTCGGAACGACTCAAACAAATAAGGCAGAAACGTAGGATTGATGCCCTTGCCATTATCAGTGACCGTAATTTGTGCCTGATCGCCAATGGGTTCCAACTGGATAGTCACCATTCCTCCACTCGGTGTAAATTTGATGGCGTTGGAAAGCAAGTTCCAAACGATTTGCTGGAAACGGGCTGCATCGCCCGCCACCGTCCCCGTAGGCAACAATTTGGGAGAAATGAGAATCGATTTGGCAACCGCAGCCGTTTTGACAGTTTCAATTGCCTGCTCAATCACAATCGCTAAGTTAACTGGAGCAACATTTAAACTGAGTTTGCCGCGCAAAATCTTAGCCACATCCAACAGATCATCAATCAATTGGGTTTGAAGTTTGGCGTTGCGCTCGATCGTGGCTAATGCTTCTGCAGTACGAGTAGGGTCAAATTTACGCGATTGCAGGAGTTTCGTCCAACCCAGGATAGGGTTGAGGGGCGATCTCAACTCATGAGATAGAATTGCCAGGAATTCATCCTTCACCCGATTCACTCGTTCAGCTTCAGTGCGAGCATTTTTTTCTAACTGAAGTAGTCGATCTCGTTCACCTTCCAGTTGTTTTTGCGCTTCGATGTTGGTCGCCGTGCCAAACCACTTCAGCACTTGTCCCTGTTCATTTTTTTGCGGGATTGCCTGGTGTAAGTGCCAACGGAATGCACCATCAGATTGACGCATGCGTCCTTCTGCCTGATAGGGTGCCCCTGTATGAACCGCAACCGCCCATTGTTGACTAAGAATGGGCAAGTCATCAGGATGAATAATCACCTCCCAGCCATGGATTTGCACTTGCTCCAGACTCAATCCAGTAAATTTTGTCCAACGCTGATTGACATCCAGCAGTAAACCTTCTGGATCTGCCGTCCACACCAATTGAGGAATCAATTCTGCCAGACACCGATAGCGTTCCTCACTTTGTCGCAAGGCTTCTTCAGTTTGTTTGCGTTGGGTAATGTCGATCGCCACACCCATCAATCGAATTGGTTGTCCGAGTGCATTATAAGCACAGTGACCTTTTGCCGCAATCCACCGCACAGTCCCATCTGGCCACAAGCTGCGGTATTCAATGTCATAGTCCACGTGATCATAAATTGCAGCAGTCACAGCTTCGTTAGTACGTAGGCGATCGTCCGGGTATAGCGCGTTGAGAAACACCTCATAAGACATTTCGGCATCCGGAGCCAAACCAAACAATGCCTTACATTGCGTTGTCCAGGTCAAAATATCCTTTTCCAGATCCCAATACCACATTCCCTGCCTAGAAGATTCCAAAACCAAACGCAAGCGTTCTTCACTTTGTTGCAAAGACGCTTCTGCCTGCTTAAAGTCGTCAATATCGGTGTTAGTGCCAAACCAGCGAATCATCTGCCCTGCTTCGTTTCGGATAGGAATAGCACGAGATAAGAACCAGCGATAGGTGCCATCTTGTCCCCGCAGCGGGAAAGTATCTTCCCAGAGCGTACCCGTTTCAATACAGTGGCGAAAATATTTAACTACGCGATCGACGTGAGCAGGATGCAGGACTTGTTGCCAGCCCCATCCCTGCATTTCTTCTAGTGTGGTGCCGGTGTATTCAAACCAGCGACGGTTATACCAGGTAGTCCAACCACTGGCGTCTGTCATCCAGGCAAACTGGGACATGTTATCTGCCAGAGTACGGAACTGTTCTTCGCTGGCTTTTTGGGCAGCTTCTGCTTGTTTACGAGCGCTAATATCCTGGTGAACGCCTGCCATGATTAGGGGTTTGCCCTGTTCATCCCGAACCACGATTTTGCCGTAGTTGGCAATCCATTTCCAGTGGCCCGATCGCGTACGGAGCCGATATTCAAATCGATAAGGAATCGTATCATTTTCCAGATGGGCATTCAGGCGATCGATCACCCAGGGTTTGTCATCGGGATGGATGAGTTGCACCCAAGTACTGAGATGCCCCGTGAGTTCGCCTGGGCGATAGTCCAGCATTTCTAGCCAGCCAGAACTAATGTAGATATCTCCCGTTGCGATCGTCCAATTCCAGATCCCACTGCCCGATCCATCCAGGGAGAGTTGCAGGCGCTCTTCACTCACTCTCAGTTCGGCTTCGGCTTGTTTCCGTTCCGCTAGCTCTTGTTGTGCTTGTTGATACAGCTCAGCCTGTCGAACCGCAATACTCACTTGTGCCCCTAACTGCTGAAGCAAATCGATTTCCAAAGGTTGCCATTGCCGGGGAGCTACGCAGTGGTGGGCAATCAACAATCCCCATCGTTTGTCCTCGTACAGAATGGCAACGACCAGATTTGCCTGGATTTGAAACTGGCTGAGCAGTTCGACATAGCAAGGTTCAACACTACCATCGTAAATATTTGCCTTGGCAACACCCTTACTCTGATGGCTCAAATCGTGGGTAGAGTGGTCCATACAAATATCTTCAAATTGCATTGACAGTAGAGATTGCCAGCTCTCTCCCACAGACTCTGCAACAACCGTACTCCGACTTCCAGCATCCAACCGCAAAATCACCACGCGATCGGTTTGGAGAAACTGCCGAACCCCAATCACCGTGGCGTCTAGAATGTCATTCAGATCCAACGATTGACGAATTTGCTGGGTAATTTGGGCACTCAATCGCTCTAGGTCGATCCGTTGTTGCAGTTGGGTGCGCAGTTGAACCGTTGAAATTGCACCATTGACCGCTAATTGCAAGCTTTCAGGTGTAATTTGTTCTTTGACTAAATAGTCTTGTGCGCCAATTTTAATTGCCTGGACAGCAATCTCTTCGCTCCCTTGCCCCGTCACCATAATCACAGGCAAGCTGATCTGCTCACACTGCTGTTGGAGTCGAGTCAGAAATGTCAACCCATCCAAATCGGGCAGTCGATAATCCAGCAAGACCACATCCGGACGCTGCTGTTGCCAGAGTTTTAATCCAGCTTCGCCCAAACTCGCTTCTAAAAATTGATAGCTGTGGTCTTTATCTCGACGCAAATATCGCTGATAAAGTGCTCGATCGACCGAATCATCATCAATGATCAAAATGGTGCGCTGAATTTGACTCATGGAGGATTAGGGAAATCGAGCTGCTTCTAAGAGGATATTTTAAAAGTCCTTTCGCAGGTAGTAACAGACACGATCCCCCTAACTCCCCGTGCTAATGCACCGCTGCGCTAGAAAAAGAGGGGACTTCGAGGCTGATCCCCCTCTTTTTAAGGCTACCGTGTACACACAAGTAATCAGTGATGTCATTGAGTGGGTTGATCCCCCTAAATCCCCCTAAAAAGGGAACTATGAAATCTGAAGCCCCTTTTTAAGGGGGGGGGTGGGGGGATCTCCAGGGGTTTCGCCTTGAATCTGAGATTTGTGTGTACACCGTAGCCTTTTAAGGGGGGCCAGATGGGGGATCTCCGAGTGCTCAACATCACAGCGGGCACCTTTTCAAACACCCTCTGAGACACTGCGACCGAACCTACAACTAGGTGACTTTAAACTAATACTAATACTGTCCAAATTATGAGACAAACAACTATCTAAAGAGGGATCTATTTTATTTCCGATGGATAACTTCTGCACAATGCTATGCCTTGATTATGAGTGGGAATATGCTCGGACGTTTTCAGCAGTTTTCAGATGGATTCGTCCCTTTACAGGGGGATGGGGAGATGGGAGTGGCTTATGTCCATGAAAATGGCTGTAAGTCAGCTGCTCAGGACTGAGATCGCCCATGAGGTAGCGAGAAGTAGAAAGTTGCGCCTCCCTCGATCTCGCCTTCTGCCCAAACGCGACCGCCATGACGACGCACAATCCGCTGAACATTGGCTAGCCCAACCCCAGTGCCATCCACTGCGGTGGTATTGGGTAACCGTTGAAAAACGCTGAACAGTCGATCGGCATCCTGCATATCAAAACCGATTCCATTATCTCTAACAAAAAAGATGGTTTCGTCTAGGGTTGATCGGGCGCCGATCTCAATCTCAATACAAGGTCTCGAATAGCTATATTTCACTGCATTGTCAATCAAATTTTGCCATACCTGCCGCAGTAAGTTGCGATCGCCCTGTATCTCTGGCAAATTTGTGATCTGCCAAACAATTTCATGGTCTCTCAGCTGCATTTCAACCAAGCTACAAATTTCGTAGACCAATCGCGTCATATTAACCGTGGAATACTGCATTTCGACTCGACCTGTGCGAGAAAAATGCAACAAGTCGTCAATCATGCGTCTGCAACGGTCTGCCAAATTTTCAGTCGTTTGTAGATAGTGAAAAACTATTGCATTGCAGGGAAATGGCTCCAAAGATTGCCTGAGTAAACTCACAAACCCATTGATTTGCCGAATGGGCGATCGTAAATCGTGAGAAATGGAAAATGCAAAGGTTTCCATTTCTCCACTGATTGCCTGGATCTCCAAGGTGCGATCTTCCACCCATTGCTCTAAGGTCTGATTGCGCTGGCGCAGTGCATTGGCAACTTGCACCTGGTCAGTGATGTCGCAGAGCAATCCTTCAATCACTTTTTGCCCATGGTTCGGCATCCCCATGGCATGAACTTGCAGCCAAACCTGTTGACCGTCTGGACGCACCCATTCCAAAATGGGAGGCGATCGAGGCGAAACTTCGGCAATTGTAGATAAGACGGATGAGTCTTGAAAAAAAACAGGCGCTGTTGCCAAAGAAGAGAAGCCTAATAAATTGAGAAAGCCCTCACTCGCTTCGAGCAATTCCCCTTGAGGAGTAGCCCGAAAAGTCCCCATATTTAATTCATTTAAGAGCACTTTTAATCGCGACTCAGACTGAATTATCTGCTGTCTAGTCTGCTTTTTTTCTAAAATCGCACGCACAATTTGCGAGAGCCGCTCGAATTGTTCGGGTGATTTAATCACATAATCATCAAATCCCGCCTTTATCGCAGCTACCGCCACTTCTTCCGAACCCGAATTGGTCAACATCATCATGGGACAATCGGGCAGAAGTGCTTTTACCTTAGCTAAAATTTCTAATCCTGTTGTCCCATGAAGCGAAGAATCGGTAATGACCAGTTCAAAAGCGGAATTCGCTAGGGCATTATCTAGTTCACTTAAATTACAAATCTCCTCAACCTGCACCCCCCGGAAAGATTGTTTCAGGGCTTGGATAATGAGTTGACGATCGTCAGAACTATCGTCAACTAAAAGAATAGATTGAAGGGATTGTGCTAATTCCATTTTTGTGAAATTGGATCAGGTGCCCTAAGCAATTTCTTGAACGAATGAATCAGGAAATTGTTAAAAAACAGGGCAAAAAATATTATTTTATAGAATTTAGTTGTCAAGGTTAAAAACAACTCACAACTCTAGAAATCATTATCGGAAGAATGGTCATTTCAATCGATTGGCTATCAAATTGCTTTGTAGAATTGAAATTTTTGATAATTATTCATAATTTCAGTATAGCGGCTCGGTTCAGAATTCTCAAAAAGGTTTTCAAGAACTTTTTCTACTCAATAGTCTTAGAGGATGTTTTAAAAGTCCTTTCGTAAGTAGCAACAGACACGATCTCCTAAATTCCCGTGCTTTGGCGAAGCCATGCCGACAGGCTATACGCACCGCTACGCTAGAAAAAGAGAGGACTTTGAGGCTGATCCCCTCTTTTTTAAGGGAGGGGTTGGGGGGGGATCTGGGAGTGCTCAACATCACAGCAAGCACCTTTTCAAACACCCTTTCAAACATCCTCTTAGAAAGAGTATTGATTGTCTGAATCCACCCTGATTTAATCGCGACCAAAAAATCCATTTATTCCTTGAGTGGTGCTGCGCCAAGTTCTCTATTTTCCTGTTAGATCAAATTCTATCTAGTGTATTATCTATATTAAGAAATTCAAAACTGTCTAAAGTTAGAGATGGATTCCGATAGATTTTTTATAGTTCTTTGTTGATGGTGTAATGTTCCCGTTTGCCCGGTGAGGTTGATCGCTCTCCCTATGAAAGAGTTTGGATTTGGGCATTTCAATTCTACATTGCCAGAACTGAGCCTTAAGGGGATCAAAATTTTGGCGATCGATGACAATCCTGAATGCTGTGGCATTCTGTCGATGTTGTTTAAGCTTTACGAAGCGGAAGCACAAGTGGTGACAAAATCGAGCAAAGCATTGGAATTGCTATTGCAATGGCAGCCGCAGGTATGGGTGATTGATATCGCTCTGCCCATAATCGACGGATTCGAGTTGCTCAACTCTATTCGCAGTCTGGAAGCCAAACAAGGGCTGACTCCCACTCCCGCGATCGCCATTACTGCCCGCCTTACTCCCAGTATCGAAAAAAAAGCTTACCAGGTAGGCTATAGTGCGCTCTTCGCCAAGCCGCTCCAAATTGACAATTTTGTTGCAACTTTGATGTCTCTGGCTCAAACAACATTGCCTGCCTCTCTCCAAGCGTCGCCTCTAAAACCCGATTAAATTCAATGCCCATTGCATCGAGGGGGCGCTTGCCATTAGCCAGGATAATGCGTGGGTGAGATCGTCACCACAAATGTCCCCATCCTCCTAAGTTACCGATCACAGCCACCCAGTCTACGCCACGATTCGTTCCCATTTCTCACAACCCAGCGGTCAATGCCAAAACCCAATGCAAGATTTTAGTCAACTTTTGAAGCATAAAAAATTAGCAATTACAGAACAATGGATTACAGCCGTTGCCGAAAGCCAACGCATTGCCAGTACGGAAGGTCTTCCGCGATCGGCAATTCGAGATCACATTGATCAGGTTCTTGCAGCGCTAGTCTCGGTTTTGGCACGTGATCAAGACAATGAAATTGCCGATATTGTGAAAGCCAGTTTGCGTCATGGTAAAGCGCGCGCCGCTCAAGGATTTAACCCAGCAGAAATTGCCCAGGAGTATCACTTGCTGCGATCGCTGCTGCGCCAAAATCTCTGGACAGAATTGATGCAAGAAACTACCAAAGATGCGGTACGAGCGATCGCGATGATTGATGAAGTCATCGATGCAGCGATTTCTGTCTGTTTTCAGAGCTATATGGAAGAACGCACCGCTGAATTACAGCAAATTCAACAACAGCTCCATCTGACCGTGCAGGAGTTACAACGTCTGGTTCAAGTCAGCCAGGATAATGTCTCCCTATTGGCACATGAATTGAAAACGCCTCTATCTGCCATGATTGGCTATGCCGAATTATTTTTGCGACAGCAACGAAAGGTCAGCGATACTACGGAACTGAGTTACGACGCGATCGAACGCATTATTCGGGCAGGAAGAAAACTCGTTTACCTCATCAACGATGCCCTGGAATTTTCTCAGTCTGATGATGGGCAAGTGTGCGTCAAACCGGTTGCTATCTCCATTGCGGCGGTACTCAATGATATTGTTGAAACCATGCATCTCCTGGCAGAAGAGAAAGGACTCACCCTGACCCTGGAGATCGATCAGGCACCTGCATCCGTCACAACTGATTCGCTGAAGCTCCAGCAAATCGTGATTAACCTCGTGAGTAATGCCATTCGCTACACCGATACAGGTACTATTACCGTTAGGAGTAAAACGCTCTCTGCCGAAAGTTGGTCTATCTCCATTATTGACACAGGCATTGGTATCGCGAGCGAAGATCAGTCCCGGATTTTTAATCCCTTTGTACGTGCCACTCCCCCCGATCGACTCCCACCTGCCGAAAGTAGCGGACTGGGATTATCCATTGTCGAACGGTTGGTTAAAGTCCTGCATGGCAACATTTATTTAACCTCTCAAGTGGGTATAGGCTCAACCTTCACCCTGATTTTGCCCATGCATTTGCAGGCCTGAGGGTACGAGTCCTGGCAATGTGTGGTTGCACTTCTGCGTAATTTCCTCAGTCTGTCCTGATAAGTACGCAGGTGTATTCAGTTGCTGAGGTCGTCGTTATGCTTTCTGCTCCCCATGCTCCTAAATCTGAGTTCCCGTCTGAATCCCCTGCTCAAGCCAAGGGCAATCACGGGTTTCTCCCGATCGATTCTCTAAAAAGTGGACAGGTTCTGCGTCTTGCCCCCCATTGTCCGGGGGGACTGATTATTCAAAAACCCTTTTTCGCTGATTTTGCGGGTCCCGGTGCCGCGGTGGGCAGCAGTTTTGATATTGAATGCAAAGCCGTGTACGCGATCGGGAAAATTCAACTCCTGCCAGCACGATCGTTTGATGAACGTCAACACTCTTATCAAAAGCGGATTGAGTACACCCAATCCCTTACAGAGATTGCTAGTACACTTTCGCCATTGCATCGTGCCCATCTGATCGTCAACCAACTGTGTCAATGGTTGGGAATCGAGGAAGCTAGAAAAGTACCGATTGAACTGATTGCCCAGATGGTAGGCGTTTTACCGCGCACAGTGATCTTGGCATGGCGGCAACGCCCCGCCCAAACCACAACGGTGAATCCCGCGACGATGGAAACATTAATTGTCCATTAAGGATGGTAGCAGGGTTTTCTGCCCCTAGCCAACGCTGCCGATCGGGGTAATCATTTTGCCACAGACAAGCTTTAATGCAAGTGGGTAACCCTGATATAGCAACCGAGTCTCATGGTGAATTTTTCGAACAATCCCCTCAGCAAACTAGCCGTTGCACTGCTTGGCGCAACGGTTTCCCTATCGCTGTGGTCAGGCAATGCAGCAGCCCAAGTCCGGCAATCTGGAACCTTTCAGGCAACGCAAAATTGCCTGGCATCGCGGGCAATTAATGGCGCCAATCCAGAGAATGTGCGGTTGGTGGTCGGGCAGCGCTACGAACTGGTCGGCTTCAATAGTCCTGCTCGCAAATATGTTTTGCTGAAAGTGCCGAATGCAACGCCGAATCAGCGCTGGGTCAGTGCAAGCTGTGGTCAAGTAGCCATCTCCAATAGCACGCCCACACCCATGCCCGATCGCCCTCAAACGCCTGGATCGGGATTTCTGCCCTTTTTCGACCAAATCAATAACCCCGTCAACGTCAACGTTTCGCCCAATCACAGCAAAGTCGATATCTCCCCCCCACCGCCACTACTCAAAGACTTCGATCGAGCGATTCTGAAAACTTGCGGACCCATTGGCAGCAAAGTCAATGCCAACTCAATCCGACAACTGCTCACTCGCTCTCCCAACCTGGTCAAAGCAGCCCAACAACAGGTAGGCGGTGAACTGTTGCCAGGTCGCTCGACCGAAAGCGAATTTTTGGATGATCTGGTGGCAGTCTGGTCCAAGCGATCCGGGTTTGAGCACATTTTTTGTGGGGAATTAGAAAGTGCTCAAAAGATTGGGGGATTGCACTTTGTGGGACGTTATCTGCAACTACAAGAACAAGGGATTGGGGGTCGCCTGCCCAACAACGCTAGCAAAGAAGAAGTCATTCCGGGAGTGGTTTACACCCTGGGCATCGTGATTCGTCAAGGCAACCGCACCTTCTCAGACGATCTCAAAGGCTATCCCTATGTTTCGGATGGACAGGAACTGTTCTTAGCAGCGATCGCGCTGTTAAAGGCGCAGGGAAATGCCCAAGGTGCCTGCATTGCAACCGTTGCCGATCGGGATAGCGGCAAGTCCTATTCCGCAATCTTCGTCAAGGATCGAGATGCGATCGTGACGTTCTATCCTGATGCCACCCCCAAAGGGAAAAGTTGCCGCCCGTAAGGCAGCAGAACTGTGCTGCAATTTCACTGTGCAGCGATCGTTTTGACACGGAAAAAAGGGACGCGGAGAGTAGGTTCGTTTGTAGCCAAGCCCTGTGTTTCCGTGTCCATTCCATCTCTACGAGAAACTTTTCTAAAGAAGTGATAAAAATTCTGGTGCTTCAGCGGACACTGTTTTTGAATACTCATACAATCACCCGTACAGTGCCAACTTGAGAACTCTCTAAATCCCCATGGACTGACTACTGCCCTTATGAGTAAAGTTTCTTATCAACCCCTGACCCCACTCAGTTTTTTGGAGCGCAGTGCGTCGGTTTTTCGCCACAAGCCTGCGATCGTCTACGGAGAGCAGCGCTGGACCTACGCCGAATTTGCCGATCGTGTGCAGCAGTTGGCAGCCGCATTACAGCAATGGGGGTTGCAGCCCGGCGATCGAGTGGCTTTCCTTTGTCCCAATCTGCCACCACTCTTGGAAGCACACTTTGGTGTACCGCTAGCTGGGGGCATTTTGGTGGCAATGAACATCCGCCTTGCACCCGCAGATATTGGCTATATCTTACAAGATGCGGGGGCGCGGGTTCTTTTTGTAGAGAGCGAATTGGCGTCTGCGATCGCCCCAATTTTGACCCAACTGACACCTCTGGAACTGGTCGTCACGATCGTTGATGAACCCGCACAAGCAGGGGAAGTGACCCTCAAGGGACAGGAATATGAAGCTTTTCTGATGCAAGGCAACCCTTCATCTTTGGGCTTGGCATTAGACGATGAAGAAACCCCTATTTCAATTAATTACACCAGTGGTACTGGTGGAAAACCCAAAGGCGTGGTCTATACCCATCGCGGGGCATATTTGAATGCATTGGGTGAAGCCTTAGAAGTGGGCATGAATTCTGAAAGTGTCTATTTATGGACCTTGCCCATGTTTCATTGTAATGGCTGGTGTTTTACCTGGGGTGTTGTTGCGGTTGGTGGCACCCATGTTTGCCTACGCAAAGTTTTACCCAATACCACGATTACACTCCTGATGGATGAGGGTATTACACATTTTTGTGGTGCCCCAGCATTGCTAAATCTGTTGATTCACGATCGCGCCATCAAAAAATTGCAGTTACGCCACCCCCTACGGGCGGTAATTGCCGGAGCACCGCCTTCACCCACCATCATCCAGACTTTGGAAGAATTGGGGATTGAAGTCACTCATGTATATGGTCTTACGGAAACCTACGGACCACACAGCATTTGCGAATGGCAAACTGCATGGAATGCATTGCCCTTGGAGCAACGTGCGCGCCTGAAAGCTAGACAGGGAGTCCCCTATATCCATGCAGCGGCAATGCGCGTGGTCGATCAGGCAATGCAAGATGTGCCTGCGGACGGCATCACTCTGGGCGAAGTGGTGATGCGGGGCAACAATGTCATGCGGGGCTATTTTAACCAACCTGACCTAACGCGAGAAGTGTTTCGCGACGGCTGGTTTCACAGCGGCGATCTTGCAGTGATGCATCCTGACGGCTACATCGAACTCCGTGATCGAGCGAAGGATATTGTCATCAGTGCTGGAGTGAACATCTCAACGATCGAGATTGAGCAGGCGATCGTCCAACATCCGTTGGTTTTTGAAGTGGCAGTCATTGCCATTCCCGACGAAAAACGAGGTGAAGTACCTAAGGCATTTGTGACCCTCCAACCCGATGCCAGCCTGACTGCAAAAGACATTCTGGATTTTTGCCGTCAACACTTGGCAGCGTTCAAATGCCCTAAGGCGATCGAATTTGGTGAATTGCCTAAAACAGCAACGGGCAAGGTTCAGAAATATCTCCTACGAGACAAGGAATGGGTCGGTTATGAAAAGCGCATCCACTAAGGTCATGGATTAAATAAGGTGTAATAAGTAGCTAGTCGGAATTAAATTTAAAACGCTCCAGTGTATATTGACCTTTGACACTGCGTGTTTCCATACCATCTATGATAGCGAGAGCTAAATCATATTCATCTTCAAACATTCATTCTGCAATTTCGTGTGTTTTCAGTTAATGCCATTCCTCTTCAATCCGATTCATTTGAGAACAATACTCTGGTAGGAAGAATAGAAATAATCCCTGCTCTTGCCAGCGTTGCCACTGTTGCTGAGTCAGCTGACTGGTATGCAAAGAGCCGTTGTCCTGAACAATTACCGTTATCGACCTGTTTGAGCCAGGGTTTGAGCTGCCTTGTCTGCTCCCCAATCCGTCACTTTGATTTAAGTCGGACTCTTGAAACTCCCACACACAAGCGCATAGTCAAAGCTTGTGTCGGGTTGCCAAAGTCCTAAAATGCTCATACGTCTGCCGCGTCGCTCGGTCTGCTCCAACCGCTTTTGCTCTCCAATGCGACTCTAGCTGTAGTTGACTAGACTCCACAAACAGCATCCAGATTCATCGAGGTATTTCAAGTCAATGTAGCCATCTTATGCTGCTAACTTTAGCGTACCCAGGTCGGCTTATTTGATCCGTTGGTGCTCAGGGTCTTGTTTGCCTCGGTGCGAATGTCGGGTTCGTTTCCAGCGAAAGCCCTTTTTTGCAGAATGTGCCGCACTCACCGTGCGCTCAGCTTGACCTGACGGTCACTGCTCAATTTTTGGGCTAGCTGTGAACTGTTGTAGGTGCGTGGGTCTTGCTCTATCCGCTGCTCAACCGCTTCCAAATCGGCTTCCTGCCATTGACGCTTGGCTCCACGTCCAGGGGCTTCCCACAAACCGCCCAGTCCATTCTGCTGCGAGCGTCGCAGGGTTTGTTCGT
The DNA here is from genome assembly GCA_019359045.1 of Scytolyngbya sp. HA4215-MV1. Taxonomy (GTDB): domain Bacteria; phylum Cyanobacteriota; class Cyanobacteriia; order Leptolyngbyales; family Leptolyngbyaceae; genus Scytolyngbya. The sequence goes on from JAHHIA010000002.1 coordinate 169,436, forward strand.
GACACTCAAAAATCTCAGTGATTGCTGGCGCCGTTTATCCTTGAGCATTGAGTCGAATCATATGAGCACGATCACGGGTTCGCTGCGGTACCGTAATGGCAAGCCGTAATTCGACCAGTGTCCGATTCTCTTCAGAATTCAAAATTAGATGAATTGGAGCAGGCATAGGAGTGGAGTAAAATCAATTTAAATAGTCTTCCTGTCTTAGTTTTAATGGTGCCGACTACTTAATGAATGAGCTCGTTTCTATCGTAATGGTTGCCAGTTTCCTGAGGGGATGAAACTTGCCCAATAATAGGGATGAGAACGATCCTGGCTTTTTAGCATCTCCAATTGAGTTTGCCGCAGGGCTTCACTACGTCCTTGTCCTGCCAAAAGCTTCTGGTAGTAGCTCACTATCAATTCCTGCGTCGCGTCATCTGCGACTTTCCAGAGGCTAATGACCTGACTTTCGGCACCAGCAATGACCAGTGCTCGTCGCAGACCGTAGATACCTTCTCCCGTGGAAAGACGACCCAGTCCAGTGTCACAGGCAGAAAGTACGACCAGTTGGGTGCCTAACAGGTTTAGGTTGGCCACTTCGAGAGCAGTGAGCACGCCATCTTCCCGGTTTTGCGGTTTGAGTTTGAAGCCTGCCAGCACCAGGCCAGAAAGAAGCAGGGGATTATCAGTAAGTGTTGTTTCTGGTAGGTCAGGTTGAAGCGTAGGCGTTACAAAGAAGCCGTGGGTCGCGATGTGCAGAATGCGAGGACGATTGACCTGCTTGACCGCTTCTTCAGTTGCTTGGGAGCCAGTGAGCGGTTGGACATTGAGTAGGGGGGCAATGGCGTTGATTTCTTGGGCTGTGCCAGGAAGGGAAGGGAAATCTTGTTGCGTCAGGTCAATCGTCCGAGTTCTGATATTTTGTTCAGCTTTTAGGGATGGTACTGGAGCCACGTCTCCCAGTTTGGCAAAGTAAGGATCAGCCATCAGGACAGGGGGAGACTGGCTGGGGACAGAGTTCGCCAGTCGCAGCAGATCTCGACCGGAGGTGAGGTAGGTAAAAGAATAAGCTTCGACCAGGTAGCGGTTGGTGTCATCTACCAGGGCTTCAAAGGGGATGAGATTGAGGTTGCCGTCAGGGGAAAGCAAGACAGTATGGGTATCGCCCAGGAGATTGCGAACAGGCTGCATTACCAATTTCTCTAATTCATGGGAAGGGGGTTGCAGTTGGTTCGCTGGAGTGTTTGAGTCTCTAAGGACAGAGCGGAAGTTTTGTAGTGACTGATTGATCGCCTCAGCGTCACCCAGGTCAATGCCTTTTGGATTTCCCTGCGCATGTAGCACATAGGCAGCATAACGTGTACTCAAGCCATTTTTAGCTGATGATTTTGGGTTAAAGACCCGGTATTGCACAAATTCGACTAAGGCAGCATTGGTAGGAATTAAAGATTGAATGGCATCGATCGTTACTGGTCGAGATAGATTCCGAAAAACGGTGCTGCGTCGGCTCAATTCATCTTCCTGTTGTCTCAATCGCTCTTCCAGTGCTGCAACTTGGGTCTGGTATTGATAACGATCGAGGGGCTGTTGTTGAGGCGAAGCAAACACAAGTTTGGCAAGTTGATCACGGGTTGCAAATACACGATCAAGGCGATCGCGATCTGCCGAAGCAACCTGTTGTCGCAGAATCCGTTGCAGATTGGCAGAAAAATCGAGTGCTCGCCCTTTGCGTTGTAGAATTGCCGTGAATGCCAGTCGTGCCGCAGCAGGATTGTTGGGTAGTTGTTGCAAATGCAGGGCAATTTTGTTATCCAGGGCGATCGCAGTATTTTCCAGGATGCTGCGCCGATTGCTCTCAGAAGCGTTGGCAAGATTGAGCGCCAGGCTATATTCTTCAATCGCCTGAACCTGCCATAGTAATTCCAGGGAACGATCGACCTTCCCCTGCTTAAGATAGAGTTTTGCCAAATTTTCTAGATCCCAGGCGACTGCATAGCCGTTTTCCCCAAATTCTCGGCGATGATGCTCCAAACTTTGCAAAAAGACCGTTTCTGCTTCCGCATCGCGCCCTTGTTGCAAGTAAAGGAACCCTAATTGGCTGGGGTTAAAGCGACTCTGTTCTTCTGGGATTGCATTTTGCGAGGCATTATTTTGAGATAGGTGACGATTTAGCTCAAAGACTTGTTTGTAAAGTCTCTCGGCTTTATCAGAGCGTCCCTGATCAGCATAAAAAAGTGCCAGACTGTTTAGACTTTCCAATACTTTCGGGTCCGTTGCTCCATACAGACGACGTTTGATTTCCAGAGACTCCCGGTAGAACTCCTCAGCTTCTACGCTGCGCTTTTGTAGTGCATATAGAAATGCCAGTTGATCCAGATACAACAGGGTCTCAGACTGATCGGTGCCAAAGGTCTGACGACTGGCTTTTAAGGCGCGTTCAAACAGGAGCGTGGCTTCGGCATAACGCTCTTGCGCCATGTAATTCCAGCCTAAAGCTCTGAGACTGTTGAGCACATCTGGATGATTGGGTTCCAAAAGGGCTTCGCGAATTGCTAAGGCACGTTCAGCCAGGGGAAAGGCTTCTTTGTACTGTCCTTGACTGAATAGGAAGGATGCCTGAACCCATAGTTGCTCTGCCTGGTGCAGATCTTCGGGTTGGATGGCGGTGGGTGCCAGATTCCAGGTTAGGGTGTAGCGACCAAAGGTGTAGTCGGCAAAGATGCTCGATCGCTGACTCGCTGCCAAAACGGTATACGTACCTGTGGCAGGTAAGGTCACCACTAGGCGGGCGTTCGTACCGCCAGTGCCAATGCCACCTTCCGCAATTTTGTTGCCAGTGGGGTCGAGCAAAATCAGGTAAGTATCAAACTCGTCACTGGTCAGATCAATTTTGATTTTCTGTCTAGCGGTGCCCCAAAAGGGATGGGCGTTGAAGTAAGTGCTGTCTCCCAACTGTTGACTGGTGCGATCGAGCCTGCCCTGCACGGTTGATTGCTGCGATCGCTGGTCTGAAACTGCACTTCCCGATTGTGCCAGTGTTGCTGCTGGTAAGCAAACCGAAAAGCCGACGAGCATCAGGGCAGCGAATCGGCAGGCAGATCGATTGCAGGAATCAGTCATGACGATACTCGCGAGAGAAGAATCGATATGGGAACGATCGGCTTACGGTAGGGGTCTCCAATCGCCGGAAAGAATGAAGCCAGCCCAATAATAGGGATGGGAACGATCGGGACGTTTTAACAGATCCTGTTGAGTTTGCCGTAGGGCTTCGCTGCGTCCCTGCCCTGCCAATAGCTTTTGGTAGTAACTCACTATCAGATCTTTAGTAGCAGCATCCTCAACTTTCCAGAGGCTGATCAGTTGACTTTCTGCCCCTGCCATAGTCAGGGCACGCCGCAAACCGTAGATGCCTTCCCCAGCAGAAAGACGCCCCAGTCCTGTATCGCAAGCAGAAAGCACAACAAGTTTGGTGCCCAGCAGATTCAGACCTGCCACTTCTAGAGCAGTGAGAATGCCGTCTTCTCGATTTTGAGGCTTGAGTTTGAAGCCTGCCAAGACTAAGCCAGACAACAGCAGAGGGTTGTCGGCAAGGGTGTTTTCTGGTAACTCATTTTGAGTTGTAGGCGTTACAAAAAAGCCGTGGGTGGCGATGTGTAGAATACGAGGACGGTTGACCTGTTTAACTGCTTCTTCGCTGGCTTGGCTACCGATTAGGGGGTGAACGTTGAGCAAGGGGGCGATCGCTTCAACTTCCGCAGCAGTTTCAGGCAGCGAGGAAAACGTTTGTTTGAATAAATTAGTAAAGCTAGTAGATCGCGTTTGGGAATTCTGGTTGATTTGAGAGTGCAGAACTTGGGTAACAGGTTCACCCAGTTTATCGAAAGTAGGATTGGCTAACAGGACAGCGGCGGTTTGGCTGGGAGAATGGGTTGCCAGACGTAACAGGTCACGTCCAGAGGTGAGATAGGTGAACGCATAGGTTTCCACTAAATAATGATTGTTCTCATCCACCAGCGCTTCAAAGGGAATCAAGTTGAGTGCACCATCCGGTGAGAGCAAAACAGTTTGAGCGTTACCTAAAAGTTGACGAACTGGCTGCATTATGAGGGCATCCAGTTTTCGGGCAGCATGTTTGAGTTGTGCTGGCGGAGTTTGCGGATCTCTCAAGGCTGCCCGAAACGTTTCGATAGCTTGGTTAATTGTAAAGGTGTCTCCCAAATCAATCCCTTGAGATTGTCCCTGAGCAGTGAGGATATAAGCCGCGTAGCGGGGGGCACTAAAGCCTTTATCGGCTGCAAAGTTCTGACTCATGTAAACTACAGCCAAATTGTGAATGATCGTGGCAGTAGTAGAGTTTGCTGGATTTCCTATCTGCTGATGTAGCACCAAAGCCTGTTTGAAAAGCGGTTCTGCTTCGGCATAACGCCCTTGATTCAAATAAAGAGATGCGAGGGTATGCAGGCTATCGATGACTGTAAAATCATCCTGCTTCAAGCGATGCTGGCGAAGTTCGAGAACTCTCTGTGCTAAGGGAATTGCGTCTCTGAGTCTTCCCTGGGCAATGAATTGGGAGATATGTTGATCAAGCCATGCAATTTCTGTAATCTCGGCAGACTGAGGCAGCGGACTGAGGATTTGTCCTTTGACGTGGCTTCCTGCACTTATCAACACGATCGTGAACGTTAAGGAGGCTAAGAAGCAGTGGACAATTCTCTGCTTTATCATTAGCTCAATCTCTTTAATAGATGATCAATTTGCTCTTGCAGTACTTCAATCTGCCCGTCATCCTTTAAGAGCCGATAATTGATTTGGGCATCGCGATACCACTGGAGGGCGATTTTCTCCTGTCCTAGGGATTCCTCGATCGTGCCTAATGCCACGTGAACTTCTGCCTGCATTTCTACATTCTGTTCAGTTTTCGCCCGTGTCAATGCCTTGAGATACCGTTCTTTGGCAAGCCGAGGTAAACCTACCTGTTGGTAGAGACTACCTAGCAGCGCATCCAGCACTGAGGCATGGGTAGCGTTATGTGTGGCAACTTCGAGTAAATCGATCGCCTCTGCTTGCAAAGCGTAACTCTGATAGAGATACCCCAGCGTCAAAATCTGTATTTCTGGACTGAGCGCATCCCGTTTGACCTGGACAATCTCCTGCTTAACTTTTTGAGCCTGCGTCTCATCCAAGAAGGCAAAACTCACAGGTAAATCTTGGATGGAAGAAACGCCCGTGTTGGCGGTCACCGTTACCTGGCATCGGAAACCCGGTGTAATTGGCTGATTCACAGCAGAAAAAGCAGCTTCCGTTTGGCTTACGGTTTTGGACCAGTCAATTCCGCACCCGGTCACTTGTACTTGATACTGAGTTGCACCAACAACGGGATGCCAGCGTATTGTCACCTCTTGGCTCAGGAGGGTAGTGTTGCGAGGGCTGATGACATAGGGAATGGTTGGATTTTCTCCAGAACGGGTGAAGGTCGTTTTGCGATCGCTGCGCCTCAACACAGTTCTATCCCTTAGGTTACACCCCTGAGCCACGGACAAATCCTTGCCTACCGGAACCTGCCAGATTTTGAGATTGGCACACATCACTCTTGCTGAGGCTTGGGTCGAAACTCGAATGCGATCGCCTGGACTCAACAAATCTCCCACAAAGGCTCGTTGATAATCTGAGCGGCTGGGGCGCTTAATTTCAACCTTCCCATTCCCTCGAATGGTAAGGGCAGAAATATAATTTAGCCCCACAGGCTGAGCCAAACTGGGAGTGGTTGTTCCCACCCATCCTAGAGTGAGGAGCAGACTAGAGAACCAATTCAATTTCATGGATTTGGCGAAGCTTTTTTTGCAGCATTCATTTTGAGTTGTGCCTCATGCACCCAGACATCTTCGTCAGGATTTTCGTTCGATGCTAACTCAGCACATTTTTGCCACTGAGCGATCGCACCCGGTAGTTTTTCCTTTTCTAACACTTTAGCCAATAGACAATGGGCAGATCCAGGAAATTCGATATATTTTTGAGTCTCTGGATCACGGGCAAGACTCACCGCGACCTGTAGAGCAGCCTGAGCCTCGGCAGTACGTCCCTGTTGCAACCGCACCCATCCCAGATTTTTGAACAGACTGTACTTCATCTCTGGTAGAAGATCTCCAGGTCGCTGTAAGCCCTGCTGCAATAGCACCACTGCCTCTGGATATCGTTTGTTTCGCAGATATAGCCGACCCAGATTGTTGTAAGCCTCTGGCAGGTCGCCCTTCACCGCAATCAAATACTGTTTCTGAGCCTTGTCAAATTCCTGCAAATCCTCGTAGAGACTGCCCAGGTTAAAGTGGGCTGCCACATTGTCTGGATTAAGCGCGATTGCCCGCTCATAGTTCTGCACTGCACTGCCGACCTTGCCTGCATCTGCATCCGCTAGCCCCTGGTGGTTATACCACTCCGAAATCTTAGGCAAACAAAACCAAAAGACCAGTAAAAAAGCCAGAAAAGTCAGCGTTGCCCCTAAATGCACTTCTTCTCGTAACCGTCGAGGCACACGCCAGCGTTCTAGCAGTTGCTGAAAACCTGCCCATCCACTCTCAGTCAATTCGTTTTTGGCTTGCAAGAGAGCCAGGATGCTGGGCAGGGCGATCGCGAACACCCCACCTACACCTGGACCTCCCAGCACAAAGCGGCTGATGATATTTGCCAGTAACCCCAGATTGGTTGCCCAGGTTATCACAGTCAACCCTTTCCAGAAATAGTCAAGTGCATGACTGGGAAGTGAGATCGCATCCAACTGCCACCACCAGGCATCGCTAGGTGCAGACAAACTACGCCGCAAATCTTCAAAACTAACCGTGCGAGTGAGGCGTTCTGCCTGTTGCTTCAGTTGTTCATCCAGTTGCAGTAATTGAACAGACTGTTGAGGAGAAATCTGGCGCTGGTTGGTCAGAATCGTTGCCGCGCGATCGCGGGCATTCAGCAGCCGCAAAATCTGTTGGGGCGTGATTGAACAATCGGCACTGGTACGGATTTGCTCCAGTTCCGTTTGGTAATGCTCTAGTGCAGAGTTGAAATCGGAGTACATCGGGCAATCTGCTAGTCCTGGAAAATAAACCAACTCCAGTTTTACATTTAGAATTCTCCTCGGAAAAAAGCTGCTAGATCTTGGCTAAAGAGAGTTTAGTAACATTATTCAGTAACCAATAAACCACGGGGCAATTGCGATCGCTCTTACTGTAAGGCTCGGTTCAGATCATCCCGAATGTGAGTCCAGCAGGCTTTTTCCGGCACGAAAAAGATATCGCGATAAAAAGTTAAATCTTCCAGCCGTTTGGCAATGTCTTCCGCTGACAGCTTTCTTGCCTCCCACTTCTGTTTAAGCTGTTCTCACTGCTGGTCAAATACATCGGATGCCCGCTTCAGAAACAGCATTCCAAAAATGTATTCCTTGAACTCCGAAGTATTCATCTTGCTGCGCAGGATATCCAGTGCTGCAAAGAGATGTCGTTCAAGTTGGGGAAGGGGCAGTTTACCCATAAGGCCATTCAGACCAGGACTGTGCTTGCCACATCACAATTTACCCAACCTATGCCACATTGGCGTAATTTTTTAATTTTCAGGCATTTCCGGTTAAGAAGAATTGGAGGTGATGTCAAAGGCTTCTCCACCCAAAATCTTCCAGAAAGCCATTGCCCTGCGACGGCGACGGCATAGTTTAGTAGCTTCGACCATCCAGCAGTATGGCACTCGATTTCGAGGTTCACTGCGGGAGATCTTTAATCTAAAACCCAAATCCGTCGAGGGACAGCGGTTGCTCAATGGTATTAGAAAATTCGCGAGTACTTGTTGCTGTTTTTGAGTGATGAGACTATCCCGCCGATGAATAATGCCAGTAAGCAAGCGTTGCGCTGGAGCGTCATCTTTCGCAAGGTGACCATTGGCTTCCGTTCGGATTGGGGAGCGGAGTTATTCGTTCAAGTGCGCTCGCTGGTCAATACGGCAAAACGTCAGGGTATTTCTGCCCTTGATGCCATTGCTCGTGCTATTACCTCACAGCAGACCGAATTGGCTACTGGGTTGAGCAATTACCATTGTTTTATAAGGGTTTTCTTCTTAAAGCCGATGGCGGGATTTGAACCCGCGACCGCTCGATTACGAATCGAGTGCTCTACCACTGAGCCACATCGGCAATTTCTCAAACTAGTATAATCCGGAAATGGAAAAGCAATCCAGAGAGAAGGCGACGATCGCCGGAAGTCGAAAACTCATCGCCAGACTTCAACATTCAGTTTTTCCACTATTCCTCTTATTCTAAATCTGCCATGTCATCCCTAAAAGAGCGAGATCCAGAAAAATATGCCCGATTGATGGCAGAAGCCAAAGCCCCTTATCGTGGATTGCGACAGTTTATCTATGTCGCCTTTGGCGCATCGGGGTTTATTGGAGGCATGGTCTTTTTGGCGCAAATGCTTGCTGGACGAAATGTAGAAGCTGCATTGCCTAATTTCGCCTTGCAAGTTGGTGTAGTCGCGTTAATGATTGGGTTATACCGATGGGAGCAACGATCGAAGCGCAAGTCTCGTCCTTGAGCAAGAAGATGGCAATCCTATTTTCTCATTGACTGTAATGCACGCCATGCCAAGGCTTGTTTTTGCATCTCCTTAATAAAAGCATCCTCGCCATCCATGTAGCCTTCGATGTCGTCGGAACGCAGTGTGGCAACCAGTCTACGCTTCAGTTCGCTATATTGTTGGGCATCAGCGGGATGGGCTATCATATAGTCCCGAAATGCCAGGTGCCGATCGACTTCCGCAGAACCGCCCGCAAAAATATGCACCTGGTGAGTTCGAACTCCGGCTACAGTGTCTTTGCGGAAGTAGCGCCGACCCGAAATGCCAAATTCTCCCTTCGCTTCATAACCCAACGCCTGCATGGCAGCGTTAGATTCATCAACTCGTCCCAGATGATTGACTTCGACTAACAGGTCGATGATAGGTTTGGCGTAAATCTGCGGAATGGCAGTACTGCCAATGTGATAAATTGCAACAACGTTGTTTCCCAAAGCTAGCAAAAGTTTTGCTGTCTCACGTTCAAATTCATGATGCCAGTTTGGCTGGTGAGGCAAAACCTCTAATTTGACTGGCATGACTCAAACCTCAACTGCAATGCCAATAGTGAGGATTTTGATAAGGGCGAACGAGCGGACTCGAACCGCCGAATGGAGGAACCACAATCCTCTGCCTTAACCACTTGGCTACGCTCGCCATGCGTTTCTGATTGTAGCACCTGAAATCGAATTTATTCAGGAGAGAACACAGAATTCGGAAAAGCTATACAAATAATCTGTGATGTCTCAATTTTATACCCAGGATGAACCAGGCTGCTTTTTTCTGCTTCATCCTGCTACTCCGTTTTACTAACCCCCCGTTTAGTCCCAACAGACGACCGACACGATCAATCAAGTGCGCCGCCCTTGTCCGAACAAAATAGTGCGAGATGCATCGGTCACGGTTGGTTGGGCACTGATGGTTTCAGCCACTGCATAGGCTCGTTGTACCGCCGGACGCATCCGAATCGTGGTAAACCAGCGTTTGACATGGGGGAAGTCATCCAGGTTTTGTTGCTGTCGCTCATGGGGCACAATCCAGGGATAGGCAGCCATATCTGCGATCGAATAGCCCCCTGCAATAAATTCACGATCGCTCAAGCGTTCATCCAGCACTCCATACAGCCGCTCGGTTTCTTTCACATAGCGGTTGATGGCATAGGGAATCTTCTCCGGTGCGTATTGAGAAAAATGATGATTTTGCCCGAGCATGGGTCCCAATCCCCCCATTTGCCAAAATAACCACTGCATCACTTCTACGCGCTGACGGATATCAATGGGCAAAAATTTCCCCGTCTTCTCTGCAAGATATTGCAAGATTGCCCCCGATTCAAACACACTAATCGGCTGTCCGCCGTCACTCGGAGCCAGATCCACGATCGCGGGAATTCGGTTATTGGGAGAGAGTTTGAGAAATTCTGGTGCAAACTGTTCTCCTGCCCCAATGTTGACAGGTTTCACCGTATAGGGAAGTTCAGCCTCTTCTAAAAAAATCGTGATTTTGTGACCGTTGGGCGTTGTCCAATAGTAGAGGTCAATCATGATGCTTTCCTGGTCGAAGGTTATCGGGTAACCGTTGTCTGATATTCCTAGTACAGCACGTCTCAATATTTTTGGAGAGGTTGGCACAGAAATCAATCGGTAGGGAGTTTAATTCATTTTAGAAAAAGGGATTGCACCCTCTCGCCAACGCGTGCCTCACTCCCACTGCCAAAAACATCTTCCGCTGAATCAGATCCCTTGATCCAATGCTGAAAGAAAATGCGATCGCAGAGACCAAAAAACCCAACCTTGTCAATCAGGTTGGGTTCAGCAATTTTCCGTCAAATTAGTTTTTTTAGATAGGTGGCGAAGCATCAACACCTCAGGTGAGCGCGCTTAAACCAGCCTTAGGTGAGCGCCTCATGCCGGGAGTCTCAAAACACTGACTCTAAGGTAAAGAAGCTTTGAGAGAAGTCTGATCTGGAGTCGCATCCATCTCTTTGGTAATCGTTGCCCCATGCAAATAGGCTTGGCTGAAATTTGCATCACTCACATTTGCATTACTCAAGTTAGCATTGGTCAGATTTGCTTTAGTGAAGTTGGTTTCGGTTAAATTGGCTCCCACTAAAATTGCATCAGCCAGGTTTGCATAACTGAAATTGGTTCTGGTGAGATTCGCTTTTGTCAGATTGGCACCACTGAGATTGATACCACTCAAGTTCATATTTCTGAGATTCGCTGCCATCAAGTTCAGGTTTCTGAAGTCTCTCTGTCCGGCAGCATATCGACTGCAAAGTTCTTTGATGTTCATAATCTCTGTGGAGCTGTGGGAAGTGTAAATCAGGTTTCAGAATGCAACCGATAAGTTAGGATTGAGATGTTTCCAGAGGGAACAAAATAACTCTCGATTAAGTTCCTGTCCTTAAGTTGTTGCAGAGCTTGAACTAACACTGAGTAACCTTTACCTGTCAGATCAAGGAGTTCGCCTCGGTTTTTGTCTCCTTGCTGCAACGCCTCGAGAACAATCGGGGCAATTTCACTGAAAGGCTTTTCAGTACTCAATAGCGAAACTTCCTCTTACGCTGTTTATGCTTAGCAAGCGCTTTTCGTTTTCGTTTTTCGATCGGAGTTTCAAAATGGCGATGCTTCCTCATATCTGGGAAAATGCCTGCTTTAGAAACTTCGCGTTTAAATCGACGCAAGGCTGATTCAATTCCTTCATTTTCCCCAGGAACGACTTGGGTCATCTAATATCCTCAGTAAGTTGATCAAATTCAGGCTAGATGAGAACAAAGCGTCAAAATGCTCTGGCTCTCAAAGAATTTAGATGCAGACCAAAGATTAATACCGACGAGAAGACCCACTCTTGTTACCCCAGCTGCCACCAGAAGGACCTCTTTCTTCACGGGGTTTTGCCTTGTTGACTTTCAGATCACGCCCCATCCACTCAGCCCCGTCTAAGGCTTCGATCGCCGCAGTTTCTTCTGCTTCCGTCTCCATCTCGACAAACGCAAATCCACGCAAACGACCTGTCTCACGATCGGTTGGTAATTGCACCCGTTTGACTGTACCGTACTCTGCGAAAGCCTGAGTCAAAGCATCCGGTGTGACTTCGTAGGATAGGTTGCCGACATAAATGGACATAGAGATTCTCCAGAATCAAGAGTGTAGAGATTTAGATTCGGAGAAACGCTTGTAAAACGAATTACACAGCCGAAAATAAGCCTTACTAAAGACACTAACACAAGACTCTCAATAGTAGGAGAAAAACGTTGCACCACTTATCGCCAGGTAGCCAAAATCCCAATCCCGATCGCAATGACGGAGAAGTCTGGCAAGCACTAGCCATCTTTCAAGACCTTTGGCTCTGGAAAAGTTGCGATAGGTCGGCGTGCATCAAGGCAATATCCGGGTCACGTTGAATGGCTTGATAGTATTTTTGGCCTAACTGGGTCCCTTCTTCTGCGGGCTGCATCAAATTCTGTGCCTGTTGCAACAATTCATCAGCTTGTTCCAGAGTGACCGGATCCTTTGACAGAATGAAATCATCCATCTGAACAATAAATTGGGAAATGGGGCGCAACCAACTAAACCAATCATGCCCAATCACTAACTGCAAGAACTCATTGTTCGAGCGAATCGCACCATATTCTTGCTCATAAACAACCCGTTCTGAATGAAGTAAGGCTTTGTGTAATCGTAGAATCGAGAGCCGTACCTGGCGCAGGTACTGTAGGGTAGGTTCTAGAGACGAATCGGTAGAAGACATTCAGCAACCACGTTGATGAGGACTCATTATGATCTTGTCATAATGAGCTAGAGATTGGATAAAAGATGATAAATGTAGGCGTTGGTTGGGTAGTGGAGAGACTTTCGACCGACTTTTTCGGGTCAATAGAAAATTCATGGTTTTGGTAAAGGCAATCAGGCTGAGTTTGCCAGTCTTGGGGTTGGGCCAGAGATTGCGGTTCTTTATCAGGACGTTCCAGATTTAACGGAGCAATGAAAAGATTTTTCGTCTGGTTTCTATTAATGCTGGTGTTGGTGGGAACGATCGCCAGTTGCAGTCCTCAAACTTATGGGGGCGGCGATCTCATCATTGCGTCCAAAGATTTTACAGAACAAGATATTCTGGGCGAATTACTCGCGCAGCATATTGAACAGACCACTGGATTAAAAGTCGATCGTCGCCCTCGCTTAGGCGGTTCCCAGGTCTGTCATCGGGCAATCACCTATGGCAAAATCGACGCCTATGTTGAATATACCGGGACTGCTTACACAGGCATTTTGGAACAACCACCGATCGCCGATCCCAACCAGGTGTTTCACAATCTTCACCAACTCTACGCTCAGAAATTCAACCTAGAAGTCATGCCATCCCTGGGGTTTGAGAATACTTTCGCGATGATCATCCGGGGCGAAGATGCCCGCCGCTACCGGGTCAACACCCTCTCTGAAGCAGCGCAATACACCCCTCAGTGGCGTGGCGGGTTTGGTTACGAGTTTTTGGAACGTGCCGACGGTTTTCCTGGTCTTGCCAAAACCTACCATCTCAAGTTCTCTAACCCCCCCCAGATTATGGATTTGGGTTTGATCTACCGGGCACTGATCCAGAAACAGGTGGACTTGGTGGCTGGCAACTCTACCGATGGGCAAATCGCTCGTCTGGGCTTGGTGATTCTCAAAGACGACCAGCACTATTTTCCTCCTTATGAAGCGGCTCCGATCGTCCGACAGGCAACTTTGGCAAAGTATCCCCAGGTAAAAACCGCGATCGCCCAACTAGGAGGACTCATCACCTCAGCGGAAATGCAACGGATGAATTATCTCGTGGAAGGCGAATTTCGCGATGTGAAAGAAGTTGTGCAAGAATTCTTGCAGTCAAAAGGTTTGGGATCGGTCAAACAATGACCCTAAAAATTGCTACCTGGAATGTAAACTCCATTCGCACCCGCTTGAGCCATGTCACCACCTGGTTGCAAGAAAATCCGGTGGATGTGCTGTGCCTGCAAGAAACCAAAGTGATCGATCAAGACTTTCCCCGATCGTCCCTGGAAGATCTCGGTTATCACCTGGAAATCTTTGGGCAAAAAAGTTACAACGGTGTTGCCATCCTCAGTCGCACTCCTCTGCAATCCGTCAGTCTGGGTTTTGCGCCGATCGTTGGAGCAACGCTGGCAGAAGACTTCGATGATCAGAAGCGCGTCATCACGGGGATTTACGCAGGCATTCGTATCGTCAATCTCTATGTGCCCAACGGGTCTGCCATGGGGAGCGAAAAATACGAATACAAACTGCGCTGGTTCAAAGTGCTATACGAGTATTTGAAAATTCTGCAGCACTCCCCCGTCCTTCCGGCTTCACCTTCAATTCTGATCTGTGGTGACTTCAACATTGCCCTGGAAGACATCGACATTCACGATCCCACCGGGCGAGAAAAACAAGTCATGGCAACTGATGCCGAACGACTGGCACTCCGCAGCATTCTCGATTTGGGGTTCCAGGATGCCTTCCGCAAATTCACCCTCGAGGGTGGACACTTTAGTTGGTGGGACTACCGCGCCGCTGCCTTTCGACGCAATCTGGGCTGGCGGATTGATCATCATTACTTGACTCCTGATTTGTACGAACAAGCGATCGCCTGCACGATCGACAAAGCCCCCCGCAGCCTAGAACAACCTAGCGACCATACGCCTGTGATTGTTGAGCTTGAGGTCAAACTTTAGAGAGTGGTCAGTCCTGGCAAAATCGTTGATAGTGAAGAGAAAGATTCCCACTTTCCACTCCTCACACCAACCATCATGTTTCTTGTCACTGGAGCAACCGGAGGGTTAGGTCGTCGCATCGTTCGCCTTCTGCGCGATCGCCAAACACCAACACGGGCATTCGTTCGCCTTACTGCTCGTTATGCAGAACTGGAACATCGAGGAGCAGAAATTTTCTTAGGTGATCTGCGCCACGAAAAAGACATTCAAAAAGCCTGTCAGGACGTGCAGTATGTCATCTCTACGCATGGCACTGGCGCAGACGAGATGGAGATTCATTACCGCGCCAACCTCAAACTGATCGAAGCTGCTAAGGCAAATGGCGTGCAACATTTCGTCTTTATCTCTGTCCTGGGAGCTGATCGTGGCTATGACGACGCTCCGACTTTCAAAGCCAAACGAGCCGTGGAACAAGCTTTGCAAACCAGCGGATTAAATTACACCATTCTGCGTCCGGCTGGCTTTGCTTCCAACTTATTGCCTCTGGCAGAACGATTTCGACAGACCGGGATTTATATCTTGATTGGTGATCCTCAGTCGCGCACCTCGATCGTCAGCACGGACGATCTGGCGCGCATTGCAGTGGACTCCATCACCACTGCCGACGCACGCAACCAAATCTTTGCCGTTGGGGGACCCCAAATTTTGCAACGACAAGACATTCCTCGCATTTTTGGGCGCGTCTTCAATCGCGAGCCCTTTTTGCTCAACCCGCCCCTGCTTGCCTTCGATGGGCTACGCAGTATTATTGGGTTATTTAGTCCCAAAACTCAGGCATCCCTGGGAACATTGCGAACTCTACTTGCTAACGAATTTTTCTGCACTGTCGCAGAAATCGAACGGTTAGAAGCCGTGTTTCAGATCCCGCTAGAAACGCTAGAAGCTTTTTTACGCCGCCATCTCAGTGTGTAATGTTCAGAACCCAACCCAGGTTGAATTAAAAGCCAGGCTAGAAACCCACCTGCGTCAGATTGTACGAGAACGCGATCCCTTTCTGGCAACCGAGGGACATTTCTACGTGCAACAATATATTCAGCAAGAATTGGGACAATGGGGCACAGTAGACGTGCAAACCCTTAAAAGACGAGGACAAACATTACAAAATCTGACACTACGGTTGCCTGCGATCGCAGTTCCAACTGGCAAACCACGATCGCCGATCTTAATGGGTGCTCACTATGATGCTGTCCCGGGTTCACCTGGAGCTGATGACAATGCCACCGGGGTTGCAGTTCTGCTAGAGTTGGCACGCGCGTTCCAGCAAACTCCTGCCCGGTATCCCATTCACCTCGTCGCCTTCGATTTTGAAGAGACCCTGGATGCCGAAAAGGGCAGCACTGCCTATGCTGAATTGCTGCAAGGTCAACCCCTACGCCTGATGTTCTCCCTGGAAATGCTCGGCTACTGCGACCCGACTCCTGGCTCCCAAAGATATCCGGCTGGGTTAAAACGCTTTTACCCCGATCGAGGGAACTTCATCGGTTTAATCGGCAATCTAACAACCATTCCCGATCTCATGCGCCTAAGCCGCAGCATACGCCAGATGGGCGTGCCCTGCGAGTGGCTACCCGCTGGACAGCGCGGCTTAATCTTGCCATCGACTCGCCGCAGTGACCATGCTCCCTTTTGGGATCGGGGCTATCGCGCCATCATGGTGACAGATACCGCTGATCTTCGTAATCCTCACTATCACCGCAGTAGCGATCGGCTCGAAACTTTGGATCTCGATTTCCTCACCCGCATCTGCTTGGGCTTGGCACACGGCATTCGGTCTCTCTAACACCGCCTATGACACGCATTTTCCCACTGGCGCTCCTTTCTAGTACAGCTTTGCTGATTCCTTTGAGTGTACATTTGAGCACCCAACCGTTAACGATTTCTCAAGGTGTTTCTTCTATCTCCCGCCTGCATCAGTCACTTCGAGCCAATTGGGAATCTGCCAGTCACCTCGCTTCCGCCTGGAGAACGACTGTTTTTCCGGAGGGACGATCTCCGAGCACACGCCCCCAACCCTCAGGGCAATTCCCCACTTCCCATTGCCAAACAACTGCTTCTAATTTTTTAGTTATCGGTGGTGGGGGTGCGCCTAGCTATAACGAGATCGCGATCGAAAAAAACGTCCTCTACTTCCAGCGCACCCTGAAACTCCTTGGATTAAATCCAGCGAGCGCCAGCATCTTCTTTGCCAACGGCAACAACGGACAGGCAACCGTTCGCTACAGAGATGCACAGGGACAAGAACAGTTCAAACCACCCGAAATCCCTAACTTGCACGGACCCGCCACTCGTGCCAATTTGCAACGGGCACTGCAGCAAGCCGTCCAATTATCCAAGCGCCCCCTCTTTTTCTATTTCACTGGACATGGTGCCGAGAATGAGCGCAACCATAACAATAATGCGCTGATCCTCTGGGGAGAAGATTTTCTCAGCGTGCAGCAGTTCACCCAAATCCTCGATCGCTTACCGCCCCAAACTCCAGTGGTCACGATGATGGCACAGTGCTACTCCGGCTCCTTTGCCAATTTCATCTATCAAGCTGGTAATCCCAATCGGGCGATCTCTCTGCAAACCCGTTGCGGCTTCTTTGCTACCGTCAAAGATCTTCCCTCTATCGGCTGTACTCCAGAGGTCAACGAAGCCGACTACCGTGACTACAGCTCGAGTTTCTTCGCCGGACTGAGCGGACGCAACCGCATCGGACAACCCGTCGCTTCAGCCGACTATAACCACGATGGTCGTATCGCTTATAACGAAGCTCACGCCTTCGCCAAAGTGGATGAGCAAGGCATTGATTTACCCATTTCCACCTCGGAATCTTGGTTGCGTAACCGCCTATCTAAAGCAGACAAAGAGCGCTATACCACGCAACCGATCGCCAACCTGCTACAAACTGCCCGTCCCGAACAACGCTATGTCGTCACCACCCTGGGACAAAAATTTGGCTTTAATCTGAAACAATCGTTCGATCTCAACTGGCAACACCTGGACGAATCTCAAACCCACTCGGAAATCCAGCAAGCCTATGCTACTCGGCTCTGGCTGGAACTCCTCAACATCGGTGCCGAAAAACAACTGCGCACTTCCCGTAACGCCAAACAAATTGCAGTGCTCGATCGCCTGCTCAAATGTGAATCAGGTTCGTGGAAATAGGAGGAGTTTACAATAGAGATCTACCTCCCGGAGCAGACTTATGGGCTTCTCAATCACCACTCTGTTCGGTTTTCTAATCTTTCTAACCCTTTCAGGGCTGCGGCTCGATCGCGAATATCAGCGAGGGGTCATCTTTCGCTTAGGACGGCTTCAGGGAGTACGAGGACCTGGCATGTATTGGGTCATTCCCGTAGTTGACCAAAAAGCCCAGATTGATATCCGCACCAAAACTGTGAACATTGAACCGCAGGAAACCGTCACTGCCGACAGTGTCACGATTCGAGTCAATGCCGTACTCTACTACCGCATTCTCGATCCTGCTAAAGCTATCAATAAGGTGGAAAGCTACGACATGGCAGTCTACCAAATTGCTTTAACCACGTTGCGTAATGTGGTCGGGCAAAACATTCTGGATGATGTGCTGCAAAATCGAGACAAAATTAACGTCAAAGTACAGGAAATTGTAGACGAAATTACAGAACCCTGGGGCATTGTAATTGAGCGGGTTGAAATGAAAGATGTGGAAATTCCGCCAGGGATGCAGCGAGCCATGGCAAAAGAAGCGGAAGCAATCCGTGAGAAACGGGCGCGATTAATTAAAGCGGCGGCTGAGCAGGAAGCCTCTATCAAACTGGCAGAAGCCTCTCAAAACATTAGTGCCAATCCGGTAGCGCTGGAACTGCGCCGATTGCAAATGCTGACTGAAATTGGGGCAGAAAATAACACAACCACGATCGTCATGATGCCTTCAGACTTTATCAATCTCGCCCATCGCTGGTCCGGTATCCCCAATCACCCTTCTAATGAAACGATTCAACCTTTCAATCCCGAGGTTCGATTTGTGCCCAAGACACCTCAGCCTGAAAATCCCTAGTGATCGACCACATTCTCCCCCTTCCTCTTCCCATCGTCGATCAGTCCAGCCAACGATGGTTGGAATAGCATGTTCACTCCTTATGGCAACGTCTGCCTGTTCAGTTCTTACGCCGAACTCGGTCTCCACGCCTGTACAGACACCGACGATCGCGACTTCAGCTACCCCAGCAAAATCCCCTCCACTGCCTGCCGAAGATTTATTACGGGCAGCCGAAGATAAAGCCATGAGTGCAGCCAACTTGACCCAGTTGGCACAAACCCAGGATGATTGGAATCTGGCGGCCCTCCAGTGGCAACGGGCGATCGCCCTGCTCAAATCCATTCCTGCCAAGAGCCCCCAACGAAGCATCGCCCAAAAAAGATTGTCGAACTATGAGCGCAATCTTGCCCTCACCCAACGTCATGTCAAAAGCGCCCTTACTCCCACTGCTGCTTCCACGATCTCAGAAAATGGCGTTCCTTTAATGGCAGGACCCGATGCCATTAGCGATAAGGCGAATATCCAGACAGCCGAAGCCGAAGCCCGCAATTATTTGAAAACCTTGAACCGAGCACAACAAGCTTTTTTTCTAGAAAAGAAAGAATTTGCCAGTAATCTGGAAGACCTTAAATTGGGATTGCCCGCCGAAACGCAGAATTATACCTTTCGGATAGAGTCTGTCAGTACTGAGAGCGTTTTGTCAGTAGCGATCGCGAAACGAGGCGGCATCAAAAGCTATAGCAGCGCGGTCTATATCATCCAAGATGTTCCAGGCAATCGCCTTGCTCCGAGTAGTATTGTTTGTGCCAGTGCGCAGCCGTCTATCTTTGCGCCAAATATGCCCGAGCTGGTTGAAAAACAACTCAAATGTCCAGCCAATGCAGTTCTGGAGTAGGGCGATCGATGCCAAGTACCCCCTTTCCCATAAAAAATCCCCCTACCCAAAGGCAGGGGGATTTTTAACTTGTCGTACTAGCTTTCAGAAATTACGCTAGCCAAACTTCGCAACCGTCGAACCGACCAAGAAGGCGGCATAAGTTACAAAGTAGCCAACCGTAAAGTGAGCTAGACCCACCAGTCGTGCCTGCACAATAGACAGCGCAACTGGCTTATCCTTCCAGCGAACCAAGTTCGCCAACGGTGTACGCTCATGTGCCCACACCAGGGTCTCGATCAACTCCTGCCAGTAACCTCTCCAGGAGATGAGGAACATGAAGCCCACAGCCCAACAGAGGTGAGCAGCCAGGAAGATCCAGGACCAAATCGCAATATTGCTGGTGCCGTAGGGGTTGTAACCATTGATCAGTGGACCGGAGTACAGCCACAGATAGTCACGGAACCAACCCATCAGGTAAGTCGAACTTTCGTTGAACTGAGCAATATTACCTGACCAAATCGACAGATGCTTCCAGTGCCAGTAGAAGGTCAACCAACCCAAGGTATTCAGCATCCAGAACATCGCCAGGTAAAAAGCATCCCAGGCAGAAATGTCGCAGGTGCCGCCCCGTCCAGGACCATCGCAGGGGAAGCTGTAGCCGAAATCTTTCTTATCGGGCATCAGCTTAGAACCGCGTGCATCCAACGCACCCTTGACCAAAATCAGGGTGGTCACGTGCAGACCCAGTGCGATCGCATGGTGAACCAAGAAATCGCCAGGACCAATGGTCAAGAAGAGGGAATTGGCTCCACTGTTGATGGCATCCAGCCAACCGGGCAGCCAGACGTTACCGGCATTGGGCCAAGCCGTGGTGGCAATGCTATCTGGGTTAGATAGCAGGGTGTTCATGCCATACAGCAATTTACCGTGGGAAGCTTGAATCCACTGAGCAAACACAGGCTCAACCAAGATTTGCTTCTCAGGGGTGCCGAAGGCAACCACAACATCGTTATGAACATACAGACCCAGGGTATGGAAGCCCAAGAAGAGGGAGACCCAGCTCAAGTGAGAGATCAGAGCCTCTTTGTGCTCCAGCATCCGAGCCAACACGTTGTTCTTATTCGCTTCAGGATCGTAATCCCGAACAAAGAAGATAGCACCGTGAGCAAAAGCACCAACCATCAAGAAGCCAGCGATGTACTGGTGATGGGTGTAAAGCGCAGCCGTTGTCGTAAAGTCCTTCGCAATGAAGGCATAGGACGGCATCGAATACATGTGCTGTGCTACCAGAGAGGTCACAACACCCAGACAAGCCAAGTGCCAACCCAACTGGAAGTGCAGAGAATTGTTATAGGTATCGTAGATACCCTTGTGACCGTCGCCGATCATGCCACCGAAAGGCGTGCCCTTGGGTGGATTGTGCGCTTCCTGAATTTCCTTGATGCTATGTCCAATCCCAAAGTTGGTCTTGTACATATGACCAGCGACGATGAATAACACCGCGATCGCGAGGTGGTGATGAGCAATATCCGTCAACCAGAGTGCATCTGTTTGAGGATGGAACCCACCCAAGAAAGTCAGAATTGCAGTGCCCGCTCCCTGGGAAGTGCCAAACACATGTCCAGAAGTATCTGGATTTTGTGCATAGACACCCCAATTACCTGTGAAGAAGGGAGCGAGACCAGCCGGGTGAGGCAAGGTAGACAAGAAGTTGTCCCAGCCTACATGCTGACCCCGTGCTTCAGGAATTGCAACGTGAACCAAGTGACCCGTCCAAGCCAGTGAGCTAACACCGAACAGACCTGCCAAGTGATGGTTGAGCCGAGACTCAGCATTCTTAAACCAGGAAAGGCTAGGACGGAATTTAGGCTGCAGATGCAACCAACCGGCAAACAGGAAAACCGCAGACAGAATCAGTAGGAATAACGCCCCAGTATAGAGGTCGCCATTTGTCCGCATCCCGATGGTGTACCACCAGTGGTAAACACCAGAGAACGAGATATCAACTGGGTAAGAAGCGCCACCTTGAGTAAAAGCTTCTACCGCTGGCTTACCAAATTGGGGGTCCCAAATCGCGTGAGCAATGGGACGGACATTGAGCGGATCTTTAATCCACTGTTCAAAATTACCTTGCCAGGCGACATGGAACAGGTTGCCCGAAGTCCACAAGAAAATGATTGCCAGATGACCAAAATGAGTCGCGAAGATCTTCTGATACAGATTCTCTTCGGTCATGCCATCGTGACTTTCAAAGTCATGAGCGGTAGCAATCCCGTACCAAATCCGACGAGTTGTCGGGTCCTGAGCGAGGTCTTGGCTAAATTTGGGAAATTTAGTTGCCATAAGTTCTAATGAATCCTCCTCGCCCTATCCTAAGGAAAGTGTTCGAGCTAGGAAGAATGCCCAAGTGGTAGCAATTCCGCCTAGGAGGTAGTGAGCTACCCCAACAGCCCGACCCTGAATGATACTCAGTGCACGAGGCTGAATTGCCGGGGCAACTTTCAGCTTATTATGTGCCCAAACAATGGACTCAATCAATTCTTGCCAGTAGCCACGACCACTGAACAAGAACATAAGACTGAATGCCCAAACAAAGTGAGCGCCCAGGAACATCAAGCCATAAGCAGACAAGGCAGAGCCGTAAGAGCTAATGACCTGAGAAGCCTGTGCCCATAAGAAGTCACGCAACCAACCATTAATCGTGATTGCACTTTGAGCAAAGTTGCCAGCGGTAATGTTAGCAACTGAACCATCCGCATTTACAGTTCCCCAGACATCGGACTGCATCTTCCAACTGAAGTGGAAAATTACGATCGAGATGGAGTTGTACATCCAGAACAAACCGAGGAAGACATGATCCCAACCAGAAACCTGGCAGGTACCACCCCGACCGGGTCCATCGCAAGGGAACCGGAAACCAAGGTTTGCCTTATCGGGAATGAGGCGAGAATTGCGAGCAAACAGAACGCCTTTCAGCAGGATCAAGACAGTAACGTGGATGGTAAACGCATGGATATGGTGTACCAAGAAGTCTGCCGTGCCCAGCACGATCGGGGCTGCTGCAACCTTGCCACCGACAGCTACTAGATCTCCACCGAAAGCAACGCTGGCAGAAGCCAAAGCATTAGGTGCAGTAGTACCTGGAGCCGCTGCATGTAGGCTCTGAACCCACTGAGCAAAGATCGGCTGCAACTGAATGCCCGTATCCGAGAACATATCTTGAGGACGACCAAAAGCCCGCATCGTGTCGTTATGGATATAAAGACCGAAGCTGTGGAAGCCCAGGAAGATACAAACCCAGTTCAGGTGAGAAATAACCGCATCCCGGTGACGGATCATGCGATCGAGAACATTATTCTGGTTAATCACCGGATCGTAGTCACGCACCATAAAGATGGCGGCATGAGCTGCGGCACCCACAATCAGGAAGCCACCAATCCACATGTGATGGGTGAACAAGGACAACTGAGTAGCGTAATCAGTTGCGAGATAGGGGTAAGGCGGCATGGAATACATATGCTGAGCAACAATGATGCTCAAAGAACCCATTCCAGCCAAGTTCCAAGCCAATTCGATATGCCAGGAAGTCGTAAAGGTTTCATAGATTCCCTTATGACCTTCACCTGTGAAGGGACCCTTATGAGCTTCATAGTTCTCCTTCATGCTGTGACCGATACCCCAATTGGTCCGGTACATATGACCAGCAATGATGAATAGAACAGCGATCGCTAGGTGATGGTGAGCGGAATCAGAAAGCCACAGACCGCCTGTTACGGGGTTCAGCCCACCCTTAAAGGTCAGAAAGTCAGAGTATTCTGCCCAATTGAGGGTGAAGAATGGCGCCAGACCCTTAGCAAAGCTGGGGTACAGATCCGACATCAACTTAGAGTTCAGGATGAACTCTTGGGGCAGGGGAATGTCCTTAGGCGCAACCCCAGCATCCAATAGCTTGTTGATTGGCAAAGATACGTGGATCTGGTGACCAGCCCAGCCCAGTGAGCCACAACCCAGCAATCCAGCCAGGTGGTGATTCAACATAGACTCGGCATTCTGGAACCACTCGAGCTTAGGTGCACTCTTGTGATAGTGGAACCAGCCAGCAAACAGCATCAAGCCAGCCATCACCAAACCACCAATTGCGGTGCAGTAAAGCTGGAAGCTATTTGTAAAACCAGCGGCTCTCCACATGTAAAACAAACCAGAGGTGATTTGAATCCCGTGGAAGCCACCACCAACATCTGCATTCAAAATTTCTTGACCGAAGATGGGCCAAACAACCTGTGCACTGGGTTTAATGCCAGTAGGGTTGCTCAACCATGCTTCGTAGTTTGAAAACTTAGCGCCATGAAAATACATTCCACTCAGCCAGATGAAAACAACGGCTAAGTGTCCAAAATGGGCACTAAAGATTTTGCGGGATACGTCTTCTAAGTCGCTAGTATGGCTATCAAAATCGTGAGCGTTGGCATGAAGGTTCCAAATCCAAGTTGTGGTTTTTGGACCTCTTGCCAGGGTGCGATCAAAATGACCAGGTTGGGACCACTTCTCAAACGAAGTGGGAACCGGGTCTTTATCGACAACAACCCTGGCTCGCTCCGGTGGGCTAATTGTCATTGAGACTCTCCTCTCTCTAGACAGGAACGAGGAATCCCCCATTCCGGGAATGCTGTTCTCCGAATACAACCCTACACTGAAAAACAACTTAAGGCTGCATCAACAAGGTTCAAACTGAATCGCATTCATTCACTTTTCAGCTAGAACCCTATCCCAAGGAAGAAAGCAACTATCTTGTAGACTCCAGAAAACCCAGAATCGCGTAAGTTAGCCCGGTGTGAGTTCTCATCGTGACATTATAGGACTGGGGTTGGAGCCAACATGAAGCCAGTTAACAATAATTCAAAATGGAGCAATCCTGGACATGACGTGACTTACAGAGTTATTAAACAGGGAACAAAGTCAAGCCTATTCTGATTAAGTTCTTAAAACTAAACAATAGATAAAATCTATCAACACTTGCATCTACTGTGCTCTATTTAGGTCATCAAGTCGTTGCTATTCGCTGGTTTGCGCATCTCTCCTGAGGGCTCATTGGTGTTTTGCGTTCTCCCCTCTCTCATTTTCTCTATCTGGTGTTGCTCAACAACGGGATGAAAATGATGCTGAATGATTTTAAACTTCGTTCCAAATCATCTTGCTTTTCAGCAACGCCCTCTATCTGGCTTATCACCCTAAGGTGGAATTGGACTCTGTACCCTATTTGAGAAGTGATATGTAAGAAGTTATTAAAAAAGTAGATCGATGCTTTCTCCACCGACAAAAATCTCGTACGGTAAGCATTGCCTGCAAAGTAAGACATCTTTCTACTTGCAAGCCAAACCAGCATTGCCACTTAAGGTGACGGGGTGATGCCAGCCTTTTTGGGTATATTTCCGTATGGGCAGTCATTTCGAACCGCTGAACTGCCAGTGATTCCAGTTATTATCGTTAGTCTGCTGAGGGGGTTTCCGTGCTGAGAATTAATCGCTGGGGGCGTGCTGTCAGAGCACTTTTGACATTTGGATTCGCGATCGTGCTGTTCTGGGAATTCACAAGTTCTCACAACATTGCCAATGCAGTCGGCTTCTTCAACCGGGGTTCAGCCACACAAGCTGAAAAATCTGCACCTGCCAAAGTTAGCAATAAACCATTGAGCAAACCTTCAGGCAAATCTTCGGGCAAAATTGCGGAAGTCTCACCACCTCCAGCGATTCAGACTTTGCGGCAAGAATTGGAAAACTATCAGCCACAAGTCAGCATTCTCAGCCCCAAAATGAATGAGACCTTACAAGACACAACGGTCAGCGTTCAATTTCAGGTTAAAGATTTACCCCTATTTAAAAACGAACCGCTAGGGTTGGGTCCTCACCTTCACGTTTTTTTGGACAATCAGCCTTATCAGGCAGTTTATGATGCCAATCAACCTCTAGTTTTTAAAGATGTGCCCCCCGGAACCCATACGATCCGGGCATTTGCTTCCCGTCCCTGGCACGAAAGCTTTAAAAACGACGGGGCTTACGTCCAAACGACCTTCCATATTTTCAGCCAAACTCAAGAAAATAATCCCAACCCCAAATTGCCTCTTCTGACCTATAGCCGTCCCCAAGCCAGCTATGGGGCAGAACCCATCATGTTGGATTTTTATTTAACTAACGCCCCCCTTCATCTCGTCGCCCAAGAAAGCAGCAAAGATGAAATCGCTGATTGGCGCATCCGTTGCACAGTTAATGGGGACAGTTTTGTGCTCGATCGCTGGCAACCGATCTACCTCAAAGGTTTTAAACCTGGTAAAAACTGGGTTCAACTGGAATATCTGGACGAGCAAGGCAATCCAGTTCCCAATGCTTTTAATAACACTGTTCGTTTGATTAACTATGAACCGGGTGGAAAAGATGCCCTTGCTAAGCTGACTCGCGGTGATCTTTCAGCGGCAGATGCTCGCGGCATTGTTGATCCCAACTACAAACCGGCTCCACTGCCAGTACCAACCGTAACCCCGACCCCTGCACTCCTACCCAAGCCTGCTGTATCGCCTACGCCAAAACCCAGCATTTCGCCCTCTCCCACTGCAAGTCCTAAACCAACAGTTTTTCCTACCATTAACCCTATTCCAATTCCAGTTGTTCCAGAGCCTGCTTCTAGCCCTAGCCTCGCAGCACCAACTCAACCCCTGAACCAGGAGCCTGTCCCCAGGGTCTCAGTCCCCCCTAAAGTCGAAATAGCACCTGCGCCCAAAGTGGCTCCTGCTGAGAAACCAACTGCTGAAAAAGCAAAACCGACGAATAATCCTGTTGGAAAATTATTCGATCGCGTCCGCCTCCCCTTTGGCAAATCATCCACAACTCCCCCCAAAGCAGTTCCCACAACACCAAAATCGACTGAACCGATCGCCCCCAAAGTCCCAGCAGCGATCGAAACTGCCCCTCAAACCACTCCCCCCCCTTCGTCTGCGGTTGAAAAAGCCCCGCCTGCTCTTCCGGCATCACCGCAACCGCAACCCAGTCCCACCCCCAAGCTGATTCCTCCAACTCCGAAGACGGTGGTTCCAAAGTCTGAACCAAGCCCTATCCCAGCCGAACAAAAGCCTGCAGTCATCTCGCCTGCGGCACCATCAGCTAGCCAATCCCCAAAGAATCAATACTTAGAACGTTATCGTCGTCCCAAACCTAGCCCGATCGTGCCTTCCCCAACACCCTCGCCAACAGTCACACCCGACCAGCCCTTACCCAGCCCATCAGCCAATCCAGTTCCAGCGTTCGCCAAAGAAAAGGCTTTGGCTCCTTAGGATTGTAAATTCAATAAGATCAAAAATTTATTTGCCGTAGGGATGTAATGAGATTTCTAGCAAATAAATTACCCGCTGGCTTCGACTTCGCTCAGCCAGCTTTTGCGCGGAGCGAAGTCGAAGAGCAAAGTGGCAATCGCTAATCTCGTCATAGGGAAGGCTTCTTCTGGATAAGGAAAATGTGTTGCAGCTGAGAGCGATCGTTGTCGCAGACAAGTTGTGAAGGAGCGATCGCGGCTTCAAGCCAGGTAAAATGAGTAGAAGGACGATTGCTCTCTCATTGCAAATATTGCTACAACCAAGCTCTAAATCGGCGATTGCCAAGAAATCCAGTCATGTTTCCGTCACTGCCTCCAGCGGTTTATTCGTTGCCAACCGCTCCTAAGGCTCTCAAAGTAACCCTTTGAGCTTCATTGAGTCCGATCGTATCGCTAATATTCATCCCTTCATAGGGATGTTGCACTCTTAAGGTGGATTGGCACGATCGCGTTTCCAGGCTCCAATGTTTGATCGTTTGGTCAAAGCTACAACTTACCAAGGTCTGTCCATCAGCACTGAAGCGCACCTGCCAAACACTGTTGCTGTGTCTCAGTAAGGTCTGGAGGCAGTGTCCGGTTTGAAGATCCCAGAGTTTGACGGTGGTATCGAAACTACTGCTGGCTCATTGGGGCTAAAGGCAACCGAAACAATCGGCGCTGTTTGTCCCTTAAGGGTTTGGATACATTTGCTTGAATCCAGATCCCACAGTTTGACTGTGCGAGCGTATCACTCAGTTTTTGGCAATCTGCATCGGACTCCACTAATCCTTTCTCATGCCGAATCTTTCGTCCTTCAGAGAGGGACAGCCCGGTTAATTGCGGCGATCGTACCGGTAGCGTATCCCCTTCTCGAATACTGACTTCAACGGGTTTCTCGCGACCGGTCAACACCCAACAACTCTGATGCCGCTCATCACTGACTCGCTCCAGCTATTGACGATAGGATTTGTAGCCACCATGATAGCATCCAGCACCCTGACTACTTTAAAAAATCGATTCCACATTATCTAACACCAACAAACAGCAATGCTGCCGCAAATACTTCATCAAACACGAGATTTGGCTATCGGCTGATTCGGGTAACTTCACATCCTGCTGGCCTGAAAGAATCAAAACTAAGTCAGCTAGCAACTCTTGCCGCGAGGGAGCATGACGCCAGATCAGGTAGTCGAACTTACCCTGCACTTGTTCTGCTAATTTGACGGACAATGCAGTTTTGCCCATGCCACCCATACCCAGAATGGTGACTAAATGACAGCGATCGTGCTGAACCCATTGGGTAAGTTGCGCTAATTATCGGTGCGGTTGTAGAAGACGGAAACATCGATCGCCTCTCCCCAATCGATCGTGGGTTGAGGGGTCAGTGGTGAGAGTGCCGCTAGCGCAAGGTTGAGAGAGCGTCGTTGCACCAGGATCAAGTACAGGCTGACCCAAAGCCTCATTACCAGACCTAATGGTGTGACTAAAAACTCGACCCACTCTAAAAAAGTCAGCCATACTTTCATGCGTTGTCTTCCTTGACGTATGGATATGTGACTAAACTTTGCCTTTAAGAAACCCGACTAGATTGTGCAGAAACGAGTGGCTGAGCATCGTGGCTTCGGGCACAGCGGACTCCATGGGCAGCGGTTCTGGCTTGGGATGCGCTGTGATGACAGTGACCAATGGGACTTCTTCCACTAAGCCTGCTGTCACTAAACGAAAGGCAATTTGCTGCACTTTCTCCAACGGTAATTGCAGTTGTTGGGCGATCTCCTGCAAGGAAATTGTACCCTTGGCAAACTCCCAAAGCTGCCACTCGGTTTGGTTCAGCTTCTGTTGGGGTTTACCCTCGATGATGCTCATCACTGCTGAAGTTGGTTCCGGTAGTTTGTTTGCGAGAGCGCTCCAATCCTTCAGCACCCGTAGGGCTGCCAGGGTGACTTCCGTCGCAGGTGCATTTAAGCCGGTCATCTCGGCAAAGGGTAACGGCGCTTTGCAGTCAAATTGAAACCAGGCATCCTTGAGCGCAAATAAGGTGCACACCTGGCGCATCACCTGCGTGTAGAACAGCAGCTTGAGTTGCTCCACCGTCAATAAGCCCTGGTTCTTCAGGCTGAGACCGATGGGTGTACTCACATCACATGTCTGCGCAACACGCAAGGCGGTGTGTTCCCCCAACCAGCCGCGTTGACCAATCATGTAGGCAAGCCCATGCTGATCGAGCCGATTGGCCGCCGCTACAATCCGTCCTTGATTGAACCAGATGTAGTGGTTTTCGCGGTACTGCAGTTGATCGTCTGACAGCTTACAGAGGGTAAGTAAGCCTGTTTTGTTACCCTGCTCCAAAAAATTGAAGAGTTCTGCCAGGGCGAACTCTGATAGATAGCCAGTCACTGCCATACTGTTTTCCTTATAGTCTTTAACGTTGCGGGTTTCACGAAAGAGGCATTAAGTGGGCCTGCATCGAGTGTTGTACCAGGGTGATGACGGCTTGGGCGACAGAGGTTGTTTGGGTGGGATCGACAGCGATGATCGGGGGACGCTTGTTAGTACTCAAATAGCCCAGCGCGATCGCAGCATTTTCAAGATCCCAGGCTTCTGGCACGTCCATGTGGGTCAAGCCAATGATCATGGGCACGGGCGATCGTTGGCGCATAAATGCACGAATCCGACGGGCCTCGATAAATTCACTCGGTCGATGAGCGGCAACTAAGAGAATATAGGCGTGCGCTTTTTGAATCAGAATGTCCCACATGAAATCAAACCGGGATTGTCCGGGGGTGCCGTAGAGATGCAGTGCCATTTCGGGTCCAAAAGACAGCCGCCCAAAATCGAAGGCGACCGTCGTTTTTTGCTTCAGCAGTGCGGTCTCATCCGTTGCTCGACGGTCTGTATCGACCACGGCAATCTCACTGACGGAACGAATAAAGGTGGACTTGCCGGCACCAACGGGACCAGTCACCACCAGACGCATAATCTCCATGCAGCTTCCTTAGTTTGAAAACGAGAGGTGTAGCTATGTACAGATAAGGGTTGAGAGCAGCGAGCGGGTGTTCCAGCTTTGCGGTTGATGACAACACCCGCCAGCCACTCCTATCGCGATTGCATTAGTTCAGAATCAGTTTCAGCTCACCCAATGTCCGCTTGATTTCCAGCATGAGCAAGCCCTGTTTCGCAGCTTGATTAGCAAGGACAAGAAAGACCGCATCCGTACCGCAACTAGTCAGAATGCCGTACCCTTTATTTCCTTCCACAAAAATGCGATCGACATCGCCTCTGTTAAATTCAGCACTGATGCGTTCGCCAAGTGAGAGCATCGCAGCGGACATTGCTGCTGTCCGTTCCTCATCGATCGCTTTTGGTAAACTCGTTGCCAGTGGCAAGCCGTCTGGGGTAACAATGGCTGCCCCTTCGACATCACTGGTCGAGCTCACAAAGTTTTGGAGCACGCTACTGAGCTTTTCAACATTAATTGCCATGATTAGATCCTCTTGTAGATTTTGTGGTTAATGAATGAATGCAAGCGGTTGTGCTGTTACTTACTTCAAGCCTGTGGTGTGTGAGGGTGTGCTTGACTTGGCAGACTGAATCTGCTAAAGCACTAGTACAACAAGGCGGAAGTTCGGCAACCGTAGGGCAGGCATCTTGCCTACTTGCAGTCGAAACGACTGCGCTACGGAAGGGTGGCTAGATTTACGCCACAGACTACTAGCCTAAAACCTCAAACTCAATCACATCGTGGTCACTGCCACGCAGAACAGACTCTATTTGCTTACCTCGCAAACGCTTTCCTGAGATTTGCTCCAGCACACCCTGGACAGCACCGAGCGTGAAAGTCAGTTTACGGGGAGACCCTTCGGGCTCTCCGGCAGAACAAATGGTTTCCCGGCAGTAAACTGTGATCAATTCCCCGGTTTCGACAATCTTCTCGATGATGCAGAGTCGGGTGCCCTCTTTACCCAACGCTGTTTGAAGAAGGGCAATGCTGTTCTCAGCAGCAATCCCTTTCCCCGTAAGACCAAGCTGATTGGCCACTTGCTTGCCACGTTGACGACCAGCAGAAATCAAGGCGATTGCGGCTGCCTTTTCACCTAACGCTTCTTCAGTCCCCACAACCACCGCTTTGAAACAAACAATGCTGCTAAAGTCACCCAACTCAGAGCGCAACTGATTTGTAGCCGGAATTGCAACAGTAGACATAAATCAATACCTCAGAAATTTTTAGGAGAGATTCTGGGCAGTAAAACCGTTACTGCTTCTAAAGGTCAACAAGGCAATGGCTTGAGGGTGCCTCTGACTCATAAACAGCGTGCTTACAGCGTGCCTGCGCCAGAGGTGATGAGTCGTCTGAATAACCCTTCAGTCCAACCTGTTTCTTTCAGCACAGCAGCGGCAGACACTTCAACGTATGCTTGCTCAATAAACGCGAGATCAATCATGCAAATCTTGCCCAAAGAGTCTTGCAGAGCCGCAGATTTTCTTTCGGCGCGTAACCGTTCACCTACGGCTTGCACCACCACTGCCATTGCCGGTACAACGTGCTGTGGACCAATCCCAATGCGGACATGGATCAGACCAATACGCCAACGTCGATCGGCATAAGCATTCCCCCAGTGATCCATCCCCGTAAACATCTCTCCAAACCAATCAATAAACGTTTCTCGTAGGCGGTGAATGCGTCCTTCAGAAGCATTCAAAATCGCGTTCATCTCTTCATCACGACCCATAAAGTCATAGAAATGATCAGCCATGTCGGGTGCAATTTCAGTGCCCCAGCTAGCACTTGCTTGTAGCAACTCTCGATCAGCATTAGTGAAGCTGATGCGCTCTGATATCTTGTTCATAAAATTGTGCGGATCTAAAACCATCGTGTGAAACCTTGTAACTTTGGGTATCTATTCAACAACTCATTTATAGCAAGTCAGATTAATAACTGTGATAGCAGAAATACGTAGTTTATGACTGTAAAAAGGATCTACAAAACTAGGTAAAATCTAGCTACAGGACTGCTATAAAATAGCTATAGATTTAACCTAAGAGCCTTAAAAAGGATTTGGTTGATAAAACTTAAGCTTGCTTTAGAGTCCTAGAATCCCCTTAAAAGGTATGCATAAAGAGGAGTATAGATTTCAGGTTTAACAACAAGATAGTTGTTTATCTATTTTGATTACCTGCGTCAGGGTGAGCACATCAAATTTTGTAATCTTGTGTGAACAATAGCTTGCTATATTGAATGCTTCACTTAGTTTGAAGAGTGAAAAATATATCAATTTACATTAGAGTTTTTGGGAAATAAAACCAGTTTTGGAACAAGATTTTCCAATATTCTTGACTCATTTATGCTGCATCCAGATACAAGTTCCACAAACCGACGGCGTTAAGTATTAAGCGATCATCGAAATCAGGCACACGATTGCGATAAACATCCGTTACGAACGATAACGCTTGATGCCTGCATGGGCGTATTCACACTTGACCCCTTGTCGGCTAAACTCTTGGCTCTCCTGCTTGTGTTGTTCGCTTAATTCCTTGCCCTTAGGTTTCTTGTGCGGCAAATGAACGTTATCAAATTCGTTCTGTAATCCTCGAAGTCCGAGATCGCCTTCTATCGCAACTTCATCAGGAATGTTGCCTACCAAGGCTTCTTCGTCGAGTTGTCGTTTGTCATGAACTTTGCCTGCTCTTGCCTTTGTCAGGATGATGACTCGCTTTTTTCGCGTACTACCCGTGATGTGCTTACGGGTATGACGTTTCTTTTTACCGGAGTAATGTTAGATGCTCTACACAACCACAAGTTATACCAGTTTCAAAAGATAGCACTTCAGATGACCGTCTGTAAGGGCGTACGGCCGTACGTCCTACGAGAATTTGTAAACAGACTTTAGAGAATTGGCATCATGCTTCGATGTGGTTGCTGTGTAAAAGAATCACGATGCTTTGTGGTTACCACCTATCTTGAAGCGTATCTCCTGTAGTTGGGGGCGGAAGTGTAGGGCAGTTGCAACTGCCTCCTCGATCCCAAGACAGACCTCGGTCATGGCTTTATATCAGGGCTTTATGTCGGTGGAGAGACGCGATTGCACTGCTAAATCATTAGGGTTAATTCAAGTAGAAACCAAGGACGATCGTTCAAGCATCTTTGAGTGGATGGTTTAAAAGTCTTATTGCTGGTAGCTAAGCTGTGAATAGTATTCATGCCATAGCCGAAGTGGATGCTAGTTTCCTCACGTCTGCCATATCAACTGTTGATGGGATGGTAGCGCTCTTACAACTCTATAGAGGTTCATCTCATGACCCATCACGTCACCTTGCACCCACTCAGTGAGTCAATGCAACAGTGCATTCAAAACTGTCTGGACTGTCATATTAAGAGAGAGATTTAATGAAACTTGTGAAACTTCTAATTTGTCTCGCAGCCATAGGTTCCTTGGCCTCCATTGTCAATGCCCAACTACAGCGCTTAAGCGGCTTGATTAATCCTGGGTTCGGTGGCTTGTAACCAACAAGTTTAGATACGGGATTAGCATTTCACAGCAACCCTGCTCACCCAACTTTTGGACGTGCTACGGGTGTAGGAAATAACTTCTGAAAGGCTGCCTTCCTGACTGCGATGGGTTCCTGGGTCAAGTTCCATAGCGTTTCATAGAAAAAGAACGAGACTCCCATCTGCTGGCGACGCACTAGCTGCACTTGTTCCTGCACTTGCTGGCTAGACACCGCTCGCTGTCGCAATCCTGTCAATACACCGACGCCCACAGGAATATGCCGTCGGGCTGCTAACACTTCTGGGCGATTAAGTTCTGCTAGAAAACTTTGAGGACTATCTCGATAGACCTGCAACACCAACTCTTCGATGTAGCCTGCTCGTTCCCATGCCCACCAGTCTTGTAGGGAATGGTTGAGAGAAAACTCGTAGTTATTGGGTGATAGCGCAAAGATGACATTGGGCTTTTGCGTCTTCACTGCCCGAAACAAGCGCTGGGTAAAGGCGGTGATTTTATTAGCTCGCCAGCGAATCCACGTCGGGTCTTGCGGATTCGTGGGTGGTGTTTTCCCGGTTTCCTGGCGATAGAGTTGCACTGTAAAGTCGTCGTAGCCAAACTCATAAGGTAAGCCGAAGTGGTCATCAAACTGAATACCATCCACATCGTATTTGGTAACGATTTCCAGGACTAAATCCTGAATAAACTGTTGCACTTCGGGCTTGAAGGGATTTAGCCATACTCGTGACCAGCGCCCTTCCATCCAGGTTTGAGCAGAACCGTCGTCACAAGGGCAATGGTCGGGCTGTGTAGTTGAATTACTGGCTTGCTTTTGGGTCAGCCAGTCGGGATGGCGTATCGCGAGGGCAGAATCTTCTGGCGTCATGAAGCCAAACTCAAACCAGGGCAACACAGCAAGTTTGTTTTGGTGGGCTTGCTGCACCAGTTCTGCCAGCATGTCACGCCCAGTGAGACTATCTGGACGAGGATCAACAGCATTGCCCATAACGGACTGCATCACGGTGCTGGGATAAGTGGTATATCCCCAATTCCACACGACGGGATATAAGGTATTGAAATTCAATCGCGCCAGTTCTTGCACCGCATTCGTTAATTGATTTGCCTTAAACAAGACATTGCTATCGATATTTGTGATCCAGACACCGCGAATCTCACTGGCAGGGGAATTGGCAGCTATCGGCTTGGGAATGAGGGTAAGCCAAAGGCAAATGGCGATCGCCAAACCACTCACCAGGAATGATGACCATTTTTGCAAGAGACGGATTAAGGACAAACGCAATAGTTTCATAGGTGATGCAAGAATAATGACACGATTGGTCGAATTTTGTGGGCGTTGCACGCCTGTAAAATCCGCT
Source organism: Scytolyngbya sp. HA4215-MV1 (assembly GCA_019359045.1). Lineage (GTDB taxonomy): Bacteria > Cyanobacteriota > Cyanobacteriia > Leptolyngbyales > Leptolyngbyaceae > Scytolyngbya. Next base: position 203,831 of record JAHHIA010000002.1, read on the forward strand.
GCTCAAGATTGTTTGGCACGCGGACGAATTTTTAAATAATGTGGTAGTGCTGCTACCTTTTCTCCTGTAACCACTTGAGGCAAAATTAAATCACCGACCTGAGCATTCCAAAGATAGGTCGAAATTCCACCATCAATTGTGATCAGATCCCCTTCAACACCCGATCGTCGTAATACTTGAGCGGTCTCTTCTAGAGTGGCTCGATCTGCTGTTGCAATCACCAAACTCGGAGATCTTTCTCCCACCTCAGCCCGCACTCCCAGGATGTGGTAGCGATTCACGGGATCTCCCGCCAAGCGATACGCGGGATGATCTCGATAGGCATAGGAAACTATTGCATTCTGAACATCGGGTTGGGTTAAGGGAGCGCCGCTGTTGGGGTCATAGTTGGTGATCCGAGCCTGCCCCTCGCCCCAAATCAGGACTTTGAGTTGGACTGTGCGGTAGGCGGGATCAGCGGACTGGGGGATAGGACCATAGGAACTGCTGCCTGCCGTGATCACCTTACCATTTAGTTTGATCGGAAAGGACAGTCGAGTACTGGGTTGATAATCTTCAAAAAATGATCCATTGATGATTGAAAAAATCCGATTTCTAGAGGAGAGTGGATGGGAGTCACGAATGCTTGCAGGGGTTAGTCGTTCAAAAAAAGGACTTGAAACGTTTTCCTGGCTGGGATAATACAGTCCTTGGGCTGATTGGGTGGACTCAATAGCTCCGACAATTTGCTCAATTTGCATGGTCTGGAGGTTGATGGTTTGTAGGTAAATACTATTGCCATCAGCAAGGGGAATTTTTTCGAGTCTTGCCCCATTCAGTGTTGATAAAAGCTGTGGGGGAGATTGAGACAACGTCTCATCGGGTTGTCTGAGCCAAAGGATTAGAGCGATCGAAAAAGTGACTATCCCAATCAAAAACCATATTGCGACTTTGCTAAGCGATCGCCGTTTCAGATTGAACCAAGGTTTCATCGTTTCGGTCGTTTTAATCTGTCGCTATCACGCATTCAGTGTAAAAGTGAACAATGCAGTCTGTCTCCCTGCCAGATCAACCATCTTGCAGGAACCACCTTCCAGGTTGTCAGGGTACTTTCTCACAACCTCGAGTAAAGCACCCTTATTCAAACGTTGTCCTTAATACACTTGCGGTACAAAGAACTGCTCGTTCTTGGGTGGACGAACGTAGTCTGTGGCGGGTTTACGCGCAGGTAACTCGATCGGATCAGGTGTAATGTCTTCGTAAGGAATTTTGCTCAAAATGTGATGGATACAGTTGAGATGTGCCCGTCGCTTGTTATCCGATTCGATCGTAAACCAGGGAGCTTCTGGAATATTGGTATGGGCAAACATTGTATCTTTCGCCTTAGAATATTCCACCCAGCGATCGCGCGACTCCAGATCCATCGGACTGATCTTCCAGCGCTTTGCTGGATCCAGAATGCGCTCCTGAAACCGACGCTCCTGCTCTTCATCACTCACAGAAAACCAATATTTGAGCAAAATGATGCCCGATCGTACCAGCATCCGCTCAAACTCTGGGCAAGACTGCATAAACTCGTGATACTGCTCGTCAGTACAAAAGCCCATCACATACTCTACCCCTGCCCGGTTGTACCAACTGCGATCAAACAAAACGATTTCTCCCGCAGCTGGTAGATGTTCCACATAGCGTTGAAAATACCATTGTGTCTTCTCATGATCCGAAGGCTTGCCCAATGCCACAATTCGACAGCCTCTCGGATTCAACGGTGCTGAGATGCGCTTAATCATGCCGCCCTTTCCGGCAGCATCCCGTCCCTCAAAAATAATCACTACTCGGAGTCCCTGGTGTTTCACCCAATACTGCAATTTCACCAGTTCCACCTGAAGCCGTGCTAATTCCTTCTGATACACCTTTCTTTTCACGCTATCGGCTTTTCTGCCATCTGGCGCGATCGCCTTCACCTTGAGTTTTTTCGTCGCTCCTTTTGTCTTGTCTTTTGTGGCCTTATGAGGTGCATCTCCATTCAATTTTTCGGTCTTTTTTTTATTTTTTTTTTCAGTCAGACTATCAACCAGCGGCAAATCATTTTTTTGATCCGTTTCCATCGTTCTATTCTCCCAATCGATTAGATACCAAGTCTGGATTCGCAATGGGTCAGGTTAGCACCCCTCATCCCCAATTCCAAAGCATGTGCGAAATAGAAGGAGATTAAGAGATTTTCTATGGAATATACCGCCCCAGTCTTGATCAGTTTGTTACGTAGCAGTCTTAAATCATGAGTGTAATTGGAGATTTCCGGAAAGAGATGCCTGGTTGGATTCTCTCGCAATTCCACTGGGATTGCTATCTAGACTGCTCCATCTTAATGATTGGAAATGAATGGGGTTGCTGAGCATACGAAGCGCGGTAAGCTTCTTGTTGGAAAGATACGGCTGCATTCAATCGAAAGAATTTGCATGAAAGAGCGATCGCGAAAATCCTGGCTAAGGTTCAAAGAATCAGTGAATAATCGGAAATTCCTCAATTTTCTGGACGTGCTTGAGGGCGGAGTTTCCATCGTCCTCTCGCTCGTCATGGTATTAGTTATTCTGATTACAATTTTTGATTTAATTACATTTTTGTTTAGAGAACTACTGATTTCTCCAGTCGGCAAATTTCATAACAATCTATTTACAATTTTTGGGCTGTTTCTCAATGTTCTGATTGCTCTAGAAATCCTAGAAAATATTACGGCGTATCTTAAAAAACATGTGGTTCAAGTTGAACTGGTCATTGTGACATCGTTGATTGCAGTTGCCCGTAAGATCATCATTTTGGATCTGGAAAAAACTTCTGGTGTCGAGCTGTTGGCATTGGCAGCTGCGATCGTGTCTCTTTCTGCCAGCTACTGGCTAATTCGCCGATCTCATGCCCATATTCCACCTCCTGAGCATTGATTATCATGGCAACTTTTTTTCAGTTTGAAGCCGATTTTGTCGAGTCCTTGCGTTGTATTCCGATGCAGGTGCGCTATAAGCTGGATACCTGTGGTGTGAAGCTTAAACTGGCTCAGTGGAATCGGTTTAGCCAGACCGATTGCCAAGCTTTAGTCGATCGTCCCTGCGAAACAGCCACAGACATGCAGGCTTACCGCCAGTTTTTGCAAGAATTGGTGGCGCACTATACAGGCTCGCCTGCCAGTGAATTGGCGATCGATCCTCACCCTGCCTGGACTGATCGTCAGACAATTCCCGACAGCGTGCAAACCAAAGCCGCAGAGGTGAATGTCACCCTCTTGCTCCCGCAATGGGCTGCCCTTTCTCCCCTGCAACGGTTCGCATTGATTAAGCTCAGTCGATCGGGGCATGAAAACAACAACTTTCTACCAGCGCTCCAAGAATTCGGACTCCTGTAGCAGTATCACGTTTTTAGGACCTTTAAGGGCTTAGGGATCTGCGGATTAATAGTGTACCAAGCAGTCAGGTTTCGACTGCGCTCAACTTTCAGTCGTTGCGGATTGAGCGTAACCGAAATCCAAACCGCTGATATTTTATTTTCGTACAAGTTCCTTAGGAACGTGGATTCAATAAAATCGAAAATTTATTCATTATGGGAACGCAATTTCCGGCCCCTACTTGGCAAATCGGGGTTGATGCGTGAATTGCATTTGCACAATGCATAATCAGCAATCCCCCTGAGATAATGTGATCAGCAATACAAAGATCTGAGAGAAATCTTCATACCGTCTCTATGTAGGAAAACAATGTAGGAATTTGCGAAGTCCAGAACGGCTGTATTGATAGTCTCCTATCTGGCTTCCAGCTTTTGTAACAACTCCCTACATAAACCCTCATTTTGGAGAATTGGTGTGAGAGATCAAATATCGAGTGCTGTACAAAAGCGAGTACAGCAGTTTTTGTTAACCAGTCCCCTGGTTTTAGTGACCGTGCTGGTTTATACCAGTCCTGTCCAAGCCGTTGACGCCCAAACGGTTGAGCCTGAAACGATTGATACCCAAGCCCTGGTTGAACCAGACTTGTTGCAGGCTGTCGCGATCCCTAATCAAACAACCGCAGCATCTCCGGTGGCGCTGGCTCCAGTCATGCCCGACGTGCCAGCCGTTTCTGTGTCATCTGGTGCGATGGCTACTAATGCCGTTGAGCCGACGGTTGAGTCAAATGATACAGATCTTAAAGCAGTTGCAGCTGCACCCAGTGACATGGCAAGTGACATGGCGCAGGTCACCTCAGTTTCGCAACTCTCAGATGTACAACCCACCGATTGGGCATTTCAGGCGCTTCAGTCGTTGGTAGAACGCTATGGTTGCATCGCGGGCTATCCCGATGGCACCTTTAAAGGCAATCGTGCCCTGACTCGCTATGAGTTTGCGGCTGGGTTAAATGCCTGTCTCGATCGCGTCAATGAACTGATCGCTGCAGGAACCACGGGATTGGCAACCAAAGAAGACCTGGCAACACTGCAAAAGTTGCAAGAAGAATTTGCCGCAGAATTGGCAACCTTGCGAGGGCGCGTGGATGCTCTGGAAGCAAGAACCACCGAGTTGGAAAAGAACCAGTTTTCCACCACCACCAAACTGACGGGAGAAGTCATTTTTGGCTTAGCCGATGCCTTTGGGGATGGTATTGATGCGGAAGCCGTTCTCCACGATCGCGTTCGCCTCAATTTCTTGACTAGCTTCACTGGCAAAGATCGATTGAGAACCCGTCTGCAAGCAGGTAATGTCGGCAATACTTTCCAGACTGCCACCAACACCAACGAAGGACGCTTTAGCTACGATGGCTCCACTGACAACAACTTCGTGCTGGATATTCTAGATTATCGGTTCCCGATCGGCAATAACCTTGCTGTCACGGTCTTTGGTGCCAATGCCCTGCATCACTACTACGCCGATACAGTCAACCCCTATTTTGAAGGCTTTGGTGGTGGTAGTGGTGCTCTTTCTCGTTTCGGTGAACGAAACCCCATCTATCGCATTGGGCCCCTCGGCGCAGGGGTTGGCGTCAATCTTAAACTGAGCAATTCACTCAAAATTGATTTGGGCTATCTTGCCAATGAAGCCAATCAACCCAGTCAGGGAGAAGGCTTACTCAACGGCAACTATTCTGCTTTAGCACAGTTAGTTTTCCAACCTAGCAAGAGTTTGAAACTGGGCTTTACCTATGTCAACGCTTATGACGGCACTTCTCCTGCCAATCGTCGGTTTACCTTTGGTGGGACTGGCACCAACTTTGCCAACCGGCCCTGGTTACCTGCAGCATTGCCACCCACCCCTGTTTCTAGCAATTCTTATGGCATTGAAGCCTCATTTAAATTGGGCGCTAAATTTGCGATCGGTGGCTGGATCGGTTTAACCGAAGCCCGCTTGATTGGTAAAGGGGATGCTGAAATCTGGAACTATGCAGTGACCCTTGCCTTCCCCGATTTGGGTAAAAAGGGCAACTTGGGCGGCATTATCATCGGTGCTGAACCTTACCTGACCAGTCTGAACGTGCCGGGCGATCCTAACTTTGCAGACGATATTCCCTTCCATATCGAAGGGTTCTACAAATACGCCTTGACGAAGAATATTTCGATTACGCCGGGATTGATCTGGTTAACGGCTCCCAACCAGAGCAACAACAACGACGACATCTTCATTGGCACGATTCGCACCACTTTTACTTTCTAAAATCACGTGTCTGAATCGATGGGAGGATTAAGAATGCGGGGACGTGGAGATCTCATGGAACTGACTAGTTCTCCGCGTCTCTCCCCTCCCCGCATCGATCTTGATAATTCAGATGCGCTCAAGCTAGGCGTTGCCATACACGGGTATAGCAGCTCCCCTCACATCCTGCGCCGCTTCAGAAGCGAGAAAACAGATCGTTTGGGCAAGCGATTCTGGTTTCACCCACTGAGCGGCGTTTTCTGCGCCCATGGCTGCCCGGTTAACAGAGGTGTCAATGACGCTGGGTAAAACCACGTTGGCAGTGATGTTGGTGCCTTTGGTTTCGTCTGCGATCGCCTGGGTTAACGCCACCACTCCTGCTTTAGAGGCACAATAAGCGGCCAGTTGCCCGCCCGGTTGCACGGCTCCGCGTGACCCGATCGTGACAATGCGCCCATAGCCATGCTCCAGCATTTTTCTCAAACTATGCTTACAGGCTAAAAATGTCGTCTCCAGATTGAGCTGAAAGTCTCGTTGCCACTCTGCCAGGCTATATTCGTGAGTTTTTCCCATGGCAAATCCTCCAACCAGATGAATCAGCACATCCACTCGCCCCATAGTGTTGACCAGCCGCTCCACATCCGCTTCCTGAGTTAAATTCGCTGCATGGAACTGAATTCTGGCAAAATCCGCAGGGACTAAAAATCCTTTCATCCGCTCAACTTCAGCGGCATGGTAGTAAGGAATCGTGATTTCTGCCCCTCTGGCTAGCACCATCGGCGTTACGCCCAAGCCCAAGCCCCCCGTTCCTCCCGTCAGTAGCACTCTTTTTCCTTTCATTTCCCTATCTCTCAGTTCAACAACTCAAAATGATTTGGATGGATGGAAAACCTATCAATTTAAGGGACTTGCCCAAGATGGCAGAGTTTCGGCAGGCCGAGGCAGCAGGAACCACAGCAACGTAGACGGATCGGACAAGCACTTCAATTAGGAATCCGGAACTAGATAGTGATAGCAGTCGTCCTTTTAGGGATAATCATCAGCTTATACAGAGATTGGCTGACAGTTGCTGGAAAAATAAAAGGTTTTTTAGTCCTTTATTGCTTAAAACTCTAAGATTTTCCTAAGGATTATGATTGAGGGGTGTCGTCCTCTTTGCTAGGTTACAGGCGATCGCTTTTTCTTCCCTTCACGGAATCAAGCCATGCTTAAAAAAGATGTCTGTCTAGGTTCTTTACCATCCTTCTCGAGGATGACAATATTGACTACGCTGGTGGGACTGTCGGCAACCATTTTTCCCGCCCAAGCTGACTCGGTGGTGATTGTGGATGGCAATGTCTACATCCAATCAGGACGATCGCATGTTCATCGAACCCGCAGTGAAAATAGCAATGTCCCGGTTTACCGTAGCCCTAACGATATTCCCAATGGGGAGGCAGGCTACTCACGTTCTTATAATTCACCCAATGCTTATCCTTACAACCTGAACAATGGAGGCTGTTATTCTGGCTATTGTGCCCCCATCATTCGAGTGCAGGTCAGAACCATTCCCTTTGAGGGTGAACATCAAAAGGTTGATCATTCCATCCTGGTCAATCCAACCATTATTAATTCTGAAATTCAAAATTCGACTCTGATTAATCCGGTAATTATCGATTCGTCAGGGTATGTTGACGGTTCAACCCAGGGACAGCGGTTTTACATCATGAATGGTTCGTATTAAGTCGAGAGAACTTCCACTTGCACCTCATCAAGCGATGAATTCGGATGCCACAATCATGGAACCAATTCCAGCATCTGTGAAGATTTCTAGCAGTAGTGCATGGGGAATGCGCCCATCAATAATGTGAGCAGCCCGTACGCCTTGCGCCAGCGATCGCACACAACAGTTCACCTTAGGGATCATGCCGCCTGAAACGATCCCAGATTCGATTAACTTACGGGCTTCTTGAATATCCAACTTGGGGATCAAGGTAGAGAGATCTTTGAAATCCTTAAGAATGCCTGACGTATCAGTCAGCAAAATCATTTTTTCTGCACCGAGGGCGGCTGCCAGTTCACCTGCCACTGTATCCGCATTGATGTTGTAAGCTTGACCCATTTCGTCCGCTGCCACACTGGAGACCACCGGAATGTGTCCATTTTTAACCAGAGACTCCAGAATTTGGGTGTTGACACTGCTCACCTCACCGACAAACCCAACATCTCGCTGATCTGCTGGACGCGCTTTGATCAGACTGGCATCTTTGCCACACAACCCAACCGCTGAACCGCCCGCTTGATTGATTAAAGAGACGATTTCTTTATTTACTCTTCCGACTAAAACCATTTCCACCACATCCATGGTGGCAGCATCTGTTACACGCAAGCCATTTTTGAATTGCGGCTCAATTCCCAATTTGTCCAGCCAGGTATTGATTTCTGGACCTCCCCCATGCACCACGACGGGTCTCAGCCCAACACAAGACATAAAAACAATGTCCCGAATAACCTTTTCTTTGAGTGCAGCTTCTTTCATGGCTGCTCCTCCGTATTTGACAACGATGGTGCGTCCAGCAAATTGCTGGATGTAGGGGAGCGCTTCACTCAAAACGCGGACGCGCGTGGCTTCGGCTTTACGAATGTATTCAGTGTCGTTGAGCATGCTGGCAGGTTGAACAAAATGAATTGGATCTAGTCTAGGGGAGGCTGTCTATCTCGTCAGCCTGTGAGTTAACAGATGAAGACAAACATGACCGAATTTCATGCCAAACCTAATTCCATTCTGGGATCGGTTGGCGTGGCTTGATGACTTGGGCGATCGCTGCCATTGTTTGGGTGGCAACTTGCTGAGGTGAATTTTGGGGATCAATCGCGACTCGTACATCTGCCTGGGCATAAAGTGCGTGTCGTTCTTGCCAGAGATGATTCAACTTTTCTAGGGGATCAGTATCTTGTAAGAGCGGACGAGTGGCATCTTGGCTCAAACGCGCATAGAGTTGCTCGACGGGCACATCTAACCACACCACTACCCCGTGTTGCAAATAGCTCCAATTCTCGCGTTGAACTACGATGCCGCCACCGGTCGCGATCGCCAAATGGGTATAGGTTGACAATTCGGACAAAACTTGGCTTTCCAATTGGCGAAAGGCAACTTCTCCTGATTCGGCAAAAATTGTGCGGATAGAGCAGCCCGCCACCTGTTCTACTAGAACATCTGTATCAAAAAACTGGTAGTTCAGTTGTTGTGCCAAAATACGTCCGACTGTGGTCTTGCCACACCCCATCATGCCTATCAAGTAAAGGCTGACGCCCTGCAAAAGATCACTCAATCGTTTCTCCCTTCGTCTTTCCCGGGTTCAGGTTTTCTGATAAGTAGGTAGCCCTAATGACATTGTAAGAAAGGGGTTTGGGGGCGCAGCCCCCAAACAGGGGTTTTATCCCTCCACCCTCAAAAACATCTTCAATTTAATTTAGCCCAGCTACTTATCTGTCTTATTCGGAAGTTTGTGCGACCAGACGTTAGACTTAAAGTCATTTCAGCCTTTTTATGAGGCTCCAATTCCGTGAAATCCATTGTCTGGTGTCGATAAGTATAAAGCCCAATTTTCTGCTTGAGTCAGAAGACTACTATTAGTCTATGTGAAGAAGCTTTACTATTTGCCAGAGAGCCAGAGCGTCTTGTTCTCCCTATACTGTTGACGTTGTTGAAACACTACCAAGCCACTGCTGCGAGTCATTAAGATGCGTCTATCGCCTAAGCTGCAACGTTTTTTGATTCTAGGTTTAAGCGGACCGATCGTGGCTCTGAATGTTTGGCTGATGTCGCAAGTGTTTCGCTACTTTGAACAATTAATTACCCTGTTGACGATCGCCGCAGTCATTGCCTTCTTGCTAAACTACCCAGTTCGCTTTCTGGAGCGCATCAAAATTCGCCACAACTATTCTGTAATGGGCGTTTTGTTGATGACACTCGCCTTATTAACCATTTTGGGCTTGACCCTGGTTCCGGCTGTGGTGGATCAAATTGCACAGTTGTTGAATAAGCTGCCCGAATGGCTTCAAACGAGTCAGCAAAACCTGGAATCCATTGATACTTGGGCGAGGGCACGTCGGCTACCGCTGGATCTGACGGGTTTTAGTCTGCGAATGAATAATAGTATTGAGAAACAGATTCAAACCCTGGCACCACAAGCGCTAGGGTTGGCTGTGGGCACAGTCAACGGGGTGTTAAATGCTTTCCTGGTTTTGGTTCTGGCATTTTACATGCTGGTGGATGGCGATCGACTCTGGCAGGGGTTAATTCTCTTGCTCCCCAACCAATCGGGAATTTTACTCAGTGAATCGCTGCGGCTGAATTTTCACAACTTTTTTATCAGTCAGATTCTGTTGGGAATTTTTATGTTTGGGATACTGACCCCGATTTTTTTATTCCTACAAGTTCCCTTTGCGCTCCTCTTCGCTTTGCTGATCGGTGTTTCTCAATTGATTCCCCTGATCGGCGCAACCTTGGCGATCGGTTTAGTGACGCTGCTGATTATGTTTCAGAACGTCTGGTTAGCGATGTGGGCAGGCTTGTTAGCTGTCGTTGTACAGCAAATCAAAGACAACTTGCTGGCTCCCAAGCTCATGGGCAACTTCACAGGACTTAACCCTCTCTGGATCTTCATCGCATTGCTAATGGGGCTTCAGATTGCAGGATTCCTGGGAGTCTTAGTGGCTGTGCCGATCGCGGGTACTCTCAAAACGATGATCGATGCCACTCGCAGCAAGCAGGGTTTCCCCAGCGAAAGCAGCCCTCGGCGCTCAATGGGTGAGTAGGCAAAAGTGATGCGGCGATCGGTCCCAAGGCTCAGACAGCAGAAGGTCAAACTCCCGGATCGCCCTCCTCCAACTGGCTCTTTCACTTCCTTACACCCTTTCCTCTCCTATCACTGAAAGCTGACCATAGAGATGGTATTTATAAATGGGAACATTTTTTTCGGCTCTGCTACGTTGAGCATAAATAGTTGAGGTGACCTGATGAAACAAGTTAATTTTGTAATCATTTTTGTCATTTGTCTGGCGCTCGTGCTATTTGGCATCGAGAATACAGAGTCTTCAGTCATTCGTGTCACAAATGGCTTACAGGTTCAAGCCCCTCTTTCCATTGAACTGATTTTGGCAATGGGAATTGGGGCAGTATTTGCGTGGGTGTTTAGTGTGTGGACTCAGGTACAGCGGATGTTGGAGTCTCGTCAAGAAATGCAAGAACGAGATGTCCGCATTCAAGAACTGGAGCAGGATGTAGAGCGCTATAAGGTGGAATTGCAAGAGCAACAACGGTTGTTACCTGCTGCCAATTCGGTGGTGGAAGATGCAGAAACCAGCGAAGCGTTTGTTCAATAGTTTTTTGCGATCGTGCCTCCCGAAGGAGTTGATCTCCTGGAATCGGAGGCTAATCTTTTCGAAGACGCACACCCAATGCTTGTCAACTATACTGAGGATGTGAATCTGGAACTAGCGTTGTTGGCAGCTCCTGATTTGATTACTCCTTCCAACTACTGGAGTCTCTGGGTGCCTTTTGGGCTTTTGGGACTGATCTGTTTGGCAGCGATTTACTTCGTTCAGGTTAAAATCCGATGAGGTTGGGTGGGTCTGTGCCCTGCAAGTTTTTTACTCAGCAATTTAGTTCATGACCCTTTCCCTGGCACAGGACGCGATCTCCCTCCTTATCGACCTGGCAGAACGGGGGGAAATTGACCCCTGGGATGTGAAGGTGATTGATGTCATCGATCGCTTCTTGCGAGAGTTGGCTCCTTTTAATGCCAAGGGTCGAGAACACTATGAAGCGAACCTGTCTCAATCGGGGCAGGCTTTTTTGTATGCCTCAATGCTGGTATTACTGAAAGCTGAAAGTCTTGCCCAGGCAGATGCCGAACCAGAGCAGGAACTGCCAGAAGATCTGGATCTGCCCGATCTAGATTATTTAGTAGAACCCCAATTGCCCCTCAACTTAGAACGACAATTGCGGCGGCGTGCTGTCGCTCCACCGCCGCCCCGTCGTCGCGTTACCCTCAAAGAACTGATTGAACAACTCCAGGTGATTGCGGCAACCCTGGAAGAAAAGGTGCCCCGTGCTCGTCCGCGTCGCCCACGTCCACAATCTAAGAACCAGGCAATTCGCGCGATCGCCCAACTGGCACACCAGGAAAATCTCTCCGAGATGGCGATCGAGCTAGAACAATTTCTGGCAGATTATTGGACAGACAGCGCTCAAGCACAAGCCTGGATCAATTTTGATTTGCTCATTGAACTATGGTCTCAGACTAAGCAACAAGCCCGTAATGCTGCAATTAACGATGCGGATGAGGCAGCCCTGGCAGCAGCGGAACATGCGAGAGTTCACGATCGTGTGGGTGTTTTTTGGGCACTTTTATTACTGTCGGCTCAGACCAAGGTTGAATTATCTCAGACCGAGTTTTACCAAGATCTCAGAGTCCGTGCTCTCATAGAAAAGCCTGAAACTGGGCAAACCGATCTCCCTGCGACCGCACCTGATTAAAGGCGTTGAGAACATCTTCAGTCAGGGATACGGAATCGATACCGATCCGAATAAAAGCTCATGAACCCATCGTAAAATTTTGAATTTTGGGTCTCTGGGGAGGCAGACATCGCTAGAGGAATCGAGTTTAATGGAAGAGCATTCGCGCAACTTTAGTGGTTATGGGGTGAAGGATAAAAATTTATGAAAGCCATGATCCTGGCAGCCGGTAAAGGAACTCGTATTCGTCCGATTACTTACACGATTCCTAAACCCATGATTCCCATTATGCAAAAGCCCGTAATGGAGTTCTTACTGGAGCTTTTGCGACAGCATGGTTTCGATCAGATCATGGTTAACGTTAGCCATCTAGCCTACGAAATTGAGAGCTACTTTCGCGATGGTCAACGGTTTGGAGTACAACTCGCCTATTCCTTTGAAGGCAGAGTTGTAGATGGTGAATTAATGGGGGAAGCATTGGGTTCAGCAGGTGGTATGCGGCGAATCCAAGACTTCAGCCCTTTTTTTGACGATACGTTTGTGGTGCTGTGTGGCGACGCTTTGATTGATCTCGATCTGACTGCGGCAGTGAAGTGGCACCGAGAAAAGGGGTCGATCGCCACCGTTGTGATGAAGTCTGTTCCGCGCGAAGAAGTTTCGAGTTACGGGGTGGTGGTCACCGATGAAGAAGGGCGCATCCAAGCGTTCCAGGAAAAACCCTCAGTCGAAGAAGCCCTGAGCACAAATATCAACACAGGGATCTATATCTTTGAGCCAGAGATTTTTAAATATATTCCCTCAGGACAAGAATATGATATCGGTGGGCAACTCTTTCCTCATTTAGTCGAGATCGGTGCTCCTTTCTACGGCATTCCAATGGAGTTTGAGTGGGTTGATATTGGTAAAGTTCCCGATTATTGGCACGCGATTCGCAGTGTGTTGTTAGGGCAGGTCAAAAACGTTGCCATTCCTGGACACGAAGTGGCTCCGGGTATCTATACCGGGCTAAATGTGGGTGTGAATTGGGATAAGGTCGAGATTCAAGGACCTGTTTATATTGGGGGGATGACCCGCATTGAAGATGGCGCAAAAATTATTGGTCCAACGATGATTGGTCCAAATTGCTGGGTATGCAGCGGTGCCACCGTAGACAACAGCGTCATTTTTGACTATTCTCGCTTAGGTCCCGGCGTGCGCTTGGTGGATAAGTTGGTATACGGGCGCTATTGCGTAGACAAAACAGGTGCCACGATCGATGTCCAAGCTGCCTCCCTCGATTGGTTGATTACTGACGCGCGGCAAGCAATGCCCGAAAACCCCTCTGCCGAACGCCAAGCGATCGCAGAACTCTTGAACGTCGATGACTCTGCTCCCCCTCTCTTAGGTATCCAGTAAGCGCCATTCCCTGGTACAGCTCCTTAAACCCAGAGCGTTGCTTGAGAGATTCCACTCCAGCTAACCTCTGGGTTTGCCGTGGTAGGGATAATTACTCCCCCTGGGCAGATCCCTGGCACACTGCCTTAAGCTAGACCAGCCCCTGTCTGGTAACACTTGAAACCTTCCTCATCACTATCTTCCCGCATCTTCCACTTCTGACTCTTCCATCCGTCATTACCTATAGGAAAATGGAGACAAATCCAGGGATCAAGCGTAGGGGTAAAGTTGAGTGCTGAGATTGATTTTGTATAGCAAGCCTGGTTGTCACCTGTGCGAAGGATTGCAAGAAAAGTTGGCGCAGGTACAAACCCTAACATTTGACCTGGAAATTCGGGACATTACTACCCGGGAAGATTGGTTTCAAGCTTACCAGTACGAAGTCCCGGTTCTGTTTATGGCTCAAGATGAGGATGCAAGCGCTGAAACGACAGCAGACCGATCGCTTCTGATCCCCCTTCCTCGACCTTCGCCCCGATCGACCGTGCGTCAGTTGGAGCAGATGTTACAGAAATACATGCTGGATAAGACACAATAGGCGCAGATGCTTGTGAGGAGTTGTTGACATGAAATTGCGTGAGTTATTGGCTACATTACCCGCAGTACAAATGCCCCATCACCCATCACTCGATTTAGAGGTGAAGGGCTTAACGACCAACTCGCTGGCATGTCAGCCTGGGGATTTGTTTATCGGGATGCCGGGCACACGAGTGGATGGGGGAGAGTTCTGGCAGGGGGCGATTGCGGCGGGAGCGATCGCGGCGCTCATTTCGCCCAATGCAGCACAAAAAGCGCATGAGATGCCAGCGTTTGCGGAACTGAATCCTCTCTTAGTGCCCCTGGAAGATATGTCCAGAGCCTGCGCTCAGACATCGACCGCATTTTATGGATATCCAGCGCAGAAGTTAAAACTAGTCGGTGTGACGGGCACCAATGGCAAAACCACCACGACGCATTTGGTCGAGTTTTTGTTGAACCAGGCGCAACATTCAGCAGCGCTATTTGGTACGTTGTATGCCCGCTGGCAAAACTATCTACAAATTGCGGCACATACCACTCCTTTTGCCGTCGAGCTTCAGCATCAACTGGCATTGGCAGTAGAGGCGGGCTGTCAGTTTGGTGTGATGGAAGTCAGCTCCCATGCACTTTCTCAGGGACGGGTGTGGGGATGTCCCTTTCAGGTGGGGATCTTTACCAACTTGACTCAAGACCATTTAGACTATCACCAAAATATGGAGGATTATTTTGCTGCCAAGGCCTTGCTCTTCAGCCCAGATTATTTAGTTGGGCAGGCAGTGATTAACCAGGATGATCCCTATGGCAGACAATTGATTCAGCATTTGGATCGCGATCGTGTTTGGAGCTATAGCACTCAAACCCAGGCTGACCTATGGACGGGTGATTTGAGCTATGGTTCAGAGGGCGTTAGCGGTGTGTTGCACACACCGATGGGGAATGCAGCGTTTCGTTCCCCGTTGGTGGGGCAGTTTAATCTAGCAAATTTGCTGGCTGCGGTAGGGGCTGGCTTGTATTTGGGGCTAAGCTTAGAGGAGATTGTGGCTATCTTGCCTCAGTTTGGCGGTGTGCCGGGACGCATGGAACGAGTCCAAATTACCCCCGATCAAAACATCAGTGTCATTGTGGACTATGCCCATACGCCGGATAGTTTAGAAAATCTATTGCGGGCTGCTCGTCCTTTCGTACAGCAAAAAATGATTTGTGTGTTTGGGTGTGGCGGCGATCGCGATCGCACCAAGCGTCCCCAAATGGGTCGAATTGCTGCCGACCTGGCTGATCAGGTGATCGTCACTTCCGATAACCCCCGCACAGAAGATCCCCAGCAAATCCTGCAAGATATTTTGGCGGGAATTTCCAATACCGCAAACACAACGGTCTTGGGCGATCGTGCCGCAGCGATTCGGACTGCTATCTTGCAAGCTAACCCTGGGGATAGCGTTTTGATTGCTGGCAAAGGGCATGAAGACTATCAAATTTTAGGGACTGAAAAAATTCATTTTGACGATCGTGAACAAGCCCGACTAGCGCTGACAGAACGGTTGGCAGGATAGAACCCGATTCCCTCATCCCTAACGCTTGCCAATTTCCTAAAACTTGGCCAAATTTTTTTACACGGTTCTATTTTGAGTTCATCCTGATAGGTAGACATTCGCCGTGCTTATCTATAGAGAAAAATGCGGCGATCGATCCCCCTGAGACGGAGCCATTCAATTAGGATCAGATCAAGTTCTAACCGGGCGATCTGACAAAGTGCTCGCAAGCTTCAATTTAAAACCCTCCAAATTTTCAGGAAATATTGCTGCTTGCACCCGATCGTTGAAGATGTCCCATTCACTTTATTGCGGTTCATGAATCAGCCACTGGATTTAGAGGTATCACTTTACGAACTGGCTCAAACGGTTGCGCCATCGTCCAGTTTCGTGCAGACCAGTCCCGCAACGTTCAGAGCTTTGCTCAGTAGTTTGATTGGGCTGCTGATTGAGAATAAGCTGCCAGCGACGCTTTGGGCAAAACTTCCTCATGCTTCTGCCTGGCAAACTGAACTCAAGCAATATTGTGAATTAGTGAATGTTCCTCGGGTTGTTTATCTGCTGAGTAGCCACAAAGAAGATGCCCCAGTGGATGAGGGAGTGACTGGGATAGTTGCTAACAGTGGTGCAGAGAGCGCCACTGTTGCTAGTGAAGAAATTGCTGCTCAGTCAAGAAGCACGCCCGTTTCGGGGTCAGATGCCTCTTCTGAGGTTGTGTCACTGCAATTACCTGCCAATACACCGCTACGATCGGACTATTTTTTGTTAGTTGGAACCGACTCTCTGTGTGCGCTGATTTTAGCCCATCACCCTAAACCCCTTCCTGCTTCCAGCGAAGGGATGGCGCATGAGAGCCCCGATCGCAAACAATTGCTTCAGGTTCTCTGTTCTTTCGACCAAGCCTTGATTCAAGCAGTGTTTGCTGCCATCCAGCAGGCAATCAACACAAGTAACCTCAGTGAAATCATCATCAGCCCCTTAGCAATGACGTTGGATCAGTTGTTCAGTCAGTGGCAAAGCCAATTTGCCAACTTGCCACAACAGACCGATGCCACATTGGTTGAGCAGCTCTTTGCTAAACAAGTCCAGCGGCAAGAAGAGTTGTGGGCACGAATGACTGCTTATCGAAAGCAAGCTGAGACGATCGATGCCCTCAACGCTCAAAACCAAGAATTGCTGAATACCATCCGCTTTAAGGATGAATTTCTCAATAATGTGGGGCAAGAGTTGCGAACGCCTTTGACCAATATGAAAACAGCACTGACATTGCTCAACTCGCCCAGCCTGAAGCCACCTCAGCGGCAGCGCTATATGGATCTCCTGAGCCAAGAGTGCGATCGCCAGAGTTCTTTGATTACTAGCTTGCTGGAACTGGTGCGTCTGGAGCAAGTTGCGGAACAAGCCACCTTCCAACCTTTGCGCCTGAGCGAAATTGTGCCCGGCGTGGTGAGCACTTACCAACCTCTTGCTGAGGAAAAAGGAATTCAGTTGGCATACACGGTTCCCGATGACTTGCCATCTGTATCGTGTATGAATGATTGGCTCAAACAAATTGTGATCAATTTATTACATAACGGCATTAAATTTACCCCTAGGGGGGGGCAGGTTTGGGTTCGTGCCAAGCAACAGGGAGATTATGTCCAACTGGAGTTTCGCGATAATGGAATTGGCATTGCCCCCAGTGAGATTTCAAAAATCTTCGATCGGTTTTATCGAGTACGCCAACCAGCCGGTGAAGAGGTGGGTGGTGTGGGGCTGGGATTGACGATTGTCCAACAGCTATTGTTTCACAGCAGTGGCTCCATTTCGGTGAAAAGCAAACTAGGAGAAGGTTCGACCTTCAATGTCCTGCTACCGATTTATAAGAATTCAACAGATACGCTATTCTGAACCGATCATGGCTCCACAATCGGGATTTTGAACTTTAGGGGGCTGAATGGGGGGTGAATCCCCTCAATTACAGCGATTATTCCAGTCATTGCGTTGTATTCTTGTCAAGGTAGGCTTAGACAGCACCCCCTGTGAGTGATGACGCGGATCAACTGCTGAAACAAGGTATTGAGCAGTATCAATTGAATCAATTTGAAGCGGCGCTTCAATCTTGGCAACAAGCCTTGGCTTTGTATCATGAAAGCGGCAATGTTCGTAAACAGGGAGCCGCACTGGGTAATTTAGGTGTTGCCTATCAGGCATTAGGGCAACACGATCAGGCGATCGCAGCCTATCGGCAACATTTGACAGTTTCACGCAAAATTCAAGACTGTAAGGGCGAAAGTAATGCGCTGGGTAATTTGGGGAACTTGTACCATGCCTTGGGCGATTACGAAGAAGCCATCCATTGCCATCAGCAACGGTTAGCCATTACGCAACAATTACAAGATCGGCAAGCTGAAGGGCATACCTTAAGTAGTCTGGCAGCCAGCTACTATACATTGCACTGCTATGACAAAGCCATCTCCTGTTACGAAGTCTCTTTAGCGATCGCCCGCGAAATTCACGATTTATTCCGGCAAGCACAAGCGCTCAAACAGCTTAGATTTGCCTACCTGACATTGGGCGATTCTCACAAAGCCGCAGAATACAAACAGCAACAACTCGCCATGCTGCTGGCGCTCTTAGCCGAAACTACAACGGCTGGCTTTATTCAGTCAGCAACCATGATTGGACTAAACCCCCTGCTCGATCTTGCCGGAGCCAATCTGAGCCAGATGGATCTGATGCGGACTGATTTTAGAGGGGCTGAGCTGCCAACAACCAATCTTCAGGCAAGTAACCTGCATCTGGCTGACCTCAAGGGAGCGAACTTGAGGAGCGCCAATCTGAGCCATGCCAACCTAACGTTGGCAGATTTGAGCCGTGCCGATCTGCAAACGGTTGATCTCAGCCATGCCTGTCTGGACAATGCCAATCTGCGTGACGCGAACCTCAGTCATGCCAATTTGAGCCACGCCGATCTACGCACTAAAATGCCGCGTGCTAACTTGCAGGGTGCCTGCCTAACCCACGCCAATTTAAATGGAGCTTATCTGCCTGCTGCCAATCTCAATGAAGCTGATCTGAGCCAGGCTGACTTGACCCAAGCCGACCTAAGCGAAACCACCTTGATCGGTTGTAATCTGAGCGGCACTATTTTAAAAGCAGCAACTGTAGAGAATGCTCACTTTGGTCACAATGCTGGTCTATCGGATGCTCAGAAACAGGATCTGATCAAACGAGGGGCTGTGTTTGAAGATCTCGGATAAAGATTGCGATCGCCATGACTCCAACGCTGATCTCATGACTGGCCTTTAGACGATCGTCGTTAGACGCTAGACTTGAGATTGCTTGAATTCTCTCATCCGAGGCTTCAACAAGATCGCTATTGCCCTTCGGGTTAAGACGGAATACAACGGTACAGCTTAATTCTGATGTCTGGATTAACTTGGCGACAGTGATTTTTGCAATCAAGGCATTTATTTTTTGAACGGTGATTCAACCTCGTAAGCAATTTGCTCAACATTGGCTCCGCAGCGAAAAAGCATTGAGCCGAATTATGGCAGCAGCAGCACTCAATCCCCACGATCGCGTTTTAGAAATTGGTCCCGGTACCGGGATTTTGACCCGGCAATTATTACCCTTAGCCCAAGCAGTGGTCGCCGTTGAAATCGATCGCGACCTTTGCAAATCACTGGCTCAAAAAATCGGAGAAACTGAAAATTTCTTATTGCTCCAAGGTGACTTTTTGAGCTTAGATCTCATGACATTGCTTGAGCCTTTTCCGGCATTTCAAGCACCCAACAAAGTGGTTGCCAATATTCCCTACAACATTACTGGACCCATCTTAGAAAAACTATTGGGCACGATCGCCCAGCCTGCCGCTCATCCCTTCGAGCACATAGTCTTACTCGTCCAAAAAGAAGTGGCTGAGCGTCTGCACGCGAAACCGGGTTCCCGAAACTATGGTGCCCTTTCCGTGCGGGTGCAATATTTAGCAACTTGCGAGTTTATTTGTGATGTACCTGCAAAAGCCTTTCAACCGCCTCCCAAAGTAGATTCAGCCGTCATTCGCCTGTGTCCTCATGTTCCCGACCCGATCGCCCAAGATCCCCATCACTTGCAAACTTTAGTCAAGATGGGGTTTGCCAGTAAACGTAAAATGTTGCGAAATAACTTGAAAGCAGTTGTAGAGCCTACCCGACTCACCCAATTACTGGAACAATTAAACATAAACCCACAAGTACGTGCCGAAGACCTCAGCGTCACCCAGTGGGTTGCACTCAGTGATCAGCTCAAGACGATCGCCTAAGGATCAGTTAAAAATTTTGAGGGAGACGTGTTGATCTGAGATTTGAGAAGTCGCAAATACCGTCGGGGAGGGGCAAACCCTGGGGTACAAAATCACTCACAAAGTCCAAAAAATCATCATCCAAATGTTTTTTCTGCTAGTGATTGGGACTGCTCCTTTTTAACATCATTCAGTGCCCTCAATCTTGTTTTAAGGGGGACTAAAACTTAAAATGCCAAACTCAACATCTAAAACTTAAAGCCCCAAATTTACTCCATAGAACTCTTTTCCTTATGCGTTCTTACTCTCTCCTGGCTCCAGCCAAAATCAATCTTTATCTGGAAATTGTGGGCGATCGCCCTGATGGATATCATGAACTCGTCATGCTGCTACAAAGCATTGACCTTGCCGACCAAGTCGATCTTCGATCGAGCAGCACTGACAAAATCTTGATTCACTGCGACAACC
Source organism: Scytolyngbya sp. HA4215-MV1 (assembly GCA_019359045.1). Lineage (GTDB taxonomy): Bacteria > Cyanobacteriota > Cyanobacteriia > Leptolyngbyales > Leptolyngbyaceae > Scytolyngbya. The sequence goes on from JAHHIA010000002.1 coordinate 224,176, forward strand.
CGAACATTCCATCAGGAAAAGAAAACTTGGCATACCGGGCAGCTGAACTGATGACTCGACAATTTCCCGAGTGCTTTGCCCGATATGGCGGTATCGAAATTACCTTACATAAACATATTCCTGCGGAAGCTGGGTTAGCAGGTGGTTCGACCGATGCTGCGGCCGTACTCGTCGGTATCGATCTGCTCTGGGATCTGGGGCTGACTCAAATTGAACTCCAGGATCTGGGGGCAATGCTTGGTTCAGATGTGCCTTTTTGTGTGGCAGGCGGTACCGCGATCGCCACAGGACGCGGCGAGCAACTCAATCCCTTGCCCGATCTTGAAAACCTCTATGTCGTGCTGGCAAAATATCGAAATTTGCCTGTTTCTACCGTTTGGGCTTACCAAGCCTATCGTCAGCGCTATTATGACACCTATCTACCTGCCGAAGCCGATTGGCAAGCGCGACGACAGCATATTCATTCGGGACCCATGGTTGCCGCGATCGCCCATCGAGATCATGTAGCGATCGGGCACCTGCTCCACAACGACCTCGAAAAAGTTGTCTTTCCCGAATTTCCTAAAATTGCCCATTTAAGAGACACTTTCAAGCATTTTGATATCCTTGGCACTTTAATGTCAGGCTCAGGCTCCACCGTCTTTGCCCTGGTAGAATCTCAAACACAGGCGCAACAAATTCAACAACAAATGCAAACTGCGATCGCCGATCCCACCCTTGACCTCTGGATCAGCAAATTTACCAACACAGGCATTCGGTTAGCCTCAACGGTGAATTAGGGAGTCGGTGACCCAAAACTCCAAACCTTCCCCCTCTCCCTTCTATGACTCTCCCCACTCCTCCTCCTTCCCCCACCCCGCCGAACCCCTGGCAATGCCTCGGTGGTTCGATCGTGGCAGGGGGCATTGCCAGCGTTTTGTATATGCTGACTACCTCGATCGCTCAAGCCTTTGCTAATAAACCGCTTGCTTCAGACAATTTCACAGCCCGGCGCATCGCCGCCGCCGTCAGAACCCTGGTGGTCGGCTTAAGTGCTCTAGGCACAGGGATCTTTGCCCTAGCAGCGATTGGGCTATTTGCCTTGGGCATCCAGCTTTGGTTACGATCGAAACAAAAAACTACACCCCCCGCCGACTCCTGAGCATCGCCCCATGGCAACCCTGCCGCAGGAAAAGGATCCATTCAAAACTGCCTACCCAACCGCAGCCCTATTATTGTGTCTGCCTACTAACCTGTTACTTGCTTAAAGGGACAAGCCGCCGATATTGGTAAGAATTGGCTTGTGCGCCCCAGACTTGTTTGCCTTGGGCATCAAAACCCCGATCCCAGGTTTCCATCCCCGTTTCAGAGAGTACGACCCGGTTAGTAATCCGCACTGCCCCGCGATAGTTCGCCGGACAGCCATCAAGGGGCGTGCTGCCAATGAATACCGTGCCAACTTGTCGCAGGAATACGCTGCACACCGGTTGACCCAAATCCCCAACTTCCAGGCTGCGATCGACTTCAGGGCGATCGCATAACCCTTTCCAGGTGTCTGTGGTTGTGGGTTTAAACGAGAGGGACTGCACACTCTCGCTATAGGGACTGGGGGAAATCTGTAGAAACCTTTGCCGATAGGGCTGAGCTAGATTACTGGTGAGTGACTGCTCCTGATAGAGAAAAATTCTTTGCTCTTTTCGGGGAGCAGCATTTTTGACCCTAACTTGACAGGTCGTCATTCTGACACTGGGCGCTTTGGGGTTTGTCGCCGCCTGCGCCGAGGTATCCATGACGCCAATCAAGCGATTTGCGACTTCTTGTGCCTGACGTTCTACTTTAGTCCGATCGCCAGCAGATTGTGCTTGAACGTTCAAAGCAGGCAGGATCAGCCAGACTGTCAGCATCAGAACGACAGAAGTCTTCGCGCCGATCGACACGGTGTTCATAAAATTGTCTCTGCAACATGGGTCAATTCTAGATCTTCCAACAAAATTGGGTCGCTGCTTCAGCCGTCAGGGGCTTGCTCAAAAAATAGCCCTGCATCACATCACAGTCAATCGTTTGAAGAAACTGCATTTGCTCAGATTTCTCAACCCCTTCAGCAATCACTCGTAACCCCAACCCATGTGCCAGCGTGACGATCGCCTGCACGATCGCTGCATCACGACGACTGTTTGGCAAATCTCGAATAAAAGACCCATCCACTTTCAGCGAATTGAGCGGAAACCGTTTGAGGTAATTGAGAGACGAATGTCCCGTTCCAAAATCATCCATTGAGGTGTGAATGCCCATCGTCTGAAGCTGTTTCAAAATAGAAATTGTCAGCTCCAGATCCCACATTGCCACACTTTCAGTAATTTCAATTTCTAAAAATTTAGGATTGAGTCCTGTTTCTTTCAAAACCTGATCAATACAGGGAAGCAACGTTTTTTGCTGAAACTGTCGTGCCGAAATATTGACTGCCATTTTTAAGGGAGGTAACCCGGCTTCTTGCCAGAGACGGTTTTGCATACAAGCCTGCCGCAATACCCACTCACCAATGGGACAAATCAGTCCCGTTTCTTCTGCCATAGGAATAAATTGGTTGGGTGCAATTAACCCCTGCGTGGGGTGCTGCCAGCGAATCAGCGCCTCCATCCCTACAATCTCCCCAGTCTCTAAATCAATCTGAGGTTGGTAGTGGAGCAAAAATTCTTCTCGTTCTAAAGCTCGTCGCAAATCGGTTTCTAATGCCAGTTGTTCAGCGCCCCAAACGCTCATCACCGGGGTATAGAACTGGAAATTATTTTTTCCCTGTTGCTTGGCAGCATACATGGCAGTATCGGCATTTTTGAGTAGCGTTTCTGCATCCTCACCGTCGTAAGGCGCGAGTGCGATCCCCAGACTGGCAGTAATGTATAACTCTTGTCCGCCAAAGTAGAACGGAGCACTAAGGGTCTCCAAAATTTTTTGGGCGACGCTGATGACATCTTCGGCAGACTTCACTTGGGGAAGCAATAGGGTAAATTCGTCTCCTCCCCAACGGGCAATAAAATCGCTTTCTTGTAAACAAGGCTTCAGGCGTTCTGTGGTGCAGCACAGCAGATGATCGCCAGCGGCATGTCCCAAGGTATCGTTGATGGTTTTGAAGCGATCGAGATCGAGAAAGACGACAGCTAAAATTTCTCGCTGTTGCTGGGCACTGACCAGAGAGAGTGAAAGTTGTTCATCTAGCAGTAAGCGATTGGGTAAACCAGTCAGTTGGTCATGAGACGCCTGATGTCGAATCGTATCTTCGACACGGCGCTGCATCACCGCCATATAGAGGTGAATCCCGATCGCCTGAGCCAACTTGATCTCCTCCAAATCCCAGGGTTGTGCCTGCCCTTGTTTAATTTCTCGCCACGCAGCAAAAGAGGCGCGGGGACGGAGATTGCGATCGTCCTTATGGACTTCTCCTGCCCACAACCGCTCGGTTTCAATCTCATTACGAAAAATCACCAAACTGCCAATCGTTTGTTGACGATATTGCAGCGGCACACTCAAGATCGAACGAATCGGCGTCGCTTGAAAAGCAGGCTGCAACGGCTGCAATTCGGGCACCTGATAAAGATCCGCAATCGAATGCAGATGCAGCACATCCGGCGTGGAGGTGGGTGGCTTATGTACTAAGGGTGGGGGCTTCATTTCACTCAGCTTTGAGTTGGATTGCCAGACCGATCCCTGGATACTCTGGGCATGATCGGCAACTTCTAAAGTGGGTTGCGATCTCAGCAGCATCTGCCAACTCGCATTTTCTTCCAGGTTAGGTAAGTCAGGCTGTTGCCCATAGGTGTAAAGCTGGGCAGGTTCATCGGGCGATGCGGCAAAAAGACAGAGCCTTCCTCCTGAACCTGCTAATGCCTGAACCGTGGCTTCTAAGACGGTTTGGCGAATTTCTGCCACATTACGAGGGGCATGGAGTAAACTGCTGATTTGATTGACGATGGCTTCGTGATGGGCTTGCTGTCGGGCATGGGTCAACAAGTTAGATTGGGCAATCGCGATCGACACCTGATCGACCAATAACTGAGCAATTTGCAAATCTCGCTCAGAAAACTGATGCGGTTGGCTGTGATGAGCCACTAACAAACCCCAAAGGTTTTTTTTGTGCAGGATGGGAAATGCCAGCGAAGCACTGACTCCCATCGTAGTAAGATAGTCGGCATGGCAGGGATCAACTTCTGCATAACGAATATCTTCTGTCGCTAGACATTCTCCGGTTTCAGCGCAATCTAGCTGGCTCAGGGTTTTGCGTTTGGTATTGACATTCACAATCACCCGCTGGCGGGCTTGGATAAAAAGGTCACGGGCTTGTGATGGAATATCACTTGCAGGGAAGTGTAACCCTAAGAGGGAGGGTAGGCGATGTCGATGAATGGCTTCTGCAATCACTTCACCACTCTCGTCTGGAGCAAACCGATAGATTTTGACGCGATCGACTTGCAGGAACGATCGAATCTCCACCACCGCTGTGCTCAAAATTTCCTGCAGTTCTAAGGATTGGCGAATACGATTGGTGATTCGATTGAGTAAGCTTTCGCGATCGGAAACGATTTTTGGACTCGTTTTTCCTTGCTTGCGCTTCATCCAGGTAACCTCATCAACCACTGTTTTAAGCGAGCAGCCTTTCATGTTTTTTGAGATAGGGCATTTTGCGAAAATTTTCGCAACCTATTTATCCCATTCCCATTCCCATTTCCATCGCACCGTCCATGACCCTTGCCTTGGCATGCCACCCCAAAAAAGACATTAGACGAAATCTCTGTTCAATCAATCGCCATCTGATCTCTTGTCACTTCTAGAATTGCCAGTCTCCCCTATCCATTATCTAAAGTCTCAGAAACTTTACGTTCTGCAATGCTGACATAGTTTCTGTAGTCGCGAAGCTTGACACCCGTTCTAATTTACCTTATCTTCTGCTATTGAGAATAAATTTCAATAGCTAAATCTTTTCATGCTCAATATCTTCATATTTGAGTCACTCCATCCCCATGAAATCTGCAAAGGAGGCAAACTATTCGGTGAGCAAAATTTCTAGACGCGTTTTTTTAGCGGCTGGTGGTGCAGTTGCGGTTGTAGCACTGCATCGAATCGTGCGGCGCAACAGTACTACGATCTCGTCGAACGATCGGATAGTTAACCTCTATTCAGCCCGGCATTACGATACGGACACTGCCATCTACGAGAGCTTTACCGCCAAGACTGGAATCAAGGTTAATCTCGTTGAAGCCGAGGCAGACAAACTGATCGAACGGATCAAAAGTGAGGGAGCGAATAGCCCTGCGGATGTATTAATCACCGTAGACGCAGGAAGACTCTGGCGCGCCCAAGAAGCGGGTATTCTCCAGCCGATTGCTTCACCTACCTTGATGTCTTTACCCCAAAATTTGTATGAGCCACAAGGGCATTGGTTTGGCCTGACCAAACGGGCACGAGTCATCGTCTACAACAAAGCACGGGTCAAAGAGTCTGATCTCTCGACCTATGAGGATTTAGCAAATCCCAAGTGGAAGGGAAGAATTGTCATTCGGAGTTCCACCAATGTTTATAACCAGTCGTTGGTGGGATCAATTTTGGCGGCATTGGGGCCGGTAAAAACCGAAGCCTGGGCAAAAGGGATTGTTGCAAACTTAGCCAGAGCACCCGAAGGCAACGATACTGCCCAAATTAAGGCTGTGGCAGCTGGTCTAGCGGATGTGGCGATCGTCAATCAGTACTATTTGCTCCGATTAGCACAATCAAAAAAACCTGAAGAGCAAGAAATTGTTGACAAGGTAGGGATCTTTTTTCCCAACCAAAACGATCGCGGCACCCACATTAATATCAGTGGAGGTGGAGTCGTCAAAACAGCTCCACATCGGGAAGCTGCCATCCAATTTTTGGAATATCTAGCGAGCAAGGATGCACAGGCAATTTTTGCCAAGGGGAACTATGAATACCCCGCACTAGAGGGGGTGACGCCAGATACAATCCTTGCCAGCTATAGTAAAAATTTCAAGAAAGAAGATAGCCTGAATGCTGCCGTGTATGGTCGGAATAATGCGGAAGCCCTAAAAATTATGGATCGAGCAGGCTGGAAATAGGACTTCCCGCATCCTCTTGATTATCTTTGACCTTTTGAGGGGAAGGCTTTTCTGGCCGATATCATCGATCTGTCTCGATCAGATCCGACCGTCCTCTCTCAAGCTTTTTGCACTCTGGATTTCGTCTTCCAAGTAATCACTGATCACTTGGAAGACGAGGAAATTTTATTGCTGAGAAAGATGACCGGAATCAAGCCAACTAAGACGATCGCTAATGCAGAACCAGCGGATTCGGCGAGGCGTTCGTCGGCAGCCAGATTATAGACTCGGATTGCCAATGTATCAAAATTGAAGGGGCGAACAATCAGCGTGGCAGGCAGTTCTTTCATAACCTCTACAAACACGAGGGTGGCAGCCGTTAAAATGCCTCCCCCCAACAAAGGGGCGTGAACTTGAATCAGGGTACTGGTAGGGCCGTGCCCTAAACTGCGGGCTGCATCGTCCAGACTGGGGCGAATTTGAGTGAGACTGGCCTCCACAGAACTCAGCGCTACTGCCAGAAACCTTACTAGGTAAGCAAAAACCAGCGCTGTAACTGTCCCACTGAACAATAAGCCAGTTGAAACTCCCCAGAACGATCGGGCTGCTGCATCGATCGCATTGTCGAATTTGCCAATGGGGATCAAAATGCCGACAGCGATCACCGATCCGGGAAGTGCATAGCCCATCGCAGCCATTTGAGTTGATACTCTCATCCCCTGATTGGGATACAGCCGCTGCCCGTACGCCATGCCTACAGCAATGACTACCGAGATCGCCACCGTTAGTCCTGCCAGAATCAAACTATTGTGGGCAAAGCCCCAAAAGCGATGGTCAAAAGTTTGGGCAGGATTTTCCCACGCCAATTGCAAAAGTACCTGACCTGGCAGGAAAAAGCCGAAATAGATTGGCAAAAAGCAAATGAAGCTAGACCCAATTGCTCTCACTCCGCTCAACCGATAGCCTGACAAATGCTGCTGACTAGCAGTTTGATAATAGCGAGCTTGTCCACGAGATACACGCTCTAGCAACACTAGCCCAAACACAAAGGCCAAAAGAAACGCAGCTAATTGGGTGGCTGCCAGCCGTTCATTCATGCCAAACCAGGTGCGGTAGATACCGGTGGTAAAGGTATCAACGCCAAAAAATTGAACCGTGGCAAAGTCATTCAGGGTTTCCATGAGTGCCAGCGATAACCCCGCCATAATGGCAGGTCGAGCCATCGGTAGCGCAACAGTGAAAAAGCTTTGCCAAGGGTTGCAGCCCAGACTCCGACTCACTTCCAAAGTACAGAGCGATTGGTTCAAAAAGGCGGTGCGTGCCAGTAGGTAAACGTAGGGATAGAGCACTAGGGTCAGCATGACGATCGCCCCCCAGAGCGATCGTACATTGGGAAACCAGTAATCTTGCGCACTTTGCCAGCCCAACCACTGGCGCAAGCCCGATTGCACGGGGCCGTAGTAGTCCAGCAGATCGGTGTAGGTGTAGGCCAAGATGTACGCAGGTGCTGCCAGAGGTAACAATAACGCCCATGCAAAGATGCGCCGCCCTGGAAAGCGACACATTGCCACCAGCCATGCCGTACTCGTGCCGATCGTCGCAGTCCCCACACCAACCCCCACCATCAGCCAAAAAGAATTGCTGAGATAAACTGACAAAACGGTCGCTGCCAGGTGTTCCCAGACATCTCTTGCATCTGTAAAGATGCCAGCGAATATACCCAAAACAGGTAAAGACAGCAGTACAGAAATTGCCACGACTAGCCCTGTCCAACCACTTTGACGATCGAACCAGTGAATCAACCATCTGCGGGCAGCTTGCATCTCAAAATACCTGCTTTTTAATGAGAAAAACTATCAAAAAATACTTTACTATAATCCCGAAATTGTTGATGATGCATCTCAATAAGAGAGTGCGGCACAAATCACCACTGAGATTTATGGAGCGATCGAACATTCTTCAACTAACAGCTATTACGCAACAGTTCTCCGCAACCCCAAAGCCTGCCCTCCGCCAAATCAACTTACAACTGCAACAAGGGGATCTGTTGGCGCTGTTGGGACCCTCTGGTTGTGGAAAAACCACCTTGCTGCGTCTGATTGCTGGCTTTGACCGGCCCCAACAAGGCACCATTGTCTTGGCAGGACAAGTGGTGGCGGGTAAAAGTACTTGGGTGCCACCTGAACGCAGGGATGTGGGTATGGTGTTTCAAGACTATGCACTGTTTCCCCATTTAACCGTCGCCAAAAACGTTGCCTTTGGACTCCATCATTGGCGACCGCAGCGATCAACCGACCAAATTCAACAACAGACCCACCAGGCGATCGCGCTGGTGGGTCTGTCTGGCTTAGAAAACCGCTATCCCCATCAGTTATCAGGAGGGCAACAACAGCGAGTTGCGCTGGCACGTGCGCTGGCATCCCGCCCTAGTTTGATTTTGCTGGACGAACCTCTGAGCAATTTGGATATGCAAGTCCGGTTGAAACTCCGGCAAGAAATTCGGGATATTCTCAAATCCACCCAGACCTCTGGTGTGTTTGTCACCCATGATCAGGAAGAAGCCCTCTCTATTGCCGACCAAGTGGCTGTGATGCGACAGGGGCAACTGGAGCAGATCGGCACACCCGAATCTATCTATCAACAGCCAGCCACCCGATTTGTGGCAGAGTTTGTTACACAGGCAAATTTTTTACCAGCAAAGCTCAATGGCAAGCACTGGGAAACAGCGGTGGGAAATTTTGCCGCCGCGACCGAGATAACAGACAAGGCCATTGGGCAAGCTCTCATCCCCAACCCAACGACCCAGAGTTCCCGTACGATCACTGCCGATTTAATGATTCGTCCAGAAGATTTGATCCTGGAACCCAATGAAGCGGGAGTAGTCACCATTCACGATCGTCAGTTTTTAGGGCGAGAACATCGCTACTGCCTGCTCAGTGACTCTGGTCAAACGCTCTATGCCCGCACCACTGCCAAAAATCGCTTGCCCATTGGCCTACGAGTTAACCTCACTGTCGCCCACTCCACGCTGCAAGTTTTCCCAGAACACAACGCCTAATCCCGAATGATAATGCTGCCCCGTTGTTATCTATTGCCTATGCCTCAACAATTGTCTCTCTGGAATAAAAATCTAGCGGTGGGGTCGAAAACTTTCCCTATCACAATCTCGGGAGAAAAGCTTGACTTGCCCAATGCAGAAATCATGTTCTACTCACAGGGGATACCCCAATCGGACGCCGATTGCTGCTTCCAACAACTTGCCACGGAAATAATCTGGCGACAAGATAGTATTACTCTATATCAAAAATCAATTGCCTTGCCACGATTGACGGCATGGTATGGCGATCCCGGTAAAACCTATACCTATTCTGGTATCGAGATGCTGCCTACTCCCTGGACGCCAACGCTACTGGCAATTAAGTCACAGGTTGAAGCTTTAGCAGGCGTGCAATTTAACAGTGTTTTACTGAACCTATATCGGCATGGGCGGGATAGTGTGGCATGGCACAGCGACGACGAACCCGAATTGGGAGAGAATCCTACGATCGCTTCGGTGAGTCTGGGTGGCACTCGACGCTTTTGCTTGAAGCATCGTCAACAGAGGCATTTGCGCCACCATCTGGAACTGACGCATGGCAGTATTTTGCTGATGCTAGGTTGCACCCAACATTACTGGCAACACCAAATCCCGAAAACTCAAAAACTGGTGCCGCCTAGAATCAATCTGACTTTTAGAACGATTCTAGATTTTGAAGCGCCATTCCTACCACGGCGGTGGCAAAGTCAAGACAACAGCTTGTCGGAGAAGCCGAGGTTTGAGAGCTTTCCAGTAGGTTCAGCTAAGTAGCGTAGATTTTTTACATGCTTTGGCTTAGCCTAGAAATGGTTGTCGGGTGAGAACCCAGGGAATGGCTGATGCCTCCCAGTTTAGCTGGAAGATACAGTCTCCATAGGTGCAACCAATTCAGAACACCTCTGACCTTCCCACTTCTTGAGTGCTGTCCAGCAAGCTTTAGAACGGGAAGGTTCTTTTTATGGTGGAAAAATTTCAAACCGTGGGGGCAGCATTTTCTAGTAAGGGAAAGAAGTGCCCGACGGGTCCCTGCCCTTTGCCGATGTTCAGTGCATATTTTAGAGCAGTGGTGACATAGCTTTTAGCTAAACGGGTAGCAGTGAGAGGATCTTTGCCCAATGCCAGGTTCGCTGCGATCGCCGCGGAAAGAGTACATCCCGTCCCGTGCGTATTGGGGGTGTCAATCGTCTCCGTCGTCAAGGTTTCCAGACGATCGCCTGCAAACCAGACATCCACGCCACGTAGAGCCTGGGTCATGCCTCCTCCTTTGACCAAAACGGCTTTGGCTCCCAATTGATAAATTTTTTGAGCGGCGGCTTGCATCTCTGTCAGCGTTGCAATCTCGAAACCACTCAAAATTTGAGCTTCATAGCGATTGGGAGTCACAATGGTGGCTTGGGGAATCAGTGACCGACGCAATGTCGCGATCGCGGCATCATCGATTAATTGAGCACCCGTACGCGATACCATGACCGGATCAACCACCAGTTGAGTAATCCCCAACTGTTCCACTTGTTCGGCTACGGCTGCAATAATTTCCCGATTGAGCAACATGCCTGTTTTGGCTGCTTGGATGCCAATATCTTGTGCCACCGCTTGCATTTGGGCGATGACTGCTTCTGGCAGCAGCGCATCGACACGATTCACGCCTAGGGTATTTTGCGCCGTGATGCAGGTGATTGCGCTGGTGCCATGCACTTTGTGAAAGGCGAAGGTGCGTAAATCAGCTTGAATCCCTGCTCCGCCACCGCTGTCGGAACCCGCGATCGTCATCGCAACGGGGATTGATTGTGAAAGATTAATCATGAATTGGCAGGTTGAGGGGAATTTCGAGTTTTAATTCAGGATGGAATATCAACAGTGGATTTTTACATCAGTTCTTTCTATCATTCTGTATGATGAGAGAGTATGTAAAGAAATATTGCAGTTCTCGATGAAACTCACTTGGATCGATCTGAATAGCTGGATTTTTGAGTTGGGAGAACAGACGATATTGGTTGATCCCTGGCTGGTTGATCCCCTGATATTCTATGGTCAACCCTGGCTTTTTACGGCTTATCACAATACACCGATCTCCTTTACACCTCAAACCTTACCCCCGATCGATTTAATTTTGATCGCTCAGGGGTTGGATGATCACTGCCACAAACCGACTTTAGCGTGTCTCGATCGCAGCATTCCCGTGATCGCTGCTCCAAGTGCCGCCCAAACCTTGCAGGCGTTGGGCTATGCCCAAGTCACAACACTACAATCTGGGCAGACGGTTGACCTGGCAGGAGGGATACAAATTACTGCTGTACCGGGTGCTCCGATCCAACCGGGACAAATCGAAAATGGCTATCTGTTGCGCGACCGAGGCAATGGAGCGTCACTCTACTATGAACCGCACCTGTTTCCCGGGGCAGCGGCGGTTCAGCATTACATCGAGCAGGTGGATGTGGCGATCGCTCCGGTTATTGGTCAAATTTTTCCCCTCCTGGGACAGGTGATTATGGGCCCTGAACAAACGATGGCGTTGGTCAAGACACTTCAACCTCAATTCTTTCTACCTACGACTTTGGGGGATATCCGGGCCAGTGGCATTCTGCCAATGCTGACCCGATCAGTGGGGAGTGTGGAAGAATTTCAGGCTTTGTTACATCAGTCGCTTCTCTCGACTCAGCTACTTCATCCTGTACCGGGAGAAGCGATCGAAATTGACACGATCGCAGGAAAAACCTCCAGGGGATAGCTGGCAGGAATCTTAACGATTGACATCAACCAATTTCAAATCGAGTCTCTAGCAGAAACTAGCCAGGAGCCTGAATCTGCAAGGAGGCATAATTCTGGATTCTAATTTCTGACTTCCCACCCTGACTCGATCACCTCCACTATTGACAACAGCAATGTGCTCTCTAATAGCTGGGCTAAATTAAATTGGAGATGTTTTTGGGGTGGAGGGGATAAAACCTCCTGCCTGGGGGTGCAGCCCCCTTTCTTACAATTAATTAGGGCTACCTACTTATCTGGGTGGACGACGACGCTGCAAAAATTCGGGAATATCCAACCCAGCCGATCTAGGTTTGGTGGGATCGAGGGGTGCAGACGGGGTCGGTGTAGAAGGCGGACTGGGTCTGCGAGGTGCTGGTGTGGCGGCTTTGTTCGTTGCAGGGGGAACATGAACTTCTCCCGTAAAGCCTGTCGCAATTACGGTGACCCGAATTTCTCCCTGTAGCCGATCGTCTAACACTGCCCCAAAAATAATGTTGGCGTTGGGATCAACGACTTCATAAATAATCTCAGCGGCAGCATTGACCTCATGCAAAGTCAGATCATGTCCACCTGTGATATTGAAGACAACCCCTCTTGCACCATCGATCGAAGACTCCAACAGGGGGGACGAAATCGCGGCAATCGCGGCTTCTCTTGCCCGCGATTTACCAGATCCCACCCCAATTCCCATTAATGCAGAACCTGCATCTGCCATCACAGCCCGCACGTCCGCAAAGTCTACATTGACCAGACCGGGGACCGTGATGATATCTGAAATACCCTGAACCCCCTGACGCAAGATATCGTCTGCGACCCTAAATGCTTCCTGTACTGGAGTTTGTTCTGAAATCACGGAGAGCAACTTGTCATTGGGGATGATGATTAGGGTATCGACTCGGCTCTGGAGTGCAGCAATCCCCTCTTCTGCCTGTCCAGTACGTCTGCGCCCTTCAAAGGTAAACGGGCGAGTGACGACACCCACGGTCAGAGCCCCTGCTTCCTTTGCCACTTCAGCGACAATCGGGGCTGCCCCTGTCCCTGTGCCACCGCCCATTCCTGCTGTGATAAAAACTAAATCGGAATGTTCTAACGCTGCGGCAATATCATCCCGTGATTCTTCCGCTGCCTTTTGCCCGATCGAAGGATTTCCCCCAGCACCCAATCCTCTGGTCAGTTTTTGCCCCATTTGTAATCGTTTGGGGGCAGCTGCTTGTGCCAGTGCCTGTGCATCTGTATTAATCGACCAGAACTCCACCCCAGCAACATCACTCGCGATCATGCGGTTGACCGCATTGCCTCCACCCCCACCAACACCGATGACTTTGATTCTGGCAATACTACTCAACACGATGTCATCGCTCCTAGATTCTTCACTGAGCAAGCTTTTTGAATTGGAGTGTTGTCCCACATGCAGCCCAGAATTACTAAATGAGTTGGAAGCATTCATCCCTGAGAAATTAGAGTTTTCCTCAGACTGAGAGCTTTCATGATCCAGCGCTTCCCTGTTATCAAGATTCATTTGAATTGAGGTGAATTTATGATCGAGCGTCATTGCGATTACAAAAGGGCTATGAACAGGTCCAGATACTAAAGGGATGTCAACAACAGAGCCAATCTCAATAAAGCTGAAATCAATAGAAAATTTGCAACTGTTCAACCTGAATTGAGAACCGGAAGAATGCAAAATTTATAATTTTTGATTCTCTCACACTCCTAGTTTTCGGGGGGGACGGTTTTTTCAGGATTTTTGGGTTTATTCATTTCTATAGAAGGCATATCGGGATTTCTGAGATCAATGTAGGCGATCTCGCTGGCATTAACTCGTTCAGATAAATGCCGCAGACGGTCTAATGTACTCAATTGTTTGGGAAAAGCCGAACGATAGGGACCACAATAAACCGTGCCCAGTTCAGTTTTGAGAACCAAGTTTGCTGGATCTCGCCAGTCAATCTCAAAGATTTTGACTGGGCTTTGACTGACTGCTTGATAAAGTTTAGTCCAGTAAAGGTGATAGTACTCTGGTTTACCAAGAATTTTTAGAGATGGCAATCTGAGAGAAAGGTCAAGAGATGTATAGTTGGCGAGCGGAAAGCGTGCACCGCTCGCATCCAACAATTCTGCTCCGGTTGGGAAGGGTTGGGAAGCAGAGTCTTTGGCAACAGGATTGGCGACTGGGGCGATTGGTGAAACCGCAGGCAGTGCGATCGCAACAGGCAATCGTTCTGTAACTTGCACCGTTAGCCCTGGCGGAAATAGCCGTCTATCGACTTTAGCATCGGAAATTGGGGCATTGGCTTTGAGGGTTTTGGCAATTGAGCGAGGATCGATCTTCAGCAAAAACTGGGGCGTATTCAGCGGCAGCAACGCGCGTAACGTTTGTTCTGGGATAAATTTATTTCCTTCAATTACAACCTGGTCTTTGCCAACTAACCAAATAGGCAAGGTTGATACCCACACAACCCCCCCTGCTAATCCACTCACTGCCACGGTTCGCCAACTAACCTGAAGCCATTTTAATTTTCGCTGTCTACGTAATTTTTGTCGCCGCTGGGCTAGTTCTACTTGGGAGATGGATATGATGCTGGTCATCCTGATTTTCTCAATTCCGGGGCAGAAGGATGACGATCGGCTGGGTTGCTTGCCAGCACTCCGTCACATACTCGAAGCTGATAGTTTAGCTCATATTCCAGTGGGTGCAAGCGCATTCTTTTCAGTCAGTACAAGCGCATAAATCAGAAACTCTTGGGTCTAAAAACAGGACATTTCGATTACATGTCTTTGCAGCCAACATTTACGCCAAAGGCAACTTGCTTGCTTCCTATCGCTAACTATGCCCTCCCATTTAATCACTCATTTCAATCTATGCAAGACTATCCGTAAAAAAAACTGTAATGCTTGTACTGTGCACGATCGCACTCGTTGCATGAGCTGAAAAGACGTAACAAAATAGCAGGGTGTGGATGTCAGTCTCCTCACCCTGGTTGATTAGAATGTGGTTCCCAGGTGCGATCTCGTCTGGGGACCGCTTAGCAAACGGACGTTGCTGATTCTGGGTATGAATTTGGAGTTGTATGAATTGAAACTTCCTTCCAATTCATACTGAACTGCTATTCAGCAACCGAAAACAGCGTAACCAAGCCTCAAGAGAGCACGGGTTGAACTGGTTATACTTCGTTCAACTTGCCACGAATCATTTCAATCCGTTTGCGGTTGACCCCCAGGTCAGATTTGCCCAATCTAGAAGCAGATCGAACCTGAATGACTCCAGCGGCTTCATCCAAGTAAAATTCCACATCATCGACAAAGCCCATGAGCCCACTCGTAAACTCAGCATAGAGATAGCTAGCGGATTCACTCACAATGTGTGTTTTAGGCAGGGCTTGAATGATGCGTTTGAGGTCAGCCATTGCCTGTGGGGGCGATGTGCGGTAGGTCAGCGGTTCAATGTGATGCGTGGCATCTGCATCTTGACTACAGACACAATTCGGAGAACTGGGGCAGGGAGAGAGTTTTCCATCGTAGACACCCAGATTCGTTGGTCGTTTTCCTGCAAACATCATGCCTCCATAAAAAATGGGATCAAGACATGGAGATCCCATTGCGGATGATCAACAGCTTATACCTTGGGTTACCTCATGAGCTGTTTCCTACTCTGGATTCGTCTGAGGAATATTGTGCAGCTTGCTCCAGATTAGGTTTTAGGAATGGGTCTAAGTTGCACTTTTCCTGGGGGAGGGGCTGGCTTTGGATTCTGCTTCCGGTGCTTGCAGGGCACGATCGAGCGTTGCTCTTGCCTCTTCAGCCTGCGATCGGGCTTCGCGGTAGCGCAGATTCAACTGAGCAAAGGTCTTGAGAACCTTAAAGCCTTCTTTCAGACGATTGATTTGATCTTCTGTGATCGGATCATCTTGGAACAAGATATCTACCAAATCACGGATTTGATAGGCTTCCAATCGAATATCTTGAACCTTCATTTTTAAGGTTGCCAGGTTGCTCAGCACTTGAACTGCCTGAGTGATTGTATCTTCTTCGCTACTGGGTAGGGGTTCCATCTCTTTCACTTCAATAAATTGCTGCGGACCAAATCCATCCGAGAGGTCAGTCGGCAACGCTCCCGTGTCCATCAGTTCCATCAACTGATCCATAGCTTTGTCACGGGCTTTTTCTGAATCTTTACCGGGCACAGTCAAAATGACTTCCGGACTCTGAGCAAGTGTATACCGAACCATAGGGATTCAAGCGGAGATTTTCGCCGATCGAGGGGTGAACCGTAAGAGAAAAACCAATAAGACACAAAATATCGCCCAAGACCCTGCCAGCGGTAATGTTTGATATTAAACTGCCATTCTAAAAGATTGGGTTGTTTTTGGCGATCAGGCATTGAATCGACTGAACCTCTGACCTGCACGGCTTTACCTATTCCCTTGCTAGTGGCTTAACCAAATGCTCCCCGCTTTGCTGGCAACCAACACCCGAGGATCGATTCTTACCACCACCACGAATGAGTTTGAAGGGTGCGTAATATTCTTAGAAAAGCTAGGGAAAAGGGAGCTACGAATTATTTCATAGAATTAGACTAAAAAAAGAGTTGCTTGGATCAATCCAAATCTAAACCAATGAGCGATTTCAGTTAAGCAACAGAAAATAGATAACTAACAGCTGCCACAACAAAAAGAATTAAACTGAATGCTGCAAATCCAAACCCAATGTTAACTGCAAGATGCTTCTTGCGGACGTTATGCGAAAGAATATAAATTTCCTCTGCAAGCACTTTAAGCTCAAATTGCTCTTCTATAGACTCAAGCGTGACTTGAAACTTCCGCTGATCTAAACCCTCAATAAACTGGAAAAACCAGACTATTTTTTCGGAAGGGTATATATCAGAATTTTGGCATTGCGACTCGGCTTTTTTAATAATTCGCTTGACTTCGTTAGTTGAATAGATTCGCGACCAAATACAAGCTATAGAAGATCCAATAGAGACGATTAATGATAAAAGCATCAATGCGAGGCTTAACCCTGTTACCCAATTGAATTCAGCAAGAATTACTCGTAATTTATCAGGTTCGGAAAAAATCGTGCTTGTCAAAAACGCTAAGAATCCCGTATCAATCGCTAAAACTACTTGAGCCTTTGAGTCCGCACTTTTATACCAATCTAAAACACTTTCATACAGTCGTCGTGCATACTCCAATTGGTTAGACATCGTGACGTCCCCTATGCAAATTTCTAATATAGAGTCCACCCATTGCAAAATACCACTGTCGCATCGCTACACTGAATTCCTCAATATTTTTAGGAGTAATCCGAGTAAAATTCCTAGAGAAGGCACGTTGCAAATGTCCTTTCAGTGCTGTGCCTAATGACTTCGTTCTAGCTAACATAAATTCAGGCAGTTGTGAGTTCAGACAGTTTAAGCATCGCTAAAACCGAATACCAGGCAGGGCAAGATGCCTTTGAGCGAGGGCAATACCGCCAATCTGTAGAATTTCTAGAGAAAGCCAGTGCGCTGCTCTCGCCCACGTCTCAGCTAGCGGGTGAGGTGCATTTATGGCTGGTCACTGCTTACGAAGCCGCTGGCTTGCGCACCGAAGCGATCGACCTCTGCCGCAAAATGACCCGCCACCCCGACTACAAAACTCGCACAGAAGGGAAGCGCATTCTCTACATTCTGGAAGCCCCTCAACTCAAACGCCCTGCTGAATGGTTAACCCAGATTCCGGATTTAAATGAACTCCAAAATGGAGAATCCAAACTTCGCCAAGCTGCCGGAACCCCCACCAAATCAACCCCATCGCAGTCTCGCTACCAACCGATCGAACCCGCCGATCCCGACCAGGTAGATACTCAAGACAACCGGTTTGTTTGGGTGGCGTTGATCGCTGCGGGGCTGGTGTTGGTTAGCTTGATCGGGTTGAGTTAGAGATTCTGCACAAATTCTTCATCCAGCCTAAGATCAGTAGAAACAAGCCTTTATTTTTCTTGCCACTGTGAGCGACGCAATACTAGAAACGATTCTGAAACTGGCAAAACAACGGGTTGAGTCAGCCGAGATTTACTACGCCTCTAGTCAAGATACGCCGATCGAATTTGAGAACAATCGGCTGAAATCTCTGCAAACAAAAGCCATTCGTGGAGTTGCTTTGCGAGTGATTCATCAGGGGCGGTTGGGGTTTGCCAGTTCTACCGATCTAACTCGTTTAGAAGATTTGGTCGATGCGGCGGTACAAACCTCTGACATTGGAGATGTGGCAGAGTTTGAATTTGCTGCTCATGAACTCAAAGCGGAAGCAACGATTGGGCGCACTTACACGCCGCCCACTACCCAAGAATTGGTCGAAGTGGGCGAACGCTTGATCCAGCAAGTGCACGACTACAACCCCAACATTTTGGTGGATGCCGGTTTTCATGTACGATCGGGGTCTGCCAGAATCGCGACCAGCAGCGGAGTATACGCCGAGCGTAGCAGTCAAACGCTCAGCGCCAGTCTATCGGGGAACTTAGTTCGGGGCGAAGACTTTTTGCAGGCATACAGCTACGATGTCACCCGCGATCGCACCCCAGACTACGACCTGATTCTCAAAGAGCTCCTGCAAAAATATCAATGGGCAGAGCAACCTGCCACCATTCACAGTGGCACTTTCCCCATACTCTTTACCCCGCGCGCGGCTGCTAGCACCCTGGGCAGATTGTTTGACACGATCTTGTCAGGGCAAGTGGTTGTCCAACGGGCATCTCCCCTGGCGGATAAAGTCGGAGAAAAATTATTTGACGATCGCTTCACGTTGTTTGAAGATCCCACCCTCGGGCCTTCTGCTTGCACCTTCGACGACGAAGGCACACCCACCAGCCGCAAAGTCTTAATCGATCAAGGGACTGTAACGGGGTTTTATTGGGATCGCCGCTGGGCGGCGCGGGCAGGCTGTGAATCGACGGGCAATGGGTTCCGGGGAGGGCTGTCCCGTCCTGGCCCTGATCTGGTTAACCTCTGCATGGCTCCTGGCAAAACCGCTACGGCTGACCTAATTGCTGGCATCGAAGAAGGGCTGATCGTGGATCAAGTCTTAGGTGCAGGGCAATCGAATCAATTGGCGGGGGAGTTTTCGGTCAACCTGGATCTGGGCTATAAAGTCGAGAAGGGACAGATTGTAGGACGAGTCAAAAACACAATGGTGGCAGGCAGCATTTTTGAGGCGTTCCAGCAACTAGTTGACCTGGGCGATCGACCCGAATGGGTTGGAGGAGGTGCTTATTTACCCAGTTTGTTGTTTGAGGCGTTAGGTGTTTCGGCACGGCAGGGCTAAGCAAGAATCTGAAGAATTTGGTTTGGGAGCCGGAGACAAGGGACTTCAGACTGTAGACTTTAGACAGCTTTCGGTCTGGTGTCTCTCGTCCTACTTTCTGATATGCCCTCTAGAAGTTTTGCCTCTCCCCATCGCACGTTCCGGCGAGGATTGATTCGCCTCCTGGCGCGGTGGCGTGTGCTTTGGATTATCGTACTGGCAGCACTAATGCTGTCTGGCTGTGTGCATTATGACGTGGGGATCAATTTCGATAGCCCCAATCGGGGAGAAATTGTGCAACATATCCGCTGGCAAGACCAGTTGACAGCGTTTAGTAATCCTTCATTGCGCCAATGGGTGGATGATCTCGATCGCCGCGCCCATCAGCTCCAGGGCAGAACGAAACGCATTTCCGATCGCGAAATCAGCGTCATCATTCCCTTCAGCAGTGCCACCGATTTAGAAACCAAATTCAATGAATTTCTCAATCCCAGCGCTGAAAGCCGCCGTCCCCTTGCCAGTCAGAGTGGCGCCGAGCTACCCGACTTTACCTCTCAACTCAGTGTCTCTCAAAATAATTTCTTCTTTTTGCAGCGAATTCACTTGAGCTACGATCTGGATTTGCGATCGCTCGGTCTGCTAGCCAGTAATGGGAATTTGCTATTTAGCCCAGATTCGTTACTAGAACTGGAATTTAATCTACATACTCCCTGGGGCGCACGCAACCTGGTTGCTGCCAGCTCCAAAGCACAGCGTTCGACGACTTCAAGCCAATCTTCCACTGCTGAGGTTCAACAACAAGGAAAAGATCTGAGCTGGAATTTGAAGCCAGGACAGATCAATCATTTAGAAACGACATTTTGGCTACCCAATCCACTCGGCATTGGCACTGTAATGATTGTTTCGCTTGTGGTTTTAGGGACTTATCTCAAGACCCAATTTTTGCCCACCGCACCAACGCCTTAAGGTTTTGAGTCACTATTTGGGGTGAGTTGCATCGCAACTCACCCCAAATATCGGGATACTTTCATGTTGAGCGAGAAGAATCCATTAGCGATGCAGGAAGCGATCGAGAATTTCCGCCTGCTGATCGTCACTCAGTACTTGCAAGCTCGTTAAAGATTCTTCTTGATAGGCAGTTCTGGGACGACGGAATAACAGCGTATCTTTATCGCCGGACAGCCGACTGTCCCAATCGACCGAGATCTCTTCCGGTTCTAGCTCATCCTCATCTAGACCATCCTCCAATGCATCAAATGCGCCCAACGAATTCAACTGAGCCAAAACTTCAGCCGGTGCGTCTTCGATAACTTGAGTTCCATGACAAATAAAAAAATTAAATGCCAGACTACCTAAACGAATGCGATCTCCGTCTTTGAGCGGCATGGCATGGCGAATTGGCTCACTGTTGATGTAAGAACCATTCGTGCTGTTCAAATCGATGAGGTAAAAGCCTTTGCCTGGTTTGTACTGAATTGCCGCATGAAGGCGGGACATCCGCTTGTCCGAAACTTTGAGGGTAAGACGCCGATCTCGTCCAATTACCCAAAGCATTCGAGGCGTGTAAACTGCCTGCGTTTTGCCTTTGGGCAAATTGGTAATCAGGTACGCCCCTTCCCCTTGCACCACTGCCTGAACATATTGAGACGTTTCTTGTCTCCGGTAGTGATTGTTCCCGTCCTCTAAATCCAGGATTTCATCTAGCAGATTGCGATGCTGTTCATACAGTCTCAAAAACACACGGTATAGCCCCAAGCGTTCTTCCAACTCATCTGCACTGGTTGAGTCGATCGCTGGTAAGGATGAAGGGGGAGTTGGAGCGTGTGATTCTAACATAAGGTCCGAAAAGTGCAAATCTGAGTTTGTAGGGGGGATGTGCTAGACATTCATGATTTTTAGAAAGCCTGATTGATCAACGCTTTCCAAAAAACGAAGATGCCTTTGCAAGGCGACTATATTCTCTAGTGTCAAAGCAAAATGCGGATGGCAGAATTGTGAGACAGACGCTCTGAACGACTCTTGCAACCCAAGTTGAAAAGTCAAAATGGCGATGGGAAGCAGTCTCAGAATCAATTCATGTGTTCTAAACAGGGAGATTTCCGTTATTTTCAGCTTAAAGTGCATTAGTACGGATCGTAACCGCACAATCACTCAGGATGATGACAGTTTCCAGCGCAGGTTATGCAAAAATTGATATTTTTACTGACAATTTTAATCTCCTCCTTGAAAGCACTGCGCTAATTCAGAGAAAGAGGACTGAGGGATGCAGAAGTCAACTGGCTCTGTATCTAGGGCTTCCGCAAGGATTGGCAAAAGGTTCATCAATTGATTTGGGTGTTCAAAGATTAGGTGAATCAAAGCTGGAAAAACGCTCGTTGCGGTGGTATCTAATCCATGATCTTTGGTGGGTTCTGCCACGAGCGTTAAGATTTTTTTCACTCCCCTCTCATCTGGGTGCTGCAAGACACCAGATTTTGTCTTTGTTAGGATGTAAACGCGATCGCCTCTGGGCAGTCCACTCATTCGACTTCTACCCTCTTGAGGAGCCTTAATGTCAGTGCCGAGTTGTTCGCTTTCGCTTCTGGTTGCCCGCACCGATGTGCAATTTATGATGCAGACACTGCCTCATCTGGTGCGGATGTGTAATTATCCGTTTGTCGATCGCTTACTAGTACTCGATACCAGCGAACTGGCAGGAGATTATCTCAAGCGTCCAGGGATTGGAACGCTGGAGCAGTTGCGCGATTGTGCTCAGCAACTCCTCGATGCTGGAGTGGTGGATCGGGTGGTCGATTTGGATCGCTCGAAAGCCTACCGCGATCGTATCTATCCCAAGCACTTTGATGCTTATGTACAGGAAACCCACAACTACCGAGGTGCGCCGGTTCTGGGGTACATTTTTTGTATTGAAGAAGCCAAAGGCGATTACGTCCTGTTTTTTGACAGTGACATGCTGCTTTACCAGTCTCCTAACTACAACTGGATTGAAGCGGGCATTCAACTGATGCAGGTGCGTCCTGATATTGCCAATGTACTGCCACTGGCGGGACCTCCTAGCGATCAGGGTGGACTGGCATATCAAAAAGCTAAATGTGAGTATGACCCGGCAGGCTTTTATCGGTTTAAGCGATTTACCAGTCGGCGGTTCATGGTCGATCGTCAACGCTTCAACGACCTACTGCCTCTCCATGTCTCTTGGCTCAACTCTCGCCGCAAACCGCGTTGGATGCCCAGTTGGTTTGAAATCTTCCAGGCTCGGTTTACGGGAAAGGGAGGGCTGGCGCGTTGGGAAGACTTGATGACTGAACGCTTTGAGGCAACCGCTTTCTTTCGAGCAGATTTGGATACTCCCAACGCCTGGACGATTCATCCCTGGGGCCATGGCGAAGAGTTTATTCAGGCGTTGCCCGACATCATTCAAAAAATTGAAGCAGGCTGGTATCCACCCGAACAGGCAGGACAGTACGATTTACAGTTGAAATATTGGTTGTAATGCTTGCTCGTTAGACCTTGGTTGCCCGGTTCGCACTGCTTCGCTCCATATCACGAACTTTTTTGCCCCGCCAAAGCAACCGAATCGGGGTGCCAGTAAAGCCTAACGATTGACGGAACTGCCGCTCGATATACCGCCGATAATTGTCATTGATTAAGTTGGGATCATTGACAAAGAGGGCGATCGTCGGAGGACGGCTACTGACCTGAGTGCCATAGTAAATCTTTCCTTGTCGTCCCTGGCGGGTCGTCGGGGGTGAATGCCAGCGCACACCATCTTCGATGACTTCATTAATGACTGAGGTGCTGACACGCCGCTTGTGTTGTTCGGCTGCGATCTTCACCATGTCGAGAATTTTCTCAACTCGTTGCCCAGTTTTGGCACTGACAAAGATCATTTCTGCCCATTCAGTAAAGTGCAGCCGATCTTGCAACAGTTTCTCGTGGTCATAAATGGTGTAGCTATCTTTTTCAATCGCGTCCCATTTATTTACCACAATGATACAGGCGCGTCCATCATCAGCGATGCGTCCTGCCAGTTTTTGATCTTGCTCAGTCACTCCGTCCAGAGCATCAATCACCAACAACACAACATCTGCCCGGCGGATGGCTTTGAAAGCGCGGTTAATTCCAAAGAATTCAGCACCGTACTCCACATTTTTCTTTTTACGAATTCCTGCGGTATCAATCAGTCGATAGGGTTGCCCGTTATGTTCGACCAACATGTCGATTGCGTCTCGTGTCGTACCCGAAATGGGACTCACGATCGCACGATTTTCACCAACAAAAGCGTTGAGCAAACTAGATTTACCCACGTTGGGACGACCCACGATCGCCACGCTGATTGGCTCAACTTCGGGAGCATCTGTAGTAAGTGGCAGATAGGTGATCAGTTGATCGAGCAACTCCCCGGTGCCATTGCCATGAATCCCAGAAACAGCATAGGGTTCGCCCAAACCTAACTCCCAAAATTCTGCAGCTTGCATCACTCCCTGTTCGATGGACTCGCACTTGTTGACTGCTAGCAAGACAGGTACAGATTGTTGCCGCAACCAAGTTGCGATTTCTTCATCGGCAGGCAGGGGACCTATCTGCCCATCGACAACAAAGATAGCGGCGCTGGATTCAGCCAAGGCAGCCATGGCTTGTTCGCGAATCAGCGGTAAAAATTCAGTGTCGTCGTCGAATACTAAGCCGCCTGTATCCACCACTAGAAAATCGCGATCGTTCCAGAATGCGCGCTGATAGGTGCGATCGCGCGTGATGCCTGGTTCGTCAAAGACGATCGCTTCTTGTACGCCCGCCAATCGATTGACGATCGTCGATTTGCCCACATTAGGGCGACCAATAATAGCAACGATAGGCAGAGACATAAGTTCAAGGAGGAAGGATGGGAGAGAAAAATACAGAAGGTATCAATAAGCGTGTCGAAATATTTCTGATGAATTAGGAATTGCTAAATCTCAGTCCTTTATTGTAGCGAGATTTTTACTAGCCATGAACTTGCTCCACAAATCTCTCCCTACTTCAGAATGCTTGTGATCTTGAAACCAGACCGCATAATGAGAATAAATCCCCTGTTTGGAGGTTGTGCAGATGGTTTTAAGCGCTCAGCAATTGGAAGCTCTGATGCCCGATGCCAGATAGCTTTTGAGTAATGAGCCAGAGATGGAAAGTTCCTTGCATTACGCAGAACTGGCGTTACTGGTTGCTTGCTTAGAGTGGCTGTGGTGCGATCTCACTGACTTTATCGATTCCGGACACCAGAATATTTCTGGTTTTCCCCCGAACACTTGGAATTTGAGGGATATTGCCTGATTGGGCACGAATATAACCAATTGTCCCCAATCACTAGGGCGGGTTCTGGAGTGAAGAACTGGGTTTATATCTGGGGGTAGAAGCCAACCAACTGCGCTATTTCAGTTTGGATGGCATCAAAGTGCCCACTCTAGAAGAATCGCTGCTTGCAGTTAAAGCTGAAGCGATCGCGGTGACCGAAATGGCTGCCGCTGCCGAAGCGAATGCTGCCGCGATCGAAAATAAACTGACACAGGAAAAGCAAGCCCGATAAACTGCACAACAGCGGACTGAGCAGTTAGCTGAACGCTTGCGATCGTTGGGAATTGATCCCGATACTGTGCCTAGGACTTAGGTTGTAGCGCTTGAGAGTGGCGCAAAGCTGCCAAGGTCTCATTGCCTGTACAAAACAACACAGTCGTGATTTCTGCAATTAATATTTGGGTCAGTAAGTGAAGTGCTTCTACCGATTCATTGGCAGCCTGTAAAAAAGGAAACGCCAGTCCTGCCAAGTCCGCTCCCAGGGCGATCGCCTTTGCAACTTCCAATCCATTGCGTAAACCACCTGAAGCAATTAACGGAACCTGAGGGGCGATCTTGTGGATACTTGTAATACATTCAGCCGTCGGTAATCCCCAATCTGCAAACGTTTTGCCTAAGCGCCGCTGTTGAGCATCTTTGGCTCGTTCACTTTCCACCTTCGCCCAGGAGGTGCCGCCTGCCCCTGCTACGTCGATCGCACTGATCCCCACATCAATCAACCGTTGTGCCATTCTGGCTGAGATCCCATTGCCGACCTCTTTCGCAATGATGGGCACAGGCAATTTGTGACAGAGCATTTCAATTTTCTCTAGAAGCCCTCTGAAATTGGTGTCACCATTGGTTTGGACACATTCCTGCAACGGATTGAGATGCAAGATCAAGGCATCCGCTTCTAGCAAATCCACCACTTTGAGGCACTCATCTAAGCCATAGCGGTAATTTAATTGCACTGCACCCAAATTGGCGAATAAAGGAATATTAGGGGCGATTGTCCGGACTGCAAATGTATCCGCCACTTCCGGCTGTTCCACAGCAACCCGCTGTGACCCTACTCCCATTGCCAATCCATAGCACTGAGCAACTTCAGCTAAGCGGAAATTAATCAGCCTTGCCTGCTCTGTTCCTCCGGTCATGGAAGAGATGAGTAAGGGTGCCCCTAGGGTTTTCCCTAAAAAGGAAGTTGTTAAATCGATATCTTGGCGATCGATTTCTGGCAAACAACAATGGATAAATCGGTAGTGCTCAAAACCATTGGTCGTCTCATGACACTGCACATCCTCATCCAAACAAATCCGCAAATGGTCCGCTTTACGAGCCTGGGTTTCTAAAGCAGGATTTGACGAGACATTCATCATAGAGAATTTTTAGCTTGAAGATTTTAGATTGAAAATTTTAGATGAATCGCAATTGGGAAGGAATTGGTGTCAGAGATCAAAAATCAAGTGTCAGAGATGAGATCGCAGAGATCAGGTTCCAAATTTTAGGTTTCAGAGCATCGGTCATCCGAATCAGAACTCAAAGCTTCCTTCTCTTTTCTCTCCCCTTACCCCTTGAGCCCTTCATCCCTCATGCCCGCCCACCTCGAATCAATTCCACCCCATCTCTGCCATCCAAATCTTGGACATAAACTCTGACTTGTTCTTCCTGAGCGGTTGGCAATTTTTTACCCACAAAGTCTGGATGGATCGGAACTTCTCGGTGTCCGCGATCGACCATCACAATCAAGCGAATGATTTCGGGGCGTCCGTAATCGTTGACAGCATTGAGAGCAGCCCGAATCGTTCGCCCTTTGAAAATAACATCATCCACCAGAACGACGGTCTTCCCTGAGAGGTCAAAAGAAATATCATTTTTGGCAGGCGTACGGAGTCCAATTTGATCCAGATCATCTCGGTAAAAGGTGATATCTAAAGCCCCTACAG
The DNA here is from genome assembly GCA_019359045.1 of Scytolyngbya sp. HA4215-MV1. GTDB lineage: Bacteria > Cyanobacteriota > Cyanobacteriia > Leptolyngbyales > Leptolyngbyaceae > Scytolyngbya. The sequence continues at coordinate 250,598 of JAHHIA010000002.1, forward strand.
GAACCTGGATTTGTTCGAGCAACTCTATCTGTCGGGCGATCGCTTGCGCGAGGGGCACTCCCCTGGTTTGAATGCCTAAAAGTACCAGCTTAGAAAGATCTCTCGATTTCTCAACCAACTGGGACGCCAGACGGTTGAGGGTACGACGAAGTTCTTCTGCTGAGAGTATTTCTACAACTTCAACGGGCATAGCGTTACAAATCTGAGGGGTCAATTCCACTCTAAAGGGCGATCGGAGGAGTCACAATGCCCAATTCCACGATTTCACCGAAAAGAGTAATTTCAGAAAGTTAGGTAATCATGACATTTGGTATCAACTTTAGCGAATAGGTGCGTAATTTTTTGTTGAAACCCAGATAGGTGGATATTGCATGGGTACTGAACGATGTTTGAACAAAGGGTGTTTCACCAAATTTTGTCAGAGGTGCGTGAACTGACTCCCTATATTCAATTGAAATTGCCAGCCAGTCGTAGTTCGGTTCAACAACAGATGGGGTATCTTATTACGGCACAGACCCGGCTTGAAGCGATGCAACAAAGGTTAATGGCTCTTCTTAAAAGGAGTGATAATCCTAAAATTCAAAGATTGGGACAGATGTTGTTGCGGATTGTGCAAGAACTTAGTCGCGATGCCAGAGAATTAAAACTCTTGGCAGAAGAATATCCGGTTGACCCAGAAGGCGCGGCTTCTTGTCTAGAAAGCCGCAAGAGCAAACAGCAAGATATCTTGCAATGGCTAGAATCAGCGGGAAAACCCCAAAAAGGTCATAATATCGCCGCAAAACAATTTGCATCTCAGTCCTTGCTGACCGCGAAATGTTAATGGTCTGTCGAGGAAAATTGATAGCTCACTTACTTAAACCCCCAAGCCTGAAAAGGTGATGAGGACGATCGTTCCTCCACCGAGCCAGAGTAAGAAGACCTGGCGAGTCAACTGCATCGCCTGCTGAATAGAGTGCACCGTGATCGGCTGCACAGGATCGCCGAGCAGAGGTTTCTGCTTGGCAACGCCTCGATACCAATTGGTGCCGCCAACTTGCACCCCCAAAGTGGCTGCATACGCACATTCGCTCCAGCCAGAATTTGGGCTGGGATCTTGGGGGGCATCTCGTTGACAGATGCGCCAGACATGGCGTGGTTTGCCAGAGAGAAGCGCTAACGTCAACACAGTCAGGCGACAGGGCACCCAGGTGAGGCAATCGTCCAGACGAGCACTAAACCAGCCCAAATGAGTATAGGGTGCTTCTCGATATCCGATCGTCGAGTCGAGGGTGCTGGCAGCTTTGTAAGCCAGGGCAAATGCAACACTGCCCATAGGCAATAGGGCAGTACCCAGTAATGCATAGAATAAAGGGGCTGTGACGCCATCCGTTGCATTCTCGGTCACGGTTTCAAATACTGCTCTGAGCACCTCTGCTTCTGTCAGGTTGGCAGTATCGCGCCCAACATAACCGCTGAGCCGAGTTTTCGCGGTTATCAGGTCTCCTGTTTGAAAGGGGTGCAGGACTTCTGCTGCGGCATGTCTCAAACTCCGACCCGCAAAACAACTTGCCAATAAAATGATCTCGATCGTCCAGCCCAAAACCGGGTGTAACTGCTGCGCCAACCTGACGATCTCCCAGCCTAAAACACCACTCCCGACCACCATGCCTGTGCCCAGCAATACGCCTGCTCCTCGTAGCGACCCTGAGGACTTGAGATGCTTGAGCACAAATTGGCAATAGTCCGCGATTATCCATCCCATCACTTGCACGGGATGCAACCAGGTTTTCGGATCGCCGATCCAAAAATCTAGCCCAGCAGCGAGCCACAGGACTGCGAACGACTCATACCTCTGCCCTGACACATGCTCCCCCGCCCGATTTCTTACACTACAAAACTTGTCGTCTGCCCCTGCGCTGCCTGCCAACTGCGGGCATCGTAGTATAAATCTTCTAGGGAAATGCTGTATAGTGCTTCTTTCAACTTCTGGTGCAAGCGGTGCCACAGGCTAAAGGTGACCCAGTCTTCTGCTTGCTCGGCATCGGGGGCATGGCGTGCGAGTGGTTCTACACTTTCGCCTACCGCTTCCAAAATTTGTCCCAACGAGATCTGAGCGGGTGGACGAGCCAATTGATATCCCCCCTGTGCACCCCGCACGGAAGAGACTAGACCCGCTCGGCGCATCTCGATCAGTAGTTTTTCCAGGTAGGGAGCAGGTAAGTCTTGCCGTTGGGCGATCGCTTTCACCGACGTCGGTTCATATCGGGGTTGCAAACTCAAATCCAATAAGGCTTTGACACTATAGTGACCGCGCGTTGTCAGCTTCATGGCCGCAAGAAATAACAATGGGATTTAACATCCAGGTTCTCATGTTAAATCCAGATTGCAACGTTCAGTGCAGTAGCTGGTGGGAGCAAAAAGTCCGACTGAGTAACTATACACGTCGGAGGCGAAGCAATTCTTGGGGAGAGGCAATTAAGTTAATTTTCACCCAGTCGATTTCTTTCAGTGGATTCAAAAGAAATTTCCACGTGACGTTAACTTCAAAAAAAGCGGTTTGCACTTTGCCAATAACATTTACTTCTATACAACCGTTGTCTTGTAGCTGGCTAGTTCCCCGCTGCGGTTTCAGAGTCATTCCCGTTGCTTCAGCTTGTAGGTAGTGGACGATCGCTTCAGAACCGACAATCAATGCATCAAAAGGGGGCTTCATGCTGCCTGCGATCGCAAACAACTGGGCAGTTGCAGCAAAGTTGCCTGCATTCAAAGTCTCAAAGTACCGCAGAATAGTGGGTTCAATGATATCTTCAATCTCTAATTGAGTCCCTTCAGACTGGCTTGCGTTGGGCAAAGCAGGATTCTCTAAATTTTCAGAATCAATCGGTTGGGGCACCTGCCCTAAATTGTTTTGGGTAAAAAAGGGGTTCATTACATCCTGATCCAGACATCGTTAAAATGTGATAGAAAGCTGAGAATCAGAGCGCATTGGCGTATCCAATTGTTCTCTCAGCGCTTTCAGCTTCAAGCGCTAGCTCTGACCGATTGCCAATAAAACTCGGTAACTGACCAACATTACAACCCCACCAGAAAAAACTCCAACTGCTAGATATGACGATCGTCGAATCCTCTCTTTCTTATAAAAAGCTGGAGCCTCCGCATACATCAGCTTTTGGAAGGAGATGTCATTTGAGTGAGAGATTCAGCTGCTGAAAGGGGTGAACATTTTCTAGCGCCAGAGTCCCTTCGAACATGCAATGTTTATTTAAATATTGCAAAGTAATTTTATATTGAAAAATGTTGTATCAATGATTTATTTGCTTCTATCGCAAAATCCAATTTGGCCTGAGCCAGAGTCAAAAGAGGTATTGCATTTAGAACCCTAATACTTACGTACCCCTGCGATTTGCAAATGATTTGGAACAACTTTATGAGCCAGTTAAGCGGATGAGTCAATTAAGCGATCGCGTGAAGCAAAAAGCTTTAGCATTGGGATTTCATAAAGTAGGCATTGCGACGGTTTTGCCGATCGACCACTCCCCCACGGAAGCGCATCCCTTAGCCCAGTGGCTAGCAGCGGGTTACCAGGCGGACATGCAATGGATGAATAATCCTAAACGACAAGAGATTCGGCAAGTGATGCCCGAGGTGCAATCGGTCATTTGTGTGGCGCTGAACTACTACACCCCACAAGTTCGCATTGCGTTGCCCACCCATGCCAAAATTTCTCGCTACGCTTGGGGGCGAGACTATCACAAAGTCCTCCACAAAAAGCTCAAGGCGTTGACCCAGTGGTTACAGGTGCAAGGAGAAGGGGTACAGGCGCGCTACTATGCCGATACGGGTCCCCTCCAAGACAAGGTATGGGCGCAACAAGCGGGAATTGGCTGGATTGCCAAAAATAGTAACCTGATCACCCGTGAGTATGGTTCCTGGGTATTTTTAGGGGAAGTCCTGACCACGCTGGTGCTTGAACCCGATCTCCCTCATGGTGAACATTGTGGTACTTGCACCCGATGTATGGATGCCTGTCCCACTCAGGCGATCGTGCATCCTTTTGTTGTCGATGCCAATCGCTGCATTGCTTACCACACGATTGAGAACCGAGCTGAAACCTTACCTCCTCAAATTGCAACGCAGATGCAGGGGTGGGTAGCAGGCTGTGATATTTGCCAGGATGTCTGTCCCTGGAATCTTCGATTTGCCCAAGAGACCAATGTGGCAGAATTTCAGCCTTATCCCTGGAATATCAATCCCAGATTAGAGGATCTAGCAGAGATTAATCAGGCTGAATACGATCGTCGTTTTGTCGCTTCTGCATTGCGGCGCATTAAACCAGCGATGCTGCGCCGCAATGCCCGTGCCACCCTATCAAATGGCGATTGAAAGAATCTTAATTAAATATTAAATGCTTGAAGAAAGGCTAAATGTTTGTTACCTTTCTTAACAGGAGATCCTCATTTACTCCGATTTTTTATTAAAGGCTTTTATGTCCCCATCTTGCGCCTCCTCTCGGACTCCTACAGAACCGCTAAGCGCGTTCTATCAAGAGAATACGGACTTGAAACGGTACCTTACTGCTCAGCAGAAAGTGCTTTCTTCGTTGGAGTTACGGGTGGGACGATCGTTAGAGGCGCTACAAGGACATCTGGATAGCCTGGGAGCCAATGGGGTACAAATCAGTCATTGCCACTCTCTGAGTTTGATGGAAGCAGAAGTGCACCAACTGTGTGATTTGCTCTCTGATGCCATGCTGCTGCAAAAATTAGAAGCAGGCAAAGTACAAGTCAACCGGGAAATGGTTGATCCGTATTCCTTGCTGATCGCGGCAAGTCGTCATTTGCTAGAACCCAAAGATGGTAGTCGGAGTCGATTGATTTGTAAGTTTTCGCCCGATCTACCGCTGATTTATGCAGATCAGGACTTAACAGAAGCCGTAATTTCTGATTTGCTGACTCGCGGCATGAAATATTCGGATGTGTCTGCGCCGGTTACTCTGAGTGTTCAAAGTGAGGTAGGGCGCTTGGCGATCCAGGTGTCGGCACAGCGATTTGCCCCGATCGGCAACCGAGAGTTTGCCACTGAAATCGCCCTCTGTTGTAAGCGAATTGAGGTACAGGACGGCGGAGTAACCTGTAAAGTGAACGCAGAAGGCTTCAGCGTGGTGACGGTGTCTTTGCCAGCTCTGGCTGAATGTGGTGACTCGGTGCCTACCCAACTGGTCGCTCCGTTGACTGCTTAATTGGACTTTGCACTTGAGACTTTAAGTGAGGGCAACTTCCAATCAATCAGCTTGAGCAGCCGAAAGTCTTGATGAAGAATGCGTCTAGTCAGGTTCGCTGGACGCATTCTTCATTAACTGTCTATTTCTCTAGCTAAACGCGATCGCTTTTTTGACTTCAACCGCCTTTTCCAGAGGGGCAGCTTTTTCTAGCATGAGCTTAGAGCGCTTCAGCATTTCCGGTACTGGCAAAGGATATTTTCCTGTAAAGCAAGCTGAGCAGAAGCTGTCTGGATTTTCTTGCGTTGCCGCCAGCATCCCCTCCCAACTCAAGTACGCCAGAGAATCGACCCCAATTTGTTCGGCAATTTCTGCAACTGATTTGGTGGCGGCAATTAATTGATCTTGACTGTCAGTGTCGATGCCATAGAAGCAAGGATGAGTGACAGGGGGCGAGGAAATCCGCATGTGCACCTCGATCGCGCCTGCATCTCGCAAAGCTTTAACAATTTTGCGACTGGTGGTTCCTCGGACGATCGAATCATCGACAATGACAATGCGTTTGCCCGCTAAGACATCTTTGAGCGGATTGAGTTTCATGCGAATGCCAGACTCACGCATAGTTTGGGTGGGTTGAATAAAGGTACGACCCACATAGCGATTTTTGATGAGTCCTTCGGCATAGGGAATGCCGGAAGCTTGCGAATAGCCGATCGCAGCAGGTACCCCGGAATCGGGCACAGCAATGACAATATCTGCTTGGGCAGGCGATTCGATCGCTAGTTGCCGCCCAATATCCATTCGATAGCTATAAAGGCTCTCATTGCCCATCACACTATCAGGACGGGCAAAGTAAATCATCTCAAAAATGCAGAGCTTACGTTGAGGATGTTCTGCCCAATGGAATGATGCCAACCCTTTCTCTGTAATCCAAACCAATTCACCGGGTTCTACATCTCGCAAGTATTCAGCACCGATGATATCGAGCGCACAAGTCTCTGATGCTAGGACATAACGCGGCTCAGTCACCGATTCGCTCTCCGAAAGCATGCCAATCACCAAGGGACGAATCCCATTAGGATCGCGAGTTCCCATCATGCCGATCGGAGTGCCCACGATCAAGCTAAATGCTCCCTGACACCGAGGGAAAGCTGCGACAGCTGCATCAAGCCATTCTTTTCCAGCATTGACTTGCTCTGCAATTAACAGGGCAATCAGTTCTGAGTCAGTTGTGGTGATGATGCTGTGATTGCGCTGGAGTAATTCCTCGCGTAGGTTGGCAGTGTTGACCAGATTGCCATTGTGGGCGAGTGCCAGCGATCCCAAACAAGTGGGCACAACAGCGGGCTGGGCATTGACAACACGGCTAGAGCCTGTGGTGGAGTAACGATTGTGTCCAATCGCCAGGTCACCTGGTAACTGATTTAGCTTGGCTTCATTAAAAACCTGAGAAACCAACCCCATATCCTTGTGCAAATGCACTTGGTCACCTTCAAATGTCGCGATCCCAGCGGATTCTTGCCCTCGATGTTGCAATGCATACAAACCAAAGTAAGTAAATTTGGCAACATCTTCTCCAGGGGCATAGACCCCAAATACGCCGCAAGCTTCCTCTGGCTTGTCGGGGCGTGCTTCAAGAGATTCGATTTCAATCTGACTAGACGATTGAGCAGTCGGCTGGGCAGAAGCGAAAGATTCAGGGTTCATGGTGCAGTTTGGCTAGAGGTAGAGGTGAAACTCAACAAACACTGAGGAAAAGTTAAGAAATCCTAAAGATGGATTTTTCTTAATAATTTAAGACTAATCGTTACATAGTATCAGTCACAAAGCAAAAATACCTGAGGTGTCGAATTCAACATCTCTAGGTAAATTGGGGATCTGAAAGGGTTACCGCCAAATGATCGACTAGCTTTCCAGCAGAATGCTTTTGGATAATTGATGTTCGATCGCGTTGTACCAACGATCGCTGATATCTGACATCCTAACGTTGATTAAGGACTGGTTATCAGCAGTTACTATTCGCAAGGATGAGTTTATCTCTTCCACTTGACCAATTTTTTGCCAATGACCTGCCAAATGATCCCGCAGATAGGATTCCCAAACTGCGGCTTGACTTGGCGATACCGAAACTAAAATACGAGCGCCGCCCTCGGCAAATAGCAGGTGATCCCAGCGGGGGTAGGAGTTTGAATTGTTGTTTGTCTGACCGATCTCTGGGTGCTGGCTGACAGTCAGGTGTACTGTTGCGCCTCGTTGACCGCTGATGCAGGATTCTGCCAAAGCAACTGCGACTCCCCCTTCAGCACAGTCATGTGCCGATCGTACCCATGCTTGTCGGATGCCGAATCGACAGGCTGCCTGCACCCGTCGTTCTAGATCAAGGTCAACTAGCGGGGGAATGCCTGCGATCGTCTGATGAATTGCCGCTAGATATTCCGATGCTCCTAACGTGAGTGCTGAAGGTGGACTAGCGGCTTCGGTCGCTGCACTCACTACTGCGCCCTCCGCATCGTTGGGTTGCATCCCTAAGAGATAAATAAAATCGCCCGTTTCTTGCCAATCCTGACCACAAATCTGCTGGAGATTGGGGATCAGCCCCACCATGCCCACCACAGGCGTAGGGTAAATGGGTTGAGAATTGCCCTCTGAGTCGAGGGTTTCGTTGTAGAGCGAAACATTGCCCCCGGTCACAGGCGTAGACAATTCTCGGCAGGCTTCTGCAAGTCCCCGACAGGCTTCTGCCAGTTGCCAGTAGCCAATTGGGTTTTCAGGACTGCCAAAATTCAGGTTATCGGTCACGGCCAGCGGGTCTGCACCCACACAACTCAAATTCCGGGCGGCTTCTGCCACAGCAGCCTTTGCTCCCTCATAGGGATGTAAATAAACATAGCGTGGGTTGCAGTCAACCGTTGCTGCCACACCTGAAGAGAATACAGGTGGCTGAGCTGGAGCTGGGGTTTTAGTTATAGACTGAGCGATCGACTGAACCGGACGAATTCTGACGACAGCAGCATCGGCTCCTCCGGGCAGAATCACGGTATTGTTCTGAACCTGATGGTCATATTGACGATAGACCCAACGTTTGGAGGCGATCGTGGGAGTTGCCAGCAGAGTCAAGAGCACGTCATCCCAGCGCCAGCGGTTGCCCTCGATTTCGATGCCCTCCAGGGTGCAGGGGGGGAGTTGGTCGATCGTCCATGTCCAGGCTTGGCGGGCATAGGCGGGCGGTTCTGCCAACAAGGCACGATGGTAAATGGGGGTATTGTCTGAGAGCGCAGTGGCAGGTACTTCGGCGGCAACTCCCCCCTGAAACAGGATACGGACGATCGGCTCAGCAATCACCGTGCCTGCGACGACTGCCTGTAGCCCCCAACGGTGAAAGATTTCAATCAGTTCTGGTTCGCGTCCTGTTTCGGCAACGAACAACATGCGCTCTTGTGACTCAGAGAGCAAATATTCATAAGGCACCATGCCACTTTCGCGCACGGGAATCAAATCTAAATCCAGTTCAATCCCTACCCCACCTTTGGCTGCCATTTCTGCTGTGGAGCAAGTCAGTCCGGCGGCTCCCATATCCTGGGCTGCGACCACTGCCCCAGTTTTAAAGGCTTCCAGACAGGCTTCGATCAAAGACTTTTCGAGAAAGGGATCGCCCACCTGCACCGCTGGACGATCGGCTTCCGACTCGTCGCTCAGTTCGGCACTGGCAAAACTGGCTCCTCCCATCCCATCTCGCCCTGTGGTTGATCCGACGTACAGCACGGGATTGCCAATCCCTTTGGCTCCTGATACCACAATCTCTGGTGTTTCCATCAACCCCAGCGCCATCACATTCACCAGAGGATTCCCTGTATAAGCCGGGTCAAAATAGATCTCGCCGCCCACAGTGGGCACACCGACGCAGTTGCCGTAGTGGGCAATTCCAGCAACTACCCCATTCACTAATCGACGGGTTCGAGCATCCTCTAAGGTGCCAAAGCGTAAGGAGTTCAGGAGGGCGATCGGGCGCGCGCCCATGGTAAAAATGTCGCGTAAAATTCCTCCGACCCCCGTTGCAGCGCCTTGAAACGGTTCCACTGCGGACGGATGATTGTGTGACTCGATCTTGAATGCCAAGCGCAGCCCATCGCCGAGATCAACCACCCCTGCATTCTCACCAGGACCGACCAGAATTCTTTCGCCCTCGGTGGGAAATTGCTTTAGCAAAGGGCGGGAGTTTTTGTAGCAACAATGCTCTGACCACATCACTCCAAACATCCCCAGTTCGGCTTTATTGGGATGTCGCCCTAACCGATGGACGATTTCCGCATATTCTTCGGGCTTCAATCCTTCAGCCGCAATTTCTTCAGCCGAAAAGGGAGCAGGTGACACGGCAGACATAGAAACCCTCACTTGACACAGGCTTCATTCTACCGAAACTCGACATTTTCCTGAATCCATTGCCGCAGAACCAGTAATGATTTTGCTAGCCCGATCGAGTCACTTTGCTCCAGGAACTGTACGGCACGATCGCCCGTAAAAAGGGGAAATTGAGGCTGCGGGAACGCTCGACATAATGATCTGCTTGCAGGTGATACATCACCAGCTTGCCTTGCAAGAGGTGCTTCCCAATTTCGCCCACATAGCACCATACTTCAGGAATTCCCAGCGCTGCGTAAACTGAGAAAATACTTGGAACTTCGGATGCGGATAATTTTTTGAACGAGGTGTTAAGCAGGGTGAGTTCGATCGCCAAACCGGGCGGTGCAAAAACAGTGAGATCAATTTCTGTTTGATTTTGTACGGATACCTGATCTTCAAAGTAGTAACAACCATTGGATTCGGCAGCGCACTGCAAGGATTGATGAATCAGCAGTGCAGGCACGATCTACTGGGCGCTCAGCGATCGCTCGTCTGCCAAAACCAAAACCAGTGACTCAATGAGATGAGCCAACCGATGGTGTTCTGGTTTCAGGGTGGTAAGTTCCAGCCGCTTGCGATAGTAAGTCAATCGGGTTGTTCGTTCCAGCCTCAATTCCACAAGTAATTGTTGAAATTGTTGCCAACTGACTTCTTTTAACCGAATCTTCTGCTCTCCCAGTTTTGCATCCCAAAACATCAATGATCCTTGAGGGGAAATTTAATTTTGTAACACACCTGACCGATTCCGCTCCAAACACTATATATAGTTAGTAAGTTTCTAGCTGAACGCTATTGGTGGTGGTTGGTTCGTCTGAAATAGGTTCGTCTGTGCATCCCTGTCAGCAGCACGAAGGCTAATTATCTAAGGAGTAAAGCGGAGTTCACCATGAAATATCAAGATCAACTCAGTCCATGGGTTATTCATCAGCTTTTGCCTAATTTGCAAAACTTGCCGGTCGTTGCTCGGTTCCGTCGCCGTAACGATGCCGAAGCCTATCTCAGACTCATCAAACAAATGAAGCCGAATACTCAATATGCAATTAGCTTTGATGCTTTGAAAAATTAATTCAGCAAGAAATGATTCTTGCAGATTGGGTCTTGATCCGCCAGATCTTGTTGCGGAACTTATGCAAACTATCGACTGTGAGTGTGGTGTGAGTTGAATTGGCTGTACAAACGAATAGGAGCCAAAAATCAGGCAAATTTTAAGTCCGATGCTGATTTTTGGCTCTTTTGATTGTGGGCAGTGCGATCGCATCCTCGCTCTCAGCCATGCACTGAAAGCCTCCGCAACCTAACTTTTCGTGGAATCGGCGATCGCCGGTGGTGGCTCTAGGGTTTGAATTGTGATCACCTGAGGGGGAGTCGAATCAGGAGGGTAGATGAAATCTAACTCGACCAGACGACGATCGCCAGGGGGGAGATTCAACCGAATCAAAGGTTCGCCCATTTGCCCCCGTCGCTGTACGACATGAAAGTAGCGCGTCTGGGGCAAACCAAAGTCATCTTTATAGCGAAGTCGAATCGTCCCTCGAAAAAAGATCGGGCGATCAGGCGGAATCAAAAAGGCGAGTGCTCCATTGAGATCCTCATCCTTCAACGGAGTTTGCAGAGAAATAGCAACCGTACGAGGTTCTTTAGCAGCGTTGTAGAGTGGAATCGATAAATCGTAATGCACGCCATAGTTCCCATGCGCCAGGTAGGCAGTATCGGGGTAGCGTGCCAGCATGGGCGCACTTTGCACCTGTCCCGTGCCCAATGTGCCGTAGGTGACAGTGCTAATGCCGTAGGAAATGGACTGTCCAGGCTGAGGAATTTTTAGTTGCTTGGCTTTGGGATTATCTGCGATTCGTCCTTGCCAGAGGGTTCCTTGAGAAATCCCTGCAACTCTGCCATAGATGATCGAACCTACACTTTTTTCTAAAGAAGTAGGGGCAAGATCGCGAGGTCCAGCCAAGCCTCCATTAACCAGCAAATCTTGCCATTCTTGCAAGGTGGGTATGCGATCTGTGCCGCTGGGGGTTTGGCGGGCAAACATTGCCAAACTGGCAAGGTAGACCGGGCCACTACTGTTCAGATGCATCAAGGTGGTTCGCCCGTTGGATGATGGGGGTAACGGGCGCTGAGGCACCACCTCTGGCATCTCTCGGTTGCCATTCCTCGCAGGTTTGATCCGCCGAGCCAACAAACCATTCTCCGATTTGCGCTGAGATTGTTCTCCCGATAAACGGTGCGATCGCATTGCCGGATCACGCGCTGGAATCGGCAAGCTCATCAGCATCCGGCTTTCGCCCGGTGGAATCAGTAGGCGATCGAGCCAACCGTCCTGCCGTTGTCCCCGCAAAATGTCACCTACCACCCGGCTGCCAGGACCCGAAAAAACTGTGCCCAGAGGATTGGCGACATAAGACGGCAAGTCGATAAATGGGGCATCAGGGCGGCTCAGGTAGCTGGCTGCCTGCAAAACATCCAGCGTTACCAGTTCTGTACCTGGATTGTATACAATCACTCCAATGTACAGTGGGTGAAAATCATTAGATTGGCGGGTTCTAGAAATGTGATGAGAAAACAGATCAAACCGATGTTGCAGCGGAAAATCCAAATGGGCTTCTGGCACTCGCTTACCTGCGGGAGGAAAGGTTGATAGCAAAATCCCCTCAGTCTCAACGACTTCTGGGCTATTACTATTGAAAACCGGAGTTTTGTCGAGTTGACCAGGCAAAGCACGAATTTCATGCGATTGAATGATCTGTTGAGCAACTGTTGCGTGCTGAGCTGTGAGCTGAGCAGGCAAGAGCGGAGTCTGAACAAAGGGGAACAAGGGCAACAACGAGAGCATCGGCAGGATTAGCAGCAACAGAGAGCAACAAATCGGTGAAATAATGACGGCTGAAGCATTCCCCCAGCGATCAGGAAGGAAGAACCTCGAACCAAGCTGGAGGATATACCCACCAGCTAAATTTCAAACTTAGCCTTATATGACAAATCACCTTGCACAGAACGGCAACCGGACGCTACGTGAATTTATTGCTCATCAGATTACGAAAAGTCTGGATCAAAGGATTACTTTTGCAGACTATATGAATCTTGCTCTGTATCAGGCACAACATGGTTACTATGCCATGAATGGGCGCACGATCGGATCTCAAGGTGACTTTTTCACAGCGCCTCACCTAGGTGCTGACTTTGGTGAGCTTCTTGCCGAACAATTCGTGGAAATGTGGCAAGTCTTGGGTCACCCCGTACCTTTCACCCTAGTAGAAATGGGGGCGGGACAGGGATTGTTGGCTTCTGACGTGTTGACGCATTTACGGCGTACGCATCCAAACTGTTTCGCAGCCCTGAAGTATACCATTGTTGAGAAAGTACCGAGTTTAATTGCTGCCCAGCAACATCAACTCCAACCCCTGATGCAGAATTGGGACGGGCTGAGCTGGCGCAGTTTTGAGCAAATTCCATCCCACTCGATCGTTGGTTGCTGTTTCTCGAATGAGTTAGTCGATGCGCTGCCTGTGCACCTAATCACGATAGAAAATAGCCAGCTTCGAGAAATCTACGTGACAATCCAACCCAACTCTGTTCAACAAAGCTCTGAAGTTGAGGCAGAAACTGTATTCGCAGAGGTTACAGGACCCCTGTCAACCCCGCGCCTGCGCAAATACTTTCATCTTGTTGAGATAGACTTGCCCTCCGATCGCTATCCCCAAGGCTACCGGAGTGAAGTGAATCTAGCTGCCCTCGATTGGCTCCAGACCGTAAGCGATCGCCTGCAACGGGGATATCTCCTGACGATCGATTATGGCTATCCAGCCAGCCGATATTACAACCCTGCCCGTTCACAAGGCACTCTCCAGTGCTACCACCGCCATGCTCATCATTCCGATCCCTACCAATACATCGGTGAGCAGGATATTACCGCTCATGTCGATTTCACTGCGCTAGAACAATATGGGCAATCGTTAGGACTCGAAAAAATTGGATTTCTCCCACAGGGACTCTTTCTCATGGCGCTAGGGTTGGGAGACCGAATTGCAGCTCTGAGCCAGCCTGACCGCAATCCAGAACCGCAAGCCATCCAAACGATTCTTCAACGACGAGAAGCACTGCACCTACTTGTGAACCCCATGGGGATGGGCAATTTTGGTGTCCTGCTTCAGGGCAAGGGGCTATCCGCAACCGAACAGGCAACCGTGCTCAAAGGCTTGAAAATACCGTACGCGTGAAAATTTGACTGAATCAATTTGACTGAATCAAGGATTTGGACTTTCACGCAAGGAGAGCGACTGTAAAAGAACCCATTGCGCTTCAGCCCCCACATTGAGCGAATTTTTCCACCGGCGCTAATATTCAGAAATGAAGAGAATCAAGAACCTGGGTAGCCAAACACTGACCATCGGTTCTTGATTCTTTCATAGCAGACTCGATGGGCTATCTCTCGCCCAACACTTCCAATCGAACGGGTGCGACCCCTGAGCTGATCAGACCCAAGAGGTTGGCGGCACCCGCCGAGAGGTCAATCACGCGACCGTGACTGTAAGGACCCCGATCGTTAATTCGAACCACAACCGATTTGCCATTATCCAGATTCGTCACTCGGACACGAGTGCCAAACGGTAATGTGCGGTGAGCCGCCGTTAAGGCGTACTGGTTGAACATCTCACCGCTAGCGCTTTGAGCACCATGAAACCCTGGACCATACCAGGATGCCATGCCACTAAACCTCATCTGCATACCGGGGGCAAAAGAAATGCGGATCACTTTGGGGCGGGCAGGCTTACCCGGAACCTCTTGTAAAGGTGCTGCATTTGCAAGCAGTCTGCGGAGACGATTCGTCACTTGCAAAGCATCTTGCTCAACATCGCGAGTCGTATCTGGCAGGATGGCTTCCCCGCTGACTTCGACCAGATCTTTGCCATTCACTTTGATGGTGTAGCGATCGCTCATTCCACCTTTGGCATCTCGCTCAGTCCGCCAGCTTACCGTAATCGTGCTGGCATCGACTGTTTTTAGGTTCAATTGATTGAGAATCGAAGCAATCTCAGAGGCTCGCCAGACGGGATCATTCTCGTGTTTGGGGGCAAGCTCGGACTCACTGGCTTCCGAGTTAGAAACAGCCTCGGCAGGCTGGCGATTGAGGGCTTTGACTTGAGCGCTTGACTCATTCGACTCTGGCTGACTGGCTGGATCGATCGTTGGATCTGCGGCCTCAGATAGGCGATCTCCCAGAAACGTCAACACTGGAATATTGCGGACATACAGCGTCGCAGCCTTACGGCCTGCTTGCTGGTGGGGATAGATCTTGGCAATGACCTCTACATTGGCTTCCGAGCCACCTGTCGGTTGTTGCTCCCCAACTTTAACAACTTCCTCAACAGAGGGGGGTTCTGAGTTTTTTGCAGTGAGCGTGGCTGGCTGAGCCTGGGGCTGGGTCGATTGCTCGCCCATCTTCACTGCATCTTCTGACGGAGGCTGGGCTGCTGCTGGAACAGAAGCCGTTAAATCTGACGTTGTATCGGAAGGAACTGTTTGAGAGTTGCGCTCCTGTTTTTGAATAGAGTTTGCATCGGGAACGGAATCAGTGGTTTGAACTTGACCAGCGTAACTGCTAGGAGCAACACCCAAGGTTGTAATCAATAGGGCTGCGGTTAGACCACCGTAAAGTTTTTGATTCATACTATCCATGTTGAAGAGCACTTGAGATTGAGTCTGAACCCATCCAAATAGATGAATTTGGGAAGCAGATCCCAATTTGGAAGTCGTACTCGTTCTGTGTACACCTTATAGTTTTTTGAACTGCAACAGACTAGCACGAAGTTTTCACCTTGGGGATCAGGGATCTACCGGGGTGCATCACAACTTCATCGCTTTTTTTAAATGTAAAGAAGAGTAAATCGCTTGCAAGACAAGGGATTTAGGCAATTCGGATTAGAAGCCACTTTATCAAAACTTTACACAAACTTCATGTTTTTTGTGCGTATTCCTTTATCCAGAGAATCAAAAATGTCTTGAAAGCATAACATTTGTGATCCCAGCTCAGGAGTCGGAAGCGGCTGAAGATGTCTGAAGGAATACCTAGCTGGGGATCGATTTTGTGAAATCCAATGCATTGGTCAAAATGACGAGTGTTGGCTCAGCTGGCAGGCGTAATATAGTTCTGTCTGAAGGGGGTGGTATCGTCCTTGGACTTGATTGAGACAACTCTTTAAAACACGATCGGGTAGCGCATGGATTATCGAGAAGCAGGCGTAGATATTGAGGCGGGGCGAACGTTTGTTGAGCAGATTCGCAGTCTAGTGACCAAAACCTATCGTCCTGAAGTGCTGGGAGGGTTTGGTGGCTTTAGTGGGATGTTTCAACTCCCTGCTGGCTATCATGAACCGATTTTGGTTTCTGGAACAGATGGGGTTGGGACAAAACTTAAATTGGCACATGCGCTTAATCGCCATGACACCGTGGGAATTGACCTGGTGGCGATGTGTGTGAACGATGTGCTGACCTCTGGGGCAGAGCCGCTCTTTTTTCTCGATTATTTGGCAACGGGGCACCTGGAGCCAGACCAACTGACTCAAGTGGTGGCAGGTATCGCTCAGGGGTGTGAGATGGCGGGGTGTAGCTTGCTGGGGGGAGAAACAGCGGAAATGCCGGGATTCTATCAAGTGGGAGAGTATGACCTGGCAGGGTTCAGTGTGGGAATTGTGGAAAAGAGCCAGTTGCTAGATGGTTCCCAGGTGCAGATTGGTGATGTGGTGGTAGGGCTGGCAAGCCAGGGGGTCCACAGTAATGGTTTTAGCCTGGTCAGAAAAATTGTCAGCGATCGTCAGTTCGACTGGGGCGATCGTCCCTGGCAGGCAATCCCTGTGCCCGATTGTCTGGGCGAATATCATCCGGAATGGCTGGCAGAACAAACGCTGGGAGAGGTGCTGCTGACCCCCACACAAATTTACGTCAAACCCATTCTGGCGGCTCGTAAGGCAGGGCTTGCCATTCATGGCATGGCACATATCACGGGCGGGGGGCTGCCCGAAAATACGCCCCGGTGTCTAGCAGCAGGGCAATCGATTCAGCTTGATCCTGCTCATTGGCAGGTGCCGCCGATCTTTCAGTGGTTGGCAGCAGCGGGAGAAGTGAGTCCAGCGGCGATGTTTGACACATTCAATATGGGCATTGGCTTTGTGGTGATTGTGCCGACTGAGCAGGTGGAAGCGGTGATTCGCGGGTTTGGGACGGCAGGGCTGGCAGCAACCGCGATCGGGGAAGTCATCGCAGGGTCGGGAGAAGTTTTAGGGTTGCCCCAGTGAATCTCATTCATCGTTTCGATCTCCCTTTGCCTGCTCGAATGCAGGCAGTCCAGTCACCCATTATTCCGGTGATTGGCGAATTGATTCGTTGCAATCCGGGCACGATTTCTTTGGGACAGGGGATTGTTTACTACAGTCCCCCGCCTGAAGCGATCGCCCAACTCTCGGAATTTCTAGCAAACCCTGTGAACCACCAATATCAGTCGGTGCAGGGGATTCCGGCGTTGCAAGCAGCGATCGCGACTAAATTGCGTGACTTCAATCAGATTGAAATGAACTCGCAAAACTGTGTCGTGGTGACGGCAGGCAGCAATATGGCGTTTATAAATGCCATTCTCGCCATCACGAATCTAGGCGATGAAATCATTTTGCAAACGCCGTACTATTTCAATCACGAAATGGCGATCAGGATGGCGGGATGTTGTCCGGTGTTGGTGCCGACGGATGAGCATTATCAAGTGCAGGTGGAAGCGATCGCGCAGGCAATTACGCAAAAGACACGGGCGATCGTCACGATTTCGCCTAACAACCCAACAGGTGCGGTTTACCCAGAGGCGGCGTTACGGGCAGTGAATGGGTTATGTCGCGATCGGGGGATTTACCATATCAGTGATGAAGCGTATGAATACTTCACCTATGATGGGGCGAATCATGTGTCTCCTGCATCCTTTGCATTGAGTCAAGATCATACGATTTCGTTGTATAGTCTGTCGAAAGCGTATGGATTTGCTAGTTGGCGCATTGGGTATATGGTGATGCCTGTTCATTTGCTAGAGGCAGTGAAAAAGATACAGGATACAATTTTGATTTGTCCGCCAGTGGTTTCCCAATATGTAGCAGCGGGGGCATTGCAGGTGGGGCAAGCCTATTGCCAAGAGCATCTCTCCGAAATTGAGGCAGTGCGACAGGTGATGTTGCGATCGCTGGAGCCGTTGCAAGGAATCGGCACGATCGCCCCTGCCCAGGGAGCGTTCTATTTTTTCCTCAAGGTACAGACGGATTTGGCAGCGTTGGAGTTAGCCAGACGGTTGATCCAGGAATATCGGGTAGCGGTGATTCCGGGGACGACGTTTGGCATGGAGGAAGGGTGTTACCTGCGGGTGGCGTACGGTGCTTTGCAGCAAGCGACAGCGGCTGAAGGGATTGAACGGTTGGTGAGGGGGCTAAGGGCGATCGTGGGTACAGTTTAGCGGGGGCGTAGAGACGTAGAGCAGAGTAAATGAATTCACTGTGAATTTATGACTACATTTTTGATTGTGCCCCCGAGGGGCCAACTGGACAGTATCAGTAGCTTATGCGCTAATGTCAGATTGTTTGTGGTCAGACTAACCTTATCCAGATGCGAACGATCGTAGATGCCCATGAACCTGATCCGGTACCCAATTCTCTCTGTCACCCTCGCTTTTACGGGTGTAATGGCTGTTTTGGCACAATCTCCTTCCTTACCTCAGCCAGATCGCAATGGTAATTACTTTCGCAATGAAGCACCCCTTAAAGGCACAGCACCCGAACTTTTAATGCAGGGTTCATTATGGCAAGTGGTGACATCGCGGTTGAATTGCCGAAGTGATTTTGAAATGAACTCTGCGGTCGTTCGACAATTTAATCACGGTGAGTTGCTACAAGCAGATGTTGGTCGTGGCGGTTCGGATGAGGTTTTGTTAAACCCAAAAGATAAAAACGGTCATCCCTGGATGCGGGTGAGAAGTGCACGCGGTAGAGACTATCAATGCTATGTTAGAGCGAACCGCCTCTATATTCAGCCGTATCGGGGAAAGTAAGTCCAAGTCTACGCCACTCGGAATCATGATTTTGCGTCCAGACCAACGAGAGAAAATAGACAATACCGACGATACGCTATTCTACAGCTTTCCGCGCTTCGTTACTCATGTCGACGAGGGGTTCATTCAGCAATTGACCGATCTCTATCGGGAGCGACTGCGTGCGAATACTCGCGTTCTAGACTTGATGAGCAGTTGGGTGTCACATTTGCCCGAAGCGTTGACGTTCGCTCATGTGGAAGGGCATGGCATGAATGCAGATGAATTGGCACGGAACTCTCAGTTGAATCATTATTTTGTGCAAGATCTCAACCAAAATCCTAAATTACCTTTGGACGATCGTACGTTTGATGTCGTCCTCAATACAGTTTCTGTACAATATTTGCAGTATCCCGAAGCTATCTTTACGGAAATCCACCGCATTCTCAAGCCGGGTGGCATTGCAATTATCAGTTTCTCTAACCGTATGTTTTTTCAAAAAGCGATCCAGGCTTGGCGCGAAGGGAGCGAAGCCGATCGCGTGGAATTGGTGAAGGGTTATTTTCGCATGGTGCCGGGATTTGGTGAACCCGAAGTGATTGCTCGCCAGACACAGGTTCCCACCTTTCTACAAATGCTAGGCATGGGCGGCGGCGATCCGTTTTATGCAGTGATTGCCGATCGCGTCACCTAATGGCGACGCGATGTTTTATCCAGATGAATTTCTAAAGATGGATTGTGACTATTGGGGGCATCACCACTTTACGGGCTAAACCAACCCGTTTGAGTAACCAGATCACCCACCAGGTGACATCCAGTTCCCACCAACGCCAACCCGCCTTTGCCACATTGGGATAAGCATGGTGATTATTGTGCCAACCTTCGCCATAGGTGAAAATTGCTGCCCACCAAAGATTGCGCGAATTATCGTCGACTCGAAAAGTCCGATATCCCCACAGATGAGTAACAGAGTTAATCATCCAGGTAGTATGCCAGAGCAACACGGCTCGGAGAAACACGCCATAGATGACAAACGACCATCCCCCCAAGGCATAGAGCAATAGTCCTAAAGGAAGTTGCAGCAGCAAAAAGTAGCGGTTGAGCCAGCGGTAGAATGGATCGCGCACGAGATCAGGTGCAAAACGCTTGTATTGCTCATAGTCGAAGAATTCCGATCGAGGATAGAAAATCCACAGCATGTGGCTCCACCAGAAGCCTTTGCGAGCAGAGTAGGGATCTTTCTCTTCGTCTTCCGTAAACGCATGGTGCAGACGATGTCCAGCGATCCAAAAAATAGGTCCCCCTTGTAGGGCGAGAGCACCAATGAAGGCGATCGTATATTCCAACCACTGCGGTACTTGGAAACTACGATGGCTCAAGAGACGGTGATAGCCCAAACAAATACCAATACTGCCAAACAACCAGTGTAGAAATAGAGTCAGCCCTAGCGCAGACCAGGAAAAAAGCCAGGGTGCCAACAGTGCTAGCAAGTGCACACTACTAAAAAAAATAACAGCCACCCAATCCAGAGAGAGTTTGCGGTTGGGTTCTGTGAGTAAGTTATTTGCAGTCATCAAAAATCCTCAGCCACACAAGAAAAAAAGGAAGGAAGGGGAACGGGAAATCGGCAGACAAAAGGGTTAACGGGGAAGGAATCAAGCGTGAAAGTGGAGGGTGGGGAGGACTATCCCAACCACCCTGTCTACCCATGTCTCCATCTCACGACCAAGCGGTGACGACAACTGGCTCTAGCAGATTTGAGATCGCAGGATCTTGATAACCACCTTGACGATCGGTGATTCGTACAGCTTCTGTCAGTTGATCAATTGGGGCATCTTTCAGGCAGAAGGCATCGGCTCCAGCAGCAACCACATCTGGGAGGAGCGATCGTTGTTCAGGCGTAACTAGTACCAAAATTTTGGAGGAGGTGACATAGGAATTTGCCTGGACTTTGCGTGCCATGCGAATGAACTTGATCAGATCCATGTCGGGCAGGTTGCCATCGACTACAGCAACATCGACATCGATCGATTCCAGTAATACTAAACCCGTTTCGGCATTGGTGGCTTCACTGGCAACTTCAATGCCGTCTTGCGATCGTAGACTTACCCGGAGGTTAATACGAGTTTGTTCGTCTGCCTCAATCACCGCTACCTGGATCACATCATGAGAATGTTGCTGAACAGGAGGCTGGCTAACCATTTCAGGCAAGTCATTGGGGGCACCACAGGCTGAAATTGTGCCAACAAAGTCAATATCTGCCGGACGGTCTCGTCTGAGTTGTGCCATTTGTTCAGAAGTGAGAATTTTAGATTCATCAAAGCCAAACTCAATCTCGGTATGAAGTCCTTTCTGCTTCACCCGACTCAGATTATAAAAACGTTTGTTGAGAGTCGTTTTGACAAATGCCCAGAGACAGCCTAGAAGATAGCGCCGCTTGAAAGGATCGGACTCAAACCAATATTCTAGAAACTTCCAGGCATAGAAGCGGGCATAATTTCGCAGTACGCCTTTGAGCACTTCTTCCCGCGTCATGTGGTCGGGCTTGATGATAGGCGTGACAAAGTTGTAATGGGAATAATCGCGAATTTCAACTTTGTCCTGTAAGTCCTGAAATAGCTCTGAAAAGGGCCAAGGCGTGTACATGTTCCAGTTGGTCATGTCTGCCTTCCAGTCTCGCGCCATCCGATAGGTTTCTTCGATCGTTTCAGGAGTTTCGCTGGGCAACCCCATAATGAATTGCACCTCTGCCAGGATGTCGTTGTCGCGCAGGAGTTGCACCGCTCGTTTGTTATCGGCGATCGTCGTTTCTTTGCGAAACAGGTTAAGGTTCAATTGTGCTGCTGCTTCTGTGCCTAGAGAAACATGCACCAGCCCTGCTTTACGATACAGAGGCAGTTCTTTTTCGTCGCGCAGAATATCGGTCACGCGAGTGTTAATCCCCCAATGGACACCTAGGTTCCGATCGACCAACTCGTTGCACAATGCAACGAATCGCGATTTGTTAATTGTGGGTTCCTCATCTGCCAGGATGAAGAAGCCCACCTGATGCTCCTTCACTAACCGCTCAATTTCATCCACAAAGTTTTTGGGCGATCGAGATCGATACTTGCGCCAGAATTTCCATTGCGAACAAAAGCGACAGCGAAAGGGGCACCCGCGTGAATAGTTAGGGACTGCAACTCGCGTATTCAAGGGCGTATACATATAGGTGCCCCAA
This sequence comes from Scytolyngbya sp. HA4215-MV1, assembly GCA_019359045.1. GTDB lineage: Bacteria > Cyanobacteriota > Cyanobacteriia > Leptolyngbyales > Leptolyngbyaceae > Scytolyngbya. The sequence goes on from JAHHIA010000002.1 coordinate 272,477, forward strand.
TCGAGCAGTGTCCAATCAGGAGTGAGTGTATTTAGGTCTTTGATCGGTGGGTGAGCAGGGGTCGCGACAATTTTGCCGTTTTCAAGGAAGGCAAGTCCCAAGATTTCGCGACGATCTCGTTCAACTGTGCCATGGGAGATCGCCCGCAACAAATTGACCGTAATCTCCTCTCCCTCACCCCGAATGATGTAATCGATCCAGGGTGCTTCACTCAACACCTCCCGATACATATAGGTGGGATGCACTCCCCCCATTACAGTGATTGCATTTGCACAAATGTCTTTCACCAGTTTCAAGGTGCGTTGAGACTGGTAAATCATGGGTGTAATTGCTGTCGCCAACACCGCATCGGGTTGGTATTCGTGAATGATTTTCGCTAGCTCCGCATCGGCAATGTAGTGAGTCATTGCATCCACAAAGCGAATGTCGGTGAAACCTGCGGTCTTCAGAGCACCCCCCACATAGGGAACCCAACTGGGGGGCCAGTTTCCCGCAATCTCTGCTCCCCCAGAGTGATAATTGGGTTGAATCATCAAGATACGCATTGCTTACCTTCTTTCTGACGTTGCATAGTCCTTTTCCGCCACTCGCTTCTCAAACGGCTCTGGAAAAACTCTGGGTTGTATTCTGCTTGAGATAAGTATCGAAGGTTGAGGCAATATTGCGAATCAGCAAACGTCCTGCTGGCGTCACTTCAATGTGATTCGGAAAAAGTCGGATCAAGCCGTCTGCTTCCAATCGGCGCAATTGAAATTTTTCCTGAGCAAAATACGTTTCGAAATCCAGATCGAAGCCAAGATGGTATTTTTCTTCAATGTCTTCAGGTGTGAGTTGAAACTGACACATCAATTCCATAATCACAGTGCGACGAATCACATCATCGCGATCTAACGTGACTCCTTTTTCAATGGGTAATTCGTTGGCATCGATCGATCGATAGAAATCTTTTAGGCGTTTGTGATTCTGCACATACACATCGTTCAACATGCTAATTGAAGTGACTCCAAAGCCGATCAGATCGGATTCTGGCTTGGTGGTGTAGCCCTGAAAGTTACGATGGAGCTGTCCTTCTCGTTGCGCGATCGAGAGTTCATCGTTGGGTTTGGCAAAGTGATCCATGCCAATGTACTGATACCCATTTTGGGTCAACACTTCGATCGCCATTTGCAAAATGCTGAGCTTTTCTGCCGCCGCAGGCAGCGCATCCTGAGGAATGCGGCGCTGCACCGGTTTGAGCCATGGCACATAGGCAAAGTTGAACATCGCAATGCGATCGGGATTGAGTTGCAGCGTTTTGTGAATGGTATTGCGGAACGTTTCCAGAGTTTGGAAGGGGAGTCCGTAAATTAGATCGACGTTCACGCTCTCAAACCCAGCATCTCGACTCCATTGCATGACATCAAACAGCATGGATTCCGGTTGCACCCGATTCACCGCTTCCTGCACTTTCAAATTAAAGTCTTGAATCCCAAAACTGATCCGGTTGAAGCCCAAATTCTTTAATGAGGAAAGATAGTTTTGATCCAACGATTTGGGATTCACTTCAATCGAAATTTCAGCCTTGTCATCAAACTGAAAATGTTGATGAATGGCTGTCCACAGCGTTTCAATCTGGCTTAGAGAAAGATAATTGGGTGTGCCTCCGCCCCAATGCATTTGATGCACCAGGCGTTGCCGATCGATGAATTGAGCTGTCTGTTGAATATGTCGAATCAAATAATCGAGATAGGGTTCAGCCACTTCTTTGCGCTGTGTAATTACCGTATTGCAACCGCAGAAGTAACAAGGGCTGTCACAAAACGGAATATGGCAGTAGAGTGATAGGGGTGTTTTTTTGTAATTACTGACTGCGATCGCGGCTCTAAAATCAACGGCTTCAAACTCTGCTCTTAACTCTGTTGCTGGGGGATAACTGGTATAGCGTGGTACAGGCTGGTCATACTTCTGGAGGAGTTGAGAGTCAAATTGAACTGTAGGCAGCAGTGATTGCATAGACAAGTGTTCTCCTGATGATTAAGCGGCAATGCAGCAATTAAAAGGTGAGGATGATGAGTGGTTCGATGGTGAGTAGGTAGATGGTAGATGGTAGATGGGTGGACGAGAGGATGAGTGGGTAGAGGAATGAGTTATCCGCTTCCACGCTCCTACTTCCTCTCTCCTCTCATCTCACTAAATGCTGTACTCCAGCGTGGGGGATTTTGCCGAGCCATGCAGCGGTCGCTCGGTTGCACCAGGAATATCTTGACGGGTGAGCAGATCAAACACATGCTCTCCAATCGCAGCTTTAACCTCATCTTCTAAAGCATGGACGACATCCCGATTGAGCGTAAATGCATAGTTTGCTTCGTCTACAATCCGCTGAATCGTGACCTTATCGATTGGCAAAGCATTGAGCGTATCTCGATATTTCTCCTTAAAGGCTCGCTTTGCTTCTACTGTAGGTAATTGCTCAAATTCATGCAGTGCTGTTCCCTGATCAGGAGGCAAGTTCATCGCAGAACGGATGATGTTTTTCAATGCCTGACCACCCGAAAGGTCACCCATATAACGCGTATAGGCATGGGCAATTAGTAGGACAGGATCGGTGTTGGCAATTTCGTGGATGCGATCGACATAAATCTGCCCCGTAGGCAAAGGGGTGATTTGTTCACGCCAGTTTTCGCCGTAGTAAAAGCACAGATCTCGCTCTAGATTGGCAGTGCGGTCTAATTCGGGAAAAACTATCAAGCCAACAACAGGATGATTGCGATGTCGTTGCAGTGCGGATTCTAAAGTACTGTAGACGAAATACAAATTTGCCAATAGCTTGCGGAAGGGTTCCCGTTCCACAATTCCTTTGAGAAAACACTTCATAAACGCGGTATTTTCAGCGGCAGTATGGGAGTGCCGGGTCCCTTCTCGCAGTTGCAGAGCTAAATCCTGGATCATCGCAATTACCTCATTTCTCAAAATAGGCATAAGAAAATGCCTGTCATGCCGACGTGCGGTGAAGCAGTACGACAGGCATTGGGGAAGTCAAACTCACTCGTCTAGCATTTGAATACTCTATAACTATAGAGTGATTAATGACGGATTGTTTTAAAAACTTAACAAATTGCTTCTGGAGAATGTCGTTTTCTGTCTTGTTGGCAAAAGGTCTAGTCAAAAAATCCCAAGTATTATAACTTGATAGTTATCAAAGATATAAGTGATGGTCAAGCATTATGGTGACTTCTCCGCCAAAGCCCACTGTAGGGACCTCAGCCTCTAAGAAAATGCTGAAGGAAACAATCCTTACGCCTCGGTTTTACACAACAGATTTTGAAACCGCAGCAAACCTGGATTTGTCTAGACAGGACACTGAGTTGCAAGCAATGTTGGCAGAAATGCGGGCAGACTATAACCGCCATCACTTTGTGCGCAATGAGTCCTTCAACCAAACGTGGGACCACATTACGGGTGAAGCTCGACAGGCATTTATTGATTACCTGGAGCGATCGTGTGTTTCTGAATTCTCCGGTTTTCTTCTCTTTAAGGAACTCTCACGCAAATTGAAGGCGCGCAGTCCGCTTTTGTCTGAGATGTTTAGCCTGATGGCACGCGATGAAGCCCGCCATGCTGGATTTCTCAACAAATCGATGGGCGATTTTGGCTGCACAATGGATTTGGGGCATTTGACCAAAAACCGCACCTATACGTTCTTCCCGATCGAATGGGTGATCTACACCGTCTATTTATCGGAAAAGATTGGCTACTGGCGCTACATCATCATTTATCGCCATCTTGAAAAGCATCCTGAAAATCAGTTCTATCCGCTCTTCCATTTCTTTGAAAGCTGGTGTCAGGATGAAAACCGTCACGGTGATATTTTTAAGGCATTGTTGCGATCGCAGCCTAAACTCTGGAAAACCTGGCAATCTCGCTTATGGAGCCGATTTTTTCTGTTGTCGGTCTTTGTCACTCATACGCTAACGGTTCATGAGCGTACCAACTTCTATGACTTTCTGGGACTGGACGCAACCGAGTTTGATGCGGAAGTGATTCGCAAAACCAATGAAACCGCAGCTCGGGCTTTTCCCTCGGTTCTCAATACCGAACATCCAGAATTTTTCCATCGATTACATCTCTGTTCTGATCTCAATTTGCAGATGTCGGAAATCGATCGCAGCACTCAACCGAAATGGCTGAAAGCACTCCGCAAACTTCCACTTCAAATGGCGATCGTTGGTCATTTTCTGCAGCTGTATTTAATTAAGCCGATCGATGCTGAGGCATTGCGAGAAACCGTTCGATAATGAATCGAGATTAGGATTGATAGAGTAATCGTATTGAGATTGATGTAGCCATCTTGCTCCTTGCTGTCATCTTGAATGCAGCAAGGAGTTTTTATAGGAAGAGACAGAATGTAGAAAATAGGAGCCAGAATCAAACTTCTGGCTCCTAGCTCCTCCAATCACTTCATGAATTGAAACTTCGTTCCAAGGCGTTGCTGAACCTGGCTATGAAACGATTTCTTAAAGCCTTGAGGCTCTGTCAAAAATTCGGCAAAATCATAGTGCCATTCAGCAATGCCTATTCCAGTTCATCTTGCTATTCAGCCATACCTACTTTGGGTATTTAGCGAGCAGGCATCGATACTTTTACCATGGGTTGACCTTGCATCTGTTTGGGAATGGGGGCATTCATCAAACTCAGAATCGTGGGTGCTAAATTGATTGATTGCCCGGTGGGCAAAGTAGTTCCCGCATCAATCCCTCCTCCTTTGACCATCAAAAATCCATCGGAACGATGGCTTCCAGTCCGATGATGGGGAACAGGACCAATTCGCCCAACCTCTGGGCTTTCCACTGCATCGGTCGCGATTTCTTCTTGCCAAATCACTACAATGTCAGCATCCGGGAGTTTGCTCGATGGACAGTCTTGCCAGTCTCGTCGAGGACGAATGATCTGCTTGACCATGGGAATGCCTTTACGAGCATCTTTTAGCCGATAAAGCTTTTGGCAAATTTCATCACATACCGCGTCATACTCTGAGGGATCTACGATTCCTTGGGGTTCTCGTCCTCTTAAATTGATGCGGATATATCCCTCTGAATAACTGGGTAAGGCAAACGCCTTCATCTTTGACCAGAAAGGTTGATACCAAACAGGAGGTTGGAAGAAAAACGATCGAGCCGTTTTAAGCAAATCAAAAGGAGCGATTAAATCCGGTTGGGGACGAGCACTCAACAGTGGGGCAATTAGATTAAACAGCTTCAGCTTCAGCTTACGTCTTAAAAAGGCAACGATCGGATTTGGCTCATATTTCAAACTCCAGAGGGCACCTAACCAACACCGTTTTACCCGTCCCCGGGTAATGGGTTCGCCCAACGGTTCGCCTGGCTTGCCCCGTGCTATCCCATATTTACCCGGAAAATTATCGCGATAGAGGAACTCTGGCAAGAAAAACATGCTGGGGAGATCCATCGTATTGGAACCCATTCCATGTGCTGCAAAAACGACAATATAAGCATCCTCTGGTGCGTTTTCAAGGATTTCACCGATCGCCCGATCCGTCGCTTCAAAGACCGATCGCAACATATCCTTTGCCTTCGTCCCAATGACGTTATAGAGGGGATGATCAGGCTGGCTCAAGTGCCACAGGTAATGCCCTGCGGCGTGGACTTCGCCGAACACCGTCAGGAATAAATCCCAGGGTTCTTGTGCCAGTAAATCCCGACAGATGGCAGCACGGCGTGCAATTCCTGTTTCCAGATCGTTTTGCAATCGCGTTAATGCGGGAATATCCAGAACATTGGCGTGGTCGTATCTTAAGGCGGGATGTTTTCCGTACTGATGGTTAATTTCTTCCAGTAATCCGATCGGTTGAGACTGACTCGATAGTTGGGGAGAATGAGCACCCCAAGCCAGAACCTGAATGCCATTTACGCGATCGGAGACTCGTGCTTGAGGCATATCAAACACAGCAACCCGATAGTCTTTTCCTAAGGCGTAGAAAGGGGAGAATTCTTCAAAGGGGTATGCCTGGATATCTTCTACATGATACCCATCTGGTCGAAATTTAAGCGGAGTCCAATATCCCGTTTGTTGCGGGGAGCATCCGGTCAAAAACGTTGTCCAAGGAGTTTCTGCTCGGTAATAATCAAAGTTTTTTAAGCGAGCATAAGCGCCTTGCTCCCGAAGACGACGCAGGTTCTTCAAGTAACCTTGCGCCATCCAAGTTTCTATCAAATGAGGATCAGCAGCGTCTAGCCCGATGGCAACAACGGATTTCTTCATACTTCTCCTTGAGATATTTGGGGAATTATTTACAATGGACGGTCAACACCAGAACCGCTGAATAGGGGCATTGCGTAGTTTTGGGAAGCGGTAAAGTCTTACGTTCTGGCGATCGCAGTCACTCGTTCACAGAAAACCACTTCAAGGCAGCAATTTTCGTTATCTTGATTTAATAACTATAAAGTGATGTACTGTTGTAATGTCAAGTCTTTTATGAATTCCTCATCGATCAGATATGAAGAAGATCTGTTGAATGATGTTTTAGGCAGTGGAAAAAGTCTATTTTTGGCTAAAATCCTATTAGGTCTGGTGTGGTAATTCCTGAGTATATTCAGCCGGAAACTTCACCCCTAAATCGGTCTGCGGTTGCATCTGTTGTTTGGCTGCTGGATGATGGACCAGGTAATACAGCGGATAAGACCAATTCTTAAACAGTAAAGGTATATTGCAGGAAATGGTCAACAATAGCTTGTGTAAAGGAAATCATAATTGGCGACGTGACAGTTGGAAGATTGACCTACCTAAACAGATGCTAAGTATTACGCTAGCTATGTTGGAGTTATCATCATTGCATGAGTGATCGAGTTGACAATGGTTTAAATGTGCTGATGATATCTTTCGCGATGCTATTTGGTTGAGAACCTGCGACATGAATCCGCCTCTCGATCCAGAAAATTGCCGACGGGGAATGTGGTGCCATTTATTGGGGCTGAGCAGTACGGCGTGGATACCGATTTGGATACTTGCGGTGAAATGGGATGCCAGTTGTGCCATCTCCCCCTTATCAATTTTGCTGAATCTGCAAACAGAGTCAGACTCTCCGACCTGGACTCTCCCCTTCAATTCCTGCACCTGGGTCATTCCTCTCTTGATGCTTCTGCTGGCACCCTGCATTACGCTGGCAAATTGGTTGCATCAGCGCACGTTGCATCCTTTTATAGATGCCCAAGGGAAAGAAAGCGTCAACTTTCAATTTTCGATTGCCATCGTGATTGGCTTCATGTTGGTTTTTTTCAACCTCTATCTCTTTCAAACCAGTCAAGCTAAAGCCAGTCCGGGCATTCCTGCACTCCCCTTTTGGTTGGGGTTACTGGCAGCATTTGCCTTTTTTCCTTTGATCAATATCTTTCAAGTCATGGTGACGCTGTTCGCTGCAGCCAAAGCCGTTCAAGGAGAGACCTACCGTTACCCTGGCACCTGGCGGTGGCTGAAGTAGGGACGATGGCACCGATAACCGCTACGAATTGGTAGATGAAGAATTAGTCGAGATGCTGCCAGAAAGCCAGGAAGACAACAACATCGCCCGATTTCTCTTGGCTGAATTGCTTTAGATCTTTCCTTTGTATCGAGTTGCATACAAAGATACCGAAGTGGAAGTGAGCGGACGACGTGTTCGGTGTCGCATCCCTGATCTGCTAGTTCACATTGAGGAGTCTCAAGCTGCCTTGATTGGAGCCAGTCGCGCGACCATTACTCGTGACATGTCCCCACCTGCGTTGACGATCGAAATCGTTAGTCCTGGTACAGACAATCGAAATCGTGATTACCGCTATAAACACACTGAATACGCTGCTAGAGGCATTGCTGAATACTGGATCGTTGACCCAGAAATGCAGCAAATCACCGTTTGCCAGGGGGGCGAGGGACAGTATGAGGCACAGTATTGACTGGCGCCGCATCGATCGCGTCACAAATCATGCCCAACTGACAACTCACCGTCGAGCAAGTCTTTGCTGCTGCCCGCTAAATTGCGCGAAATTGCTAGGATGAAACCCGTTGGCTGGAGCGAAGGCAATGGTTGGGTATCCTCGATTTCACAGGTCGGATTGGGTGAGCTTTCTACTATTGGGCATCTGGATGGGGGGTAATTTGGGGACGATCGCTCCAATCTATGCAGTCCCCTCTACCAGGGCATTAGCCCGATCGTTTGACCAGACCGTTGAGTGCGAGATTTTAGTCGTCGGGGGGGGATTGGCAGGCGTCGCAACCAGCTACGAAGCCTTGCTGGCAGGGCGCACCGTTTGCATGACCGACATCACCGACTGGATGGGGGGCCAAATCACCGCTCAGGGCACCTCGGCATTGGATGAAGTCAAAAAGCAACGCGCGTTGCTCTTCTATGCCCATGGCTATAACGAACTGCGACAGCGGATCAAACATAGGTATGGTGAACTCAACCCTGGTGATTGTTGGGTAAGCTACGCCTGTTTCATTCCTCGTGATGCCCAGACCCTGTTGGTGGAAGAATTGCGCGATGCGGCTAAAAAAGGCAAAGGCAAGTTGAAGTGGTTTCCCAACACTGTGATCAAAGACTTGGAGCGTAGTGCCGATGGTCGATTGATTCAAGCGGCAATCGCCATTCAACACCACGCTGCCCCTGGTGCCTCACCCCTTAATACGGCTTCCCTCTCCCAAACGATCGAGGATGCCTATCAATACGCAGATTCCGATCGCTTCACCAAAAAAATTCTGCGCTTCATTCCACTCGATCAACCTCAAGACAAACAGCGCAGAGCAAATTTAGCGACTGCCAACGCACCTGACTGGATTGTCGTCGATGCCACCGAAACGGGCGAATTGATTGCCCTTGCCGATGTGCCCTATCGTCTGGGACTCGATCCGCGATCGTACCTCAACCCGTCTTCTCCCACCGTGACGGGCGATCCCTATTGCACCCAGGGATTTACCTATCCCTTCGCCATGGAGCGGACCGCCACTCCCCAACCGCAAACGCCACCGCCCTTCTACGCCGAGTATGAACCCTACTATGGCTACGACCCCAACCCTAACCTTGCCAACATTGATGTGGTGTTTTCCTATCGCCGCATCTGGAGTCCAAAACCGCGATCGACAGCGCAAGTACCTATTTTTGGGCGATCGTTACCCAAACCGGGTGATATCTCGATGCAGAACTGGGTCTGGGGCAATGACTATCGTCCGGGCACTGCTCAAGACAACCTGATCTTGACACGGGAACAACTTCAGCAAGCTGGACAACTGGCTTCTGGCGGTTGGATGGGTGGTTTACGCACCGACACCCTCCGCAAGGGTGAAGAAAATGCCCTGGGTTACTACTACTGGTTTGTTGCTGGCACCACCGACTCTCAACTGGGTTCAGGCATTAAACAGCCTGCCCCTAACCATCGCTTGCTGCGAGGTCTCGATTCACCCATGGGCACCATGCATGGCTTATCCAAATATCCTTACATTCGCGAAAGCCGACGCATCATGGGTCGTCCTACCTACAGCGCCCCACAAGGGTTTAGCTTGTCCGAAATTGACATTTCCTGGACAGACTACCGGAGCGCCTATTACCAGAATCTACCCCCCAAACTCTATCAAGATCTCTGGTTTGCCCTGGCAGGGCTAGAAGCCACGAGCGCCATTCGCCAAAACCAGCGCCCTGAGCAAATTACCCGTCGCACCCGATCGACGATTTATCCTGACTCGGTCGGCATCGCCCAGTATGCGATCGACTTTCATCCCTGCATGGCACAGTCGCCTCCCGAACGCCCCGGTAATCAAGAATATCCCGGTGTGCGACAAGCCCATGGGCAAGCCTTTCCCGGTCAAATTCCCCTGCGCGCCATGATTCCCCAGACGATCGACAACCTCCTGATTGCCAGCAAAGGGGTTGCTGCCAGCTATAGTGTTACCGCCGCCTATCGCGTGCATTCTTTTGAGTGGTCAGTCGGTGCTGCCGCCGGAACAACCGCTTCTTTTGTTCTATCTGAAGGGATTTTGCCCTACCAACTGGTGGATAACCTGCCCCAGCCCGAACCGCAATTGCAAGCCTTGCAACAACGATTAGTCAACAATGGCAATCCGATCGCATTCCCCGATACGTCAATCTTTAATTTGGATTGGAATGCCTGGCGACCCTGGTAGAGGGGTTGAGGGGTGAAGGTGGAGAGGGGTGAAGGGGGTGGATTCTAATGCTCTGCTTGGGAACGCCTTTCAGAGGCTCTGCTTCCAGGCGATGATTCCGTTAAAACCTCGTAACCAGACTCCTAGCTCCTGACTCCTGACTCCTCTAACTCCTATTCCTCCAACGCTTGCCCCAACCCTTGCTCCAGATTCTCCAATGTTGTCTGAAATAGCCTCAGTTGGTGGTGCTGAGGAGTGGGTTCTATCGCTTCGGGCTGAAATTGCATGACTGGTGCTGCGGTGGTTTCGTAGCGTTGCAGGGTGGCGAGGTTCAGGGCGCTGAAGTGGCTCAGGTAATGTTGGGCGATGTCTAGATGGGTTTGGAAAGACGGTGCGGAAGGGGCGGTAGAGGGGTGGAGGGGTGAAGAGGTGGAGGGGGAGGTGCGGTTGAGTAGGTAGGAGGCTCCGCCTAAGACGGCAGCACCGATCGGTCCGCCCAGTGCCCAACCGAGTCCAGTCGCGATCGCGGTGGGAGCAACGGAATCAGGGGTTGAGGCAGCGCGCTCTGGTGTTGCGGAGGGGGATGACGCGTTTGGGGTGGAGGGGCTGTCTGAGATTGAAGGGAAGCCAATTAACAGTTGAGCGGGGCGAGGATGATCGAAAAACTCACAGGCTTGATGTACCCACTTGATCACCGTCTGCTGATGGTCGATCGCGGTGGCTTTGAAAGCTCCGGTTTCCCAGGTGCGGAAGGTGCCTTGTTGCAGTGCCAGTGCTGCTTCCATCTGGTAGGTTTCCAGGAGGTGGGTACGATCGAGCCACAAACGAAACTCGGTCAAGCAGGCAGCAAAGCCTTGAGTAATTAACCGATGGGCTTTTTGCCGAATTTCCGCTTTCTTCTGCTGTTTTTCGGCAACGGTGGCAAGCTCTGTGGAGATCGTGGTGGTGCGGTCTTGCAGCAGGGTTTTGACTTGTTGGGCGATCGTGATGACTTTCCTCAGACGGGCAACTTGCTGGGTTTGCTGATTCTGGACAATGCTCTGCAAAGCCGACTCAAACAGGGGTAACCCAGCCATTTGGGCGGCTGCCATGTCGCCTTTTAGCCGCGCCCGCAGAGCTGGTAAGGCATCGACCCGATACAGGTTACTGATACCCATCGGCAATTTGGCACGAAAGCTTTCTGCCACAAACCGCAATCGGTTTGCTACCTGCTTTTGCTCGTCTAGTTCCAGCAGATTGAGAAAATTGACCACAAAGACGACGGTTTCGATGCCACGATCGAGCAACCAATCGCGCAAATGTTCGCGTTCCCCCAGTGTCATCAACTTACGCCCATCCAATACTTGCACAATCAAATCAGCCGTCAGCAGTTGGTCTTTTACCAATGCATCCTGTGCTTCCTGATCATCAGTGCCAGGCAGATCGAGTAGCTCGACTCCGGTTTGTAAAAATGGATGGGGACAAAAGACTTCAACCGATGCCACATCCTCACGCATTCGTCGCCGATCGTCCAAAATGGCAAATTGCTTCAAAATTTCGGTGCCTGCGTCCTCAATTTCAGTGCCATTGTGTAGGCGAATGCGTGTTGAGAGGGTGACTCCGTAACGCACCAAAATGGCGGCTCCCGTGGTGGGAATCAGGTCGATCGGTAATGCCCGTTCTCCCAACAGGGCATTCAACAATGTGGACTTCCCATAATTAAATGGACCAAAGACCGCAATCCGAAAGACGGGATGCATCAACTGTTGACAGACGATCTCGACATCCCGCCGCAAAGGAGCCTCTGCCTCCAACTCCAGGAGACCGATCGCTGCATTTAAAGGAGTGACTAAATTTTGCCAGCGTTCTTGTGCTTCCATGGCAGCCCTTCAGACACATCGCCATTCTGACACTTGTCATTTGTCCCTGTCACCTACTTGCCTGGTCATGATGCGAGATGGATTGCCTGTATGAAGAAGGGATCAATGTCGGGCGCCTCAATGGTGTGATCGAATTTTAGGATTGCGGTGGTTTGTCCCCAATTGTTCCCAATTGTTTCCTTTCCGCAGATTTCCAATTTTCTTTGTCATCGTCTCTGTTTTGGCGCATAGAATAGAGTCGAGCGTCGAAAGAGGGGTAATTCAGTTGGTATACGTTTCACAACAACGGATGGATGAACGGGTGGACAGTGCCGATTTTCCAGTGCTGATAGACCCCACCGTGATCCGGGCTGCCCGTCAGATCTATCGTACTTATTACGAAGTACATCCTGAACTGATTCAGCGTCCGCTCGGTGTGGCAATCAATCGCTTCACGTTGCGGGGAAAATTGATTTTCTCAGGCAAGCCAATTTTGCTCCCGCAAGAATGCTTTGTTCCCTTTAGCCAGATTGAATCTGATTTGCATTAAGCTGCTGATGGGGTGGGCTACCGATAATTGATGTGTTCACCCGCGATCGGGGCAAATGGAAACTTTGGATTTTTGGGTAGTTTCGCTGCTGGTCTTTGCGTTTGGCGCTTCAGTTGGCAGCTTTCTGAACGTTGTGGTCTATCGGTTGCCTGCGGGGTTATCGCTCCTGAACCCGCCTTCGCGTTGTCCTCAGTGTCTCCATCGACTTCGGGTCAGCGAAAATGTCCCCATTTTTGGCTGGCTTCGATTGCAAGGGCGCTGTGCCCATTGCCGTAGCCCCATTTCAGTTCGCTATCCCCTCGTAGAAGCGGCGACGGGCTGGATTTTTTTGTCCACTTTCTGGGCATTTGGTTTGTCGCTCCAAACGCCAGGCTACTGGTTATTTTTTAGCTGTCTGCTTGCCCTTTCTTTGATTGACCTGGATACGATGACGCTGCCTAATCCATTGACGCAGTTTGGCGTGGTGACGGGCTTGCTGTTTCAGGCATGGGTAGGCTTGACCCACGACTTCAGCGTTTCCGGCTTACTGACTCAATTGATGACCGGAATCGTCGGTGCTGTGTTGGGCATCTGGTTGCTGGATCTTGTCCGCATCGTCGGCACGATCGCCTTTGGGCAAGAAGCGATGGGCGGTGGTGATTCCAAGTTAGCGGCAATGATGGGTGCCTGGTTGGGTTGGAAGTTGCTGCTGTTGTCGGGGTTTCTGGCTTGTCTGGTGGGTTCAGTGATTGGCGGTGGCGCGATCGCGCTGAAACTCATGAATCGCCGTCAACCTATGCCTTTTGGACCCTTTTTGGCATTGGGAGCAGTGCTGGCCGCTTTCTGGGGCGAAACCCTGATTGCTACCTATCTTCAGGTATTCTTCCCTTTGCGGTAAAAGTTGATCCCTCTTGTATCCAATACAATGGCAACCTTTTTACTCCCCATCCACCATGAGTCAGCTTAAGAGACAGTTAAATGAAGTAATCACCAATCTCCTCACCATCGCAAAACAAAAGATACGGTTCAGCGAGGAAGCGCTCACGCTAATCAGAGCATTGACGGTTGGTGGAGCGATCGCTCTGGTAGGAGTATTTGGACTAAAAGTTCTTCAGGATTGGCAAACTCTCCAACAATCCCCTAGCGAGATCAACCAACGCAGTTTCAATGCTTCCTTGGAAATCGGGAAATTGGTTGCAACCATTGCTGGTGGCATTGTCCTCTATCTCAACTTCAGGGTTGCGACTCGCAATGCGGAGATCGCTAACCGTAACGCTGAAATTTCTGCCAACAACCTCAAACTGGCAGAAACTAGATTGGAACAAGATACCGAGAAAGCTCGCAAAGATGCAGAAATTGCAGAGTCGCGCTTAATTACTGATCGCTTCAGCAAAGCCGTAGAACAACTGGGCAACGATAAAACCGAAGTGCGTTTAGGTGGCATTTATGCCCTCGAACGTATCGCCAAAGACTCCGAAAAAGACCATTGGATAATCATGGAAGTCCTCAGCGCTTATGTCAGAGAGAAAAGCCCAGTAAACATACAGGTGGACAAATTGCCAGTTGATATTCAGGCAGTTCTAACTGTAATTGCCAGACGCACGGTTGAACAAGATCCCCTAGGTGAAAAGTTTGATCTCAATCACACTAATCTAATCGAAGCTGATCTGAAAGCAGCCAAATTGCAAGGGGTAGCCCTCAAGGGCACTAATCTACAGAAGGCAGATTTTAGTGGAACCAAACTGCAAGGGGCAGACCTTACGAACGCTAATTTACAAGAAGCGCAGTTTAGGGGAACCCAACTGCAAAAGGCATGGATGAATGGAGCTAGTCTGAAAAAGGCAGTCCTTGTTGGAGTGAAGCTACAGGATGCAAACCTCATAGGAGCTAATCTTCAAGAGGCATATCTTTCTGATACTGACCTGCAAAACGCAAAGCTGATAGAAGCTGACCTGCAAAACGCAAAGCTTATGGGAGTCAAACTGCAAGGAAGCGACCTTTCTGATGCTAAATTGCAAGAGGCAAACCTGATGGGATCTGAGCTTTGTGAAGTAAATTTTGCTGATGCCAATCTAAAACAAGCAATCCTTGGTGAAGCTAATCTTCAAAGGGCAACGCTTTATGGAGCTAATTTACAGGAGGCACGCCTTAGTGATGCCAAGCTTCAAGGTGCAGACCTTTATGACGCTGATCTCCAGAAGACGCGCCTTGATGATGCAAATCTCCAAAAGGCAAACCTTGAGAGAGCCAATTTGCAAGGGGCAAACCTTTTGAGAGCTGACCTTAGCACATCTACAGGCTGGACGGACGAGCAACTGAGTCAAGCCCTACTCTGCAACACCCAACTCCCTCAAGGCTCCAAACTCGATCCCAATCGAGACTGTGCAGCAATGGGACACACCCACCTCATCTCACCCAATCCCCCTTCCCCCCAAAAAAATACCGATCCAGACCCGAACAACTCCAACTCATAAATTACCCATCCAGATATTCCCTGCCTGCAACCTACGGTAAACACACCAATTTAGACTTGCAGCTAATTTTCATTGAGATTCCTGTACCCTCCCGAATGAAGAAGCTTTAGGCCTCAAAATCCCCATTCCCCTACGAATTAGAATGAACTCGGTAGAATAGGCTATGTCCTCTACTCCGGCTAACTTGTTGACTCCTGAATCTGCCGCCCCAACCCGCCCCTTGCTCCTCCTGGTGGATGGTCACTCCCTTGCCTTCCGTTCCTACTTCGCTTTCTCCAAAGGGCGAGATGGCGGCTTGCGAACTTCCACAGGCATTCCCACCAGCGTTTCTTTTGGTTTCCTCAAGTCCTTATTGGATGTGATTGAGTTGGAGAAGCCAGAATATTTGGCGGTGGCATTTGACTTGGGTGAGAAAACTTTCCGTCACGAAGCTGATCAAACCTATAAAGAAGGCAGACCAGAAGCGCCGGAAGACTTTTTGCCCGATGTGCTGAATCTTCAGGAAGTTTTGACAGCGCTACGCTTGCCTGTGCTGACGGCTCCTGGTTACGAAGCCGACGACATCATCGGCACGCTGGCACGCCGCGCCAGTGCCGAGGGCTATCGGGTCAAGATCTTGTCGGGCGATCGTGATTTGTTTCAACTGATTGATCCCGAACAAACCGTTACCGTGCTCTACCTCAGCACCACCTTTGGGCAACGCGCCACACCGCCACCGAGAGAATTTGGTGTGGAGCAAGTGAAAGACAAAATGGGCATTTTGCCCTCTCAGGTGGTGGACTTCAAGGCGCTGTGTGGAGATGCGTCGGACAACATTCCCGGCGTTAAAGGCATTGGCGAAAAAACGGCGGTGCAACTGCTGACCGCCTACGGTTCTCTGGATCAGGTGTATGCCCATCTCGATCAAGTCAAAGGAGCCGTCAAGAAAAAGCTGGAAGAGGGCAAAGATGCGGCGCTACATTCGCAATACATGGCACAGATTCACCTGGATGTGCCGATCGAGATTCGCCCCGCAGATTGCCAGCTCAAAGGCATCGATGACACCCTGGTAGTGCCATTGATGGAAAAACTGGAACTGCGGACGTTGCTTAATAAAGTGCAGCAACTCCGTCCCTACTTTGATGGCACGCTGGCAGCGGGTGCGGCAACCGAAAGCCATCCTGCTAAACCGGTTCCCTCTTCCGCCGAGGAGGGGGGAGATCTGTGGTTCTTTAGTGCCGAAGATACGGCTGCTGCCACGCCGACCGCATCGATCGAAATCCACCCTCAGATCATTGATACTCCTGCCAAACTAGCCGAACTGGTGCAGCAGTTGCAAACCTACACCGATCCGGCTCATCCCATTGCCTGGGATACGGAAACCACTGCCCTGGAACCCCGCGATGCTGACCTGGTGGGGATTGGCTGTTGCTGGGGGGCTGAGGTAGGGGAGATGGCATATATTCCGATCGGGCATACTTTGGGCACCAATCTGGACAAAACCCTGGTGCTAGATGCCCTGCGCCCGATTTTAGAAAGCGCTACCTATCCCAAGGTGTTGCAAAACGCCAAGTTCGATCGATTGGTCTTGCGCTTTCAAGGGATTCAGCTGACAGGCGTGGTGTTCGACACAATGCTGGCAAGCTATGTGCTGAATCCAGAAAGCAGCCATAACCTGACAGATCTTAGCTTCCGGTATTTGGGTATTAGCGTGGTCAGTTACGAAGACCTGGTGCCCAAAGGCAAGACGATCGCTGATGTGGCGATCGCATCGGTGGCGAGTTATTGCGGCATGGATGTCTACACCACCTTTTGCCTGCGTCCCAAATTGCAGGCTGAACTCTCTGCCATCCCTGCCTTAGAAGCCTTGCTGAAACAGGTGGAGCAACCCCTGGAACCTGTGCTGGCAGAGATGGAATGTAATGGGGTGAGTATCGATCGCGCCTATTTGCATGAGTTTTCCCAAATGTTGGAAAAAGACCTGGCCGCGATCGAGCTCAAAGCCTACGCCGATGCTGGACAAACCTTCAGCCTGGGGTCACCCAAGCAGCTGAGTGAATTGCTATTTGAAACCCTGGGACTCGATCTCAAAAAATCGCGCAAAATCAAAACGGGGTATTCCACCGATGCTGCGACTCTGGAGAAACTGCAAGGTGACCATCCCGTCGTCGATGCCATTCTGGAACATCGTATCCTCAGCAAACTGAAATCAACCTACGTCGATGCGCTACCTCTGCTGATTCGTCCCGACACTCACCGCGTCCACACCAGCTATAACCAGGCTGGCACTTCCACCGGACGGTTGTCTTCCTCCAACCCTAATCTGCAAAACATCCCGATTCGTACTGCCTTTAGCCGCCAGATCCGCAAAGCCTTTATTCCTCAAGAAGGCTGGGTGCTGGTGGGAGCCGACTATTCCCAAATCGAACTTCGGATTTTGGCACACCTGAGCCAGGAACCTGTGCTGATTGAAACTTACCAAAAGAACGAAGATGTCCACAAATTAACTGCCAAACTGTTGCTGGAAAAAGAAGACATTAGTTCTGAAGAACGCCGATTGGCAAAAATCATCAACTTTGGCGTAATCTATGGCATGGGTTCGCAACGGTTTGCCCGCGAAGCAGGAGTCAAACCCACCGAAGCAAAGGAGTTTATCGAGAAGTTCAATACTCGCTACAGCAAAGTCTTTGAGTATTTGCAACAAATGCAACGGGCGGCGATCGCCCAGGGTTATGTCGAAACCATTCTCGGTCGGCGACGTTACTTCAACTTCGCCAGTGAATCACTGCGGCAACTGCGCGGCAAAAATCCCCATGAAATCGACCTGAGCCAGATCAAATTGCGCGATCAGTACGATGCTGGATTGCTCCGAGCGGCTGCCAATGCTCCGATTCAGGGTTCCAGCGCTGACATCATTAAACTGGCAATGGCAAAGTTACACGATCGTCTGCAAAACTATCACGCCAGAATGCTACTCCAAGTGCATGATGAATTGGTTTTGGAAATGCCTCCCGAAGAATGGCAAGACCTGAAGACTCAAATCAAATCCACAATGGAGTCGGCTTTGATATTGAGTGTGCCCTTGGTGGTGGAAATTCATTCTGGCAACAATTGGATGGATGCAAAATAAGGTTGCTGGCAAAGCCGTCCTTGCTTGCCAAAAATTGGATGCGTAGTCAAGTCAATGCACTGGCAACGTTGACCCGCGATCGCCCATTTAACGGGTTCACTCGACCCCAAACTGCAACAAGGACGCTTTCAATCAGAATTGAAAAAATGAGTGCGATAAATGAGTGGATATGGAGTAACACAGGCTAACCATCGGTCAAGCTATTTTGTGTCTCTATGTCTGTTGCAAGGCTCTATGCCTTGATTTTATCGGACGCTCCCTAACAAAAAAGCGATCGCGAGCAAATTAGACTCGCGATCGCGATAACCGTAGTACAACTGAAAAGCAAACCACTAGTCTTCTGTGGAGCTGCTACCCATGGGTGCGACAAAGTCACGGAAGAAAGTGATTTGCTGTTGGAATTCTAACGCGCAAATCTGACTTAGCAACTGTTGTGCTTCTCCGGAAAGCTTGTAGTTGTCTGGCATAGGGATAATTTCGCCACTATCCATACCCTGTGCTAATCGATACCACAGCAATAGTTTTGTCGTGTTACTGAGAGAGCCATATTCACGGGTGATAGGTGTGTTTTTTTGCAAAATTAAGTCCCGCTGAAGTTGTAACTGCTCTTCCTGCGACAGATCTTTAATCTGATTAAAAATTCCTTCTGCAATTTCTGGCGAGGCAGCGCTCGCACCCGGAGCCGCAGGTGTGACCGATCGACCAATCTCTTTGTAGATGAAGTAAAACAACGCCAATTGCTGGTCAACATCTAAATTTTGCCAGGATTGTAGTAACGCAGGCGCAACATTGGATGTCGCTTCGTTGGATGTTGTATAAGTCATAAAAACCTCGTGTGTCCTGACAGTCAAGGTAACGAAAGCCCAGCAGTCATTAACCCCACGCAGGACAGAGATCGAAGTTCTCTCGAGAGACAGAACTCAATCGACGACCTCTCGATAAACAGGGCGTGAATCCAGGTGGCGAACCAGACTCCTCTGGTGCCTGGCTCACCCAGTCACTCCAGTTCCAACAGGATAAATATCACTGCATCCATTTCATACCAATTTGATTTGTGTTTGCGACAGATCCAGATCCGCCCTAGCCCCCGCGCTAATGCGCCGCTGCGCTAGAAAAAAGGGGGGAAACCCAAGCCAGTCTTGAAGTCCCCCTTTTTAAGGGGGACTTAGGGGGATCTCCTAAGTGTCATATTCTCAATTTAAATTGGTATCAGATTGTCGGGAGTGCCAATGTCCGGCGTTGCTCAACAACGGGATGAAAATGATGCTGAATGATTTGAAACTTCGTTCCAAATCATCCTGCTTTTCAGCAACGCTATGCCAATGTCCTGTCTTCCGATGACAAAGCTGTCAATAAAGAATTGATGAGCACCCTAACGATTCTTCTCCCCGTGGACTTAAAACTTCCAGTTCACCTGCACCCCGATCACATCCACATTGTTGTTATAAGTACCCTTCAGTGTTCCTTCGATGAGGCTGGATTGGTTAATCGGTGCTTTATCCACAAATAAATGGGCATAACCGATATCGATACTCAGGGACGGAGATGCCTGGTAGCTTGCCCCCACAGCTAACCAAACCCGATCGTTATCGGGGACACGGGCAGTACGAAATTCATCCTTCACCGGACTGGGGTCATATGCAATCCCGGTTCGCAGAGTTAATTGATCGTTCATGGCATAGTTCACACCTACGCCCAGACGCACGGTATCTTTCCAGTTTTCGGGTTGAACACGATCGAGCTGAGCCGGATTCTCAAAGTCAATCCGCAACTCTTTAAAACGACTCCAGTTCGTCCAGGTGATATCACCCATAACTCCCCACTGACGATTGATTTGGTGATAAGCACTGAGGGACAGGGTATCAGGCAGTTTCAAAGGCGCTGAGGCTCCTGTGTCGGTAAACTGCCCAGTCCGGGTCAGGGCTGCTGCCGCTGCGGGCACATTAAAATCGGCTTCGCCTTCAATCTTATGGGTAATAGCAGAACGATATGCTAGACCAATTCGCGTTGTTTTGCTGGGTTCGTAGAGCACCCCCAAGTTATAGCCCCAGCTCCAATCGTCGCCCTGAATTTCAACCGTCCCATCAGCAGATTGAGGGCGTAGGGGCAATCCCACACTGCGCCCAATTAAGCCAAAGTCGATCGCATTACTCAGTAATACATCGGCATATTGCAAATTGATGCCCGCCCCCACTGAGAGCGTTTTGCTCAACCGGGCTGCGATCGTCGGATTGATATTAATCGTGGTCAGCCGCGATTCGATCGCCTGGTAGCGCCCAACCCAACCGTTGTCATAATGCGTTGCCAGCCCAAACGGCACCCCAATGCCTAAACCAATCTTGACATCATCCGACAGACTCCAGGCAGCATAATAGTTGCCCATTAAAATATTCACTCCCCCATCGCCACCTTCCCCACCTAGTAGGGGTGCCCCCGTGAATGTGGCAGATCCTTGATTGTCAAAATTGGCGGTGGGAGCGATCACATAAACCGCGTTTTGAAAAGACTTTCCCGACAAACGGGTCAGTCCAGCGGGGTTAAAGAAAATGGTGCTGGCATCTTCAGCGGATGCGGCTCCACCAGAGAAAGCATTTCCTAAACCCCGGACACTTTGCTCAGAGAGTCCAATTCCAGACGCAAAAGCAGTAGAGCTGAGACCGATCGTACCGGAGCTTACCAGGAGTATTGCAAGGCAGAAACTTTTAAAAGGTTGCTTCATTGAATGTTACAGACTGGATGAAAAGCACAGAAAAAATTTAGTGACATCCTACCATCGGAGGAATTAGGATGACTCGTTGCTTTGCGATTTATTGCGCGATTTTAACGATGTAGGGGGTTGTCTGAGAACCAGTCATACACCTGATTAAGAATCGTTGTACTTGACTGAGAGAGGAAGACTCATGCAGTAGGACGTCAGATAGACCATCCGTCAGAATCAGAGAGGTTTGGGCTAAAATGGAGAAACTCGAACTGCTCTGATTGCGTCTCTGGTTGCAGTAGCGAAAGTGCGATCGTTCTCGAAGGTTCTCTCTAGCAATTTCTTAAAGATGAACACCCAAGCTTTTTTTGTTTCTGTCAAATCTTTCGCCTGGATCGTTGTAGCAACAGTTGCAGGTGTCGGAATGGTGGTATTGCTGCCAACTCGATCTTTGGCGCAAGCGCAGAATGATGCTGCCCCAACTGTCGTCGATCCGCTGAAAGATTTCCAATCCCCTGATGCCAGTTCCGATCCGTTTTCCAGCCGGGGTGATAATTCTAGTGGCGTCTTTGACCTGATTCACCGCGCGATGCAAAGTAGTGGAAAGAGTTTTGAAGATTTCTCTGCTGAACAAGAAGATAATTTAGATAGTGAAGCGGCTCAGTTTCGGAAGCAGCAGCTTGAACTGTTACGGCAACGCCAACAAGCTGAGCAGACAACACCGGCCAGCAGTTCGAGTAGCGGTAATTAAATTCGGTTTGACCAATAGAATCTCATCTTTGTTTAGCGAACAGGTTTCTTCAGGGGACAGGCTTGAACTCAAAATTGCCTGACTGAGCGCTTTTTCCTTTGGGGGTAACCTTAACCAGTTGGATCGCGATTTCACGATCGCCTGTGGCTCGGAAACTAACTCGCCCAGTTGCCCCCAAGGCAAAAAAGTCTGGCGCGGAGAGCGCTCTTTGAATGTTCTGGCGTGAATTACCTTGCTGTAAAGCCGTAATCAGTGCCTGGGTAGCATCATAGGCAAGTGCTGTCCGCCAATTGACAGGTTGCTGCCAAAGCTGAATTGCCTGTTGCCGAAAGATGGGTTGAATATCGCCTCCAGCACCCGTCGGCACTGCCAATACCATCCCGGTTGCAGCATCTCCCCAAACCTGCAACAACCGACGGGTGTAGAGGCTATCTCCTGCCAGCACTTGCAAACGTCGATGATTCACTAAAACGACTTGCATCGCCTTATCGGACACAGTGCTGTCTGGAGCCAGCATCAGCACTTCTGCTCCGTACCGGCTCGCTTTTTCGAGACTTTCGTAAGCATTAAAGGTGGGATCGGAGAGATCGAACTCGGCGATCGGCTTCTCAGCTTGGCTGGAAAATAAGGCTCGCTTAAACTCTCCAGACAAAGATTGACTGTAGGCATTGCTGGCATTGGAAAAAATCGCCACCTTTTTCATGCGGAGAGTTTTATGCAGATAGTCGGCAAGCTTTTGAGCAGAGTAGCTATCACTGGGCACTGTACGAAAAATATAATCGCCCAATTCCGAAAGGGACTCGGCCGAACTGAGGGGAGAGATCATTACGAGGTGCCCCCTTTCGTAAACCTTGCCAGCAGCAAGGCTGACATCACTGTCAGCGTGCCCCACGACCCCCAGAATTTCGGGACGTTTGACCAGGGCTTGAGCAATCTGTTGGGCGATTGCAGGTTGGTTATTATCACTAGCGATCGCCACTTTCAACCCTACCCCGTTGATCCCCCCCGCCCGATTGATGACCTCTTGCGCCTGTGCCACTCCCCGCAAAATTTCCTTGGCGGATTCTGGAGCTTTATCCAGGGGAACAGCGACCGCGATTGTCATAGAGGGACGATTCCGCACTTGAGCGTTATTGAGGTAAATCAGGGTTTCTGGATCGGCAGGATCGATTGTACGGGCACGTGTCAAGGCTGCGATCGCCCGCTCATTGTCTTGGGCCGCCAGAGACTTGACTCCTGATTGTTTGGCAGGGATTGCGATGCCTGGCGTAAGAATTGTGCCTCCCTGACTGATGCGGCGATCTATCTCTCCCTGGCTGCGTTCAATCTTGGGCAGCCACATGGGTGGCCATAGAAACCGCGCCGCAGCCATTGCCAACAGACTGGTTAACAGTGCGATCGTGCCCAGTCCAACCCACCAGTGCCATCGTCGGTTCCCTGGCGAAAGGACAGCGGGTGAAAGCAGAGGACGCTGAGCTTCTGTCCGACTTTGGGAATTGGGTTGAGTCGGTTGTGCAGCATCGATCTGCCTGAGCGAGTCCATTACTGAAGGGGCGGCTGTCAGCGCACTGGCACGCTGGCTAAACTGCCCCAACGCTTGCAATACCTCGGCCGCAGACTGATATCGTTGTTTGAAGTGATACCGCACCATGCGATCGAGCACATCGCCCAACTCTTCACTCACGGTGATCAAATCTCGCCAAACGGCTTCTAAACTGTCGGGGTCTTGGGGCAGTTGTGTGGGGCGCAATGCCGTCAACGCTTGAATCCCAATCATCCCCAGCGCATAAATATCGCTATTAAATTGGGGCTTTCCCATGCACTGCTCACTGGCACCATACCCGGAGGTATAGATGGGGATACTCACCGTTGAGTTAGCAGAATTTTCCACCGCAGCACTAATTGTCTTCACAGCACCAAAATCGATTAGCACCAACCGATTATCTCGATACCGACGAATTAAGTTATCCGGCTTCACATCTCGATGAATCACTTGCTGCCCGTGCACATATCGCAAAATTCCCAGTACATCCTGAAGCAACTCCACAACCTGAGCTTCGGAAAATCGAATTCCTCGTCCCAATTCATCACTCAGGGGATGCCCTTCAATAAATTCTTGGACCAGATAGAACTCCTGGTTTTCCTCAAAATACGCAAGTAACTGGGGAATTTGAGGATGTTGTCCCAGCCGCTCCAGGGTTTCGGCTTCCGCTAGAAATAGGCGCCTGACCTGCGCCAAAATCACAGAATCACTACTGGCAAAACTGAGATGTTTGAGCACACACCAGGGATTGCCAGGACGCTGAGTATCTTCTGCGATGTAGGTATTGCCAAAACCGCCAGAACCCAGCACTCTAATCACTTTATAGCGTGCACCCAGCAGTTTTCCTAACATTGCAAAATTTCCGGGCAGACACAAGGGGAGAAATTAACTCCAGTGTATTGTATGGCTGTAAGTCTGAGTACTTGTTCCTGACACGTGGTATTTCGCCGCCATGAACATCAAACAGCGCCATCCTTGGGTTTTGACTGCTGAGGAAGCAACTGCAATTCAACAAGAATTGCGACAAGAAGTCGTGACTGAAGATCAGTTGGGAGCCGTGCAATTTGTGGCAGGGATGGATGTGGGCTTTGAGGCAGAGGGAAGCATTACTCGTGCTGCGATCGCGGTACTGCGGTTTCCCGATTTGCAATTCCATGAGCAAGCGATCGCGCGGCGTCCCACCACATTCCCGTATATTCCCGGCTATCTTTCGTTTCGCGAAGTGCCCACCGTGTTAGATGCGTTGGAGCAATTACAGACGATTCCAGATTTGCTGTTGTGCGATGGTCAGGGGATCGCTCATCCACGTCGGTTGGGGATTGCCTGCCATCTCGGCTTGTTGACCGATTTACCTGCGATCGGCGTGGGAAAGTCGCGCTTGGTCGGTCGGCATGAGGATGTACCGGAGCAACGGGGTAGCTGGGTACCATTGATTCATCAAAAAGAAACGATTGGGGCAGTGTTGCGAACGCGCCCCGGTACCAAGCCGCTGTATATTTCCCCCGGTCATAAAATCAGCCTACTGACGGCGATCGAATATGTAATGAGTTGTACGACTAAATATCGCCTACCCGAAACCACACGCTTTGCTCATAAATTGGCATCTGCCAAACCCGCTCAAAGCAACGGGCAACTGTCTATCTCATAAAAAGGCGTTGCTCAACAACGGGATGAAAATGATGCTGAATGCTTTGAAACCTCGTTCCAAATCACCCTGCTTTTTAGCAACGCCCATAAAAAACCTCTCCCAATCATTGAGGAGAGGCTATTGTTCTGATCGAGACTGTCTCAAAAGACATGAAGATTTTGTCTATCCAGTAGCGACTTAACCTCGTCATCCTGCCTTAACAGCAACCAGCCTGACGATTTTTAATAACTATCGTCCCGTGTCACGGTAAGCCTGGCGAGGAGGCGATTGGCATCGTTGAGCCGATCGGCGATCGCCTGTCGCCAGCTTAAGCTCACTTCAGGATTGGCCAAAATTTCTTGAGCGAGTTCTCGATAAGATGCGTTTTTTACAGCATCTTCTTGATCCAGGAACTGGAGATTGGCATAGACAGCTTGAGGAGAAATGACCGTCATATTTCTTTCCTTGTAAAGTGCTGGAATTGTAGCGCTGGCAGCATCAAGTGCTCGAATTGCCAAGCGATTGATTCCGTACAGGACTCAAATGGTAAAAACTCAGACAACACACCACGGGAGCGATATGAAACCATGATCGTCAATAAATCGGGAAATTGCTTGTCTTCCGTCACAGTTTTTGTGAGTTCTTTACAGTAATTGAAAATTCAGTCAATTTTCTATTTACAAATCTAGGCTCTATTTGATTTACAATGGGTGCTCTGATTTTTTCGTCTTTGCGCTCCACCCACGTTCTGGAGAAGATTGCCTATCCCGGATTGCCTGCCACCTTAGAAAAAAGACTTGCGTCTTGACGATCGGTCTCTATTCTGAGGAGATGTATTGCTGGAAATCGCCTCAAATGCGGTATTGAAGTAAATTTCCAGGGATCTCTCTCAAATTGGACACAAATCCCTCACAAACCACAAACCAATCGAAACATTTCAGGCATAGAAAAACTTCTTTTTTCTGGTCGAAGCAGAATCTCAAACCCATCAAATAAGAATTCATCAAAAACAAAAAGTAATGAAAGATACGCTTGCCAAATTGACTTATATAAATTCTTGTAAAGATCTGACAAATAGTCTCTCCTCCTAGATTGTGAGTCACACACATTGCAAAATTGGGCACTAGAAAGTGCTGATTTTTTGAGATAATGTCAGGACTTTCAGGCTGAGATCTGAGAATTTCCTTAAGACCTGAGACCTGACGGATTCTTTATTAGAGAATCCACTTTAGCTAGAGTGAAACATCAGTTTCCTAGGCTCTAGATGACCCTTTTTTCTGGTACTGTCGGGGCATCAAAATGAACAGCAACGGACTGCCATCCCAACAAGGTCTTTACGATCCACAATTTGAGCACGATGCCTGTGGTGTCGGTTTTATCGTGCATATGAAGGGCGAAAAATCCCACGGTATTGTGGAGCAAGCGCTGACCATTCTGGTGAATCTCGATCATCGGGGTGCGTGTGGCTGCGAAACGAATACGGGGGATGGCGCAGGCATTTTGATGCAGGTGCCCCATCAGTTTTTTCAAAAAGTCACGGCAACCCTTGGCTTTGTGCTACCAGAGGCGGGACAGTATGGCGTCGGCATGATTTATTCTGCGCCAGATGAGTCAATTCGGGAAAAGAGTCGCCACATTTTTGAGCAAGTGGTGATAGAGGAAGGGTTACAGGTTCTGGGCTGGCGCGATGTACCCAAAGATAATTCCATGATCGGCGATACTGCTAAAGCCAGTGAGCCATTTATGGAGCAAGTGTTCATTCAACGTACGGCAGGGCTGGACGATTTGGCATTTGAACGCAAGCTCTATATCATTCGCAAACGGGCACATACGGCAATTCGAGCTTCCCAAATTAATCCTTATTGGTATCCTTCTAGTTTGTCGGGGCGGACGATCGTCTACAAAGGCATGTTAATGCCTGTGCAGGTGGGGCAATACTATCCCGATCTCCAAGATCCCGATATGCAGAGTGCGCTGGCGTTGGTGCATTCCCGCTTTAGTACCAATACCTTCCCTAGTTGGGAGCGATCGCACCCCTACCGCTACATTGCTCATAATGGCGAGATCAACACCTTGCGCGGCAACATCAACTGGATGCACGCTCGCCAGTCGCTGTTTGAGTCGGACTTGTTTGGCGAGGACATGAAAAAGGCGCAGCCTGTGATCAATGTAGATGGCAGCGACTCGCTGATCTTCGACAATGCTCTAGAGTTGCTGACCCTGGCAGGACGATCGTTGCCCCACGCGATGATGATGATGATCCCAGAACCCTGGACGGCGCATGAGTCCATGAGTGAGGAGAAAAAAGCATTCTATGAGTATCATGCTTGCTTAATGGAACCCTGGGATGGTCCTGCGTCGATCGCCTTTACGGATGGCACAGTCATGGGGGCGGTGCTCGATCGCAACGGTTTACGTCCCTCCCGCTACTACGTTACCAAAGATGACCTGGTGATCATGGCATCGGAGGCAGGAGTACTCCCGATTGAGCCAGAACGAGTAGCGTTCAAGGGTCGCCTGCAACCGGGCAGAATGTTCCTGGTCAATATGGCTGAAGGGCGTATTATTGCCGATGAAGAAATCAAGCACACCATTGCCTCTGCCCATCCCTACCGCGAGTGGCTCGATCAACATTTGGTCGATTTAGCCAATTTGAAAGACGTTCCTGTTCACTCCGAATCAGGCAATGGCTCGACCCCGACAACGGTCGAACCCCTTCCCCTGATCCAGCGACAGATGGCGTTTGGCTATACCTTTGAGGAAGTGCGCCTCTTGTTGACTCCCATGGCACGCGATGGGGTAGAGGCGGTTGGCGCGATGGGTTCAGATACCCCCTTGTCGGTGCTGTCCGATCGTCCCAAACTCCTTTACGAATATTTCCAACAACTCTTTGCTCAGGTCACAAATCCCCCGATCGACTCGATCCGCGAAGAAATCATCACCTCTGCGCTGACCACGATCGGTGCTGAGCGCAATCTGCTTAAACCTGAACCCGAAAGCTGCCACCTGATCAAGCTAGCAACCCCAATTCTCAGCAATGCCGAACTAGCAAAACTGAAACATGTTTCGGAAGAGGGATTCAAGGCATTAACGCTGCCAATCGTGTTTGATCCCCAGTGGGGGGCTCAGGGTCTGGAGACAGCCATGCAGGAGATTTTTCCCAGGGCTGATCAGGCGATCGAGGCAGGCGTGAGTCTGTTGGTATTGAGCGATCGAGGTATTGATCGCAACCATGCGCCGATTCCAGCGCTGCTGGCCGTGTCGGGGCTGCATCATCACCTCATTCGGGCAGGTACCCGTACTCGTGTGGGCATTGTACTGGAGTCGGGCGAACCCCGCGAAGTCCACCACTATGCGTTGTTGATTGGTTACGGTTGCGGAGCCATCAATCCCTACCTCGCCTTCGAGACACTGGGTGACATGATCCACGAAGGCTTATTGCTGAATGTGGATTTCAAAACGGCTTGCAAGAATTACATCAAAGCTGCCACCAAAGGGGTGATTAAAGTTGCCTCCAAAATTGGTATCTCGACCCTACAAAGCTATCGAGGCGCGCAGATTTTTGAAGCCGTGGGCTTAAATCGATCGGTGATTGACCAATACTTTAGCTGGACTGCCTCTCGGATTGAAGGGGTTGGGCTGGAGGTGATCGCTCAGGAAGCAATTTTGCGCCATCGTCATGCCTTCCCCGATCGTCCCAGCAATGGACACACGCTGGATGTGGGCGGTGAGTATCAATGGCGCAAAGAAGGGGAAGCCCACCTGTTTAGTCCCCAAACGATTCACACGTTACAACGGGCAGTGCGGGAAGGCAGCTACGATCTTTACAAACAATATGCTGCCCTGGTGAATGAGCAGAACCAGAAGTACTTTACCCTGCGAGGATTACTAGAATTCAAGCCACGTCCCCCTGTCCCGATTGAGGAAGTGGAGTCAATCGAGTCGATCATGAAGCGCTTTAAGACGGGCGCGATGAGCTATGGCTCCATTTCGAAAGAAGCGCATGAGTCCCTTGCGATCGCCATGAACCGGATTGGGGGCAAATCCAATACGGGTGAAGGGGGCGAAGATCCCGATCGCTACACTTGGACAAATGACCAGGGCGACTCCAAAAACAGCGCCATCAAACAAGTCGCGTCGGGTCGCTTTGGTGTCACCAGTCTCTATCTCTCTCAGGCAAAAGAGATCCAGATCAAAATGGCGCAAGGTGCCAAGCCCGGTGAAGGTGGACAACTCCCCGGTAAAAAGGTCTATCCCTGGATTGCCAAAGTGCGCCATTCTACGCCCGGTGTGGGCTTGATCTCACCGCCGCCCCACCACGATATTTACTCGATCGAAGATCTGGCAGAACTCATCCATGACTTAAAGAATGCCAACCGCAAAGCGCGGATTAGCGTCAAGCTGGTGTCTGAGGTGGGTGTGGGAACGATCGCCGCTGGCGTTTCCAAAGCTCATGCTGATGTCGTGCTGATCTCTGGCTACGACGGTGGAACAGGCGCGTCTCCCCAAACTTCCATTAAACACGCAGGCTTGCCCTGGGAGTTGGGCGTTGCCGAAACCCACCAAACTCTGGTACTCAACAATCTGCGCAGCCGCATTGTGGTTGAGACCGATGGGCAAATGAAAACGGGTCGAGATGTCGTAGTCGCAGCCCTGCTAGGAGCAGAAGAATTTGGCTTTGCGACTGCCCCATTAGTGACGCTGGGCTGTATTATGATGCGCGTTTGCCATCTGAACACCTGCCCCGTCGGCGTTGCCACTCAAGATCCCCAACTGCGGGCAAAATTTACTGGCGATCCCGCCCACACGGTCAACTTTATGACCTTTATCGCACAGGAAGTGCGTGAGTTAATGGCACAACTCGGTTTCCGCACCCTGAATGAAATGGTGGGTCGTACCGATGTCCTGGAACCGAAACAGGCGATCGACCATTGGAAAGCCAAAGGTCTCGATTTCTCTAAAATCCTCTACCAGCCTGAAGTGGGCGATAAGGTTGGACGCTATTGCCAGATTCCCCAAGACCACGGTTTAGAAAAATCTCTTGACGTGACGGTGTTGCTCGATCTGTGCCAACCTGCGATCGAGCGTGGCGAAAAAGTCAAAGCAACTCTCCCCATTAAAAACGTCAACCGTGTAGTTGGCACCATTCTCGGCAACGAAATCACCCAACGTCATTGGGAAGGGTTACCAGAAGATACCGTGCAGCTTCACTTCCAGGGCAGTGCTGGACAAAGCTTTGGCGCATTTGTTCCCAAAGGCGTCACGCTGGAATTGGAAGGTGATGCCAACGACTACTTGGGCAAAGGTCTCAGTGGTGGCAAACTGATCCTCTATCCTCCACACAATTCTACTTTTGTCGCCGAAGAAAACATCATCGCAGGCAACGTAGCGTTCTATGGTGCTACCAGTGGTGAAGCTTACATTCGAGGCATGGCAGGTGAACGCTTCTGTGTCCGCAACTCCGGAGTGAATGCGGTGGTGGAAGGACTGGGCGATCACGGCTGTGAATACATGACCGGAGGCAAAGTTGTGGTCTTAGGCGTTGCCGGACGCAACTTTGCTGCAGGGATGAGTGGTGGTATTGCCTACATTTTGGATGAGGCTGGTGATTTTGCGACCCGATGCAATATGCAGATGGTGGCGCTAGAAAAACTGGAAGATGCTGAAGAAATCAATGATCTTTACCAGATGATCCAGCGGCATGTGGACTATACGGGTAGCCAGAAAGGCAGGACTGTCCTGGCTCAATGGCAAGACAAAGTAACCCAGTTTGTCAAAGTCATGCCGAAGGATTACAAACGGGTGCTTCAAGCGATTGCGGCGGCGATCGCCTCCGGTCTCAGTGGCGACGATGCCCTCAGCGCTGCCTTTGAAGAGAACGCTCGCGACGTTGCCCGCATTGGCGGTAGTTAATGTCCCCCGACGGGTGGGCACTACCCACCTGACTACTTCTGGGGGATGGCTATGCGATCGAGTGGGCTGATTTAGATGAGCATATTGGCGTTGAAGGTGCTAGCAGGTAGGCGCAGTGGCGAAAGCCAACAGTCGTTTTCACAGTGTTTAGAAACGCGAAATACTTATACCGATTTAAATTGAGGTTACGGCAGATGAATTGCTGGAATGCTCGGTCAGCAGCACTTCTACAATCCAAAATCGCAAATCCAAAATCCAAAATGGTATTAAATCCACCAGACTGTAGGTTAGGTTGAGGCACGAAACCCAACGCCTTATTCCATTTATGAAATTGTTATGGTGCTTAGTCATCGATGGGGACGGTATTTCAAAATACACTGCTAGTTTCTACGGTTCTTCATGATGCGAGAGTTTCTTGAAATGTACAATCAAGCCATCAACTTAGATGACAAGTCTTACAACAAATATTTTCCTCAAGGAAGAGGACGCTCTGATTTCTTGTTGTTCGATGATCAAGTTGTCTGCGAGTTTAAAGAGGTTCAAAATATCCAGATTCCAAATAAGGTGGAGAAAATATCTAAAAAAGAAAAACTTTCGGAGCAAAACTTGAAGCGAGATCTATATAACTCAATTGAGAATGCTCTGAGCAAAGCCAACAAGCAAATACAGGATACTAAAATAGCTCTAAGTCTTCCAGATGCTCTAGGTCTAATTATTCTAGAAAATCAGATAGCTAGTGATCTTTCTGTACTATCTCTCATAGATGCAGCAAATAGAAAAATGATGATTCCTGAAGGTTTAATACATACCGATTGTGTTTTATGCCTAGATTTTGTCAATACGTTTTCTGGGGCAGACAGCGAGCCTGTTAGACCTGCACAAGCGGTTTCACGAAATACTGTGTCAGCAGCAAAACTAAGCAATCTTTTGAGTCAGTTAATGAAAGATTTTTTTGAGTACTCAGAAACCCCACTTTTTGAAGATTGGGTCATCGAGAAAGGCGATCAAGATTGGTTTACTGATGTAAGTGGTAAGTACAAATCCTATGCTGCAAAAGTGGATTATAAATCATCTGGCGTGAAGGATGAAGACAGTTGGATACAGCGAGTAACCCAATTCTTAAATCAATGGTGGTGGGTTATTCCTTTACCGTTTATTTGTTACGACTGGTTTATACGCTAGCAAGCGATCTTGCCATAACAATTCAAATGCAGCGGACGGTTGAGAGGCATTGGTGCTGGGTTTCAAGCTTTTTCACCGCTGCTGATTTGAGCCGATAAAGCTCAATGAATTAACTGAGGCTATAGAAGATAGAAAAAACGAGTATGGCACTTTTTATCGAATTGAAGGGGAACTTGTGGGAAGCAATGAGATCAGTTTGTCAGTCACGTTGATTTGGCTACAGCGCCAGAAAGATAGCAAATTTCAGCTTGTGACGCCCAAACCTCTTAAGGAGTCTCGCCATGACACCTGAGTTATATCAAGAAGTTGCACTGACTCGTGACTTACCAGAAGAACAACTCAAGGCAGGCGACATCGCAGTGTTAATTGATTTTATTCCCCGTCCTTCTGGCGGTGAGTTGGGGTGTGTGCTAGAGGTCTTTAACGCGGTAGGCAAAACCATCGCCGTTGTGACTGTCCCCATTTCTGCGATTTCAGTCTTACGATCTGACGAAATTTTGACTGTGCGATCGTTAACACCCACCAATTAACACAGCGTCATTCCACCCATCAAAGCACTTTTTATTTCTGAGACAGAACTATGGGAAAACCAACTGGCTTTATTGAATTCCTCCGCGAAGCCCCCTCCGAACTGGAACCGATCGATCGCATCCGCAACTGGGACGAATTCCATCTACCCATGCCGGAAGCCAAACTTCGCAACCAGGGCGCGCGATGCATGGACTGCGGCACTCCGTTTTGCCACACTGGCACGCTCATCAGCGGTATGGCAAGTGGTTGTCCCATCAACAACTTGATCCCCGAATGGAATGACCTGGTCTATCGCGGACTGTGGAAAGAAGCCCTCGATCGTCTGCACAAAACCAACAACTTCCCTGAATTTACGGGACGGGTTTGCCCCGCTCCCTGCGAAGGCTCCTGTGTTCTAGGCATTACCAACCCGCCAGTCACTATCAAAAATCTGGAATACTCCATCATCGAAAAAGGCTGGGAAGAAGGCTGGATTACGCCCCATCCCCCCACCCAACGCACGGGCAAAAAAATTGCCATCGTGGGTTCTGGCCCTGCCGGCATCTCGGCGGCGGCACAGTTAAACACGGTTGGGCACTCGGTCACCGTGTTTGAACGCGCCGATCGTCCCGGTGGTCTGCTGATGTACGGTATCCCCAACATGAAGCTCGACAAAGAAGCCGTCGTCTTGCGTCGCCTCAATATTCTGGAAGCAGAAGGGGTCAAATTCATTTGCAATACTGAAGTAGGCAAGGATCTTCCTGCCGAAAATTTGCTTAAAGAGTTTGATGCGGTGCTGCTCTGCACCGGAGCGACTCGCCCACGCGACTTACCGATCGCCGGACGCGAACTCAAAGGCATCCACTTTGCTATGGACTTTCTCACTGCCAACACCCAGGCAATTTTGGATAAACAACCGAATGGCAACTTCATCAATGCGGCAGGCAAAGATGTCGTCATCATCGGTGGTGGCGATACCGGAACGGACTGTGTCGGCACGTCCATTCGCCACGGTTGCAAGAGCCTGGTGCAACTAGAAATCATGCCCAAACCGCCACTCGAACGTGCTACCAACAACCCCTGGCCCGAATGGCCCAAGGTCTACAAGATGGACTACGGGCAAGAAGAAGCTGCTGCTAAGTTTGGCGGCGATCCCCGGGTTTACCTCACCACTGCTACCCAGTTTGAGTCCGACGAACTGGGGCAGGTCAAAGCCGTTCATACCGTGGAAGTAGAGTGGCAGAAAAACGAGAAAGGTCAATTTATTCCTCAACCGATTCCAGGCACAGAGAAAGTGCTTCCAGCTCAGTTGGTTCTACTGGCAATGGGCTTTTTGGGACCCGAACAACCTTTACTGGATGCCCTCGGCATTGAGCGCGATCCCCGCAGCAACGTCAAAGCTGACTACGGCAAATATTCCACCAGCATCTCCGGTGTGTTTGCTGCTGGAGACTGCCGTCGGGGGCAAAGCCTGGTGGTGTGGGCATTCAATGAGGGACGAGGTGCAGCCCGTGAATGCGATCGCTACTTGATGGGTAGCACAGATTTACCGGGTTAAATTTTGACATTCTCTCGATAGAAAAATTTGGCTTGCCAATTGTACAGTTCAACCACTTTGCCTGCCTCCAACCCAATCCCTTCTTGCCTGAGAAAATTTGCCTGCTCAGGCAGGTGCTGGCTGAACAGACAGCGATCTCTCGCTATCACACGATGTACCGGGATTTCTTTAGGTGCTCGCTTCATCAGTTGGGGCAAAACACGGCAGTAAGCTTTTGTCATGCCCAGCGCCAACAGCACGTCTGTGGTGCTCACCACCTTGCCCATGGGAATTCTAGCGACAAAATCATAAAACCGACCAGGCGTATCTTGGGGAATGGCGGGAAATTGGTCGGGGATCAGCGTTGCAGTATCTCCTACACGAATGCTGCCATCCCGAACTGCTCTGCCCAAATATCCTCGTTTGCCCCGGATGCGTTTTGCCAATCCAGTCCCGAACTGATGCAAATAAGCACAGGGTTCGCAAAGTATAGTCAAGCGAATCCAGGCAGATCCAATTTGCAAAACAGTTCCTGATGTCAAGCTCGAAAGGTCGGCATCGACCCAAATATTTTCTTGGAGGTCACCCGGTTGTAAGCCAAACGCCTGAAGCGAGACGCGATCGGTCAGCAAAATTTGTCGGGGACTTCCCACACAGGCATGACAATCCCCCACAATGCCCCATCCCTGCCGCAGATTGAGACTGACACACTCAATGAGCGGTTGTTTGGCAGCAGGTTTGCGAAACAACTTCAGAACTTGCATCTATTCCCGACGATCGGCTTCCAGAAGATCAAGTCGCTTGGCAGCGGATGCGAGTGGCAGTGTAGCTTTGACCACAGTCGTTTTGCTAGGTGTACTCGCAATCGTCAGACTGCCCCCATGCAACTCTAACAATCGCTTCGCAATAATGAGACCCAACCCTGCGCCTTGCTGTTCATAAATTTTGCGATCGAACTGCATGTAAGCGCCTAAATAAGCGATATGCTCAGCCGTCATCCCCCGTCCATAATCTGTCAGAGTAATCGTAAAATCACTCCCATCGACCTGACTGGTAATCTCAACCGGTGAGCCGATCGCTGAAAATTTGAATGCGTTACTAATCAATTCTTCCAGCACCTTTTTGAGTTTAATTTCCGACAAAAGCAGTTCTGAATCGACTAAATTGAGATGCAAATCCGATTCACGTCCGTTTTGGCGGGCAATGTTGGTGGCAATAGTGGCAATCACTAGCTTGGGTTTCGACACTTCATAGGTTTGAATCGCTTTTAGCCGATTGGGATCACGTACCGTCAATTCCAATTCTGTATAAAGTAAAAAATTCTGAATCAGGTGATATAAACGGCTGGCAGAAGTATGGATGCATTCTGCAACTTCCAGCACCTCAGTCCGTTCCAACACGTCATAGTCCGTCATCAACAATTCTGAAAAACTCAGAATGCCATTCAGTGGCGTACGTAATTCATGTGGCAGCGCCAGCGTAATGCTGCTGCGCAGATTATCCAGCTTTTTTTGCGACTCAGACTGAATCATCGTCTGCTTTTTGAGACGTCCCTCGATCGCTCCGATCAACTCGTCTCGGGTACAAGGCTTGACGAGATAATCATCCGCACCTAACGTCATCCCCTGACGAATATTAGATTTTGCTCCCATTGCTGTCAGAAAAATCAAGGGAATTGACTGTGTTGATGGATTGTCATGCAGGGCTTGCAAAACGCCATACCCATCAATTCCCGGCATGTTCACATCACAGAGAATCAAATCGGGCAAATGAGCTTCTGCCAGTTGAATACCGACGATGCCATCTTCTGCAGCGATCGCCCGAAAACCCTCCATTTCAAGTAAATCTTGTAGAGAATCCCGAATCATCGATTCATCTTCAATTACTAAGATTGTTTTCATCTGGTCTAACTCATTTCGATCCATTCAGAATTCTCCTGAATCTAGCCCATATTTCGAGTGCTTGGCCTTCTCGAACGCTGAACTGAGTGATGCAATCGGTGATGAAGAGCTAGTTCAGAGGATTGATTCACAATTATCAAAATTTGTCAGATAATTCAGTTTTTTGAGGAGAAGGAGAGAACGCGATTTCCGCAGATGCGGGTTGTAGCGTCACCATAAAGGTCGTCCCAACTCCCTCTTGACTTTCCACCGTAATCTCTCCCCCATGAGCTTCCACACATTGCTTGACGATTGATAATCCTAATCCTGTGCCCGGAATCGTTTTAACATTTTTGGCACGATGGAACGAATGAAAAATCTGATTCAGATCAGATGCTGGAATCCCAATTCCTCGGTCTTGGACTCGAAAAGTGACTTGCTCTGGTCGATAGATCAAATCCAAATTCACCTCGCCTCCCTGCGGTGAATATTTGATGGCATTAGAAAGCAGGTTAGACAAAATGTGCCGCAGCAGTTTTGCATCGAAAAAAGCAGGTTTTAACTCAATGGCTTCTGCTTTATGAAGGGCAAAGCCCAGGGTACATTGATGCCCTGCGCGACCCTGCAATTCTTCTATTAACTCTTGACAGAAGTTGGGCAAATCAAGGGGAGTTGGTTGACATAGCAACTTGCCTGCATCAGCTTCACCAATTACCAACACTTCTTCGAGTAATTCTTTCATGCGCTCTACTGAAGACCTGGCACGTTGCAGGTAAATCTGTTTTTTTTCAGGGGCAAGCTGTTCTTGACGCTCTAGCAAATCAATGCAAAATAAGATGGAACTAAGAGGATTGCGAAATTCATGAGAAACCACAGCAATAAACTGCGATTTCATTTCATGCAATTCCTTTTCCTGAATTAAAGCATTTTGGATCGCGATTTCTGCCTGTTGACGACTGAGCGCAATTTCGATCGCAGTGCTCAGGTCTTGAGTTTCAAAGGGTTTAGTAATGTAACCAAAGGGTTGGGTGGCTTTAACTTGTGCCAGTGTTGCGGCGTCTGCATGGGCGGTCAGAAAAACCACAGGCAGATTATATTCCTGCCGCACTTTGGCAGCAGTAGCAATGCCATTGATTTCACCCCGAATGCGGATATCCATCAACGCCAAATCTGGTTGATGTTGGGCAACGGCTGCTAGCGCAGATTCGGCACAATCGGCGATCGCCACCACTTGATAGCCTAAATGATTTAAACGTTGCTTAATATCTAGGGCAATCACGGGTTCATCTTCAACCACTAGGATTTTTACGGTCACAGTACTCATCCTTTTACCCAAAACTGGCAAATGTAATTTTGAATGTACTACCGCAGTAACGTTCTAGTTCCAGAGTTCCCCGTAACTGGTTCGTAAATGCAGAGACGAGTTGTAGCCCAAGAGAATCTGTCTGCGTGATGTCGATCGTTTCTGGAATCCCGATGCCGTCATCTTGAACTTGCAAAATGTACTGTCCAGCAGGATTAATCGAAAACTGAATATTCACTTGTCCCCCCCGATTGGCAGGAAAAGCGTATTTGATGGCATTAGAAACCAGTTCGTTGATAATGAGTGCACAGGGAGTTGCCACATCAACCGGAAGTTCCACGTCTACCACGTCAATCTGAAAGCGAATGGTAGAGTTTGTCACGATCGCAGACTGAAAAAGATCTTGAATTAAGCTTTGCACATATTTTGAAAAGTCGATTTTGGCAAGGTTCCCAGAACGATAGAGCCACTCGTGAATCAATGCCATTGCTTTGACTCGCCGCTGACTTTCGTTGAAGAGTTCCAAAACTTTGGGATCTTGGATAGAGTTCGCTTGCAGATTGAGCAAGCTGCAAATCGTTTGTAAATTATTTTTGACCCGATGGTGAATCTCTTTAAGTAAAACCTCTTTTTCCTGCAAAGAAGCTCTAAGCTGAGCTTCAGCTCGCTTGCGCTCACTGATATCGCGCACGATCGCGCACTTGTATTCCTGATTATTGAACTGGAGATAGTTGACACTAATCTCAACAGGAAATTCTGATCCGGTGCGACTGCGATTGGTAGATTCCACCAAAAAAGAACTCCGCTGAGCAATATTCTGCCAGTATTCAGACCAATTTTCTAAGGCACTACTTGGATCAATATCCTGAACACTCATATTCAACAGTTCAGCTTGGGAGTAACCCAGCGAGCTGCAAGCAGACTCATTCACATAGGTAAAGCGGGCATCGCTACTTGTAAGATAAACTGCATCACTGACGCGATCAAGAAAGAATCGAGTCAGTTGTAAAGACTCTTCCGCCTTTTTTTGTTCCGTGATGTCTACTAAAAGCCCATCCCAAAGCAAATCCCCATTCATTTGACGAGCCGGTTGAGAGGCAATCTGGAGCCACTTGATTTGGCCTGAAGGGGAGATAATTCGGCTTTCGGCGCTGCAAGGCAAGAGGTTTTGAGCTGCAATCTCGATCGCCTCTCGCACAGTTGGCAAATCATCCGGGTGAAACATTTGCCAGACAAGGTTACTATTTTCCAGGATGGCTTCTGGCTCAACGTCAAAAATTTCGCGACAACGGGGGCTGATATAGGTAAAGGCATCGGACCCATCGCTGCGCCAGATATATTGGTAAATCACACCCGGCACATTCGCCACGAGCCGCTGAAATCGGGCTTTGCTCTGGAGAAGGGCGGCTTCTGCCCTTTTGCGAGTGGTGATGTCTTCAATCATGCCAAACATGTAAAGAGGGTGCTCGTCTTGATCGCGCAGTAGCGTGACCGTCAGGTTCGTCCAAAGAATTTCTTTGTTTTTA
Organism: Scytolyngbya sp. HA4215-MV1; assembly: GCA_019359045.1. Taxonomy (GTDB): domain Bacteria; phylum Cyanobacteriota; class Cyanobacteriia; order Leptolyngbyales; family Leptolyngbyaceae; genus Scytolyngbya. Next base: position 311,022 of record JAHHIA010000002.1, read on the forward strand.
CGGATGTAGCGTTTTTCCATACAAAAACATGGAATTTCTCCTCGGAGCATTTTCTGCACTTGCTGCGTATCTACTTCCATATCCTCTGGATAGGAAAAATCTATCAGACTCATCTGAACGATTTCATCATGACTGTAACCCAGCATGTCGCAATAGGTGGAGTTGGCTTTGATCAATTGAAAGGTCTCAAAATTGACCAGCCCAATTCCAATGGGAGCGTCTTCAAAGACACGACGAAATTGTTCTTCACTCTGACGGAGTGCAGCTTCCGCTTTCTGATGTGCAGCTTCGAGCTGTTTCGCAGGGGTAATATCTCGTCCTACGGTTTGAATTTCTAACAGGTGCCCTTGGGCATCAAATAGCCCCTGGTGATTTGCCTGAAACCACCAGATTCGTCCTTGAAAATCAAGAATTCGAGTTTCGCTAATGATAATGGGGTTATCTGGGCTGAGCAGTGCCAGTTGTTGAGTCACTGCTGCACGATCGTCGGGATACACCATATCTAACCAGGGGGTCCCGACCAAAGTGCGCGGCTCAATGTCGATATAGTTGCGAACCGCTTCATTGACAAAGATAATGGTGGTGTCGGGAAAGGCGCGACAGATAATTTCCAGTTGACTCTGAACAATGCCACGATAACGATTTTCGCGATGGCGCAGGGTTTCTTCTATCCGTTTGCGATCGCTAATGTCAAAAATCACCCCATCCAGATAAAGAGATTCTCCCTGGGCGTTTGAGATACTTCGTCCTCGATCGAGTAACCAGACAATTCTGCCATCTGCTCTCAAAATCCGGTATTCCAAATAAAAGGGCTGCTTAGCAGTAATGGCAGCGGAGACTTCTTGCCGAACCCGTTCCCGGTCTTCGGGATGAATGATGCTGTTGTAAGTGCGGACTTGGCGATGCAGGAAATCGGCAACGGGATAGCCCGAAATCTCTGCAATACTTTCACTAATAAACTCGACTGTCCATTTAGGGCCTGGGGCACATCGATAGACCACACCGGGAATATTGGCAACCAGGGTGCGGTAGCGGGCTTCGCTTTCAGCCAGCGCTGCCTCTACTAATTTTCGCTCAGTCACATCTGTAGAGATGCCACTCATGCGGATGGCTTTGCCTGTTTCATCTCGAAACACTTTGCCGCGATTGTCGATCCAGCGAATGCTGTTGTCTGGGCGCAGGATGCGAAACTCGACCTGATAATGACCTGTCTGCAAAGCCTGTTGCTGGGCTTGCCTCACCATTTCGAGATCGTCACGATGCAAACGGCTGAAGAAGGTTTCGGTCTTGCCGTCAAAAGTGCCAGGTGCAAAACCAAAGATCCGTTCAGTCTCAGAAGACCAGGTTTCTTTCCCCAGAAGTAAATTCCAATCCCAGACGCCCATATCGGCAGATTCTAGTGCCATCCGGAGTCGCTCTTCGCTTTCTTGTAAGCTGGTTTCTGCTTGTTTGCGATCGGTAATATCCAAATCAACCCCACTGAGACGCACTGGCTGACTCGCTTCATCGAGAAACACCTTTCCTCGTGTTGCAATCCAGCGAACGTTGCCATCGGGCAACAGAATACGAAACTCTGTCTGGTAGTTGCGGGTTTGTTGTAGCTTGGATTGCAACTGACGCAAGGTTTCGCGATCGTCGGGATGCACCCGGTCAAAAAAAGTTTCGACTTTGCCATCAAATGTTTGGGGATCAAAGCCGAATAGCTTCTTAGACTGCTCCGACCAAATTTCTATCCCTGTCGCCAAATTGGCTTCCCAGGCTCCCATATCAGCGGCTTCGAGCGCAAAGCGAAGTCGTTCTTCACTTTCTCGTAGGTTGTCTTCGACTCGCTTGCGATCGCTGATATCCGTTTGAATGCCCACAAAATGAGTCAACTGGTGTTGCTCATCGTAAATGGGCGAGAGGGTCAACTGGTTCCAAAATGGGGCGCCATCTTTGCGATAGTTTCGCAAAGTCACTGTACAATGCTGTCCATTTTGAATCGCAGCACGGAGGTGCGCAAGCTCTGGTTGTTCGCGATCATCACCTTGTAAAAAGCGGCAATTTTTTCCTAATACTTCGGCTGCGGCATAGCCCGTTTGTTGTTCAAAAGCGGGGTTGACATAGATCAGGGGTAAATCTGGCTGGCTGGCATCTGCAATGACAATTCCATTGCTACTTGCAGTAATTGCCTGGTGGCGCAACCGCAGGGCAATTTCTGTTTGTTGATGTTCGGCAACTGCCAACTGCAACTGTCGATTGAGTTGCTCTAGCTCAGTCGTTCGTTGTTGTACTCTTTGCTCGAGTTCGTGATTGAGCTGATGCAGAGTGGTTTCTGCCTGCTTGAGGAAATCAACTTCTCGACAACTGATTAGGATGTTGCCATTTGTCAAAAAGGACAGAAAAACTCTCTGAGCAGAAGAGCGACCATCGGGTTGAATAGCAACAATTTCACCCTGCCAAGACCTTTGTTGCTGCATTGCTTGCTTCAACTGTTGGCTTTCGGGCACAGAACAATGCCCTTGCCAGGATTGTCCAATCAAGTCTTCGACCTGCTGATAGCCAAACGTTTGAGCATAAGTTGAATTGAGAGAGAGGTATTCACCCGCTGGATTTAATAAAGCAACGCCATGATGACTGGCTGCGAGTAGGTCTTGTTGCTGCTGAAGTTTCGTTTCAAGCTGCTGGCGCTGACAAAGTTCTGCCTGTAATTGCTGTTGCAGCGTTTGATTGGCACGAATGAGTGTGGTGATCTGCGTTTCCTGGTGTTCCTCTGAATGCAAAAGGGCCTGCTGCAAGATTTTTTCTGCCAGCGTTTGAGCAGTAATATCTCGGATAACAAAAACCGCGCCATCTCTGGAGGGATCGGCAGGGTTGTCTATGGAGGCTGGCGGGCTAGATAACGCCGACCAGGCGATCTCTAGCCATCGTGCAGGAGAAGATGGCGCGATCGCGGTCTGCCCCTGATGCAGCTCGTAGCATTCTTTACCAGTGCCGGATGCAGTGAGTGCTTGCCCAACAGGATGGACTGCACCGGGTAATAATTCGCCCTGAAAACGGAGGGGTAATAGATCGAGCAAAGGTTGGTTGAGCAATGGCTGATGGGGACGATCGAGCAGTCGATTGAAAGCCGCATTGCCCCCTTGCAGCGTACCCTGGGCATCCGTCCAGGCAATCGCGATATTTGCACAGTTCAAAGCAGTCTCCATCCTACTTAGGGTCGCTTGCAGATGATCAATTAAGACAGATGCTTCGACAGAACGATAATTTGCAGGACTGGGCATAGTAAAGCGATTTGATAACTGATAGAGAATGAACCGCGATCGAGCACTGACAAAACAAAAAATTCTCTACATTCCTAATGAAGTCAGCATAGAGTGCTTTTATACGCTATTGCTCTAACACAAAAATGGCAAAGACCTGCTTGGACATCTACAAGTGGGTTATAGGAGTTAAAAAGGCACAAAGATAAAAGAAAAACTAATCGTATCTCTTAAGTAGGTAGCCCCAATCAATTGCAAGAAAGGACTGTGGGAGTTTCTCCCAGGCTGGGGGGCACCCCCGAAAACATCTTCAATTCACTTACAGCCATCCTCTTATCTCGCAAAAAAGGATAGAAGGCTCTGCATCCCGAAACACAACATCAAAGCACATAAAAACAATCCTGACAGATCCCTTACGCAGTTTCTTCCATCCTACAAATCCGGCAATTGATGAGGGCAGAAGAGGAACACAACCCCCTTAGGAAACTGTATATCGCCATCCGGTTTGAATAATGAGAGAGGATTTCTGTGAAGTCCTCTCTTACTAAGTTTCTCAATCTCATAAATGATTGAAGGCAAGTTCCAGCAATAAAACGATTCAAAATGCAGATGAGTGATTCTTATTTAGCGTGCCCCAGAAGGTCTTGTTCGCACCACCCTCCAATCCTAAGTAGTCCGTCAGGATAGATTTGAGAAGTCATTCAGCTCTACAAAAAACATTTTTGAGATGTTTTGAGGGTTTTCAGCCCCTGAAAACAGTCTTGACAGAGCACTAGTAGAACGTGGTGGAAATCTGCCTACCATTCTGACTCCTAACTCCTGACTCCCCCAGAATAGTTGCCCAACTGATGCCCCAAAGTATTAGGTTCTTGTGATTTTTGGATCATTCGCGTGATGAATCACAAAATAAAAACAAGCTGGGTAGTGTTTCAAAGGTGTTGTTGGTATTTTTGAAAGCTTTGCTCAGCAAAGCTTTCAAAAATACCAACAACATGTCTAGAACATAACCAACAAGCTGGCTAGGGGGAGGAGGCAAGGGATAAAGGCGAATTTGATCAGATTCTTTATGGTGGTCACGCTAATCTTGATGGATAAACGTAGTTTTGCCCATTGCTATTCACTCGATCAACCCCTACAATTTCACCGGAGTGGACGGTTGATGAATTCCGCCAGGGCAGGCAGTTGTTAATTGCTACCTGCCTTGCTCAAAAATCTTAAAGAAAAACCCGGCAGCCCCCTGCCGGGTCTAATCACTCGTACATGGGTTCGTGATCATGTCTTTACGATATCCGCTGACATTGGGTTGTTCCTTCATCTGGAAGTGCTATCCAGTCAGGCTATTTTTTCCTCGCCCAAGTGGATGACCGAATTGTTGAGAGAACAAACGGACTGACCGTAGGGACTTGGCATTTGGGCAAAAATGGTTGCGATCGAGGCAAGCTCATGCGCCAAATGCTAAGCCAATATAGCCGAATCGGCGATGTCATTTAATTTATGAGCCTTAGAGGGTGTTTGAAAAGGTGCTCGCTGTGATGTTGTGCACTCAGAGATTCCCCCTAGCCCCTCTTAAAAAGGGGGGATTAGCCTCAAAGTCTCCCTTAAAAAGGGGGACTTTGAGGGGGATCGTGTCTGTTGCTACTTACGAAAGGACTTTTAAAACATCCTCTTAGCGATCGAAAAAATCGTAGCAACCCAATATGATTTCATGACTCAATATCCGCGAGATATGGTGGGATATGGGCAACACCCACCTGATCCCCGTTGGCAAAATCAAGCCCGTGTAGCAGTTCAGTTTGTGATTAACTACGAAGAAGGGGGGGAAACCTGCATCCTGCATGGTGATCAGGCATCTGAAACCTTCCTTTCAGAAATTGTAGGTGCAGTGCCTTTGCATGGCTTGCGCCACATGAATATGGAGTCGTGCTACGAGTATGGTAGTCGAGCTGGTTTTTGGCGGCTCTATCGGATGTTTACCGATCGCGGCATTGCTGTAACGGTCTATGGGGTGGCAATGGCATTGGAGCGCAATCCAGAAGCTGTGGCTGCGATGCTGTCGGCGGATTGGGAAATTGCCAGCCATGGCTATCGCTGGATTGACTATAAATATTTTGGCGAAGCGGCGGAACGCGAACACCTGCAACAGGCGATCGCGATTCACACGCGTGTGACTGGCAGCCGCCCATTCGGTTGGTACACCGGACGCACCAGCCCCTATACCCGCAAACTGGTGGTTGAAGAAGGGGGGTTTCTCTATGATGCCGATAGCTATGCTGATGACTTGCCCTATTGGGTCTATGACTATGGCACGCCGCACCTGGTGATTCCCTACACACTCGATAACAACGACATGCGCTTTGCCAGCATTCAGGGGTTCAATTCTGGCGATCAGTTTTTTACCTACCTCTGTGATGCCTTTGATGTGCTCTATGCTGAAGGCGAAACGGCACCCAAAATGATGAGTATTGGGTTACATTGCCGACTGGTGGGTAGACCAGGACGTGCCGCTGCATTGGCAAAATTTCTTGATTATGTACAACAGCACGATCGGGTCTGGATTTGTCGTCGGATTGATATTGCGCGTCACTGGCATGAGTACCATCCGCCAGGGGAGGGGTGAAGAGGTAGAGGGGTGAAGAGGTAGAGGGGTGGGCTGATTGCTATTCTGCGTTCTCGACATCTGGTGCCTTTATGCCAACAAAAACTTGCGTAGGGCTTGATAAGTCTCCTGAGGGGTTTCTTCGGGAAGGAAGTGTCCGCAGGGGAGGGCATTGCCCTGGGCCGCGATCGCGCGTTGCTGCCAGATGCTCAGAACCTCGTATTTGCGTCCAATGATGCCCTGGTTGCCCCAGAGGACAAGCAGGGGACAGGTGATGCGTTGTGCCCGATCGTGGTGATCGTGGATGAGGTCGATGGTGGCAGCAGCGCGGTAGTCTTCGCAGGTGGCATGAATTGTAGCAGGGTCTTGAAAGCAGCGCTGATATTCTGCTAGAGCGGCAGGGGTAAAGGCTGAAAAATCGTAGCTCCAGCGCTTTAGGCATTGTTGCAAATAATACTGGGGATTTGCGCCAATGAGCGTTTCGGGCAAGGGGGAAGGTTGAATCAAAAAGAACCAGTGATAGTAAGCGGTGGCGAGGGTTTGGTCGATCGTGGCGTATAGTTCGGCGGTCGGGATAATATCCAGGAGTGCAAGTTTGCTGACGCGATCGGGATAGTCTAGTACCATGCGATGGGCAACGCGCGCACCTCGATCATGTCCCACTACGGCAAACTGTTCATAGCCCAATTGAGTCATGACGTTAACCTGGTCTCTCGCCATTACCCGTTTAGAATAATTGCGGTGATCCACTTCCCCGATCGGTTTGGCACTGTCGCCATAGCCGCGTAAATCCGTTGCAATCACGGTAAAGTCGGTAGCCAACCAAGGCGCAATTTTGTGCCACATCCAATGGGTCTGGGGATAGCCATGCAACAACAACAGCGGATTCCCTGAGCCAGCTCTGGCGAGATGAATCTCGATCCCCTCAACTGCAATCACTTCCCGCCTAAAATCGGCAAACGCATTCATAATTAAACCTGGCATTGCCCTCGACGATTGACTGGAACCATTGTAAATTGGCTGATCGTTGGGTTAGTGGGATTCGCCATTGGTCATTCATAGTCACCCCCAACCCTTTTTTCCCTCTCCTCTTCTAGTTCTTTTTACTGTTTCACCCCCTCACCCTTCTACCCTTTCCTCTCTCTATGCTTCCCGTTATCTATTCAGACGAATTTTTGCTTCATGAGACGGGCTATTTTCATCCTGAAAAACCCGATCGCCTGACCGCTATCAAGACAGCACTGAATACGGCTTCTTGGGCTGACCAGTTGGAATGGCGGCTGCCTTCAGGAGAAGGCGCACGATCGCCCTCTTTGATCGAGGCAATTCATCGGGTTCACTCGACTCGCTACACGGATGCAGTGCGGCAATTGGCAAACCGGGGGGGAGGCTATATTGATTCGGATACGCCAGTTTCGCCGCGTAGCTATGAAGTGGCGTTGCTGGCGGTGAGTGCCTGGCTGGATGGGGTCGATTATGCTTTGCAAACAGGATCTCCCAGTTTTGTGCTAGCACGTCCACCGGGGCACCATGCTCTGAGTGAAATGGGAATGGGCTTTTGCATTTTTAGTAATGCCGCGATCGCGGCTTACTATGCCCTGGAGCAAGCTGGCATTCAGCGAGTGGCGATTCTTGACTGGGATGTGCATCATGGCAATGGCACCCAGGCGATCGTCGAAAACCATGCTCAAATTGCCTATTGCTCTTTGCACCAGTCTCCCTGCTATCCCGGCACCGGAGAAGCGCATGAACAAGGTGCACACAACAATGTTTTGAACGTACCGATGCTCCCTGGCAGCACCCTGTCTGAGTATCAGCCTGCTTTTGAGCAAAAGGTGATTCCCTTTTTACAGGCGTTTCAACCCGATTTGTTAATTGTCAGCGCTGGGTACGATGCCAATCATGATGACCCCTTGGCAAGCATCTCGCTCACGCCCAAAGATTATGGCATCTTTAGCCATTATTGTTTAGGCATTACCCGACAGATTGTTTTTGGGTTAGAAGGGGGGTATGACTTCAATACTCTGGCAGCTTCAGTCGCTGCCACGATCGAGCCATGTTTGATTTAAATATTGCTGCTTCAGCATCGCCTTACACACGAGCACCCTATGACTAATCTGGACATCTTTCGTCAGTTTTTCGATGCCTGTGGGGCCGCCTGGGTAACTGAACGCACTTACCCTTACCTGTTCCATCAGGAAGTGGAACGATCGTATACCAAATTTCGCATCTACGCCATTACGCCCGAACTCAAGGCACAGGTGTTATCCGACAACGAATATGCCGCACCATCCACGTTGGATGACCTGCCTGGATATCACTCGACTTTGAAACGGTATCCAAAAAAGGCGATCGAGTGAACCAATCGCTTAATCGGCTGCTTGTGCCCGAACAACCCGAAGGTCAGTTGATCATGGGGGCTTACCTACGCGATCGTGCCTACGAAGAATCACGCCCGATCGTGTCCCATTTTTCTTTCAACTCTGAAAATCGAGAATTGCTGATGACGACCACCTATACCCGTGTGGTTGCAGTCGATTCGATTATCCTGATCAATCCCCAACTGCGCATCCGCAAAATCCTCAACTACCGCCGCCCTAGTGAAGGTGAAGCACTCCAAGAGGTTATGCTGGTTGGTTTTTGGGTCGAGCAGAAACAGATGTCAGTAAAGGGACTCTGAACTTTAGACTTTGGACTTTACGACTATTTACGATATCTTTGCTTGCTTGCTTCAGTCCATCGTTTAGGGACCAAAGTCCAATCCTTTCTACGATCATTCAGTCACGACAGGAGCTTCGGAAGGTGTAGCGAGGGGTTTGTTCTCGGCGATCGGGCGCACCCGACGAATCGGTAAGTTGGCAATCAGCGCGGTTGCCCGCTGGCTATTTTCTAAAGAAAACTCCATGCTGTCAGTGTCAAGCTCGACATAACGAGAGACCACTTCTAAAATTTCCTTACGCATGGCTTCCAGGGTTTGGGGCGGCAGATCGGTGCGATCGTGTGCCAAAACCAGTTGCAAGCGACGCTTTACGTCCTGACGGCTGTTATCAGCGCTTAGGCGAGGAAAGAGTCGTTCTAGAAGTTCGATCAGCATGGGTGAGCACAAGTACAATGAACAGTCAAACCAATTAAACCCAATCAGATTAAACTCAATCAGAAAATCTTATAATTCAGCAATTTCTTGAAGCGATTGAGCAACCCTTCGTTATTGGCAGTGAGGTCTAGAAAATCGACTTTTTCACCTTCAAGGCGACGAGCAATGTTGTTGAAGGCAAGCCCTGCCAGGGAAGGGGCATCGGCTAGCACGAGGGGCTCTCCTTTGTTCGTCGAAACAATGACTCGCTCATCATCAGGCACCACCCCAATCAAAGAGATTGCCAAAATTTCTTGCACATCTGCTACAGACATCATGTCATTTGCCTGTACCATTGCCGGTTTCAGTCGATTCACAATCAGGTGAATTTTTTTAATGCCGTTGGCTTCGAGTAAGCCAACGACGCGATCGGCATCTCGTACCGCCGAAATTTCCGGTGTCGTGACGACCAACGCCTCCTGTGCCGCCGCGATCGCATTCTGAAACCCCATCTCAATCCCGGCTGGGCTATCCACCAGGATATAGTCGTAGGATTCAGCCAGAGAAACCACCAACTGTTTCATTTGGTCGGGCGTTACAGCATCCTTGGTGCGGTTTTGGGCTGCGGGCAAAAGCACCAGACGATTTTGCCGCTTATCTTTCACCAATGCCTGATCGAGCCGACATTCACCCGCCAACACTTCGACAGCGGTATAAACCACCCGGTTTTCCAAACCCAGTAACAGATCCAGGTTTCGCAAGCCAAAGTCTGCATCTACCACAGCCACCTTGCGACCCAGTTGCGCCAGTGCCATGCCTAAGTTTGCAGTGGAGGTGGTTTTGCCCACCCCGCCTTTACCCGATGTAACGACAATAATGCGACTCATGAACTGTGAGACTTGTGTTTAGACAACCGATTGAAAAAGAGCTGGTTCTACCTTCGTTTGGGTTGACCGTCTTTACAGCAAACCAACCACAAAATCCACCAGAATCAGAAAAAATAACCCTTGAGATTGTACCTTAGTGTAGCGGAACCGTCACTGACCCAACTCCGTATATCGGTTAAGCATACCAGTTCATTTGAAAATCGCTGTCGGCTTTTTGCTGGGAATAAATTCATCTTGAGCTGTTTGAATCTCCAGCGTTTACCAGTCAATTCAAAACTCGTATTTCACCAGACTAGTACTTTGGGGCGTAAGTTAGGCAACGATTCTGAGGGGGCCAGGGGGCAGGGGGCAGGAGTCAGAATGGTAGGCAGATTTCTGCCAAGTTCTACTAATGGTTTTTTTCGAGACTATTTTGAGGCGTTGAAAATCCTCAAAATAGTCTCGAAATGGTTTTTGTCGACTTGAAGGTCACTCAAATCTATCCTGACGGACGACTAGGGTCGGGAGAAATCGCTGGCTCTGGTAATTCGAATTCCCTGCGGTGTTGCATAAGCAATTTCTGGATAGAACTGACCGGGAGGATTTTCGGGTGCTCTGGCAACAAAATTCGCGATCCGTATTTGAGTCGGCTCCATTTGTAATGCCAGGATCAGGCAACGGCTATTGCCTTTGGCACCTGCCTGGGCAACCCCACGCAACCGTCCCCACACAATAATGTCGCCATCTGCCACGATCGCACTGCCTGGGTTGGAATCGCCCAGGATAATAATGGTGCCGTTGTGCCGAATTTCGTTGCCCGATCGCAGGGTGGTTTGCAAATAGAGTGGTTCTGCCATCGCTTGCCCTGCCTCTTCGGTGGGCTGGTTGAGATGGGCAACGGTGGGTTGTTGTTCCACTGAATAGCCGGAGGTGGCAGCAGCGACCGCTGTTTGACGGCGGCTGGTGTAAACCCGCTTCAGTTGCAGTTGCGCTTCGGTCAGGGCATCGGCGATCGCCTGGAGTTGCCGGCTATCCAACAATCGATCTCTGGCAATCAGATGAACCGTCGTATTCGGTTGCCAGAACCGCTCACTCCCATCTAGACGTTGCTTCAACTGCTGCCAAATTTCCGTCCAACTCAATGGATTAATAGAATCGCCCACATCTTCTGGAGGCAGCAGCAAAACTAACCGTCCGCCTTCGCTTTTAAAGCGAACCTGTGAATTGCGGTCTACTTCAGAAGGGGCTGGGGGAACCACTGGCACAGATGCCGGAACGGAAGCGTCGGAAGACATGGGATAAAGGCTGAGAACTCCATTGGATTATAGTCCTTAATGGAAAGAGTGGCAGTTTAAAAGTCTTCTATGTTCAGAGACTCACCAATGTGATTGAGTTGTGTTTCAAATATATCAATCACATGCCCATCACATGACCTTGCGAATGGGCGTGTGATGCCTGTCCAAAATCTCACAAAAGCAAGGCTAGTTTAGAGGCGAGAACACAATAAAATCGTTAATTCTGTTGTGGGGGCTTCGCATTCGGCAGGTCACTTTTTCTTCATTGTCAGGGTTTTAGCCCGTAGCTTGCTTCCCCTAGGATATGCGAAGCCCTGACGCTTGGAAAATTGCCGATGTAATTGAATCAACGATCCTTAGGGTTTAATGTTCTGGTTGAGATGGAAAATATTCTCAGGATCGTAGCGTTTCTTGATCTGAACCAAGCGATCGTAGTTGGCGCCGTAAGCTGCAGTGATGCGATCGCCCTCCTCTCCAGTCATAAAGTTCACATAGGCGCCCGCAGAGGCATAAGGAGTAGAAGCCCGGAAAAACTCCCGTGCCCACGCAATGCCTGTCTCATCCTGTGCGGACTCATCCCATCGTCCATGCACATTCAGCACAAACTTTGCATCCCGGTGATAATAAGCCATGGCATCTGATGAGACGCGGTTGGCTGCCCCAGCCAGGAAGGCGATGAAGATTTCGCACTGGGGTGAAGGTAGCTTGGCTACAGATTCCACGATCGCATCCAGTGCGCCATCCCCTAACTCTGTGAAATTATGAGATTTCCAGTAGTTTCTTGCACCGCGTGTTAGCAAAGGGTCAAACGCTTGCTGCCATGCCACGTAGGGCTGAGCACCGATGTGTTCGCCATAGGCGTCACCAAAACCGCGCAGCGGTTCGACCAGTTTCTCTCCCTCTGCAATATCGCCTGTATAAAAGATCGCCAGCACGACGACTTCTTTGCCATGCACAGGCTCTGGCAGAAAAGGCAGTGGTGGAGCTTTGCGAAGGACGACCCACACAGTCAGTTCTTCCGGGGCTGATTCCACAAATTGCCGATACTGGGTCAACACCTGTTTTGCTTGACTAAACGGAAAAACGATTAACCCCGCCAATATTTCAGGACCCACCGGATGGAGGGCGAATTCAAACTCAGCGACGATCCCAAAGTTACCGCCGCCACCACGAATTGCCCAAAATAGATCAGGGTTTTCGGTTGCGCTAGCTCGGAGTTGCTTCCCATCCGCTGTGATTACTGCCGCAGAAACTAGATTGTCGATCGTCATACCGTACTTCCGAGTTAGCCAACCGAAGCCACCCCCCAGCGTCAGACCGGCAATACCTGTTGTAGAATTAATGCCGACCGGAGTCGCTAATCCATGGATCTGAGCCGCTTGATCAAAATCAGCCAGCGTAGCACCAGGCTCCACATAGGCACGCCGCTTCTGAGCATCCACGCGGACATTCTTCATGGTTGAAAGATCAAGCATCACGCCGTCATCGCACACCGCATTCCCGGCAATATTATGCCCAGCTCCCCGGATCGAGAGTTCCAGCCCGTTTTCGCGGGCAAAGGTGATCACCGTTGCAACGTCATCCGCTACTGCACACTGCACGATGACCGCTGGGCGGCGATCGATCATTGCATTCCAGATTTCGCGCACTTCGTTATAACTTGGATCATTCGGCAGTATCACCTGACCCTTGACATGGGTCTTCAGCGTCTCGATCGTCTCATTCCATTGTGTTGTCATCGGATGTCTCTCTTATTTTTCTAAAGAACTTTCTAAAGCGCTCCCAATGCAGCGCCAAAGTTAGTCGTTATCGAGTCGTTATCGCTTTTCGGGGGGAATTAAACGGAGAGCAGCAGCGAACCGGACATGAGTTTCTGGGTCAATTGGTCTGTGCTTGATGGTGGTACTTGCCGGGTCTTTGCCAAGATAGTTATCGCCTTGCCAATTCTGCGACGGTCGGATGGGTCTGGGGACAAACCCACCCCCACAGTTCGGACAAACGTTGCCCAGGATGGTGTCAACACAGGTGGCACAGAACGTACATTCGTAGCTACAGATCCGTGCCTCAAGAGAATTGGGTGGCAACGTTTTGTTGCAGTGCTCGCAGGTGGGTCTGAGTTCAAGCATTCCGTTTCTGAGCAAAGGGAATTAACATCGGCACCTGGCGACGATAATCAGCGTATGCCTTGCCATATGCATTCACCAGGTCGCGTTCTTCCAACTGAATGGCAACCAAAATATATGCAGTGGTGATTAGAGCAAATACTAGATGAGTCACCGTCATCGTCGGCGTAGACCAAAATGCCAACAACCAACCCACGTAAAGAGGATGACGCACATATTTGTAGGGACCAGGTGTTGCAAAGGTCAGCTGGGTATAGTCCTTACCTCTCAAATAGAGCCAAACCTGGCGCAATCCAAACAGATCGAAGTGATGAATCAGAAATGTTGACACTAGCACCAGCAACCAGCCAGATGCAAATACGGCGTACAGAATCGCCACACCTGTAGCATTTGTGACGCTCCAGATGATGCCTCCGATCGGTTGCCAGAGATAGAACAGAGCAATCAAACAAAGGCTAGAAAACAGGACATAGGTGCTTCGTTCAACTGGCTTCGGTACAAATTGAGTCCACCAATTTTTGAAGCCCTTGCGTGCCATAACACTGTGTTGAATCCCAAAGATCCCCAGCAAAGCTCCATCAACGAGCAAGGCGTTCCCCCAGGAAATGATCGGGGCTGAATCGATCGAATGGGGCACAACAAAATTCCCTACGAATCCGCAGGCATAGAGAAACGTGGCTAGGAAGACTCCATAACAGACTAGCCCATAAAGAAATGCTGCCAGTCGAGCAGCCTTATTCTGGTTCATGGAGGAAAGCGTTTGTACAGTCATAAAATAGGTCCTTGATTTGAGTCAGGGCGTTGCTTGATTTGAATTGGCAAGCTGATCCTGATGGCGAAGGCTACCGTTGCTTGAGAAACGTGGAATTCAAGACATCGCTTCATCTCCTTTTAGCAGCAACGAATCTGGATAGCTCTGTTTTCTAGATATAGAGATGAATCGAGAGTTTCTAGGGAACCCATTGCCGCTTTACCACTTTTCGGCAAACGGGCGAATGATGTGATCAAATGACCAGGTGGAAGGATGCTGATGAGCAATATGAAAGACCTCTGCCGCAATAGCATCGGGATGGGCAAAGTATTCATCTCGCGTGTGCTGCCAGCCTTCTGGGGGTTCTAGCCAGGTAGGGCGCGTGCGACCCGCTTCACTTAACCAAGGCGCATCGATCGCTGCATCAACGGTGACGTACCCCACATGAATCCGTTTTGGTCCCAGATCGCGTGCCAAAGCTTGGGCTAAAATCCGCTGAGCTGCTTTGGTGGGAGCAAAGAGCGCGTAGTTGGGTACACCCCGGAGGGAGGCAGTATTCCCGGTCACGATAATGGCTCCGCCACCCGCCTCAATCATGGTTGGAGCCAGCGCCCGAGCCAGGTATAAAAGTGCCGTGGTGTTCACCCTAAAGTTGCGCTCCAAGGCAGACGGGTCAGCCTCCAAGAAGGTGGCAAAGGTTTCTGAGACGGCATTGTGAACCAAGACCGTCGGCTCACCCAGATCCCTCCGAACGGCTTCGAGGGTCTGGGTGAGTGCCTCCAAATCCCCCACATCACACACATAAGCCTTGCTCGACTTTATGGCTTGCTCCAGGCGCGCCAATCGCTCTCGGTTTCGTGCCAGCATTGCCACGGTGTAACCCGCTTGAGCGAAGCGGCGGGCGATCGCTGCCCCCGTTGCGCCCCCGACTCCAGTAATTAGACAAGTCTTCTCAGGCATGGGACTTTCTCCTATGTCACTCACTTGAATTTAGAAACGAGAATTGTTAGGGAAGGGTCTGTTGAAAGGCTGGCTCGTTGCTGAGAGCGAGAACAACTTTTGCCAAGTTAGGCGCGATCGTGGCTGGGTCAAGATCAGGGTGCAGCATTCGAGCGTAGTCAAAGGCAACCACCGCACTGATAGTGGCTCGATTCAGCGGTACTTTGCGGATTACCCCTTTTGCGTTTGAAGCGATATCCAATGCTTGCAATCCGCCGATCGTTTGTAGACGATACCGCTCGATTAATTGGAGTTGAATACAATCTGGGGTGCGCTGCTCCTCAAAATGGCGGGCAGTGGTCTGCTCGTAGAGAGTGGTTGCGATCGCAGTCAGTTGGAGGATTGCTCGGCGATCAACTCCCGCTGGTGGTGTAAGCGCACGCTCTGTGCCAGCCCACTCATCCAGATAGTCAAGCATCACAGCGCTATCAATCAGTTGCTCTCCATTGTCGAGTACCAATACAGGCACCTTGGCAACAGGATTGAGTTGACGCGCCCGATCCGGATCGGTATAGCCATTCAGATCATCATGCTCGTAGGGGATGCCAAGCGCCATTAATGCAACAGCAACACGGCGCGTAAACGGTGAAAAGTAGGTGCCAATTAATTTCATGCCAATCGCCTCCGCAAGTATTTCTATCCAATCATTCAATTTGAGTTACTTACTAGAAAGTAAGTATGAGATCAAAAAAAAGAGCTATCCCTTGAGCATCCTAACTAGGCGTTCGAGGATGGCTCGATATTCAGTCCCATCTCCTTTGACACGAGATAGCAACATGCCACCCTGAAGGGTTGAAAATACTAAAACAGCCATCGTCTCGGCGTCTCCAGCAAACTTGAAGGCTCCAGATTGCTGTCCCTCAACGAGGATGACGGCTAAGCGCCGCTCGTTTGCCCGGTAGAAATTCGCGACTTTTTCGGTTAGAGCGGCATCTAAGCTTTCATTCTCTGCCCCCAGCATGCCGCCCAAACACGCCTTGTCTTGATTGCCGCTCAAAAGTGTGGTTTCAAACAGAGCAAAGTAACGACGCAATTTCGTTTCTGCTGACTCAGGCGATGCAATGATCTGATCCAATAAGCTCAAGACATCATCGCTGTATCGCTCTAGCAGGGCTGTGATCAACCCATCTTTGGTCGGGAAGTGATAGTGAACACCAGCGTTGCGAATGCCAATTGCCTCACTGATATCACGGTAACTCATGGCGTTAACGCCGACTCGTTGGATCAAGTCTTGGGCAACATCCAGGATTTTGGTTCGAGTGTCTACTGTGTTCATGACACTACCTTACTAGTAGGTAAGTAGTCCTGTCAACCCAGACCACCCTCCCCCTCTCCGCATCCCCCAATTCTGCAAATGCATATCGGGATAAGATGCGAAATTAAAGTGGGCTGAGATAAGTGATGCAATCTCTGGATGACATTTTGGTGGATTTGGCGATCGGCGGATCTTTGAGTCCATTCATTGAGCAACAGTTGGTAGAAGCATTCAGGCAAGACGTTGATCGATCTCGTGCCTTTGGCGTTGCACCCGAAACGATGCGAGAAGCGGTGCGATCGCGCGTCCAACTGTTGCGATCGGTCTATCCTACCTTTGTTGAATTGTGCCAGCAGACCTTACAGATCCAGCCATTGCCCTTGACCACTTTATGGGATTTGTGGTTACCGCTGGCGATGCAGTTAGCAGCCCAGCGTCAGGCTTTGGGGCACTTGCTGGTGCAAGGCATTCTGGGCGGTCAGGGAACTGGTAAAACAACGCTGGCTCACATTTTGACGCTGATTTTGCGCCAATTGGGATATCGGGCATTGAGTTGGTCACTGGACGATTTATACAAAACCTATGCCGATCGCCAACAGCTCCAAGCCACCGATCCTCGATTGATCTGGCGCGGACCACCGGGTACGCACGATGTTGAATTGGGTATTCAAACGCTCGATCAGTTACGTCATGCCAGAAAAGGTGAAACGATAGCTATTCCCCGCTTTGATAAATCTGCCCACAATGGAGCGGGCGATCGCACTGTTCCTGAGCAAGTTCAAGCGATCGATATTGTGTTGTTTGAAGGGTGGTTTGTGGGAGCGCGCCCAATTACCAATGACGCATTTGAGCAGGCACCCCCGCCCATCCTCACGGCAGCCGATCGCGCCTTTGCCCGTGCCAGCAACGATAGACTCCATGCCTATTTGCCTCTCTGGCAACGCCTCGATCACTTGATGATCCTCTCCCTACCCAACTATCGCTTGAGTCAACAATGGCGACAGCAAGCCGAACACAAGATGATCGCTCAGGGCAAACCAGGCATGAGCGATCGCCAAATCAACGCCTTTGTCGAATATTTTTGGCGATCGCTCCATCCCCAACTGTTCATTGAGCCGTTAATTCACCACCCAACGCTGACCGATTGGGTGATTGAAATTCAACCCGACCATACGCCAGGCAGAATTTACCGACCCGGAGATCGGGGTTGAACGAAATTTGCGCGCTCGAAGTGGAGCCATCAAGCTACCCCTGTGTCGCTTTCAACATGTGGTAGGTAATCAGCAGTTGTGTTAACGCCAGAGGATAGCTCTGAATGCTTTCACCCGTCGTGCCTACAACCTTGCCAATTTCTGGATTCACATCCAGGCTGCAAATGCTCAGTAAGTGGGGAGTATCACTGCAAATGAATCGCTCGAGTTCCCTGACCCGATCGCTAGTTGCGTGTCCATCAATTTCTAATACATCGACTGGCTTACCCATATCGCGATCGAGACCCAAGCGAATGGCGGGTTTTGCCTCACCGGTTACAGGATTGAGAATTTTAGACAAATCGGGATGAGGAATCGTGGGGCGCAGCACTAGACGAACGTTTAAATGTCCACTACTTTCCTGCGTATCCTCAGCAGGTGGATAAAAAGAGACAATCATATCCGCCCATTGCCGTTGAGGACGAATGAAGTTCTCAGAATCCGGTTCCCGCTTTTGCATCTCTGCCAGCACCTGCTCTTCGGTGTAGCCGCGTTTCATTGTGTCGCGTTTCACCTTCCAAAGCGTACGTAGAGATTCTGGGGGAGCCAAATAAACTTTCACGTCGTAACAATCACGAGCGCCTCGGGTCGAATAGCCCAACAATCCTTCGACAATAACGAATTTATTGGGCTTAATATATTCTGGGGCGGTAAAAGTACCTGACGAGTGGCTGTAGATGGGTTTCAGAATGGGTTGTCCAGTACGGAGCAGAGAAAGGTGCTGCTGCATAATATCCAGATAGTTGCAGTCTGGATGCAGAGCAGTAATGCCAATTTCGGCGCGTTGTTTGCGATCGTAGCGGTGGTAATCATCCGTGCAAATGACCGTGACATTTTCTGCCCCTAGTACTTGAGCAATTCCCCGGGTTAGGGTGGTTTTGCCAGCGGCACTATCACCAACAATACCAAGAATAATGGGGCGCTGGGGCATGATTCCTCCAAACGATGTAGCGCAGGGTCAACAAGAAAGCGAGTTCTTAATCTTATAGGAATGCTCAGTTTGACTTCTCTACTCTCAGAAATGACGCATTCCCCAGAATAGATGGATAGGACTGATTCTATAGATGTCATTCATTTTATGAATGAATGACATCTTCGCAAAGTAGTTAGCCGCTGGCTTAAACAAACGTATCGAGTAATCTAAATGGTTGGACTTAGGATTTCCTAGCGTCAAAAGACAAGTATTCCTTAATATTCCCATTAAATCCTCTAAGATCTTAGGGCATTCTCCCTTTGCGATATCCTCTACCCATGAAGCTATTTGTCTACCACACGCCTGAGCTAACCCCTGAAAACACGCTACCAAACTGCGCGATCGCGGTTGATGTTTTGCGGGCAACTAGCACCATGGTCACGGCACTGGCAGCCGGAGCAGAAGCCGTGCAGGTTTTTAGTGATCTGGATCAATTGTTGCAAGTCAGTGAAGCCTGGGCACCAGAGAAACGCATCCGAGCGGGTGAAAGGGGTGGGGGCAAGGTAGAAGGGTTTGATTTTGGCAATTCTCCCCTGGACTGCACACCCGATCGGGTAGCGGGATGCCGTTTATTTATTAGTACAACCAATGGTACGCGCGCATTGACCCGGGTGCAGCAGGCTGAAACAGTTCTAGCTGGGGCGTTAATTAATCGGGATGCAGTAGTGCAACACTTATTGACCCATCACCCCGACAGTGTTTGGATTGTGGGTTCTGGGTGGGAAGGGAGTTTTTCGCTCGAAGATACGGTGTGTGCTGGGGCGATCGCGCATCGACTGATGGAAAAATTGGGCTGTGGGTTGGAAGAACTGGCAGGAAATGACGAAGTCACGGATGCCATTTCGCTTTACCAACATTGGCACGATCGCCTACTAGACCTCTTTCATCATGCCAGCCATGGCAAGCGCTTGCTCCGGCTCAATTGTCTAGATGACCTGAAATATTGTGCTCAAACTGATATTTTGGATGTTCTGCCCATCCAAAAAGAAACCGGAGTTTTAATCAAAGCCTAGTGAGATGGTCAGAGAGAGAGCATCCCACGTTTTGTCCAACCTCTTCTCCCAAAACGAGAGAAGGGGAGTGAGATCAGTGTCTCTTCCAGAGTGGGAGAGGGCTTTAGGGAAAAGGCTACGAAATTCTGGGCAGCATTATTCTGAGTAAAAGGCAGTGCAACGAATCATGCCTGAGAGATGTCTTGAATGCCCGCTACTTCGCGGCATATGAGGGCTATTTTCCGGCATCTTTCCCAATTTGAGGAAGTCCTGTAAGTCTGTCGCTAATTGCTCAGCAATTTCTTCGTAATAACAGGGCTGAGAATTAATAGGCAAACATTGATTTGACTTTAATCTGACAACAAGCTGATAAACCGGACAAGGCTCTTCATCGTGGAGCAGATGGGTATCTTCTAATACCTCGATCGCGCGAATATCGTCCAGGGAATACTTAGCACTGTTCACTTTGAAAATGCCGTCTTGTTGTTTAAATATGACTTGATTTAAAGTTTTGTCAAAAATGCAACTTTCATTCGTTAAAAGGGAGTCTATCAACAAATAGATGGTTCCTAAGGGGGGCAGCAACCCTAAAATGACGAGCAATCCGCCAATCAAATGCGCTGTCAGCCCAACCAGGTGCTGCCACATAAATAGCCCCAGCACCAAAACAGGCAACCCAACTAGGAATACCACGATCAGGAGGACTCCCGTCGCTCCCACAGGGAGCTGAGTGTGGCTGCGCAGTGTAAACCGAGTCGGAGTTTGAGTTTGCTGCAAACTCTCTAAACTCATGTCATATCCTCAAATAGTTTGGGGTTGTCGAAATAATTTCTCCGGCAAAGATCCTAGCAACTTTGCTGCCAAAATAAATCCGTAAAAAGTTTCATAATCAAGCTTGCATCAATTGACTGGCAATTCGGAGCGCTGCACCCGGAGACCCCAATCGCCGTAGCCCGTTTTCAGCAATGATTTGAAGCTGATCGGGATTAGATAATATTTTTTGGATAGTTTGAGCCACCTGATTGGGATGTTTAACTAACGTAACAGAAGCGCCCAATAATCGAGTTTGCGCTTCAGCAAAGGTCGGGGTAAATTGCGGTCCCTTGCCAGGAATCGTAATCGCGGGTTTGCCTAACCCAACAAATTGTTCGGTTGCAGTTCCTGCCATGGCGATTGCTAAATCTGCAGCGTGTAAACATTGCCCAAAAGAATGTTGAGTGAGCACCAAAACGGCATTTTTTTGAACAAATCGGATCATCGGTAAGTGAGTAGAAATGCTTGCCTGATCAGATTCAGATTGAAGATCCCAGCCCTGGGTTAGCAAAATTTTGTACAGAGAGTCAAGCGCCACCCCTGGTGCGATCGCCCCCACAAATCTTAGCGATCGGCGTCTAAAGGTCTCTAAAATTCCCGCCACCGCTGACAAGATTAGTTGCCAATTTTGATACACTTCTGGCGCTCTAGAACCCGGTAAGAGGACGATTGTTAAGGTGTCATCTGCTGCTGCTGCGATACCTAGATCAGGTTTAGATTGGGGATTTTGGATTGCGAATTGTAAATCCAAAGCCTCTTCTCGCTGCTTTGAGAATGGCGATGGTTCGTTGTCAAGATTTAACCCATCCATCATGGGGTTACCCAGGTCAAAAGCCGGAATCGACCATTGTTTCAAGGTTTCCGCAGTTAATCGATCCCTCGGAAACACTGCTTTACATCGGGGGCGAGACATCAACCAGCGCTCCCAAGGCAAATAAACCGAACCCGACCATCCTTCAAACTGCTCAAACCAGGAACGGCGTGGTAACCAACCCGCTTCATCCCGCAAATAATATTCTGACTTGGCAGTACCGACAAACGCATAAGGGGCACTACTCAGCCAGGCAAACAGCAGCGGCACAATGTCACCCACTGCTAGCACCAAGCCACCTGACTTTGCCCAAGTCCGAATTGTCTTCAGTTGCGCCAGGGTTAGACCCATCAACCCCCCTTGCAAATCTCGCGCTAACTGCCGCCCATCCATATAGATGAACCCCCCCGATGGCATGGATTTCACCGCCCCAATGACCGGGATGCCATGCTGTGTGTAGGCGTGCCCTTCACCCACTAGGGGCAAAGCCGCCAGCTCAGGAGCCTGAGGGTGCTGTTGGAGGGCTTGTAGAATGCGAAGCGCGATCGCATCCTCTCCATGACCATTACTGAGTACAAGTAATTTCATGAAGATAGATTATCGCAGCATTCGCAGCCGTTGTCAGGTTTTGCCGTAAAGGATTTAGCAGAGACGGTTTCATGATTGCGGGCAAAAAAAATTGGGGCATTATCATGGAAGGGCATCTTGGAATGGGTTATGACAGCAAATCTGGCGATCGAATCCCCTGCGTTAGAGCAGGCACTCAAACACTACTTTGGCTACGACAGTTTTCGTCCAGGGCAACGGCAAATCATTCAAGAAGCGTTGCAAAATCAGGATTTGCTGGTGGTAATGCCTACCGGTGGAGGCAAGTCGTTGTGTTTTCAGCTACCCGCGTTACTGAAGCCGGGGGTGATGGTGGTGGTATCGCCGTTGATTGCCCTGATGCAAGATCAGGTACAAGCCCTGCAAGACAATGGCATTGGTGCAACCTTTCTCAATAGCAGTCTCTCTCTAATGGAGGTGCGCGATCGCGAACGTGCCATTTTGAATGGCGAAGTGAAGCTACTCTATGTTGCGCCAGAGCGGTTAATGAGTGAGGAGTTTTTGACCGCAACCCTGCCGATGATGCGGAAGCGGGTAGGGGTGTCCGCGTTTGCGATCGACGAAGCCCATTGTGTGTCGGAATGGGGACACGACTTTCGCCCAGAATATCGCCAACTGCGCCAACTGCGCCAGCGCTATGCCGATGTACCGATTTTGGCACTCACTGCGACGGCAACCGATCGGGTTCGGCAAGATATCAGCATACAATTGGCGCTCGAAAATCCCAGCATTCATCTTGCCAGTTTCAACCGTCCGAATCTGTATTATGAAGTGCGACAAAAGCATCGGAATTCTTATGTCGAGCTAATTCAACAGATTAAACAGGCAAGGGGTTCAGCGATTATCTATTGTCTCAGCCGTCGCAAGGTTGATGAGTTGGCCCTGCGGTTGCAGCGAGATGGGGTTTCTGTGTTGCCCTATCATGCTGGGCTGGAGGCCAAGACCCGCACCGAAAATCAGAATCGCTTTATTCGAGATGATGTGCAGGTGATGGTGGCAACGGTTGCCTTTGGCATGGGTATTAACAAGCCCGACGTTCGTCTAGTGATCCACTATGACCTGCCGCGTAATTTGGAAGGCTACTACCAGGAAGCTGGACGAGCCGGACGTGATGGTGAGTCTGCTCACTGCACGCTGTATTTCGGAGTAGGAGATATCAAAACCGTTGAATTTCTGATTAGCCAAAAGGTCGATCCTCAAACGGGTAATCCCCTAGAAGATGAGCAACGGATTGCTACTCAACAATTGAGACGAGTGATTAGTTATGCCGAAGCGACGGAATGCCGACGCATTATCCAACTTGGTTATTTTGGTGAAGCATTTCCTGGCAACTGTGGTCACTGTGACAACTGCCGCCATCCCAAACCGATCGAAGACTGGACGATCGCTGCCCAAAAGTTTCTTTCTTGCGTTGCCCGCTTTGCCCAACGGGGAGAACACTTTGGTGCAGGCTACACGATCGATGTATTGCGGGGTTCTAAATCCGAGCGAATTTTGAAAAACGGTCATGACAAGCTCTCGACCTATGGAATCGGCAAGGATAAAACGGTCGATCAGTGGCGCATGTTGGGACGATCTCTAATCCATCAGGGGCTAATCGACGAAACTAGCGATGGCTACTCTGTGTTGCAACTCAATTCCTTGAGTTGGGAAGTTTTACGCAACAAGCGATCGGTGCTGATTGCCGTGGAACCCCATAAAGGCAGCGCTTTCACGATTGAAGAAGGGATTGAAACCGATCAACAACTTCTGCAACGCCTGCAAGCACTACGGAAAAAACTGGCAGACGATCAAGCGGTGCCTCCCTATGTGGTGTTTTCCAACGCCAGCTTGCGAGAAATGGCGCAACAACAGCCGATTACCCTGAAGCAGTTCGCGCGTATCTCTGGTGTCGGGAGTCGCAAACTCGATCAATACGGAGCCACATTTACTGAAGAAATTCGGGCGTATCGAGAAGAACAGGGTTTGCCCCTAGAACCCGAGCGCGAAAGTCAGAAAACCGTTGCCGCTGTCCCTGCTAATACTGCACCGACTAACACCCAATTTTTTACCCTGAGCCTTTATCAACAGGGCATGACTCCTGGCGAAATTGCCGAAGAGCGAAATATTCGCTTGAGCACGGTGGTGAGTCACCTGGCTGAGTTGATCGAAATGGGGCAGGACATTGACCTGAATAAACTGGTGCCTTCTGACCGCCAAGAAAAAATTCGACAGGCGATCGCAGCCGTCGGCGACAGTTCGCTTTCCGATATTCGCGAACATTTAGGGGATGTGTATGGCTGGGACGAAATTCGTCTGGTGCGTGCAGGGTGGCGGCACGAAACAGGGAATCCCTAGAACATCAAATCCCCGGAATTTTCAAGATTCCGGGGATTTTAACTGGAACGAAAATATCATCTCTGCTGTAAGCTTGGACTGAGAGTGACTTGGTTAATCCAGCGTTAGGCTCAAACGAAACGGCTTTGGGGTTGTCCTCTAGGGTCGATCGTTCAAAGCCCAATCTTAGGCATTTGATGCATCAGACAAAGCGGTAGACAACGAGTCAGCAGTAGGTGCTGCGGTTGAATCCAATGCCTCGGACTTGACTTCACGTTCTTGCCAGACCAGGCTGGCGAGATGGACGATCGACAATATAACCGCCACGATTGACAGAATATAGCTGTGCAATGTAAACATGCGAGCCACAGTGAGTGTATTCAATGCGCCCCCACCCGTCAAAATATCGCGCAGCGCGGTTCCCGCAAAAGGAATCGATTCAATAATTCCTAATTCAATTTTTAACCGCCAAAAGCCAACCTGGCTCCAGTCCAAAATCATCGCAGTCCAGCCCAAGCCCATGGCGATTGTGATAAACACAATGCCGCTAATCCAGGCAGTAAGCCAACTGCGGCGAAATCGCTCACCAAAAAACATCACCACCAGCTGAATCAAAGCAACGACAATCACTAAGTTTCCCGCAATGTCATGAATGCTGCGAAACAGCCAGCCGTTGGGGATGACAGTGGTCATAAACCGGAGGGAATTGTAAGAGCCACCTGCAGTGGGTTCGTAGTAAAACGCCAGCAAAATTCCGGTTAGCGCAGCGACCAGTGTCAGCGTTAACACACTGACCGCCAAAATGGTGGAAGTGCGTCTCAAACTAAAAGTAATTTCTTGAGCCTTCATATACACATTCCTGAACTTATGTGTACTTTAATTAAGTTAAATTTAACAGATTACTTCAGGGCGTGCCAGGTTTTGTTGGGTTGGGTTAAGTCCAAGAATGTGAGACGATTCTTCCCCGTCTACTTTGAGCAACACTCAAAATGAATGGGTGAAATCTTGCCTGAAGTGGCGGGAAACAAGGCGTTATGATAGTTAAGAGATTAACTTATGTAACGAGCTTTGACTGCAACTCTTAAACCGACCGATAGTACCCTTTTGCCAGTCACCTGGCACCCGATCTCCCCGTTATGGCAAGGGGCGGAGCAGGCAGTGCAGAAAGGCTTGCCTCACAGTCAGCTATCCCCTGCCTGGCAAATCTTGTTGTTAGGAGATGGCTCACCCACTCGCCACTTGCAACTCCTCACAGGTGAACCGACCGAAGTGGATGTGATTGATATGTCTCCGATCGGGATGGATGACGATCAAGCTCCGACGTCGATTCAGATGGTGCCGGGGCCCCGTGTGCGCCGACAAGTCTGGTTGCGAACGCCCTCTGGGCAACGGTTGGCGTATGCCACATCCTGGTGGGAAGCCAGTCATGTAGATGAATATTTGCAGAATCGATCGCTGCCGATTTGGGCAAGCTTGGCACGCCTCCGCACCGAACTCTATCGGGATGTGCAAGGCATTTATTATGGGCACTCTAGCGCGTTGGAATCTGCCTTTGGGCAACCGGGTCCGCTCTGGGGTCGGCATTATCTATTCTGGCACCATGGGCAACCCCTGACGCTGATTTACGAAGTGTTCTCGCCGCTATTGACCAAATATTTGGGACCGACTCGTAGTTAGTTTCAGCCAGTCCGAGCCATCACTGCTAGTACCCAACGCACTCCATCTACCAGGTAATAAGCACCAACTAGCAGCAAAACAATGCTACCTGTTCGAATGATCATGGTAGAGTTTTCGAGCAGTAAGCGAGTTTGCTTGGCTAAACCTGCAAATAAGCTGGCAAAAAAGATAATGGCGGTATAGCCCAGCGCATAGCAAACCATCGCCAGCATGCTCAGCACCTGAGACCCGGTTGCGGCGCCACTTGCCAGCACCGCAAACATGACCGGACTGGCACAGGGAGAACTGACTAGTGCAAACATTAAGCCCACGCTATAGGGACCCGCGATCGCCACTTTTGGATGAGTGCGAGGCAGCGGCAACCGCACAATTCCCCACAGACTCAATCCCATCAGTACAATAAACGCCCCAACCAAAATGTGGAAATAACCGCGAAATTTAACCAGGACTGTGACCATTAACGCAGAGAACAATCCAAACAGACTCAGGACTGTGACGACTCCTAGGACAAATAAGCTCGCTTTAACGAAGGCATCTCCACGAGATTTGATTTCGCGAGTGCCGATGTAGCTAAGGTTGATGGGCAGAAGCGACAAAATGCAGGGGGAAATGCTGGAAAGAAGACCGCCAGCAAAGGCAAGAGGCAACAAAACGGCGGGATTGGCAGTCACTTGCTGCCCAAACCAGCGTTCATACTGACTGCCGATCGTCAGGGAAAAATTGGTAATTGCCCGAAATAAGGCTTGATGATTCATCTGCGTAAGCAGCAAAATCAGCAGCAACGTGCCCCAAAACAGGGCTGCTGTCCACCACCATCGGGCACGCTTCTGTAATAGGTTTTCGCTTTTCCGCGTTGTCATAAATTCAAATGCCCGTTTAACCACCAAAATTTCGAGGACCCTGGTAGCCCGAAATATCAGCCAGATCTTCTAGAGAATAGCTGCCTGGACGGTAGAGTTGTCCATTAAATTCCCAGGTGGGATATGCCTGAATGCCTGCCCGATCGCATAAATCGGGACGCGCATTGGCACCTGCTGGATCGCATTCGATATAAGTAATTTGGCTAAAAGCATTGCCAAATTCTTGTCGCTGCCACTGACAACTGGAACACCAATAAGTGCCATACATCTTCGCACCGATTTTTCTCAAGTGCATGGCAAGCGCCATTTCTGGCGATTTGGCGCTTCCAGCAGGTTGAACCGGGGGCTCGGTCGCAACCTCAATTGGCGGGGGGGGAGGAGCGATCGCCAGTTCCATGCGGTCTTTTGCCTGTTGGGCATTAGCAGGATTGCCTTGCTGAGTGAAGAGGGTTTGTGCTTTCTTCAAGTCCGAGATCGCCAGCTTCCGATTCCCGAGTTGTTGATAATCATCTGCTCGATTGAGATAGGCTTCGGCAAATTTGGGTTTGAGCTTGATGGCATGGGTGAATTCCCCGATCGCGGCGACATGATTTCCTTGCACTGAATACACGATGCCTCGCCCTAAATAGGCTTCTGGAAAAGTGGGGGTGAGTTTAATTGCCTGATTAAAATCTTGTAGTGCACCTTTGTAATTGGCTTTTGCAACTTTCTCCACGCCTTGATTGTTTAACGCGATCGCTTTGGGGTTCACCACAGGTGCCGTTTTGGCAACACCTCCTTTTTGAGCGACAGGCTTGTTTGCTTTGGCTTTTTGTGAAGTCGCTGTTTTCGCTGGAGTTGCCGCAGGCGGTGAGGTCGTCTTAGGAGGCGTATTTGCTTGAGCCTGAATTGCCGGAGCACCCGTTTGGGGAGGCTGGGAGGTGCAGCCTGTGACGATCGTCAGTAATGCGATCGGAAGTAGCTGAAACTTGATACAAACGACTCGCAACCCCAGAAGCCAATTATCTTGAATCTGCATCATTGCTCAGTGAATCCGGTTATCTGAAAACCTAAAACTTGCAACACAGTCAAATCACAACAACCCACCCAAAATTCAAAATCTATAGGGTGTTTTCATTAGTTCTAACCTGTTAGCCCTGCCCCAAACGAGATCTTTGTAAATATTTGGCAACTGTGAGAAATATTCCGAATCCCCTGAAATCGGACGATCGGCTTAAGATCCAGGTATCGATTCTCCCTCACCCAATATGCCACGCATCGTTTTGATCGCTGGATTCGAATCCTTTAACGCTGATCTATATCGTCAGTCTGCTCAGTTGGCACAAGCCCGGTGTTTGGAGTTGGAGATTCGGGTCTTCAGCGATCGCGATCTCACCACTCATCCCACTGAAGTCGAAGCCGCCTTAAAGGATGCTCAAGTCTTCTTTGGCAGTTTGTTGTTTGACTACGACCAGGTAATGTGGCTGCGGGAACGAGTCCAGCACATTCCGACGCGCTTGGTATTCGAGTCCGCCCTGGAACTGATGAGCCTGACTCAACTGGGAAAATTTGCGATCGGGGACAAACCCAAGGGCATGCCCAAACCGATCCAATTCATCCTCAGCAAATTTGGCAGTGGTAAAGAAGAGGACAAACTGGCAGGCTACCTCAGCTTTCTCAAAACTGGACCCAAGCTGCTGAAGTTTGTGCCTGTGCAAAAAGTGCAGGACTTACGTAACTGGTTAATTATCTACGGCTATTGGAATGCGGGTGGTTCTGAGAATGTTGCAGCCTTATTCTGGACGATCGCCGAAAAATACCTGGGATTGACGATCGGTGAAATTCCCCCGCCTTTGGAAACCCCTAACATGGGTTTGCTGCACCCGGAGTATCTGGGGTATTTTGAGTCGCCGAGGCAGTATTTGGAGTGGTATAGGAGGCAGGAGGAAGGAGGCAGGAAGCAGGGGTCGGAAGAATCTAAACCTCAAACCTCAAACCTTCCGATCGTTGGCATTTTGCTCTACCGCAAGCATGTCATTACCAAGCAAGCCTATATCCCCCAACTGATTCGGGCGTTTGAGCAGGCAGGCTTGGTGCCCTTGCCCATTTTCATCAACGGGGTGGAAGGGCATGTGGCGGTGCGGGATTGGATGACTAGCGAGTATGAGCAGCAGCAACGATCGCGGGGAAAGACGGAAACCCTGTCCCTTTCAGCAGAAGCGGTAAAGGTAGATGCGATCGTGTCCACTATTGGCTTTCCGCTAGTGGGGGGACCAGCAGGTTCCATGGAAGCGGGGCGACAGGTGGAAGTGGCTAAACGCATTCTCGGTGCCAAAAATGTGCCCTATTTTGTCTCTGCTCCATTGCTGATTCAGGACATCCACTCCTGGACGCGCCAGGGCATTGGCGGACTGCAAAGTGTGGTGCTATATGCCTTGCCTGAACTGGATGGCGCGATCGATCCCATTCCTCTGGGTGGCTTGGTCGGCGACACCATTTACCTGATTCCCGAACGAGTCAAACGCCTGACTGGACGAGTCAAACGCTGGATTGAACTGCGCCAAACGCCCGTTGCTGATCGGCGCATTGCCATCATTCTCTACGGCTTTCCCCCTGGTTACGGTGCCGTCGGCACTGCTGCCCTGTTGAACGTGCCACGATCGTTGCTCTGCCTGCTGCAATCCCTCAAAGCCGCAGGATACACGATCGGTGACCTACCCCAAGATGGCGAAGAATTAATTCGTTGGGTCAAAGTCGCCGATGAAGTGAGCAGCGGATGGACGACGGATGAACCGGATATTGTCAATCCGTCATCCACTGCATCCGTTACAAAATCCGCTACCATCGTCAACGTCCGCACCCTCGAATCCTGGCTCGGTTATCTGCAAACCAGCCGCGTCGAGAAATGCTGGAAATCCCTCACCGATACGGGCATCAAAACCCTGGGGGATGATTTCTGGTTAGGGGGCGTGCAACTGGGCAATGTGTGGATTGGCGTACAGCCGCCGTTGGGCATTGCTGGCGACCCAATGCGCTTGATGTTTGAGCGCGATTTGACTCCTCATCCCCAGTACGCTGCGTTCTACCAGTGGTTGCAAAAGGACTTTCAAGCCCATGCAGTGGTCCACTTTGGCATGCACGGCACGGTGGAATGGTTACCCGGTTCACCACTGGGCAATACCGGCTATTCCTGGTCAGACATTTTGCTAGGCAACCTGCCTCATCTGTATGTTTATGCTGCCAATAATCCTTCGGAGTCGATGTTGGCAAAGCGGCGTGGCTATGGCGTGTTGATTTCTCACAATGTGCCACCCTATGGTCGAGCCGGACTCTACAAAGAACTGGTGCTGTTGCGAGAGTTAATTGCTGAATATCGCGAAGATCCGCAGAAAAACTATGCCTTGAAAGAAGCGATCGCTAAAAAGATTGTTGATACCGGACTGGATGCCGACTGTCCCTTTGCGGATGCCAAACGATTGGGCATTGCCTTCACCCCAGAAAATCTCAACCTGTTCAGTGCCGATGCCTTCAACCATTACCTGGTGAAGTTGTATGAGTATCTGCAAGTGCTGGAAAATCGCCTCTTTTCTTCCGGCCTACATCAACTGGGCGTTGCGCCTGATGCAGAGACCCTGAGCAGCTATCTAAACGCCTATTTCACTGATGAGAAATCCTTGCCAGCGGACGTGATTACAGCGTTGACGCAGGGAGGCGATCATTCCCCAATGAGAGATCTCCAGCAAATACAAACCCAATTTGGCGTTGAATCGAAATTCCGTCTGTCCAATGAATTACTAGAGGAGGCAGTCAGCGTCCGCGATCTGCTCAACCAGACCCCCGATGAACTGATCAATCTGCTACGGGGTCTGAATGGTGAATACATTCCCCCTGCTCCTGGTGGCGATTTGCTGCGAGATGGTCCCGGCGTATTGCCCACCGGACGCAACATCCACGCCCTCGACCCCTACCGAATGCCCTCCCCCGCTGCCTACGAACGGGGTCGCGAAATTGCCCAAAAAATTCTGGCGCAGCATTTACGAGAGCATGGCACCTATCCCGAAACGGTTGCCGTTATGCTCTGGGGCTTAGATGCCATCAAAACCAAAGGGGAATCTCTGGGAATTTTGCTGGAACTGGTGGGAGCGGCACCTATAAAAGAAGGCACCGGACGGATTGTGCGCTACGAGTTACGTCCTCTGGCAGAGTTGGGACATCCCCGAATTGATGTGTTGGCAAATCTCTCTGGTATCTTTCGCGATAGTTTTGTCAACATCATTGAGTTGTTGGATGATCTGTTTCGGCGAGCGGCTGAAGCCTCAGAACCGGACGACCAGAATTTTATCCGCAAGCATGTCCTGGCCCTCCAGGCAAAGGGCATAGAAAATGCTTCGGCGCGACTGTTCTCTAATCCTGCGGGTGACTACGGTTCCCTGGTCAATGACCAGGTGGTGGCGGCAAACTGGGAGTCGGGCGAAGAGTTGGGGCAAACCTGGAAAAGTCGTAATGTCTTTAGTTATGGCAGGCAAGATAAGGGACAGGCACGCCCGGAGGTGCTGGAGACACTGCTGAAGACCAGCGATCGCATTATTCAAGAAATTGACTCGGTGGAATATGGCTTGACTGACATCCAGGAATACTATGCCAACACCGGAGGCTTGAAACGAGCCGCCGAACAGCAACGAGGACAGAAAGTCGCCACCAGTTTTGTAGAAAGTTTTTCTAAGGATACTACGCCGCGCAATCTGGAAGATCTGCTGCGAATGGAGTATCGATCGAAACTGCTCAACCCCAAATGGGCAGATGCCATGGCAGCCCAGGGTTCTGGCGGTGCTTACGAAATCTCCCAACGGATGACAGCGCTCATCGGTTGGGGCGGCACTGTGGATTTTCAGGAAGGGTGGGTCTATGACCAGGCAGCCGACACCTACGCCCTCGATGCAGAGATGGCAGAAAAACTGCGACAAGCCAATCCGGAGGCTTTTCGCAATATTGTGGGCAGAATGCTGGAAGCCCATGGGCGCGGTTTCTGGCAACCTGATGCGGAGAAGTTAGACAAGCTAAGAAAGCTCTATGA
Organism: Scytolyngbya sp. HA4215-MV1; assembly: GCA_019359045.1. GTDB lineage: Bacteria > Cyanobacteriota > Cyanobacteriia > Leptolyngbyales > Leptolyngbyaceae > Scytolyngbya. The sequence goes on from JAHHIA010000002.1 coordinate 342,573, forward strand.
TTTGACCGATGAAGAATTGGAAGGGGTGACGGTGTAAACGATCGTCTGAGCAAAGGGCTTTGTCCAACGCAGATTGTGCGAGGCTCGATCTCATTACCAGATTCGATAGGGCTTCGCTCCTCACGCAGCTTTAATCTTCCGTCAGGAATCCAATTATCTAAAATTGGATGTAAATTTTTATGCTTTTTCGGGAGAAATCATGAATTTATTTTACAATAAAAAATAATGCATAAAACTCTCTCAAAGAACAGATAAAGGATTAGTCTGTTATCCAAACAGGCTTAAGAGAGACACTGAAATACTCTGATTTTAGCTGGGGAATCAGTAGAGAAACTGGTTTCAATACCGTAGTTGACTTGTACACCCGAAAGCATCATTACTAGCATTTGTTATGGCACAGAAAGTTGCATTACTCATCGGGGTTGGTGTATACGAGCATGGTTTTCCCTCACTCTCGTCTGTAAACCGTGATACCCAAGCTGTTCGGAGTGCTTTGTTGAAAGGGGGGGGTCAGTGAGACAGATATCAGAGTTTTGACTGACCCAGACGATCGAGAAATGCGAGATGAAATTGAGGTTTTTTTTACCGATCGTCAAAAGGATGATTTACTCCTGCTTTACTTTTCAGGACATGGAGTTACCGATGATGATGGATGCTTTTATCTCACCAGTTATAGAACTCGCAAAGAGCGACTAAAAGCAACGGCAATTCCAGCCAATTTCATCCATAACGTCATGGAAAGCAGTAAGTCAAAACATCAAATTGTGGTTTTAGATTGTTGCTTTAGTGGTGCTTTTGCAAAAGGAATGCAAGCCAAAAGTGCAACCATCAATTTGAAAGAACAATTTCAAGGACAAGGCAGAGCTATACTCACTTCTTCCAGTTCTCATGAGTATTCTTTTGAGTAAAAAGATTCAGATTTGTCAGTTTATACTCGCTATTTAGTCGAAGGCATTGAAACCGGAGCTGCAGATTTAGATGGAGATGGCTGGATTTCCGTTGAGGAACTCTATAACTACACCCGCAACAGAGTTCGAGAAGCAGTTCCTGTGATGAAACCTGAGATCTACACAACAAGAGAAGGGTATAGCATTCGATTCGCTAAGGCACCCACAAGTGGTCCTCAACTCAACTACCGTCGGGAAGTCGATCGCTTAGTGCGTCAAAAAGCAATCACTTTTGTACGACCAAATTTCCTAGATAATGCCCGGAAGTTACTTCAATTGCCACCCAGAGCAGATGTGAGTATTTCAGATTTAGGTCGTCGCACCCTCGAAGCGCGGCGAAATAATCTGAATTTGTCCGTTGAAGCAGCAACTAAGATTGAGCATGACGTACTTCAACCCTATCGAAAATGTGAGGAAAAACGCTACAACTACGAACAGATGCTGATCAAAGAAATTCGGCGTGAAAATCCTTTAAGTGAGCATACTCGCGATAACTTAAAGCACTTTCAGCAAGCTTTGGGACTGAGAGATCAAGATGTTGCCCCGATCGAAGCTCGGATTCTTGAAAAAGCAGCCAAGAGACTGCCTAAACTGGGCATAACTTCCCATCAAAATCGTCCGCTTTTGTTTTTTTTAGGCGGTGTACCAATTGCATTATTAGTGATAGGTTTAGCGACCTATTCTTTATATTCTGCTCGAATCAATCAACGATCTTTACCGTCCAATATCTCACAAAAACTGGATTCTAACTCATCAAATATTAACCCTTCTTTGCCCACCCATGTAGATCCCAAAGTCGAAATTTTAGAACAAAAAATGCTCGATGAAGCTCGCAGTAAAGTGCAAACACAAGATTTTGAAGGAGCGATCGAGAAATATAAGCAGCTAATTACCCTCAACCCGAAAAGTAATAATGGCTATTCTGAATTGGGTGATACTTATCTTGAACTAGTCCAAACAGAAGCTTACAGTGATTCTCTTGGAGCTCAAAAAATTTATCAAAGCGCAATTGAAAGTTACGATAAGGCGATTCAGCTAAAATCTCAAAATGCTTTGGAATCTAGTGATTATTTCTTGCTTAATAAACGCGGACTGGCTCATTACTATTTACAAAATTACCAAAAAGCAATTGAAGACTACGATCAGGCAATTCAGCTTAAAGCTAATCTACAACCTGGTGATAGTGGTTTACTTGTAAATCGAGGAGATGCTTACCATGCTGTGGGGAAATACCAGGAAGCGATTAAAGATTATGATCAGGCAATTGCTTTGAACAAAAATGATTGCTTTGTATACGATCATCGAGGAAATTCTTATTCTGAATTAGGAGTCGTGAAAAAAGCTCTTGAAGATGTCAATAAAGCAATTGAATGCGAACCTCAGTATGCTGATGCCTATATCAGTCGTGGAAATCTTCTTCGCAAGAAAGGCTATATTAAGGGAGCAATAAAAGACTATGAAAAAGCTTCGGATCTTTATCAAGAACAAAATAAAATGCTAAATTATGACGAGACTCAAAAGATGCTCGCCAAACTCAAAAGGACTGCTGAGTAAGACTTAAAATTTATTGCCAAAATACTAACTCCACAACAGAGTTTGAATAATATAAAAATCCCAGATCTCTGGAATCTTGATATATTCCAGGAATCTTCCCCTTTTAGATGATTTTAGATTGCTACAGTGAATAATTTCAGTAAGCAAAAGTTGAATCAATTTCCGACACATTGCCAAATTTTCTGCAACTATAAAATAAATTTAGACAAAACGATTTGCCGGAAAGGGTGCAGGGACTGTGTAGTGTTTCGACAGGCAAATTGGGATGATCTATCTCCCTCCACTGCGTTTCTAAATCAAGCAGCCAGTTCAAGTGCCAGCCTCTTCAAGGCAGTAAACGTGCAATGGTGTGATCCCAAGTATTGATGTAGAGATGCCATAGGAGTGTCACAGAAGCTTAATATGTATCGGCAAAGCTAAATTGCGCCAAATCTTTTGAGCTTTGAGAGTCTGCTGAAGGGGGAGAAATCTTGCATTGATTTCAACACACTAGCTGAGTGCCAGTCTAGGCGTGTGCTACCGCAACAAAAATCGATATAAGTCCTAAAGCTCAGAACTGCTGATTCCGGTTGTGATTCAGCAATCCCCTAAAAACCAAATTAAATAAGGAGCTTCTAAAATGGCTATCCACTCTGGTCGGTATACTTCTATCTTTGCCAGTACGATCGCTCTACTGACTTTGCTTCCCAACCTTGCCTTAGCTGAGACTAAGCCAGCCACCCATCCGATGCAGCCGACTCAATCGGCAGTTGCTCAGACCCATTCATCAATCATTGGGCAGCTAAACCTAAGCACTGACCAGAAAAACAAAATCCGTCCCATTCGTGCCTCTCGTATTCATCAGATTAACCAGGTATTGACCCAAGAGCAGCGCACGAAACTGCAAACAGAGCTGAAGTCAGGTATGAAACTGGGGGAAGCGCTCAAGTCATTGAACCTGAACGCTGACCAGAAGAAAAAAATTATGACGATCGTGCAAAAGTCGAACCAAGATGTTATGAGCGTACTGAACCAGAAGCAAAGAACCCAATTGGAGGCTTACCTAAAACAACAACATCAATCCAGAACTCAAACTCCGCTTGAGTAACGAAAGATTGTATCCGTGAGGATTAATTGAGACGATCGTTTCAGTAAATCTCTCCTAAAAAGCTGGCTCTTCCTTAGAAGAGCCAGCTTTTTAGATGCATTGACTCCTGTAATCGATTTGTTCCAAGATGAACCACAAGTGCAGAGTTGCAAGGTCATCGCTCGTTCCGGAGAAGGTGTATATCAAGAAGGATATTCCCAATATACTGATCACTGAATCTCTTATTCATTTATCCAGTAAATCTACCATCCATAAATCTGTCACTTAAAATTAAAATTTACGATTCAATTGCTTAGCCAATGGATTTATTACGATCGCTTCCCCTCGGTCTATATCTGGAACAGCCGATTACCTGGCTCCATCGCCTCGACCCACGCATCAAACTGATCTGGCTCATGAGCTTTTTAGCTGCTCCTTTGCTGGCAAACGCGATTTGGCGATTTTCATTGGTTGGGTTGCTGATTGTAATTACCCTGACCGCCCTGATTCCACTACGAGTTTGGCGGCAACAAATGGGTTGGCTGCTGATGTTTAGTTTTTTGGTAATGCTGTTGGTTGCCGTTGCACCGGATGGTATGGATACAAGTTATCAGCCCCGTCTACCAGACAACGAATTAGCATTTGCCGAACAACCCGCAACACTATCCCAAATGCCTCCTCAACGGCGGTCCTGGAATCCTTTGGATTGGGGCAAAGCTGCCAATTCAGAAGTTGCTAATTCAAAAACTGATGGGGCATCGATCGCTTTGCCCCAACCCACTCCGTATCGTTATGTTTTGTTTGATTGGGGCCCCATAACAGTGACGCGGCGATCGCTCGATCTAGCAATTCGTGTAAGTACACTCTTGTTCACTCTAATCTACAGTTCCACACTGTATCTGTTGACAACCGCTCCCGAAGAAATTACTGCTGGGATTGAAAGCCTGATGCGTCCCTTGCAACGGTTCAACTTTCCCATTACCGAAATTGCCTTAACTCTTACCCTGTCGCTACGATTTATTCCCCTGGTCATGGAAGAAGTCCAAAATCTAGTGCGCTCTGTGAGAACCCGAGCTATCAACTGGCAAAAGCTTGGGTTGCGACGCGCTGCCCAGGTTTGGCTCATGGTCGCCGAGCGATTGCTCGAAAATTTACTTCTACGAGCAGAGCAAATTTCTAGCGCGATGAAGGTGAGAGGCTTTACCAGCCCCAATCAACATCGAGTGCAGTGGCACCAATTACGCTTAAAGTGGGGAGATTGGCTGGCACTGCTGGGGTTGACTGTGCTGTGGGGAGCCAGGTTCATCTGGGGGGGAGAAGCTTAAGTAGAAAACTGCTCCCCATGAACCAACTTCCACCAAACGCCCTATACATCAATATTTTCTTGAAAATTCACGCTCGTCTTATGGCAAACTATCTATTCTTACGTATCTTCCAACCTCCGCCCTGGTATTCCTTCTAACTTTAGATCTCCATGAGCAGCGAAACTTACCTGAATCATCCGACGTTTGGCATGTTGTTCAGGGTCTGTCTGGTTGAAGATAGCCGGGAACTCTTTACCACCCTCTATGCCCAACGTCTTTTCTTTTTGGTGGTGAATGGGGCACAAGGCATGGAGTTTGAACCCGTCAGCCGTGCCGATGCTCGAATTTTAGTTGAAAATCGCTTAAGAATGTTTCGTCGCGCCGGACAGATCAAAGACTACGATCAACTCCAAGCTATTCATAAACGTACTTTCCAATAGATCGGGTCGCCCAGCAAAATGGCAGTCTCCCAGTAGAATATTGAAGAGCCCACTTCCCGCATTCCAATGACGGATGTTTCTGAAACCCCTCTCATTGCTCAACGCATTGCGAGCATTCGCCAAACTTTACCGATGTCGGTTCGGTTAATTGCGGTGACTAAAAATGTATCAGTCACCGCGATCAGAGCTGCTTATACGGCGGGAATTCGAGATTTTGGGGAAAGCCGCATTCAGGAAACTGAAGAAAAACAAGCTCAGCTCCACGATCTCCCGGAGATTACCTGGCATTTAATTGGGCATCTGCAAAGTAATAAAGTCCCAAAAGCGATCGCCCAGTTCCAATGGATTCACTCTGTCGATAGTTTGAAATTGGCACAGCGTCTAGATCGAGTTGCCGAAAGCCTGTCCTCTGCTCCCCACGTCTGCCTTCAGGTAAAATTATTGCCTGATCCCAACAAATATGGATGGACAGTGCCAGAACTGTTGGCAGATCTGGTAGATCTCGATCAACTCTCCCAGATCCGAATTCGGGGGTTGATGGTCATTCCGCCTGCGGGATTGTCGGCAGACCAAACCCTCTCAGTTTTTCAACAAGCGCGCGTCATTGCGGATCAGATTCGCTGTCAGTCCTGGAAACACCTGAAAATTCAGGAACTTTCGATGGGAATGTCTGGGGACTATCCCTTGGCAATTCAAGCCGGAGCTACGATGATTCGCTTGGGTACGGTTCTTTTTGGAGATCGACCAGTCCTCGAATCCCATCTGCAACCAAACGGCTAAAAAAAACGTTCACATTGCAAACCTTGAAATATAATTTCCCCTAGGTTACCAAGAACGAATTTTAGCTGACTCAACCTGACAAAAATTGCAATCATATTCTGTGTTTAGAGTGATGATTCCTCCCTGGTCAGAAATGTTTATGAATCAGTGCAGATCATTCAATCAATTTGTAACCAAACCCAAGTCAACAACCTGCCTGAAAAACAGTTAAGAACCTTTTCAAGCACCCTTTGTCCCAGTAAGGAGATTTCTAGCAAACAAATTCCCGCTGGCTTCGACTCTGCTCAACCAGCTTTTGCCCTGAGCGAAGTCGAAGGGTAATGGCAGAGGGTAAAATCTTCTCTGGAAATCTCCTAAAGCTATCGGTTTGATATCGAATGAATTTGGGCGAGTTTTTCCATGAAATCGACGTTCTTGAGAGATCGATCGTCACCTTGATCCAAGCTATGATCATGACTTTGTCCCAGTGCAATTCTTAAGAAAACCTAAATGGCGCTCACTCAGAAAATCTGATGTATACTGTGTGTTCAACTTGGCAAAATGAAGCAGGGTGCTCACAACCTGGACTCCAAGGACGGGTCGCTAGGTTATATGAGAAAGTTCTGCCTTGTGTTCTCTTAGGTGGGCTGGCGCTTTCCAATCACTTGTGCGGGGATTAAGGTTTATTTTTACTGTTCCTCGTTCTTAAGCTTGTTTTTTCGATGTAATCCTGAATGTGATGGAGCCTGAACAGTGAACAATATTTTCACGAAACTACGGGATTTTGTGGGCTTAAATGAGCCGGTAGATTACGAATACGAATACGACGAAATGGATGGAGAAGAATATCAAAATCTCTATCAAGAAGAACACACTCAGCCAGCACCAGAAGAAGATAGCCGTAACCGTCGTCGTCTGAGAGACCGCGCAGTTGTTGGAGCAACTCAAACAGGAGCAAGTTCAATGATGAGTAATGTAATTGGGATGCCTGGTGCTGTAAATGGCATGTCGGAAGTGGTTGTGATGGAGCCTCGTTCTTTTGAAGAAATGCCTCAAGCGATTCAGGCGCTTCGTGAACGTAAGTCAGTGGTTCTTAACCTGACCATCATGGATCCCGATCAAGCTCAGCGCGCGGTTGATTTTGTCGCAGGTGGTACTTATGCGATCGATGGTCATCAAGAACGAATCGGCGAAAGTATTTTCTTGTTTACACCCAGTTGTGTTCAAGTCAGCACCAATCCTAATTTGACGGCCGAGCAACCCCAACCCCAAGTTCGAGTTTCTCGCCCAGCCGCACCAACCCCAGCTTGGGCAACCGAGCAAATCCGGATGGCGCAATAACTCCCTTTTATTGTTAGGGTGTAACGATCGAGAAGCCGTCAGTATTGCAAAAGCTTTGAAAGCAGCAGTGAGCTGTCGGCAAAATCTATTCGAAAGCCGTTCAGTCTGTTCTCAAAAAGCATAAAAGCAAGCCACAATGGCGATTGCTACTGTCAACCTGCGAGGAGGCAAGCGTGTTGCCTGCAAAGTTTGGCATGATTGGAGGCGGGATCATGGGGGAAGCCCTCATATCCCGCCTCATTGCTCAGGAAATTTACTTGCCGCAAACTATTTTAGTCAGTGAACCACAGTCCCAACGACGGGGGATGCTGGCACAACAATATGGCGTGCAAGTTACAGATGAGAATCATTTGGCAGCAGAGGCTGCTGAGGTTTTGATGTTGGCAATTAAACCGCAGGTCTTTGGGACCGTTGCTGCGGAATTGTCAAAGTCTGCCATCCAGGGAACTGCAAAGCCTCTGGTGATTTCAATTTTGGCGGGTACGTCAATTTCTACGCTAGAAAAGGCATTTCCTGATCAGCCGGTAATTCGGGCGATGCCGAATACTCCAGCAACGGTGGGGGCTGGGATGACTGCGATCTCGCCTGGACAGGCAGTACAGCCTACGCATTTGGAATTGGCTCAACGCATCTTTCAAGCAGTGGGTGAGGTTGTTGAAATTCCAGAATCGTTGATGGATGCAGTAACCGGGTTGTCGGGTTCGGGGCCGGGCTATGTAGCGATCGCGATCGAAGCCCTGACCGATGGTGGGGTGGCTGTGGGGTTACCCAGAGCGATCGCTGCCAAGTTAGCACTCCAAACGGTTTGGGGAACTGCCCAACTATTGCGCGAATCGGATCTCCATCCTGCCCAACTCAAAGATCGGGTCACCAGCCCCGGTGGGACGACGATCGCGGGTATTGCCCAACTAGAACAAGCAGGCTTTCGCTCTGCCTTAATCGAAGCAGTGCAAGCTGCCTATCGCCGATCCCAGGAATTAGGTCAATGAGCGTTTGCATCTAGCGCACTTCGCCAATATAAGGTTTATAGTTAGATTTTCAAATTTTTAGATGCTTCACCTATCGGTTAGCAAAGAGCCATGGATCTCCTTCAAATTGGAGTGCGGTTAATCGTTGCCATTGCCTGTGCCGGGATTGCCAACGTCTTTATTCCTCGACAGATTCCCGGTAAGTTTGTGGGACTCATCATTATTGGCTTATTGGGGGTTGCATTGGGTGAGTGGGGGTTTCACTTACTCAAAAAACAATATGGAATTGATTATGGGTTGCTGCGCTGGCAGTTTCAAAGTGTGCCCATCATTCCTTCCGTGATCGGCTCTGCTGTGATTATTTTTATCGTAACGACTTTCCTCAAATGGACAGGGTACGATCGCTAAATTGCCGTATTTACAGAGTGAAATAAGATTTTCTACGCCATCTATAGCGTTTGAGCATATCATGTGGACTTTAGACGGTCAGTTGATCCGGATGCCCCAAGTCCCCCCTTTCAACTCATGACTTTTCTCTCCATCACTTACGCCTTATTTTTGCTCAGCGTCGTGGGCATTTATTGGTCGGTACAACAACAGTGGGTTCGGATGTGGACCTTGTTGTTTGCTAGCATCCTGTTCTATGCCTCGCTTCAAGTTCAATACATTCCATTGATCTTGGCAGGTGTATGGGTCAATTACCGCCTAGGGCTAGAGTTGGGTGCCCCTCCCGATTGGCGCATCGAAGATTGGCAGTTTGCCCAGCAGGATTGGAACCGGCGTCGCATTGGGTTGCTGTGGCTGGGCATTAGTCTCAATGTGTTGCTCTTGTTGGGATTCAAGTATGTTCCCTTCTTTCTGGGATCGATCGGGAGCCTCTTGCATTGGTCGATCGCCCAAACTGGTGCAGACTGGTCTGCTGCACATCTGATTGCCCCGCTGGGAATTAGTTTTTTTTGCTTTGAATGTATTGCTTATCTGGTAGATGTCTATCGCGGTGCCCCAGCAACTCAGCAATTTCTGAAGTTTGCCGCTTACAAACTCTTTTTTCCAAAGCTCATCTCAGGTCCGATTACTCGCTTCCATACCATGGCGGTACAGTTGCAAGCGCAACCCTTACCAGTCCCTGCCCAAATTGCTGAGGGATTATGGCTAATTGCCTGTGGAGCTGTTAAAAAAGGACTGCTGGCAGACAACTTAGGGCGGTTAGTCAACCTGAGCTTCGATAATCTGGAGCGGGCAGGTAGCGGCGATTTGTGGTTAGCAACTTTTGCCTACGGACTGCAACTTTATCTCGACTTTAGTGGTTATGTTGATATAGCTCGCGGCAGTGCTGTCTTATTAGGGTTTGATCTGCCCCAAAACTTTGATTTTCCTTATTTCTCTACCAGCATTGCCGACTTCTGGCGACGCTGGCACATGACGTTGGGGGATTGGTTGCGAAACTATCTGTATTTCCCTCTGGGGGGGTCGCGCCAGGGGTTAGGACGTACCTGCCTTAACCTGCTGATTGTCATGGTGATTGCTGGAATTTGGCATGGTGCTGCCTGGGGCTTTATTGTGTGGGGTGCATTGCATGGGGGTGCCCTGGTGGTTCATCGCTTAACTGAAACTGCGTCCAATCGCTTCCCCTCTTTAAAGAGTTGGTGGCAAAGTTTGCCGGGTATTGTGACTGCCTGGTTAATGACCCAACTGATGGTGTTTACTGCCTGGATTTTCTTCCGCTTACCCGAATTAAAAGATTCGTTTAGAGTGGTTCAGCACTTATTTGGATATCCTGCCGATGCCCAGTTTGCCCACAAGGTCTATCAGGAAGCGATCGGGTTCGATTTTGCCCAACTGGTCACCCTACTTCTCAGTTTGGTTATGCTCATGGGGCTGAATTACTTTATCAACCGAGGGCTGAAACTACAACTCAACTGGGTGCTAAAATTGGCGCTTGTGCCCATTTGCTTACTGGGAGTTTGGTTGCTGGCGCCTGACGGTGGACTTTCTTATATCTACTTCGATTTTTAAGTGACTGAGTAATGAATCAGATCTTTCGAAAAACGATTCTTTTGAGTTTTGCCGCCCTTCTAAGTGGCTTGGGCGGATTTTTGACCGCTTGTTCGATCTCTGATCCACAAACTAGATCGACCTCCCCAGACCCATCGATTAGCTCCTCTGCAACGATTGCCAAGGCACCCGAACAGGTAGCTTCAGACAAAATGCCCCATGCTGGCATGTCCCACGCAACAGCGATGGCTTTAGGTCCTGCCGACGCTAACTATGATTTGCGTTTTGTGGATGCAATGATACCTCACCACCAGGGAGCCGTACTCATGGCAAAGGAGGTTTTACAAAAATCAAAACGTCCAGAACTTAAAAAACTGGCACAGGCAATCATTACCGCTCAGAACCAAGAAATTGCTCAAATGACGCAATGGCGAAAGGCCTGGTATCCTAAAGTCGCTGCTGCACCGGTTGCATGGCACACTCAGCACAATCAAATGATGCCAATGTCACAGACACAGAGCCACGCCATGATGATGACTATGAATCTAGGGCAAGCAGATGCTCAGTTCGATTTGCGATTTATCAACGCCATGATTCCTCATCATGAAGGGGCGATCGTGATGGCGAGGGATGCTTTAGGCAAATCAAAGCGCTCAGAAATTCAAAAGCTGGCTCAAGCAATCATCACATCCCAACAGACAGAAATCGATCAGATGAAGGCATGGCGTGCCGCTTGGTATCAACAGTAGCAAGGGCAAAACACAGATTTTTTTAAAAACGCATAATTCTGGAAGCTTCCTTAAGCTCTTGAGATTTATTTTGTAAAGTTTTTTGAAACTTCATCTTTCTTGATTTTTGCTGGTTGTCTTTGTTTGAAAGCGTTTGGACAATAGAACGAGCAATGAGCAGAAATGTACATACACAAAACTCAATCAAGTTTTGCATCTAAAAACTTCACGTTTTTCTGCTAATAGAGGCCAAATGAGCCGAAACTGGCAGACCGTTTGAACTTTGCTTAAAACTCTCTAACCCTTTGAAATAAAGGGCTTGAATCATCATTTTTCAGAATTTTCACCTTGACTTCATTCCGGTTAAATTGACGTGCTCCAAGACCCAATTTCTAGCCAGCATTGATACGTCAAGGTTTGCAAAAATTAACAAAGTATGACTAGAAAAAACAAAAACGAATGTAAATAATATGAGAGCAGGTAAGGAATCCTTATCTTGACTTCATTCATTTCATTTTTGTCGTTCTAAATCATTCATCAAAATCATGACAACAACCATTCAAAGACGCGAAAGCGGCAGCGCATGGGATCGGTTTTGTGATTGGATCACCAGCACAGACAACCGTCTCTATGTGGGTTGGTTTGGTGTGCTAATGGTTCCGACCTTGCTAACCGCAACCATTTGCTTCATCATTGCCTTTATTGCCGCTCCTCCTGTGGACATTGACGGGATTCGGGAACCGGTTGCAGGTTCCTTGATCTATGGCAACAACATTATGTCTGGTGCTGTAGTCCCCTCGTCCAACGCGATTGGTTTGCACTTTTACCCCATTTGGGAAGCCGCTTCTCTCGATGAGTGGCTGTACAACGGCGGTCCCTACCAGCTAATTGTGCTTCACTTCTTTATCGGTATCTGCTGCTGGATGGGTCGTCAGTGGGAACTATCCTACCGTTTGGGGATGCGCCCCTGGATTTGCGTTGCATACAGTGCACCTGTTGCAGCAGCAACCTCCGTGTTCATCATCTACCCGATCGGACAAGGTTCTTTCTCTGATGGCATGCCCCTGGGTATCAGCGGCACCTTCAACTTCATGTTTGTGTTCCAGGCGGAGCATAACATTCTGATGCACCCGTTCCACATGTTGGGTGTCGCCGGCGTGTTTGGCGGTAGCTTGTTCAGCGCTATGCATGGTTCTTTGGTGACTTCCTCCCTAGTGCGTGAAACCACCGAAGTCGAATCGCAGAACTACGGTTACAAGTTTGGACAAGAAGAAGAAACCTACAACATCGTTGCAGCCCATGGCTACTTCGGTCGGTTGATCTTCCAATATGCCAGTTTCAATAACTCTCGTGCCCTGCACTTCTTCTTGGGTGCCTGGCCCGTGGTGGGAATTTGGCTTACCGCACTGGGCATCAGCACCATGGCGTTTAACCTGAATGGGTTTAACTTTAACCAGTCGATTTTGGATTCTCAAGGTCGTGTGATTAATACCTGGGCTGACGTGCTAAACCGTGCTAACTTGGGCTTTGAAGTCATGCACGAGCGCAATGCTCATAATTTCCCCTTGGATCTGGCTGCTGGCGAAGCAACTCCTGTAGCAATGGTTGCTCCTTCTATCCACAGCTAATCGAATTACATCACAAAAAAGCGCCCTCCAATGGGGGGTGCTTTTTTTGTGATGATGATGGACTCAAACACATGCTGAATTTCTATCAACAATTGGCTGAAGCCCTTCAGCATGGAGCGATCGTCCTGGCGACGATCGCTCAAGTCAAAGGCTCTGTGCCGCGCGAAGTCGGGGCACAGATGGCAATCTGTCCTGATGGCAAAATAATTGGCACGATCGGCGGTGGAGCAGGCGAAGCCAAAGTGATTCAAGCCGCACAGCAGGTTTTGCAAACGGGGCAGAAGCAATTGATTGAGATTGACCTGACTGGTGCCCCCCAACGCGCAACCGAAGGGGTTTGTGGCGGCATGATGCAGGTCTGGCTAGAGCGCTGGCAAGGTGATGAAGCGCGAACACGGGTAACTCGCATTCAGACAATGCTGGAGTCTGGCCAGTCTGGAATGCTCATTACCCCATTGGACTCAACCCGATTGCCCGATCTGGAACTTGGGCATTCTCCGCTCATTTCTGCAAAACCTATTGCATCTCTTATCCATTCTTCATCCTTCTCGACACCAATCCTGGCTCCTCCCACTTTGCTGATTGTTGGGGCGGGGCATTGTGCTGTGCCCCTGGCACAGATTGCCCACCTGGCAGGATTTCGCGTAGTGGTGCAAGACGATCGCCCAGAATTTGCCACAACGGCGCGATTTCCGCAGGCAGTGCAGGTTCTGGCACAGCCGATCGCAGCAGCGGTTTCTGCCTTGACCCACATTTCTCAACTTTATGCAGCACTGGTAACCCGTGGATATTTGCATGACGTTGCTGCCCTGCAGGTGTTGCGGCAACGTCCACTCCACTACATCGGCATGATTGGCAGTGAAAAACGAGTCAAAACTGTTTTACAGGCATTACAGCAGTCAGAGCGCGCAGCATCGCTGAACCCCACCACCAATCTGCCAACTTTGCCCCGAATCCATGCCCCGATCGGGTTAGATATTGGGGCACTTACACCTGAAGAAATTGCGGTCAGTATCTGCGCTGAATTGATCAAAGTACGACGCGGCGGGACGGGACAATCGATGAGTTCCTGTGATCGAGTGAAATTAAGGGATTGAATCAGTCCCCCAAACGTTTTGTAATTCTGGCTCCCAACTCTTGAATTCTTAAATCCGAATGAACCGTGCAGATGCAAAAAGCGTGATAAAACTGTGCCTACTCCATTGCCCAACCTAAAGCTTCACGAATCTGCTCTGCCAATAGCAAAGGGCGAAAGGGTTTAGGGATGATGGCAGCAACTTCTAAATCCGCGAAACTGGCCTGGTCGGACTGTTGCACCTTCGCTGTAACCAAAATGACTGGAATTGTTTGAGTGGCAGCATTTTGGCGGAGCTTTTGCAGGGTCGATCTCCCGTCCATATCCGGCATCATCATGTCGAGCAAAATCGCATCGGGTTGCTTTTCAGCAGCTACGCTCAGCGCTTCCTGCCCAGAACTGGCAGTCATTACAGTCCAGCCTGCGCCCATTTCCAACCCCAATTGGGCGATCGCGCGCACGTCTTCTTCATCATCCACGATGAGAATGCATTTGCTCATAAGTTAGATGAGGGTTCTTGATGAAGTGGTAACAAAATGTAGAAGGTGCTGCCTTCGCCAAGTGTGCTTTCTACCCAAATTTTCCCATGATGCTGTTCCACGATATTGCGACAGATGGAAAGTCCTAACCCTGTTCCCCCCTTTTTACGAGAATCGGACGCATCGACTTGTTGAAACCGATCGAAGATCAGTTTCAATTTGTCCGCAGGTACGCCTCTGCCTTGATCTTTCACGGCGATTCGCAGTGCTGGGGAACCAGGGTTGAGCACCGACGATCGCACCGCCCATTCCGCCTCAGAATTTAACTGCATCGATGTTGCTTGAACTGGGGTCTCTACCCGTTCAGCAATTAACCAAACAGTCGATGCGGGCGGTGAAAACTTAATAGCATTGCTCAATAAGTTAGTTAAGGTTTGCAAAATGCGATCCGAGTCAGCCCACAGGTCGATCGACAGCGGTTGAACCACCAATTTCACCTGTGCTTGGTCTGCCATACTTTGCATGGCTTCTGTCGCCTGAGTCAACAGTTCAGCTGTGTTGCAACGTGTTTTCTGCATCATAATCTTGCCTGATTTCATTCGCTCCAGGTCAAGAATGTCGTTAATCAAACGAATTAACCGTTCTGTATTGGAGACCGCAATTTTGAGAACCCGTTGCCCTTGATGAGTCAAACTCCCCAATTGTCCCGTTGCTAGCAAATCCAGTGATCCCATCAGCGAAGTTAGCGGAGTTCGTAATTCATGACTCACCAGCGAAATAAATTCGTTTTCTAAGCGTTTTCGCTCAGTAATGTCATTCACAATATTGAGTGCACAGCGTTCACCTGCGAGATCAATCAATTCCACACACAACAAAACTGCTTTGATTTCTCCAGATTTACTGTGAAACTCACACTCTTGATTGTGTAAGATGCCAGTTTCTGAAAGACGCTGGATTGCCTGATCATAGACTTCTGGGGGAATGCCCAGTTTTAGCTCGGCTGCGGTATTTCCTAACACTTCTGCCAACGCATAGCCACTCATACGTAAAAAGCTCGGATTAACTTCCAAAAATCGTCCGTCGGCAAGAGAGACGATCGAAATCGGGGTCGGGCTAGAACGAAACGCCTTGACAAACTTTTCTTCAGCTTGCTGGCGATCGCGGATCTCCTGCTGCATTTGCATATTTTGCAGTTGGAGTTGCTGTTGTAGTTTGCGAATTGTGAGGTGATTTTCAATCCGAGCCAGGACTTCTTCCAATTGAAATGGTTTCGTGATGTAGTCTACACCTCCCACAGCAAAGGCTTTCACCTTATCCAAGACATCTTCCAGAGCACTAATAAAAATGACTGGAATCTGTCGGGTTCGATCGTTTGCCTTTAACTGTTGACAAACCTCATAACCATTCATTTGAGGCATGTTGATGTCCAGCAAGATCAAATCCGGAGGCGCTGTCTGCGCCCCCCGCAAGCCTGTTGTCCCCTTCGTCACACTCCGAACTTTGTACCCCTGCTCAGTTAACATGGCAGACAATAAATTGAGGTTATCGGGGGTATCGTCAATCACCAAAATGTCTGCTTTAGGGAAACCGACTGATTGGCTGGACATGGTTATTCTAACGATCGCTATACTTGCGCGTGCTTAAATTCTTCCAGTAAAGACTTTTTCGGCAGGTCCCGTCATGTAGAGACGATCGTCGGTTGCGCCCCACTCGATCTCCAGACAGCCTCCTGGTAACTCTATTGTGGCGCGTCGTTCGGAATGCCCGGTCAGTACAGCCGCCACCAGTGAGGCACAAGCTCCCGTGCCGCACGCCAGTGTGATCCCCGCTCCTCGCTCCCACACCCGCATTTTGAGATAATCAGGCCTGACCACCTGGATAAACTCTGTATTAATCCGCTTGGGAAAGCTGGGATGATGTTCAAACTGAGGACCCAGCTTCTCTAAATCGATCGCGGCAACATCGTCTACAAACGTGATGCAATGAGGATTCCCCATACTCACACAGGTTAACTGCCAGGTTTGCCCAGCCACTTCGAGGGTATGGTTGACTACCTGGCTACCGGGAACCGTCAGCGTTGTTGGTATTTCTTCTGCTAACAGGCGCGGCTTGCCCATATCTACTGTAATTTGACCCGTCTCCTCTAATTTGGGGGTAATTACCCCCGCCAGAGTATGAATGCGGTAAGCCCGAGGTTGAATTGCCTCTAGACTGGCTCCTTGATCGATCGCTTCCAGATCAGCCAGGAACCGAGTCATGCAGCGAATCCCGTTGCCACACATTTCTGGCTCCGAACCATCACTGTTAAAAATCCGCATGGTGTAGTCGGTGTCTGCCTGCCCTGGCAACGCAAAAATTACCCCATCTGCACCTATCCCAAAGTGACGATCGCACCATTGGATCGCCTGCTCTGGGGTCAGATAGGGATCAATCGAGGCACGATTGTCGATCAAAATAAAGTCGTTCCCTAAGCCATGATATTTAACAAATTCGAGACTCATGCTGCTCCTAGATCCAAGTGTGAAAAATGGTTGCCAATAAGGAACTATAGAGAAAGTTGGAAGGTTTAAGCGATAAGTTTAGAGAATCAATCACCTGTGGCGATGAGATCACAGCAATTGACGGCTCATGTTGAGCAATAATGGCTCAATGTACGCTGAGTCTAGAGAGTTGGAAAGAGGAACCACAGAATGTCTACAGAACTGGAAACTGGTCTACCAAGTACCCGCCAGATTCAAAATCTGATTCGGGAAGGGACAGAGGTTGAATTAAAGCTTGTCACAGGCGATCTGTTGGCTGGCAAGGTGCGCTGGCAAGATCAAAATTGTGTCTGCCTGATCGACCAATACGATCAACCGACCATTGTCTGGAGACAAGCGATCGTCTATCTCAAACCGAAATTCTAGTCATCCATCCCAAATTCTAACCACTGATTGTTCAGCAATTCGTAGCCTTTCGATTGGTTCCGTCAAAAACTTGTTGGGTAAAAGCCAAGATCTGATTTTTTCAGGATAGGGTAGGCTTTTGAGCAAAGCAAACTAAAGCATACCCGACTCCTGCCCAGTCTCGCCAACGACCACTTTGGCTTTGGATATGTCTAGAACAGATGGCTCCTGCGCAGGTGCAATCCATTTCCTGGCTTGATTCAGAGAGTACAGTCCTCCGCAAAGCAGCAGCCGATCGCCCACTTGTAGGTCGCTTTTGCCATCGGGAAAGCTGATAAATTTCCCTTCTCGCCGAATTGCTTGCACTAATACTCCAAACTGGCGACGAATATGAAGGTTCTCTAAAGTTTTGCCCACCACTGGGCTGGATTCTGGTACTAGCAACCATTGGCAAGAGGCATTATCGGTGGGAATGGCGGCTTCGCCCTTCGCCAGTTCATTAAAGGCAGCCAGTTCGTTCGGTTCCCCTACGACCAGTAAGCGATCGCCCTGTCTCAGTACGGTCTGAGAGTCCGGATAATCCACTTCTTGCCCATCGTGCCGGCGAATGGCAATCAGGCTCACTCCCGTTAAACGGCGCAAATTTGTTTCTTCCAGCGTCATTCCCACGAGCGGTGATTCTTCAGGCAAGGCATACCAGCGGCTGTTCATATCCTGAGCTGCCTGCTCTACTTCGCGTGACACCTGATAGGACGATCGCTCCGATCTCAACTCTAGATAATGAGAATTCCGAATTTGCTGCACTTCTCGTTGAATCACGGGTAAAGGCAAACCCACCTCAGTCAACAAATGCGAGGAAAGCTCCAAGCTAGCTTCAAACTCCGGTTGCACTACTTCACGGGCTCCCAATTGGTACAGAAGCTCAATCTCTTTGTCCTGGTTGGCATGAACTACGACATCTAGGTCGGGTGCCAGTTCCAGCGATCGCTTCAGACACAACCGAATACTCATCGGATCAGGCAACGAAATTGCCATGCCTCGGGCATGATCGACACCTGCTTTCTCTAACACATGCAAACTTGCAGCATTGCCGTAGATATAAGGAATTTGTGCCTCTCGTAACTGCTGAATCTTGCGTTCAGATTGATCAATCACCAGCACCGGATACGCATGGTCACGCAACAACCGCACAATATTTTGTCCTACCTTGCCGTACCCACAAATTACGATGTGGTCTTTAATCGGCAACTCTTCTGCCACTTCTCGGGGAAACTCGCCGCCTTCTAGCCAGGGTCGCAACCAGTCCACGGTCTCTGCCCAGACAAACAACTGTGGCACTAGCCTCAAAACAAAGGGAGTAATCACCAATGTGACCGCTGTTGTACCCAGAATCAACAAATAAACCCGACGCGAGACCAGCCCCAACGTCTGCCCTTCACTCGCCAACACAAACGAAAATTCTCCAATTTGAGCTAACCCCAAGCCTGTAATCAAAGCTGTTTTCAGGGGGTACCCAAATAATCGAATGAGTGGCGTGATAATTAAAAACTTGCCAATAAATGTCAGCGCCACCAACCCCAAAATGAGTTCTAGGTTGTTCCAGAGAAAGAGAGGATCAATCAACATGCCGATCGCTGCAAAAAACAACGAGGCAAAAATATCGCGCAACGGTTCGACATAGGTTAAGGTCTGATCCGCATACTCAACCTCTGAGATCATTAACCCTGCAACAAATGCCCCCATCTCGATCGACAACCCCAACTCTTCAGTCAGGAGCGCAATTCCCAAACACAGCGCCACTACCCCTAGCAAAAACAGCTCTCGGCTCTCAGTCCGGGCAAGCAAGCGGAGAAGTGGCGGAATTACCCAAATCCCTGCAACAACTGCCCCCAGAGCAAATAACGCAGTTTGCAATAACGCCCAGCATACTGCCAATCCAATTTCCTCTGGTGGCTTATCCAGGGCTGGCATCACTGCCAACATCAACCCCAAAGCCAAATCTTGCACCACTAAAATACCCAGCATCACTTGCCCATGGGGAGTAGCGGTCTCATTTCGCTCCATTAAGCACTTGAGCACCACTGCTGTGGATGACAAAGACAAAATGGCTCCTAAAAAGACGCCCTGTGCCGGCGATGTGACCCATCCCATGCCGATCGCCGCCAAGGTGGTCACTAAGATGGTTAACGCAATTTGTAAGCCACCTCCGCCCAGGCTAATCACCTGAACCTTCTTTAGCTCTGAAAAAGAAAATTCGACCCCCAGCGCAAACAATAGAAATGCCACCCCAAATTGAGCTAGCGTTTCTACCTGAATCAGTTCCTTAATCAGCCCTAGCCCTGCTGGACCTACCACCATTCCTGCCAGGAGGTAGCCTAGCAAAACTGGTTGGCGCAACAGCGCTGCCAAAAGTCCACCTGCGGCTGCGGCTGCCAAAACAGTCACAAGATCGAGAATTAATCGGAAATCTTCTTGCACAAATCTTTAACGAGATTAAATAAACTTTATGTCCACCAATATTCTCAGAATACAGAGTTTTTAGAGCCTCTGGGGAGATTCGCGCTGCGACTCATTCAGATGATTCGTCCAGATAAAGTTAAATATTCAGCTATCGCTGTTTTAGGTGGGGCATTACAGATATACAGCCCTTTTCAAGGGTGTGAAGTACAGTGAGGGTGCTTTCACACCGCTGTACTTCACACCGCTGTACTTCACTCAGGTGAAAACTGCTATAAATGCCTTGTGTGCCCTCATTTGGCAGCGATCGTTGAAAGCTGTGATGAGCGTGAGTTAAGACTTTCTTTCACACACTACTTTTCAGAGATTCAGTAAACTGTCCTGAGGAAGACAGAATTAGGATGGAATTACGGCGAGAAAAACGCTAGGCTATCTGCCAAAAGCAACTACTCGCTCGATATTCTTTCCTTGGTCATGTTGACAACAGCTTCACCCTTTTCATTCCTCCACAAAATCCTCAATGTCAGCCTTCTGAGTATGGCTGGGCTGATTGCCCTCTCAACCTCAGCCAGGGCATTAGAGGCGCAAATCCAACCCCAAACTCCTTATCTGGGAGATACCCTTTCTGTCAAAGCTCAGTTACAAGACACCCGTGTAAGCGCCAGTCCCAGTGTGACGATCGAGAACAAAACTTATCCCATGTTTCTCATTGCACCCAATGACTTTCGAGCGCTGATTCCTACAACCCCTTTGGACAAACCTCGTCGCATCGTTGTCCAGATCAAGGGAGAAGGGCAAGTCCGTAACCTGGCTGTGCTGCTCAAAAATCGCTCTTTTCCGGTGCAATCGATTTGGCTTCCCCCAGGTAAAGGGTCAGATGGTACAGATGAGGAGTTCGATCAGGTCGATGCATTTAAGAAACTAGTCACACCCCAAAAATTTTGGAGTGGGGCTTTCTTGGCACCTAATCGAGGACCTATTACCACAGGTTATGGCATGCGACGTTACTATAATGGTGTCTTCGCGAAAGATTATTACCATCGTGGTATCGACTATGCGGGGGCATACGGCTCACCGGTTGTGGCGCCTGCTCCCGGACGCATTGCCTTAGTGGGCAGAGTTTCCCAGGGATTTCAATTACATGGCAATACGATCGGGATCGATCATGGTCAAGGGGTTGCCAGTATTTTTCTCCATCTGAGTCGAATTGATGTCAAAGTGGGGGATTTTGTGCAAGCCGGGCAGGTCATTGGGGCGGTGGGAGCAACGGGTGCAGCGACCGGTCCTCATCTGCATTGGGGATTATACGTAAACGGGCTTTGCGTCGATCCTTTACCCTGGAGAAAATCTGGGTTTGAATAACGTTTTATTTAAGGTTTGATTAATTTGATACCCTAAGCGAATTCTGGGGCAAGATTATTGCAAGGCTGTTGATTTTAGAGATGGCACTGGAGCGCATAAAAACCCTATGAGTATTGAGAAAATCGTTGAACAAGCTTTGCAGGATGGCTATCTAACACCTGCCATGGAAGCAGAGGTCGGACGCATTTGTGATACAGCTTCCGAACTTTCAATCGAAGAGTACATGGCGCTGGATCGGCTCATGGGCGCACTGTTGACGGGGGAAGTCGTCGCTGTGCCGCGTAAGCAGTTCATCAACGTGATGGAAGAATTGGTTCTCACCGAGGCAATTGCACGGGTCGCAGAAATTGAAGCAACTAGCGATCGCACCCTTGATCTGGGTGATATCGCTGCGTATGCACTCAACCGCCTCCCTCCCCTCTATGCCACGACCGAAGAAGGAGCGAACTATCAACGCCAACGAGCAAAGGAAGAACTCCAGGGACTCATTGCTCAACAGGTAGGCGAAGCGATCGCCCGCAACCTGGATCGTCCTGAAATGGTGCCCGGACGACAACCGCTGGCCAAGAGCAAAGGGACAGGCGGCGAAGAGATTCTGTCGCAAGTCAGCACATTACTCCAGGCTTACGCGCCCAACTTTGAACCTCAGCCAGAAGAAGCTGCGAACTAGCATCCGCGTTCCTCCTTGGTGCCTAATAGCAATTTCAGACTTGAGACTTTGGCTTTTGGATACCGTCGCTGGATGATCTAAGCTCTTTGATCAAGAGTCTGTTTTTGCATCTATTGGCGCACCAAAATTGGCGTTCCTTCTCGTACCTGTTCATAAAGCTTGCGAATGTCCCGATTTCGCATTCGGATACAACCATGCGAAACCGCCAGTCCAATTAATTCTTCTTCATTAGTTCCATGAAACCCAATCTCGCTGCGGTTGCCTGACCAAAAACCAATCCACCGATCGCCCAGGGGGTTGGAGGGTCCCGGCAGAAACAATTCATTCGTAATGGGATGTTGCCAGATAGGATGCCGCAGCATATGGAGCACTTGATAGGAACCTACGGGAGTTTCCCATCCCGGTTGACCGACCGCGATCGTGTAGTTTGTCTTAAGGCGATCTCGCTCATAGACATACACCTGACGATCGCTCAGATCCACAACCAGATGGATGTTGGCAGAAGCCGCAGTGGCAGGCGTCCCTGTCGTCTCGTCCGTAAGCAAATTCGTTGCAGTTGCCTGAGTCGCAACTGGAACGCTTCGAGTTTGTACCACTTGCTGCTCATCAACGGCAACGGGTCGAATGGGGACAAATTGGCGCCTCAATGAGTACGTTGCTGCAAAGAGAGTCATTGCTTGCCATTGGGCGGAAATTGTTAACACCGCTGCGGCAAAGCACAAGAACATCACCTTATGAGGCAGAGATTCGTCTCTGATCATGATCAGTTCGCTTAAATTTCAGAAACGACTACCTACAAATCGCCACTCTCTTACCTTTCAGGCACCCTAGTGTGATTCTGACCTACGATTGAAGCTCATTCTAGATACCGCAGACTTGGACCACGGCAGTAGAAAAGAACGCGCTCAAGTATCCGACAGCTATTCGCGTTACTAAAGATAGCCTACTACACCCTCTCGGTAGGATTCAATCAAACTGGCCCACACGGTCACAGCAAACGAAAATGCTGCACAAAAGACTTCGCGAGAACTTTAAGCTTTTTGGTTTTTCTAAGGCATTGTTCTTAAGAATACAAGGGCATATTAGAAATACGGTTACTTTTAAGAAGTCCGCTGGTTCAGAGTTTTCTCTGGACAGAATCCTTGCTAAAGTGCCGTTGTTTATCGCACATCTAGCTTGATCGAGCTATGCACCTGAAATTGCGAGAACGCTCTCGCAGCGATGTCAAAATCTCGTTTCAGTAGTGTAGAGCTTTCATCTCTTGGCTAGATTTTCCAAACTAACTCCTTTCAGGGTGCTTCTCCGTATCATTAATCAATCAGTACTATCGCGCGTCATTCCTTGCGCAAAATGCTGACAGATTTGGATCGCAAAATTATTTTTATCCAAATAATTTAGAGAGCACGCCAACGTGCCGGGTAGAAAGAGGAGCTTTCGATGTTAGAAAAATTCTTGTTAGCCGTCACTGCCACATTCTCATTTAGTCTTTTTCTAGAAACTAATTTTTTACCTGTATCTGAAGGAGTTTTGTCTGTACCAAGTCAGCCCCAAATAGCTCAAGTCAGTCATATTGCATTTGGGAAAACTCTATTGCATAAGCTTTTGCCACTTTAATGGTTGCCTGGCTGGCTTTCGCTCAAGCGCGGGCGAATCTTTTGCTACTAAAGCTGGTGTGCGCTTGGCTCTGACAGGGAGGCACAGAAGACCCTCCGAGCCAGAAGCGGAAGAAGGCTAACGCATGGGCTACAAAAATATTTCGGAGCTGCAAACTTCCCGTCAATCTATTGAGTGTGACTGCTAGGATGTAGCAAGTTGTGTAAATTCAGCCTTAGACACAGGACTGTTGCTGAACTTCCGAAAATTCAAGGACGACCGCGGGAACCTCTTACCTCCGAGCAGGGTCTTACCCTTTAAGAGAACGTAAGAGTGTTGTAGAGCAAGTCGCATCCATGAGTCACTCTATTCCTGTATCCTGGTCAACGGTCGAGGCGGTTGTTCCTCAGGTGTCAGTTCCAGCCGAAAAGCTCTCAAATTATGATTTGGTTTTGCGGTGTCAGACTGGGCTTCGCCCAGAACGGGCTGCATTTGCCGAGTTGCTACGTCGCTATCAGTCCCATGTGGATAAGATCCTCTATCACTTGGCTCCCGATTGGCAAGATCGCGCCGACTTGGCTCAGGAGGTCTGGATAAGGGTCTACCGAAATATCAAGCGTTTGCAAGAACCGGTGAAATTTCGGGGATGGTTGAGCCGAATTGCTACGAACCTTTTTTATGATGAGCTGCGTCGGCGTAAACGGGTTTCACAACCCCTATCGTTGGATGCACCTCGAACTTTGGATGATGGGGAGATGGACTGGGAACTGCCTGCCAGTGATCCAGGTCCGGATGAAGATCTAACGACCCGTGAATTTTATGACCAGTTAAGAGAGGCGATCGCGGATCTGCCTGAAGTCTTTCGTACCACGATTGTATTACGGGAGATTGAGGGCATGGCATACGAAGAAATTGCTGAATTAACTGGCGTTTCTCTGGGAACAGTGAAATCCAGAATTGCGAGAGCCAGACAACGCCTTCAATCCCAACTTCAAAATTATTTAGATGGTGAGTAAATCACGATTCTGTAATGATCTTGAAGGTTGCAATTTTGATTGTTGAGTTCTGCAAACCTAATTCTGAGGTTCAGTTGTTTTTCTAGAATCGGGTAAGTAGACTGGTTTTCAATGATGGCTGTGCGCTCCTACATTTTGTGAAGTGATGCTGAGATGACTTCTAATTCTGACTTCCACAATGATTTTGGGCAGTTGCCTGGTGATAGCTCAGCTGCTGAGCGACGGCTCAATCTATCTAAGCAATCCGAGATGCCCGATATGTTGAAACGAGATCGTTTCGAGTTGTTAAGCGCTTATTTAGATGGCGAAGTGACTGCAATAGAGCGGAGACAGGTCGAGAATTGGTTGGCAACCGATCCATCTGCTCAATGTCTCTATGCTCGTTTGCTGAAGCTGCGTCAGGGTTTCCACATGCTGTCAGTTCCTCAACCTGAAAAAACAGTTGAGCAAACTGTGGAAGAGGTCTTTGCTCGTATCGATCGCAGACCCAAGCTGACCGTTCTTTGGGGTGGGGCAGGAGCTGCTGTTGCAGCTTTGCTCGTGGGAGTTATGACAGGAGTTTTCTCAGGCGTGCAAGTTCCGGAGCAGAGAATGCCCAGTGTTGCACAACAGCCGAAGGTAGCACCTGAAGTGATGAAAATTGCGCTGGATCGTCCAGTGGTCAATATTCCCAAAACTCCGATTGCTGACCCAATAGAGACCCAGCCAGCTTTTCATTCTCCTCACCCTGTCAGAAATCCGAATTAGGGTGATGTTGTAGATATGTTGTTGGTATTTTTGAAAGCTTCGCTCAGCGAAGCTTTCAAAAATACCAACAGCACCTTTGAAGCACCACCCCAATAATCTAAATTAGGTTGAGTTCAGTGATTGAATCTGGGTTATCAGCTTTGAACAAAGTAGATAAAATCTCCACTGGAAAAATTTAATCGCGAAAACGTCCCTGAACGAATTGCAATTCATGATAGCCATTGACCGTCTGGGAGGAACCTTCCTCCCAGACGGTTAATTTGTTCGAGGGTCATAAGATATGCCCAAGCGATTCCAAGGGGGTGATGTGAGGGACTAAATACAGCGATCGGGTGACGTTGATACTGATTTTGATGCAGGATTTGTCCGGGAGCATGATAGGCAAATTCCTGTGGATCATGCTGTTCAAAGGTATCGAGTGTCAGCAGGATGCGCTCATCTCGAAATGACAGCAGCACACCCTGGATGGGATCACTGCCTATGGCCATGGCGGGGTAGCCCAGAGATAGGGAAAAAAGTTGCCCAAAGGCGATCGCGGGACGAGCGCTCACTACCTGGTCTCTCACCACCCAGTCATTCATCTCTCCTGGCTTTAAGGTGCCATAAACAAAGACTTGTGTAAACTTCTCATTGATGGGTGACATAAGCAATTGAATCAGATTGCAAATCGCTTCCCACGAATCGCCTAGAATAGTGAGACAGAGTACCGTTACCCGCAGGAGTTGGTTTGGTGGAGTCCCGTTACACCCCTGACGTGATTGAGGAAAAATGGCAGCAGGTTTGGACTGAGCAGGGCATTGACCAGACGCCAAACGACAGCAGTAAGCCCAAGTTCTATGCGCTGTCGATGTTTCCCTATCCCTCTGGCAACCTGCATATGGGACATGTTCGCAACTATACGATCACGGATGTGCTTGCCAGAGTGCGCCGAATGCAGGGCTATCGGGTACTTCATCCCATGGGTTGGGATGCTTTTGGGTTACCTGCGGAAAATGCTGCGATCGATCGCGGTATCCATCCTGCCAAGTGGACATATCAAAATATCGCCCAGATGCGCTCTGAGTTGAAGCGACTGGGGCTGTCCTACGACTGGTCGCGTGAGGTGGCGACCTGCTCACCGGATTATTATCGCTGGACGCAGTGGATTTTTTTGCAATTTTTTCAGGCAGGGCTGGCTTACCAAAAAGAGTCGGCGGTGAATTGGGACCCGATCGACCAAACTGTGCTGGCAAATGAGCAGGTGGACAATGAGGGGCGTTCCTGGCGATCGGGGGCAAAGGTAGAAAAACGCTTGTTGCGGCAGTGGTTTCTCAAGATTACTGACTATGCCGAACAGTTATTGAATGACCTGGATCGGTTGCCAGGGTGGCCCGATCGGGTCAAAGTCATGCAGGCAAATTGGATTGGCAAGTCGATCGGCGCTTATTTAGAATTTCCGATCGTGGGCTTAGACGAACCGTTGGGTGTGTTTACGACTCGCCCCGATACGGTGTATGGAGTCACCTATGTCGTACTGGCTCCCGAACATCCGTTAACCAAAAAAGTGACTACGGACGATCGGCAAGCTGCTGTCACTGCTTTCATCCAGGAAGTCTCTGGGCAGAGTGAGTTGGAGCGCACCGCTGAAGATAAGCCGAAGCGCGGCATTCCTACGGGCGGAAAAGCGATCAACCCTTTCACGGGAGAAGAAATTCCGATTTGGATTGCGGATTATGTGCTGTGCGAGTATGGCACCGGAGCGGTGATGGGCGTGCCTGCTCACGACACGCGAGATTTCATTTTTGCCCAGCAAAACCATCTCCCCATTCAAACGGTGATTATTCCCGCTGGAGCAGATGCGGCTGTGCCTCTGACTGAGGCGTATGTCGAGGCAGGCGCGCTGGTGAACTCGGGGGAATTTGATGGCATGGCGTCTGCCGAAGCAAAGGGGGCGATCGTCCAGAAAGCCGAAAAAATGGGTTGGGGAAAATCGCGTGTGCAGTATCGGTTGCGGGACTGGTTGATCTCGCGACAGCGCTACTGGGGTGTGCCCATTCCCATCATTCACTGTCCTGACTGTGGCGCAGTACCAGTGCCAGATGCCGATTTGCCGGTGCAGTTACCGGAAGATGTGGGATTATCGGGGCGCGGTCCCTCCCCCTTAGCCCAGATGGAAAGTTGGGTAAATGTGCCCTGTCCGACTTGTGGCACGCTGGCTCGGCGAGAAACAGATACGATGGACACCTTCATCGATTCTTCTTGGTATTTTTTGCGCTTTACCGACGCCACCAACGAACAGCAGGTGTTTGATCCGACTCAGGCAAATACCTGGATGCCGGTCGATCAGTATGTCGGCGGCATTGAGCACGCGATTTTGCATTTGCTCTACTCTCGCTTTTTTACGAAGGTCTTGCGCGATCGCGGCTTGCTCAACTTTGACGAACCCTTCCAACGGCTCCTGACCCAAGGGATGGTGCAAGGCTTGACCTACATGAATCCCAACAAGGAAGGCAAAGAGAAATGGATTCCTTCTGATTTAGTGAATCCGGCTGATCCTAAAGATCCGCAAACAGGTGAACCCCTTAAAGTGGGCTTTGCCACCATGTCCAAATCCAAACACAACGGTGTCGCCCCCGAAGAAGTTATCAAGAAATACGGTGCGGATACTGCCCGCATGTTCATCTTGTTCAAAGCGCCGCCCGAAAAAGACTTGGAATGGGATGAGGCAGATGTGGAAGGGCAGTTTCGCTTTTTGAATCGGGTGTGGCGTTTGGTGACGGAGTTTGTCGGGGTGGCGTCAGGCATCCGCCAGAAGAAAACAGACTCTCTGACAAAAGAAGAGAAGGATTTGCGAAGAGCGATTCATACTGCGATCGCGGCGATTACCGAAGATCTGGACGACGAGTATCAGTTCAACACTGCCATTTCGGAGTTGATGAAGCTGAGCAATGCTTTGAATGATGCGCCTTGTAAGAATTCTGCCATTTATGCCGAGGGCATTGACAGTTTGGTGCTGTTACTCGCGCCCTTTGCCCCGCATATTGCCGAAGAGTTGTGGCAACAGCATTTAGGACATCCCGATTCGGTTCATACTCAACCCTGGCTCACGGCAGATGCGGCGGCAATGGTTGCTGATGAAATTGCGCTGGTGATTCAGATTAATGGCAAAACGCGGGGCACAATTCAGGTTCCGTCTGGTGGGGATAAAGCCACATTAGAACAGTACGCCCGCGAGTCTGAACTGGCTCAGCGTTATTTGGAAGGGAAGGAGATTAAGAAGGCGATCGTGGTTCCCAATAAGTTGGTAAATTTTGTGATTGCTTGAGTTGGGCTTTGGACTATTGACTTTGTACCTTGAAACAAGGTTTAAAGTTCTGATTTTAGTCGCAATCTGCATAAGGCAGGAATGAATTGGCTCATGTCAAGCATTGGTGAGGAGCGATCGCAATTTGCCAATTTGTTCAAATTGACGAAGAAACCCAACAATCTCCACTTCAGTGCGATCGTGGTTTTGTGACGAACAAACGCATCATTTTATTGGCGAGATTGTCCTCAAGGCTGGAGAACTTCACACTTAGTTCGTTCCTTGTCCCTGTTCACAAACTTAGCATCAAACCTATAAATTGCCGAACAGTGCTGACCTCGTACTTAATAAGGTTAGTCAGCAAAATCCTAAGCGTTTTCATACCACTGCAAAACTTGTGCCACTAAACTTCCATTTGTAAGCTGAATACTGACCAGATTAGCAATCATTAAGGGCGGCTCTTTTAGAAAAGTAAATTTCCAATTTCAATTTGCTTTGAACGATCGCAGATCCGTATGATCGGAGAAAGTTTAGTATCTTTCGTTTCACCTAACATACTGATAGCCTGAGTCAGGCAGATAGCGGTAAAATTGCAGGGATGTGAGCAACCCAGCGAATATCAATCAGTTTTTTCCGATTAGATTCTTGAAGGTTGAATCACCCTAGACCTCCTCTCAATCAGGGTTTAGCCAACAGTTTCCGTCTCAAAAGCTTAAGCGGTGCATCACTTTTCGCAGGTCAGAATTAGTCACTACTCCACTTCTGTCCGTTTCGGGATGCAATACCACTATGGCTGACGATCGTTCCCACGCCACAAAATCGATTCATCCAGATATCGCCAGTGCTGATGCACTGATCGATTGGCTAACACTCTACAAAGACGAGGCAAATCTTTCATCAGAAAAGAAATTTCACCTCAGCCGATTAGAGTGGGAGATTATTGCTGAGGCATGGGATGAAGCCCAAACTTCCCACGCCAATAAGGGTTCTGGAAAGCTCTTGCCAGAAGATGATTTTCGATTTCTCGATGAATAGATGAGCGATAGAGATGGAGAGAAAAAATAGCCTTATTACTAAAAAATAAATTTTCATTTTTTATTTTCAAGACTATCTTGGTTCTTTACCGTGATCCGATTGGACTTGTGAAAGGGCAATCGCTTCAAGTGCAATCATTGTACTTTTTAACGCCTGGATCATTTTGAATTTTGGGCGATCGCCGCCGCAATAAAATACAGGCTTTCATGCCTCGAACTATCAGACTCAAACCATCCTAAGTTTCGATTTAGGGTCATTTTGGGGTCTGACGGATTTTGTATTGCGCTGATCAAACGATTCGCAAAATCCGGGATCTGAAATGATAGATCGTTCGTCGGTTGTGGGTAGTCTACTGAAAATTAAGAGGGATGAGACTCATGATCAGAGTGAAACTACCAACGGTTGGCATTTGTGCATTGCTGGGTGTAACTACCTTTGCTGGAACAGCTCCAGCTAGTCTGGCTCAATCGTCAGTGCTGGTCGCTCAGGCAACGGCTGAAACCTTTTACACCCAATCTTTGGATAAAATCCGCAAAGAGCGTTATACCGAGGCGATGGCTGACCTCAATCAAGCGATTGCGCTCAAAGCAGACTATGCCGCAGCCTATGCCAGTCGGGGATATGTTCGTTCCGTGACAGGAGATCAAGCGGGGGCAATCACCGATCTTGATCGAGCGATTGAGCTAGATCCGAAAAACGCAGTGGCATATGCCAATCGGGGCAATGCCCACTATGCATTGGGTAATGCTCAAGCAGCAATGCAAGATTTTGACCAGGCGATTAGTCTGGATGCCAGTTATGCGCCTGCTTATGTGAATCGGGCATATCTACGAGCTGCCCAAGGAGATGCAGCCGGAGCGATGGCAGATGTAGATCGCGCCATCCAACTCCAACCCAATGATGCAGCCGCTTATGTCAATCGAGGCTACCTGAAAGCTGGCAAGGACGATCGAACCGGTGCCTTAGAAGATTTTAATCAGGCAATCAAACTGAAATCCAACTATGCTGAGGCCTATCTCAACCGGGGCACTGTCTACCAGTCCATGGGAGATTTGCAAGCAGCACAACAAGATTTCGATCGGGCAATTTCTCTAAAAGCAAACTACACGACAGCTTACTATAACCGGGGTTTAGTCTACCAAGATTTAGGTTTGTTGCAAGATGCACAACAAGATTTTGACCAGGTGATTCAACTCATTCCCTCTCAAGCCAATGCTTATCTGCATCGGGGGCAAGTGCGGGCTGGTTTGGGTGATGCCAATGGCGCATTAGCAGACTATACCCAAGTTTTACGTCTGCAACCCAATGAAGCGAAGGCTTATCAATATCGAGCTGCGGTGCGATTGGTAAACGGTGATAAGTCTGGAGCACTGGCAGACTACGATCAGGCACTTCAACTAAATCCAGAAAATATTAACACCTATCAAAGTCGGGCAAAGCTGCGGCTGGAATTGGGAGATACCGCAGGCGCTTTGACCGATTACACCCAGGCAATTAGCCTTAATCCCAAAGATGCGAGGACTTTTAGCGATCGCGGCGATACCCGACTTAAATTGGGCGATACCCAAGGGGCGATTGCGGACTACAGTCAAGCCATTCTTCTCAACCCCCGCAGTGCTGACGCCTATTACAATCGGGGTATGATTTATACCCAGCTTGGAGATTATCAATCAGCGAAAACTGATTTGAAAAAAGCCTCCGATCTCTATCTGGAAAATGGTAATGGTGACGGTTATCGCAATGTTTTGAGCCAAATGAATCAAATGCCGCGTTAAATTACGATTCATTGCAACATACAATTTAGAAGCACTCATCCATATCGTTCTAAGTTGCTCAATTGTTGCATGACTTATTGCCTTGGAATTGTGACTCGCTTTGGCTTAGTCATGGCTGCGGACTCTCGCACCAATGCGGGAGTCGATCAAATTTCGACGCATCCAAAACTCTTTGACTTTTCTCGTACGGGCGATCGGGTAATCTTTCTGTGTACCTCTGGCAATTTGTCTATCACGCAATCGACTTTGACGTTGCTTCGTAAGGAACTCAAAGTGGAAGATGGCGTGAATTTGCACACGTTGCCAACCCTTTATGAAATCGCCTGCTACGTGGGCAGCAAAGTTCGACAAGTTCAAGATCAAGATCGCCCCTGGTTAGAAAAGGATGGCATTGATTACGCCTGCACCTTGCTTTTGGG
The DNA here is from genome assembly GCA_019359045.1 of Scytolyngbya sp. HA4215-MV1. Lineage (GTDB taxonomy): Bacteria > Cyanobacteriota > Cyanobacteriia > Leptolyngbyales > Leptolyngbyaceae > Scytolyngbya. The sequence continues at coordinate 374,099 of JAHHIA010000002.1, forward strand.
TGGACAATTGCAGGGTGAAGAGCCGGAACTCTATTTAATTTATAGCCAGGGAAATTTTATTCAAGCCTCTAAAGGCACTCCGTTTTTACAGATTGGGGAAACTAAATATGGTAAACCCATTCTCGATCGCACGTTGACGTTTGAAACTCCCTTGGAAGCCGCCGCCAAATGTGCGTTGCTGTCGATCGACTCGACCATGAAATCGAATATTTCGGTGGGTCCCCCCATCACTCTAGTGATGTATGAGGTGGATAGCTTTAAAGTGCGCCACGAGCTACAACTGGATGTGGGTGCGCCCTATCTGTCTCTTATTCGCAAACAATGGGAAAGCGCTTTCAAAGAGGCGTTTGAGCGCATGCCAAATATTGATTGGGAGCACTATACCGATGTCGCAAAACCCAACTTACTGAGTGATTGAGAAAATCTCCTGTCAAGTTGATTTAAGTTGCGTGCCGCAGTGGCTACAAAAGCGATCGCCTAACGCAACTTTGGCACCACATTCAGGACAAAAGCGTTGCTCCGTCTGCGTGGGTTCTGCTGGTTCTCCCATCCGCAAATGCATGTTACCCATCCTCATCTCCATGGGTGCCATCTGCATCTGCATATTGCCCATTTGGAGCGGTTGCATGGGTGCCATAGGTTGCATGGAAGGCATGTTCGCTGTGGGAGCCTGAACAGAGGGCGCGATTGGTTGCAAAGGCAATACTTCTGCTCCCAGTAACGATGGCATCGGACTCGCCAGCTTCAGGGCACCGGTCTGGATTTGCACAAAGGTTTGCCCCTGAGACGCCTCCAACCGCAAGAGCAACCCAGTTGCCGCGCGAAACAGCGTTGGTGGCAACTGCCACTCTCCCGTTTGAAAGCCACTACGCTGACTCTGTTGCTGTCCAGTTCCGGCACTCGTCAGGGTTACCCATGTTTGTTCCCCCTGATTTTCTACCAGAAGTTGCTGCCCCATGCCCAGATCACACCCGTAGCGCATGATGATGTTTCCACGATCGACCCTTTTATCATAGAAGAAGCGCTTACGAGCGACCGACTAGTCGAAGAAATTGCCGAGTTTTGCGATCGTTGGCAAGTTATAAGATTTACAGAATTGAAGTCAGGGGTGCCTTCTGACCGTTCAATAACGATGAGCACCGAAAAGAGTTATCCAGGGTGAATTGATGGCAAGGATTTGGGTTTCTCATTAAAGAAAAACGAAGCTGAAGGCAAAATGTAGTTCAAGCTACAGTTTGAGGACTAATCAGCCTCTATTCAGTAAATAGGGTTCTGTTCGAAACCGTCTAAGGGGAGATCTTTGCACTCAAAATGAGGGAGATCCCCAACTTCGGATTTGAAATTTGGCAGATGTACAGGCTGAGTTTTCTTGCAAAGAAATTAAAGAATCGCAATTAAATAACATCGATATTTTGCAATAGGGATGCCAGGCTTGCGTCCCTACGACAAATAAATTTTCGATTTTATTGAATCCCTATTCATCAGCCTGTCACGATACCCCATCGAGATCCACCGTCACCACAGGCAATCTACCGTGAGATTTTTTGACTACGATCCCGGAGATTTTTATGACGAACTTTTCGTGGACAAGGGGCAACCCCGTCCTGAATCGGTTCCGCTAATCGAGCGTATTAATTCCTTACCTGAAGGTGAACTCCTACGCAGGCAAGAAGCTGCCCAAATTGCCTTTTTCAAGATGGGCATTACTTTCAATGTGTATGGCGATGGTCAGGGGACTGAGCGCATTTTTCCCTTTGACATTATTCCCCGCATCTTGGCTGCCCATGAATGGGACTATTTGGAGCGCGGATTAAAGCAACGCATCCAGGCGTTAAACCTATTCTTGTCGGATATTTATCATGATCAGAAAATCGTCAAAGATGGCTTGATTCCACTGGATTTGATTTATTCCGCGAGTGGTTTTTTGGAGCCGTGCATTGGTCTCAATCCACCAGAAGGGATCTGGTGCCACATTACAGGCACGGATTTGGTGCGCGATCGCGATGGTCGCTGGTACGTCCTGGAAGATAATCTGCGCTGCCCCTCAGGGGTTTCCTACGTGCTAGAAAATCGTCGGGTGATGAAGAGTACCTTCCCGCTAGTTTTCAACACCATGCCCATCCAGCCGGTCGAAGAATACCCCAGCCATCTGCTAGAAACGCTTTTGAATCTTGCACCTGCCCATTTACTCGATCCGACGGTTGTGGTTTTGACTCCCGGCATCTATAACTCCGCCTACTTCGAGCATTCCTTTCTAGCGCAACAGATGGGGGTGGAATTGGTGGAAGGGCGGGATTTGGTGGTTGTCGATGGCTATCTGCAAATGCGGACCACCAAAGGCTTGAAGCGGGTCGATGTGATTTACCGTCGCGTTGATGACATTTTCATTGATCCATTGACATTTCGTCCCGATTCGCTTCTCGGCATTCCGGGGCTGATGGATGTCTACCGAGCCGGGCGAGTGGGTATTGCCAATGCCCTCGGTACTGGGGTTGCAGATGACAAGGTGATCTACGCCTATGTGCCCCAAATGATTCGCTACTATTTGGGCGAAGATCCCATTTTAGAAAATGTCCCTACTTATCTCTGTTGGGAGCCAGAGCAGCAAAGCCATGTGCTGTCAAATCTGGATAAGTTGGTGGTGAAATCTGCCAATGAGTCTGGGGGGTATGGCATGTTGATTGGTCCCCATGCTACCCCCTTAGAGCGAGAAGTCTTCGCCGAAAAGATTCAAGCTGCTCCTCGCAACTACATTGCCCAACCCACGCTCTGTCTTTCACGAGTGCCCGTAATTGCCCAAGATCTGATTGAGGGATGCCATGTCGATTTGCGTCCCTATATTCTCTATGGCAAAGATATCTTTGTGAATCCGGGAGGGCTAACCCGCGTTGCACTCAAGAAAGGCTCTCTCGTGGTGAACTCTTCTCAAGGGGGAGGCAGTAAGGATACCTGGGTCGTTTGTAAGTCGTGATGGTAGCGTTGTATTCCTATGCTGAGTCGTGTTGCTGATTCTATCTACTGGCTAAACCGTTATATCGAAAGAGCGGAGAATGTGGCGCGGTTTGTAGATGTTAATTTGAACTTGTTGTTGGATTCTCCTAGTGATGTCACGCAACAGTGGGAACCCCTAGTGTTGACTACCGGTGATCTACCGTTGTTTCGCAAAAGCTATGGTGAAGCATCCGCCGAAGCTGTAATTCATTTTTTGGCATTTGATAGCAATAATCCCAATTCCATTCTTTCGTGCTTGCAATTTGCGCGGGAGAATGCCCGATCGGTGCGGGAGATTATTTCTTCGGAAATGTGGGAGCAGGTGAATGCGTTCTATTTGATGGTGAAAGATACGGCGCAAATCTGTCCTTCTCACCATCAGATGTCAGAGTTTTTCTCTCAAGTAAAACTATCGAGCCACTTGTTCGCAGGGGTGATGGATGCCACCATGACCCACAACGAAGGCTGGAATTTTGGGCAGATTGGACGTTTGCTAGAACGGGCAGACAAGACCGCTCGCATTCTGGATGTGAAATATTTTATTTTATTGCCTTCGATCGGGGACGTCGGTACCACGCTCGATCAACTGCAATGGATGGCGTTGTTAAAATCTGCCAGTGCCTATGAGATGTATCGCAAATGTGGACAGCACCGGATTACCCCCACGGGTGTGGCAGAGTTTTTGATCCTCTCTCGTGAGTTTCCCCGATCGACTCGGTTTTGTTTGCTTCAAGCAGAACGATCGCTCCAGCAAATTACCGGCACCCCGATCGGCACCTGGCGCAGTCCAGTTGAGCGAACATTGGGGCGGTTGCGCTCAGACCTCGACTATTTGACGATCGACGACATTGTGCAAACCGGGTTGCACGAATTTCTGGATGCATTGCAAAGCCAGATGAACGAAATCGACAGCAAAATCTACGATACCTTCTTTGCCCTCGAAGCCGTCAGCTAAACCCAAACTCCTTCCCTCCTTCCCTCCTTCCCCTCTTCACTCCCTGCCCTCTCCACTCCCTCTAATCCCCTGGCTGAAAGGGTTTATGAATTGTAAAAGAAACCGGACGAGATACCTGAAAGGGTTGTTCGGATGCAGATTTCACCTGAGATGGACGGGATGAGACCGTGGAGTCTGTCACATCTACGACTGGAAAATCGTCGGGAAAGAGATCTTCGTCCTGATGGAGGCGGAAAGGCAACTTGTCATGGTTGGAGGCGATCGCCAAAAAAATCCCGCCCAAAATGAATACAGGCAGCGGCAGCGAAAACTGTTTGAACCACTGCAATAGCTCTGCCATGCCAAACAGTAATAGAAAACAAACAATCCAGACTTTCATGCCTCGAATAGAAATTGCGCCAAGCCAGTATGAATATTTCGCAGCATAGCCGATCTTCTCAATTTTGGTGTAATCAGATTCTTGTATTTCCGCCTTCTGTTCTCCGCTACTGGCTAAGCCATGCGATCGCCTGACGAATCCATTCTTCTGCATCGGCATTTTTGGCAAGAGTTGTGCTCTGTCCTACGGCTTGCAGTGCCCGGTTGATTTCACTGTTGTTATATCCCAATGCCAGGAGTGTCATTTCAACATCTTCCTGCACTGAGAGCACGGGACCCGCACTCGGGAGAGTGGTGAGTCCAGCATCTTGTCGCCATTCTGCCAGTTTCGCTTTGAGTTCCAAAGCAATGCGCTCGGCGGTTTTGTTGCCCACGCCAGGTGTGCGGGTCAGGGCACGAATATTGCCAGCCACGATCGCCTGCACCAAATCTTGCAACCCCAAGGTATCCAGCAATGCCATTGCCAATTGTGCGCCAATGCCACTGACACTGACCAATTGCCGAAAGAGATCGCGTTCAGCCACAGAGCCAAAGCCAAATAAAGTCCACTGATCTTCACGGACTTGCAAATGAGTAAAAATTTGAACCGATTCATTGGCGGAAGGCAACTCTTGCAACAAGCGCGGCACAATTTGTACGTCATAGCCAATCTGGTTGACTTCTAGCGTCAGAACAACGCGATTGTTGATTTTCTGCACGCTGGCAACGATGCCTTTGAGATAACCAATCATGACGAAGAAGAGAAAAGAGAGAAGAACTAGAGAGAAGGGAATATTGACTTGCAATGTCTAACTTGCAATGTCTGCCTGACGTTCGTGGCTTGTGATACTAAAGCAAATGAGTACCCATATAAAATGACCCCATCTCAATTTTGAAACAAGGGGCGATATTGAGCGATCGCTATCAGAAGCATCCCATGTTTGCAGAGAAATTGGGCTGAAGTGTGAGCATCTGACTTGCGCTAACCGCTGCCTACACTTTGATTGCATCCCTGGGATGTCCCCTCGATATCAAACTAGTCAACCTCAACAGAAGTGGGTGTATGAGTATTACGACAGGCTCGGAGTTTGGTTCAAAGCCTCATCTGATTGAAGAAGATTATCCCTTAAGTGCAGTTCCTGCCAGTGCCCGTAAATCGATCTGGTCTTTGGCTCCTTTGCTGATGGGGTTTACATTGTATTCGGGAACGCTGTTTGCGGGGGGCTTGGTCGGTCCCGCGTTCAAGTTTTTCCCTGATTTGCTTGGATTAATTGTGATCGGCAATTTGATTTTAGGTGGGTATGCCGCAGCCTTAGGTTACATTGCGGCGGAAACTGGGCTGAGTACAGTCTTAATGGCGCGGTTTAGCTTTGGCAGTGTTGGGTCTCGTTGGGTAGATTTTATTTTGGGATTCACACAGATTGGCTGGTATGCCTGGGGTTCTGCCCTAATTGCCAAGTTACTCAATAGTTTGGTCGGAGTACCGCCTTCCTGGAATTGGTTGACGATTTTATTTTTTACTTATTTTTTCTGTTCTACAGCCTACATTGGCTATCGAGCCATGGATTGGCTCAGTCGGTTGGCGGTGCCAGCTATGCTAATTTTGATGGTTTGGTGTTTGACGATCGCGGGTCATCAAGTGGGGGGCTTTGAGGGGTTGCAAGCCATTGTGCCCACTCAGAAAATGGGCATTGGTGCCGCACTCACCATTATCGTTGGCACCTTTGTTTCAGGCGGCACTCAGGCAACCAACTGGAGCCGCTTCGCCAACTCTACCCGTAATGCGATCGTTTCCACGCTTTCTGCCTTTTTCTTTGCCAATGGCTTTCTGATCTTTAGTGGTGCGTTTTGCGCCCTAGTTTATTCGGGTGTGAAAGCCATACAAGACAGTTCTGACATTGTGCAGGTCATGGCATACCAAGGCTTACTGTTTTGGGGCATGGTGTTGCTGTTCTTAAACATGTGGACTACGCAGGACAACACAATCTACGCCTTTTCGATCGCGGGATCGCACATGTTCCGGACAAACAAGCGCACCTTGTTTGTCTTGGGTGGTGCAACGGTTGCACTGGTACTGGCATGGGGTGGGATCTACGATATGCTGGTGCCTTATTTGATCTTATTAGGCACGTTCATTCCTCCCATTGGAGGGGTCATCATGGCAGACTATTGGTTCTATCGTAAAGGCACATTTCCATCGCTTGAGGAACCACAACCTGCCTTTAACTGGGCAGGCGTGATTGCTTATGGTGTCGCATCAGCGATCGCTTATTTCGCACCTGGCATCAAACCCATTAATGGCATCCTCACTGCAGTCGTTCTGTACTTTGTCCTGACAAAATTTATCCTTCCTATACACCGTCAGGAATCGTAGGAGGACTCACGCCCTTCACTCTGCTGGCGCTTGGGTACTCAAGCGCCAGATTTTGTAATGCCAGAAGTCGTGTTAGGACAGCTGGGACAGTTATTAGTGACGGTAAACCTCCAATTGGCAAGGATTTGCGCTCGGCGATCGCCGCCCTATTCGCAGGACAACCCTTCGCCTTAGTGTCGCAACCTAGTATTGGTGGCGTTGCTCAACAACGGGATGAAAATGATGCTGAATGATTTGAAACTTCGTTTCAAATCATCCTGCTTTTCAGCAACGCCGTATTGGCTGCCTTTTTAGTAACGCCGTATTGGCTGCAATATAAAATGGCGATCGGGTAACGAACCCAATTACTTAGAGTAATTACGATGTCCCCCCAATGTATTGCTAATCCACCGCCAGTAAAAAAGTTGCCTTATCATCTAGTGCAAACACAGATTGGCTCTTGGATTTGCCATGAAATGTCGAATCTGTCCTCTTTTCAAGATGCTTTTGCCCAGTCTTTTCAGGATGCTTTTGCCTCATTGGGCTGAGCGATGCTTCTGTTGTTTGGGGGCATAGGGAACCCTGCGTTACTGTCAGGGATTCGCTCAAACCCCGTTTTTCCTTGGTATGAAGTTGCTGTATTACCGTTGCCATCACCTCATTTCGATAGCTTGGCTCGATTTCGACACAGGGACGCTTTATTAGAGAGACGCTTGTTGCAGTCTGAGAAACGGATTCAGTTTGGGCACAGGGTGGCTGAATCAAAGTTGAGTTTAACCCCTCAGAAGGACTCTTGGCCAACTCAACATTAGATGGTGGCGTTGCCGTTGCCATCGCCACTTTTTCTTGCTCCGGTTCTATCTTGGCACTGTGCCGTTGTATTACCCTCGTAACGATGACCTCACCGTTGGGATATACGTAACAAATGGTTGGGATTTCTGGCTCCGATTTTGAGCGTTGAGAATTTGCCAGCTTCCGATTTATCACAGTCATTTCCAGCATCCAGGTTAGGCACTACAGTAAGGTCAACCAGCCAAATCTCTAAACAGTTGTTGGGAACTACACGGTCTTAAGGGAACACACAAACTGGAATTTGAATGATTCACCACAAAAACAACCATTTCTCACCCGCTCGATCGTGGAAAGAAACTATCGGGCAAGAGTGGGGCACTGTTGATCTGAGATACCTGGGGGGAGCAGGGTTCTTATCCTTCTTAATTACTCTTTCGTGCCAGCTTGCTAACCTCAAGGACGAATCTAACAAAGCAATAGTAAAGTCGGATGAGCAGTTGATGAAATCCATCCGTTTTAGACAGAAAAACAAGATTCCTGCTTGAATAACAAATTGGAGTAATTAAGAAATAGCCGTGCTGCTGTAAATTTCAGGGAAAGCATCCACCGTTTGCATTCCAGCGGTTTGATGCTTTACTGCTCATAAGTTTCAGGCTTGCCTTACTTCATTTGACGGGAAATCTACTATGACTGCGAACGTGACCGTGATTGATCATCCCCTTGTACAGCACAAGCTGACCTTAATGCGACGGGCAGAGTCTAGTACAGCAAAATTTCGCAATTTGATGACTGAAATTAGTATGTTGCTGGCTTATGAAGTGACGCGAGACCTCCCACTCAAATATGAGCCGATCGAAACGCCCATGGGACCCATGATCGCTCCATTACTTGCTGCGGACAAAAAACTTGTGATTGTTCCCATCATGCGAGCCGGGCAAGGCATTCTGGACGGCATGTTACAACTCATGCCATCTGCACGGGTTGGGCATATCGGTTTATACCGTGATCCCAAAACCCTCACTGCGGTGGAATATTACTTCAAAGTTCCACACGATATTGAAGAGCGAGATATGCTGGTGGTCGATCCGATGATGGCGACTGGGAATTCAGCAGTAGCGGCAGTCCACCGACTGAAGGAAACGAATCCCAATTCCATGAAATTTGTTTGTTTGCTGGCGGCTCCTCAAGGAATCCGAAACTTCCACGAACATCATCCGGATGTTCCTATCTACACCGCAGCCATTGATGACTATCTGGATGAGCATGGCTACATCGTGCCAGGCTTAGGAGATGCAGGCGATCGACTCTTTGGCACCAAATAAGTTGAGGCAGTGAAATTTATGGACACCTACATCATTTACAAGTTGCCAGCTCAATGGGTGACTCCCACCAATTTTCAGCCCTTTGGACAAGTTATCTTTGCCAGCGATGATGGCAAACCCTTTGATGACAGTGATGCCCAACTGCAACTGCAAAACGGCATTCCCCGTTTTTACATCATGCATCTCCAAAAACGAGGACGAAAATTTTCTCAAATCACGCGCCATCGCCAGTGTACGCAGTGTCTTGGCTCTCTGGAAGGAAAAGACTGGCTATTGGGAGTGGCAGCCCCTGGCAGCAAACCCGAAGTGGACGATATCATGGCGTTTCGCATTCCTGGCAATTGCTTTATTAAGCTAGAAGTAGGCACCTGGCACGCAGGTCCCTATTTTGATGCCCGATCGGTCGATTTCTACAATCTGGAACTCAGCGACACTAACATCAACGACCACGAAACCCACAACTTATTGGAAAGCTACGGTGCAGAGTTTGAAATTATCTAAGCACGAGTTTGTCTTAATGAGTGTGCCTCCTGGCATCTGAGAGCATAAAACGTTTAGAACCCCAGACTCTTAAAGAATCTAGGGTTCTAAGCGTTTAATAAAGATTCATGCTGGAAGAGCACTTGAGGGCAATACCGCGAACTTAAATGAACAAGTAGAACAAGTCAGTGTATTGCTCAAGAACAGAAAGATCACTCTAAAGATTTCTGTAAGCTGGCTGAGTAACTTCGCGAATACTAACACCACAGGTCTCAACGAAATTAGCTCCGTCTACCTGCATGGCAAGATGAACCATCCGCTGCAAAATTTTCTGGCTAGAGACCGTTCCCATTAACACAACCACTCGACCTCGCTGAGTCACCTGTATGCTTTCCCACTCACGCGGATCAATTTTTTGCCTAAAAGTGAGTACCACTCTTTTCGCTAATCCACTATGGTCATATTCCCCATTCAACCCCATCCGTTCTGGAGGAATGGTCTCAAATAGACGAGACATCGAAAGTTGCAAACCCAATTCCCCACAATCGATGAGTTGAGAATTCAGATTCATCTTTGCTCCTAAAGAGCTATCTGGTGACATCATAATGGTGCTCCTCCAGACATTTCAGGCAAGCATAAATCGTTAAAACAAACCAGGCGATGCATTGGCCTACCGCAATGAACTAACTGACTCGATACGTAGCTCTTTATTTCTTCGCAATTTTTAATAAAGTCTTTAGAAAAGATCATACCAAATCTGGTTGGCTTACACAAAGCTTTTCCAAATTTTGAAGACATCTTGAATTGTGAAACCATTTTGATGGTGGAGAAGCTTATCTCTACTGAGATGTTTATTGTCCTTTTGATTGCCCAGCGAAAAAGTTGTGTAGCGAACACTTTTGTTGCTCCCTGTTAAAAAATTAGTTGTTTCTCTAATCCAAAGGGTGACTCAATCGCCCTGATCGCTCATCAGTTTGCCAGAGACAAGACTGACATCAAAAGCACCTTTGGGGTGAGATTTAGTCACTGGATGTCTCCGCCACCGATGCCAACCTGTATAACGAGTCCTAGGGATACTCTGAGAGCAGCTTTTTGCAACAGCTTGATTGCCTATTTGTCTAAAAGTGGTTGAGATCGCGAGAAGCGGGTCTGCTGATACTGATCAGCGTCTGTTGATCAGAGACTGTGGAGAATTTGAAATAGTCTATTGGCTAGAAGAAAGCCGTTGTGCTTTCAAGTAGTCAAACACACTCTTATCGCCAATATCAGGTGGAATCGCTTGGATTACTTTGCGGACAGCAAACACTCCAAACAAAAGTGCCCAAATTGCTAGCAGGCTCTGTTCTACAGAGACAGGAAAAATTGTCAAAAGGTGCCCCATCAATAAAATTGGCACCAGAGGAGTCAATAGCTTGGTTTCCAGACGATTGAAACAAAAGGCTTCTTTGAAAAAAATGCCAGTCAAGGCAGCAAAGGTAAATCCGGCACCCAGCAAGGTGAGTGGTTGTTGGTAGATAGTTAAGGCGAGGGGCTCAGAACTTTGGAGCGCGATCGCCAATGTCGCGATCCCACCGATCGCCCAAAATGTCTGAAGGATACGATGCAACACTTGCAAATAGATATGGATCAGCCACAAACTGCTACCCAATGCCAGCCAGAAAATTGCGTAAAGCCAGGTCACCCAATTCAAGACCCAGGGAGTATTGCCCTGCCACAAAACGAGTCCTGTTCCTATTCCAAAACTCAAAGCTGCAACCATCAAGGCTGCCCGGTAGAGAACGACGCTGCGGCGATCGTCGTCAGTAATTGTAAATTCACCAAACTGCCCTTGGTAAATTTCAGGGAATGCCTGTGTGTGTTCAGTCATATATACGCTCCATTGCCAAAAAAGTAGTCCTGAAGATTCTGCACCGCTCACCAGGCTTGCCAATCTCAGTTTTTTCCAATTCAGCTTTTGGATTACTGGCAGAAGCACCCATTCAGGCTTGTGTCATCGGATGGATGCAGGAAATCTACCCCCACTATCCCCTATCTACTCGCTATTAATGCACGACTCCAGAAAAACTTCCACTTTTTCGGCATACTCGACCTGAAGACGCTTTTGGGCATTGCCCTGATTTTCAGCAATTTCCACCCAGCCATGGCTACCGACCAAGGCAAGTAGGGTTCCCGCTGGGACAGCAGCATAAGTGGGTTGACTCGAAATTCGAATTGCCCCCACAGCAATGGACCAGAGCCTTCCCCGAAGCAAAGATTCGGGAATATTGGTAATCAGGTTACCGAAGTGATCGATCGCCTGGATTGCACCGTGAATCACCCCTGTTCCAGTCGCTGGAGCGATCACTTCTTGACACTCTGGTAGGGTTAACGACACCAATTGTTGGGAGGAAATGGTTGTCCCCAACGCTGTTAGGGGCACTCCACTAGCCAAATGCGCTCCCACCGGGGCAAAAATATCCCGACCATGAAAAGTGCTGCTGGGGTTCGCTACCCGCCAATATTCTGGATTGGTTAGTTCCACTGCGGCGATCGCGGGAGTTTGACTCAGCACCCCACTCAACAGCCCATTATCGGGACCCACTAAAAAACCAGTCGCCAACTCAACCGCGATCGCTCGACGCGTACTTCCCACGCCTGGATCAATCACGGCAACATGAACCGTTGCCTTTGGGAAATAGGGATAGGCTGACATCAAGCAAAATCGTCCGGCAGCAATATTTTGTGGCGGAATTTGATGGGTCAAATCAATCACAGTGAGCATAGGATTAATTTGAGCGATCGTCCCTTTCATCATGCCGACATAACTATCGCTGAGACCAAAATCGCTTAGCAATGTTAAACATCCCTGCGGCATCTGTCCCCCTGCGATCGCTGTGCCCTGCTATAGCTATAGTCTTCAGGTTAGGGCAAGGGGCTTAAGCCCCTTGTTGCTTCCAGCCTTTGAAACGTTTGATCGTGACCACCGCTATATCACCCGTCATCAATCCCTGAAAAGTTTTTTGCCAAAAGGCTCAAGATTCTTGAGCCAAAATTTCTAACCCAATATTATAAAAACTTTGCGCAGGGGTGTAGCCATCCAGAAAGGCTGGCAAAAATGAGATGCCTCACCCAAATGTCAAGTTTTGTTGACTCGTACCCAAAGATGCACATTTAATAAAAAGAATTGGGTAACATAGGATACAGATAAATAATTGAATTGTCCTTCAGTTTCAACTGTTGTTCCAGTTCGTTTGTCACCCAGTTTGTTTGATTCCAGGTTGATTATGAACAAAAACCATCGTGAAGTTTTGACTCAAGTTGCAGCTACGCACCGTGCAAACTTGCATCGCAATCTGCAACGGCGGCTAGATGCAGCCAGATCTCAAGGGAATCAAGACCTAGTTCGCTTGTTGGAAGCTGAAGCAAGCTACCTTAAGTAGCCGGGATGGGCATGGGGAATCTTCCTCATGCTAAGGTTTCAAACCTTTCCTTAACTTAGAGCAAGAACGGTGTTCACTGGCTAGTCAGTGGACACCGTTCTTGCGTTTACAGTTTACCGCGCAACTATCGCCCACCAACCACTACATTTTTAATCCGGAGATGGGGACCGCCCACACTGACGGGTAGCGGGGATTGTCCTCCTTTGCCACAGCCCCCGTTGGTGTAAATAGAATCGTTCCCGATCGCCTCGATATCTTTCAGTGTTTGGAAGACATTGCCACTCAGGGTAACGTCACTTACGGGTTCGGCAATCTGCCCATTCCGAATCATATAGCCTTCGGCAGAGGCAAATGTGAACATTTCTCCATTGGTCTGTCCACCAATCATGCGGACGGCATACACGCCCTCTTCGATATCGCTAATCATGTCCGCAAAAGTGTGTTCGCCTGCTTCGATGCCGGTGTTGGTCATGCGGACGATCGGGGGATAGGTCGCACCCAGGGCACGCGCATTCCCTGTGGGGGCTTCATGCATTTTGCCAGCTGTTTCGCGAGAATGAAGGCGCTGAGTCAGTACCCCCTCTTTAATGAGGTACTTGCGTTGAGCAGGAACCCCTTCATCGTCATATTTTAAGGAACCTGGCAGACCCGGCAGGGTGGCATCGTCTACCACATTGAGTTGAGGAATTGCCAGGGGTTTGCCAATGGTGAGTAATTCTTGCATGCGGGGGTTTTCGTAAACAAAGTCGGCTTCGGACAGGTGCCCAAAGGCTTCATGGATGAAAACACCTGCTAGATAAGGGTCGAGTACGACGGTATATTGCCCCCCTTTTACCGATTTGGCTTCGAGTTGCCCGATTGCGCGTTTACCTGCGCTCTGGACGCGCTCTTCGATGTTTCGCAGAATATCAAAGTCAGAGCGGGAGTGAATCGATTCGTAGCCCTGGCGTACCAGTCCGGTTTCATCACGGGCGATCGCAGCAAAGCTACCCGATACATCTAACCGCTCCTGAGCAATGCAACTGCCAAGCGAGTTGACAAAGTAAGTGGTGCCAAAGCGATCGCGGTAGCCTACCATGCTGGTTTGAATGCGAGGGTCAATGTCCAGCAACAGTTGGTTATAGGTTTCCATCAACTGCCGCTTTTCTGCCAGAGAAACTCCACGCGGGTCGGTGCCTAGCTCAACTCGGACAAAATCTTGAATCGGAGCGACCTCTGCCAGTTGGGTGGTTTCTTTGCCGACCAGCTTGGCTTGCGCGATCGCTTCTTCAATCCGGGATTCCAGTTCGGTCAGCCCATTGAAGGTCACAAAACTCCACCCCCCCCGATGGCAAGCGCGAATGCCACCAGATAAGCCAAAATTGCGATCGACAGCATCTAACCGAGGACCGCGAAATGAAATTGCCGTTGACTCGCTTTGCTCCAAACGGATCTCTAGATAATCGACCCGATCTTGATAGCGATTTACCACGGTTTGTAGCTGGTCTTGCATAGCAGGGTTGCCACTCCTAAAATTCCGGTGCTCTCGAACTTATTGCCACTTCTTCCAGTCTAAAACCCAGGTTCACTTCTCTGCCAAATAGACGACATATCCTATGGTTATGCTAGAAAAAAATCGTAGACTCCTCACCTGATCACCATGATTGCTTTCCTCCAAGATTTGTTGATTCGCGCCATTGAGATTGTTTGGACGAATCGCTACTGGATGAGCTGGAACTTGTTTTTAGCCTTGATCCCTTTGGGTTTGAGCGTAATGTTGTTTCGGGGCAAGGTAGCCCGACGATCGCCAACCTTCGCTTGGTGGTTGGGATTTTTGGTCTTTGTCGCTTTCTTACCGAACGCGCCCTACATCCTGACAGACATTATTCATCTCATCAACGATATCCGCATTGAGCCTTCCATCTGGATCATCACCTTGGTCTACTTCCCACTTTACACAGCATTTCTGTTTGCAGGGTTCGAGGCTTATGTCGTTTCTCTCATTAACTTGGGCTACTATTTGAAGCGCCAGGGCTGGGGACGATCGATTGGGTTGGCAGAGTTGACCTTGCACGGATTGAGTGCGATCGGGATCTATTTGGGACGGTTCCTTCGCTTCAACAGTTGGGATTTTGTGACCCGCCTGGATACCCTGGCTACTAGCCTGGTAGAAGATGTTTTAGGCAAAGCTCCTCTCATTATCATGTTGGTCACCTTTGCGGTGGTAGCGGCTCTGTATTGGCTGATGAAACGGATTACACTGGCAGTGCTGACCTATCAATCCATCCCCTGCACAAAATCGTTAGAAGCTTGAAAATCTTCCGTCAGCCCCATCCTTTAACTGGATTTAACTGGCGTTTACACAGGGATTGGCTAGACTTGGTTTACTCTGCATATAAAATTCCGTATGGCTCTTCAACCTCAGCATTGGATGAAACACACGATCGCCCTGATGAGTGTGCTTTTACTGAGTGCTTGCGGGGGACGATCGGACAACAGCGGTAATCCCACATCACCCCAATCTCAACTACCAGGGTTTGAGGTGAAATTCCTGGTGGGGAGCGCCTTGGGTGATTTTTGCCAACAAGCCACGGATAAATTTAACGGTCAACAGCCCAAACTGGACAATGGCACCGCCTTTCATGTTACTTGCGTGGCTCAAGGCAGTGGAGATGTGGTGACCTCGGTACTTGCTCAAGCAAGACAGCTAAAAGCCGGAACTTTGCCCGCCGACTCACCAGAGTTGCCCACCCTCATTTCTACCGATGGTGAAATCTACCAGAGTCAGTTGATTTATCAGATCAACCAGATCTTTCCAGGGCAAAATTATATTCCTGATCTGACCGAATCGCCCTTACTGGTCAGCAGTCCCATGGTGTTTATGGCGCAAGCTGATGTGGCAGCCGGGTTGCGAAAAGTGACTGATCCCTTCAAAGTACTGACTACTGCTAAAACGCATCGAGACATTGATCCGCAGGGACCCTCGCTGAAGGTCAATTATGTACAAACGGCTCCGACCAAATCCAACTCTGGCTTGCAAACGTTGGCGGCGCAATTTGCGTCAGTTTCTGGCAAGCGACCAGAACAATTAACTGTAGAAGATGTGAGACTCTACCAGAAAGAAGTGCAGCAGATCCAGAGCAAAATCACCCGCTATGGGGTCTCAACCAATTCCCTGGCAAAGGCGATGGTACAGAATGGTCCATTTTGGGCGTCAGTCGGTTCAGTGTACGAATCGTCGGTTATTGCTGCGAATTCCTCTTTGCAACCTGGACAACCGCGTTACGAAGCGATTTATCCAAAAGCGACGTTTTCTTCAAGTATGCGGGCGATTTTGCCCCAGGCACCGTGGGTCAGCGCCGATGAAAAAGCTGCTGCCGAAAAAGTGATTGCCTATTTACGATCGCCCGAAGCTCAGCAAATTGCTGCCAACTTGGGATTGCGTCCCGGCACCCCGGGTGTACCGTTGGGAGCTAAGTTCTCGGCTGAGTTTGGCGTGAATCCCCAAGCAACTTATGACTCCTACCGTCCGCCTAAACCCGAAGTGACGGATGCTATGCTCAAATCTTGGGTCGAAGTTGCCAAAAAGCCTTCTCTAGTGGTGGTGGTGGTGGATTCTTCTGGCTCTATGCAAGGCAATAAGCTGCCAGCCGTTCAGCAAACGTTGCAAACCTATATCAACAACCTGGGACCTAAAGAACAAATTGCTTTAATCGATTTTGATTCAGAAATTCGGGCGCCCATTCTGATTGATGGCACCCCTCAGGGACGCGATCGCGGCATCCAATTTCTCAGTAGCCTACAGGCACAAGGCGGCACCAAGTTGTACGATACCGTGCTCTATGCGCGCAATTGGCTCCAGAAAAACCGACGTAAAGATGCGATCAATGCGGTGCTTGTGTTGACAGACGGTGAGGATTCGGGCTCGAGCATTGGGTTGGATCAACTGTCGGGCGAGTTGCAGAAAAGTGGCTTTTCCAGTGATCAGCGGATTGCTTTTTTCACGATCGGGTATGGGCAGGAAGGTGAATTTGACCCCGAAGCCCTGAAAAAAATTGCGGACTTGAATGGAGGTTATTACTCCAGAGGCGAACCGGAAACGATCGCTCGCCTGATGTCCGATCTACAAGTTGAGTTTTGAGTAGAGAGGGAGATCGTGAAATTTGCCAATCCGCTTTACTATCCGATACCTGTGCTAGCTGGCGCGATCTCGCTGGTTATCGGGGTACGAGTGGGGCAGTTGCCCAGTGGGGTCATGCTACCTATCGCAACTGCGATCGCGACGATCGGTGCCACGGTGCGAAAAGCCCAGGAGCCCGACACGCTGGGGCTAGAGGATGCCGAATTAGAGAAACAAGTTCAGGCAGTCCGGCAACAAGCCAAAACCCTGGCAGAACGAGCCGATGCGTTAAGGACAGAAGCAACCCGGTTGCTGTCGGGCGCTGACCAGATGGATTTGTTAGTGGCGGTGCAGTTTGCCTGCGATCGGGCAGATGAGTTGCCTGCCAAGCTCGATCAACTGGCTCAGAGGCTCAAAGGTTCAGACTCGTTGCTTTCCCTCTCGCAACTCCAACAACAGCTGCAAGAAGTAAAAGCCAGACAAGAAAACAGTTCGGGGATCACCCGTGAACATTTGACCAAACTTGCCAACAGCCTGCAACGCAATATTGAACTTGCCCAGCAAGGGCAGGATACGCGTCAAGCCCAAGTCGTCAGCCTTTCTACGTTGATTTTGGATGCGGCTGGCGTGCTCCAGTCCTTGCAAAATAGACTTCGCACCGTAGACTTGACCGACGCTCAGGCAACCGGAGAACTGCGATCGCTCAGCGATGAATTCAACAGTTTTCAGGAGAACGTAGATTTACTGGTATCTCGGTAATGTCATCCCAAAAGCCAAAATCCTCAGTCCAAAATCGTCTTTACATTTCACTTGCTATCATTGCGGCTGCATTAGGACTCACCTTTGCCCCTTTACCAGGCGTGCAGCAGACGATCGTTGTGGTCAGTGGCTCAGAGTTAGAAGAACCCCTGCAAGCCCTGAAAATAAAGTTTGAGCGAGAAAATCCCAACATTCGGATGGAACTGAAGATCCAGGGTTCGCAAGAACTGGCGGACAAATATCTGGACGATCGCAACGACTTTAAGCCCACAGTATTGATCCCAGCAAATCGCGAAATCTTGCAAGAACTGGATACGCGCTGGCGCACCCAAAATGGTGGCGAAACCTTCTACGAATCGCCGCAGCCGATCGCCAAAACCCTACTCGTCGGCATTGCCTGGGCAGAACGGGGCAAAGTGCTATTCCCAGACGGACGATTCCACTGGGATAAACTGGAAACTGCCATGCAGAAAGGAAATTGGAAAGCGATCGGGGGATCTGCCGATTGGGGCAGTTTTGACTTTGTGACCACTGATCCCCTGCGATCGAACAGTGGGCAACTCACCCTGAGTCTGTGGGCACAGGCAAAACTGGGAGGAAATTTAACCCCTGCTGGCTTAAATAATCCGGCTGTGCAGAAGTTGATTCAGCTTGCCAAAACCGCCATTTACCAACCGCCTCGATCGACCGACCTGCTATTACAAGAATTTATTACTCGTGGACCCAATGATGCCGACGTTGCCACCGTGTACGAAAGTACAGCCCTCCATCGCTGGCAACAGTCGCGCGCAGCCCAAAGCCAGCCCTACCAGATTTATTACCTCAATCCAACATTTGAAACGGTTTCGACGGCTGCGATCGTGCGTCGAGATGTCAGCGATGGTACTGCCAAAGCTGGAAAGAAATTTGTCGCGTTTCTGCTCCAACCCGAACAACAAGCCGTGTTTGTGCAGTATGGGTTTCGCCCAGTCGTCAGCTCTGTAGACCTCAAATCTGTTCCTAATACGCCCTGGAACCAAAATATTCCCGGAGTTGAGATCACTCCCACTACGCAGGTAATTCCTCCACCCAATCCTCAAGTGTTGGGTGAAATTAATCGCTTGTGGGAACGGGCAAATTAGCCAGCGAATGAAGAGCGCGCCAAAATTTGTTGATAGGCTCGAAGGGTTTGTTGCGCGATCGCCGACCAACTATAGTGCTGCAATGCGTAGGCCTTTGCCTGAGCACCCCGATATTGCCGATCGGCTTCATCCTTCAGTGCCTCTCTCAAGGCTTGGGTTAACGCTGACACCTCACAAGGACTCACCCAACCCGCTTCTGCTTGCCGCACCTCATCACAAATATGCACTTGATCAGAAATTACCACCGGGGTGCCCATCGCCATGGCTTCTGCCACTGCAATGCCAAAGTTTTCGTAATAGGACGGCAACACAAATATATCTGCTGATAGCAAAAGGGCTGCCTTGAGTTGCCCCGACACAAACCCCGTAATCGTTGTGCAAGTTGCCAATGGAGAGGCTTGAATTTGCGATCGCACAGTGGCTTCATACGCCGGGTCTTGGGGATTGCCGCCTGCTAGCACAAAATGGAATTCCACCCCTTCTGCCAGAAGCATTTGGAGCGCAGGCAGCAGCAGATCCAATCCCTTTTTGGGATCAATGCGAGACATGAACAAAATCAGCGGACGATCGGTCGGCAAATTCAATTGCGTATGAGCCTGGTGAGGATCGGTTGGCAGTTCTGGCAAACTGACTCCCAACGGCATGACCAAATCTCGCGTGGTGATGCCAAAACGCTCTGAGACCTTAGCCTCTTGGTCGCTGGTAAAATGCACTGCGGCGGCTCCTGCCAGGTTGGGACGTTCCAACAAGGCCGCATAAATTCGCTTGATTTGTTTCTTTTTGCGAAGATCAGCCGGGTCAAGCGTGCCCAGAGGACGGAGCAAATAGGGAAGTTTCTTGAAGCGAGCGATCGTGGCAGCAGCAGTACTCACTGGAGAAAACAATGCATGGATATGCGCCAGATCAAACTCCTGCGCATGAGCTACCAACCACTGCAACAGATCCAACGAAAACTTGTAGCGGCGAAAAGGCGAACAGCGGAAATAGCGAATCTGGTAGCCATTTTGTATAACAGGGCGATCGAGGGGCACATCCAGCGGAGCCTGCCCGGTATCGCCATTGGAGTCTGTGGTCAGCACTGTTACCTCCGCCCCTTCAGCCGCCAGGGCGGCGGAGAGACCCAAAACCATCTGACTAGGACCCCCATAAATCAGGGAAATGGAAGGGACAATTTGCAGAATCCGCATGAATTTGGAGGATAGGGTGTGCTTAGAATCGTTACAGAATTTCCTTGTAGAAATTAAGAAGTTGTTTTGCCAATGCCCGGTTTGTGTACTGAGCGATCGCCCGTTCGTAGCCTTTTTTCGCCAGATTGGTACATAGATCGGGTTGATCAATCAACTGTGCCAAACATTGCTGCAACGCTTCTGCATTGCCTTCAGGAAACACCAGTCCCGTATCACCAATCACATAAGGAATTTCACCAGAATCTGAACCAATGACTGGCACTTGGCTAGCCATGGCTTCAATCAACACATGCCCAAATTGTTCTTTCCAACCTACCGAAGTCAGGGTTTTAAACTTATAGGTAGTCTCAGATGGCAATACCAGGGTATTCATCAAGTTAATGTAGTGGGGCACAGTGTCATGCGGTACACTTTCAACCCAAATCACGCGATCGGCAATTCCGCCGTTGTTCACCTGTGCCATTAAGGTTTCTTGCAATTCACCTCTACCCAACAGCAATAACTTCCAGGGGCGATTACCCAAACTCTGCACCGCTTTGAGTAGCGTTAACAAACCCTTTTCTTCGACAAAACGACCGACAAACCCCACCACGAAGTCTGTAGGCTGAATCCCCAGTTGGGCTGCAAGTTCTGGTTGTGCTCGAGGACGGAATAAACTTTCATCAATCCCCAACTGAGGCATCACTCGAATGGGACCCTGATAGCCGCGTTGCCGCAATACTTCAGCCCCATCCTGGTTACCTGCCACAATCCCGTCCGTGTTGCCCAGGTTATAAGCTTCCAGCCAAGCGATAGGAAACTTCAAATCGTAAGGTAGATTCCACCAGGTAAAAAAGCAGTTTTTTGCTTTTAGACCGAGCAGTCGGTTGAGCGTAATGAATTGGGCATAGCCGATCGACTTTGCCCCCTGCTCAACCTGAATCACATCAGGTCGAAACTCTTGCAACAGCGGAATCAGATCAGCCCCAAAGGACAAAAGCCCCTGATTATTTTGGCTGAGGTTAGAAACCGGAACCACCCGGAACGAGCCATCTTGCCAAAATCGGGTTTTAACAGTCGATTTTTGCACTCCCCCAGGTTTCCACTGTTTGGGAACCACCACCGTCACTTCATGACCCTGATCCAGGTGTGCCAGCGCCCTGAGCTTTTCACAATTCAGGTCAACGATGTAGGTATGGCTCGCAACCAAAATTTTCATGATAGAGAATTGGCTCCTTGGTCAGGTTTGCTCATCGTCCTAGCGATTTGCCGAATGGGTCTGACAGACCGTGATCGGTGGAAATGAGAGAGGAACAGAACGGTTAGGTCAATTTGGACTGTGGACAATTGAAACTGGAGATTGGGCGAAGATTACGTCTATTGATCTAGGTGGCTGTAAGTTTGTCCATCATTCCAGGCAGACTGAAGCAGAGTTCCGATCGCATTAAAAAATCCCAGTGTATAAAAGCCCCCTCGGCTGAGAATTTTGATCGGAGAACCACTCTTGTAGCAGGGAGGATGTCCTAAGACGTGGCAGTCAAACAATCGGGCAAACAAACGCACTTGCTGCCAGGGGGTCAGATTCTTTAGACCCATCAGAAAATGGTTGTGATAGAAGGTCAGTTGATATTTGAGCGATCGGGTACTGATATCGTGACAACCCCCTGTTTCTTCACCCAGATGAATCAGTGATGCTTCTGGGTCGTACCAGATCTGATATCCCGTCTGGCGAATCCGCAGGCAAAAATCCGATTCTTCTCGCACCGCACTACCTCGAAATCGCTCATCAAAGGTCAGCCCGTGTTTGGTAAAGAGTTCTCGTCGGAATGACATATTGCACCCCCGTACCGTCAGCACACGCTGCGGTTTCACAGTATGCACCAGGTCAATGTAGTACCAGGCAATACCGGGGTCCATGGCTTCGGGGGGCAAATCTTCAATTTTTAAGTTACCGCCGGAATCTGCCAGTTTCATCCGATCGAAGACTCGTCCTGCCAGTGCCCCAATCTCGGGACGATCGACATAGTTACGAGCATGGCTGTTTAAAAACTCTGGCTCTAGCTGCACGTCATCATCCAAAAAGAGAATGACATCACCTTTTGCTCGTCGGATGGCATAGTTGCGTGCGCCCGGCAAACTCGCCCAGGTCACTTGGTAAAATTGAATTTTGCCAGCCGCAGAGAGCTCATTTAGATACGCCTGAGTCTCGGGTTGATGTTCTGGCGTTTGATCCACGACCAACACTTCAAAATTGGGATAGTTTTGCTTCAGCACATCCTTCAAAGTGTCTCGCAGCGGCTCCTCACGCCCATAAGTGGGAATCACAACTGAGATGAAAGGATAATCCACGTTTTTTCTACTCCTGATGAATCATTGCTGATGAATGGCTGAGGATTAAGGAAGCGATATGCCCGATCGTCCGAAATGGTCACAGGTTATGTTGGTGCCGGTGTGGGTTCAGGGAGTCGTTTTCGTTTGCCCTTCTTGACTTTGCTCTCTGGCATAGCGATGGCGTCGAGTTTCTCCTGCTCCTGCCGAGCAATTTTCGGTAACGTCAGAATAATGCCTGCAAAGAACCAGTAGTAAACTGCCACCGGGTCTACATCAAGCGGGTAGTAGTAAGTGTTGTAGCTAATAAATAAAACAAAAGTCCAGAGGCTAGCTCCGTAACTCCGCAGCACTCGATCTTTCACAGAACGATAGGCTTTAAACGTGACGTAGGTTAAGACCGAAACCATGATCAGGAAGACGATTGTGCCAGTGACCCCAATTTCATAAATCACCTTAGGGTAATAGGTCTCAATTAACTTAACATCGCCAAAGGCTCGTGCTGCATTAGTGGCTCGTCCTAAACCATGCCCCAAAGCTCCCCCCTGATCTAATGCCCAGGATAGCTGTTCTGAAATAAAAGCAGTCGGTGGAGAGGCATTCCAGCGATCGATAAAACTCTGAACCCGATCTTGCACGATCGCGGGGTTTGCAGCAGCAGCGCCGCCTAATATCAACCCCAACCCAATCCCCACTGGAATAAACCGCTTTAAGTTTGTCACCTGTCCTGTGATCACCAACAACGCCACCGTTGCCAATGGCACCAGCGCCAACGCAATCCGCTGTCCCGAAATCACAGACATAACAAAGACGGAAGCCAGTGATACCAAACTAACGGGTCGCCATAAAATAGAGGGTTCGCTAAAGGCGGAGGCAAAAATAATGAAGGCATTTGCAATGAGAAACCATCCCCACTGCCAGGGAGCCACAAAGGTTCCAGGCAGGCGAATTGCGCCAAATTCGGGCGAATAGAGCAAGGCTCCACCGACAAAGCAACGAGACTGTACAGAGGCTTTGAAGAGATCGACCCCCGTTCCTGTTGTTGCCTGGCACCGACCTGTTTTAAGTAGCAAAAACTGAATAAAACCTAGAGCACAACAGGTTAGCGCCAGCACTACATGCAACCGCATGGTAAAGAGTAAATCTTTTTTGTCACGAACCAAGTAGTAAGCACACCCGATTAAAGGGAGATAACCCAGTAGTGCTTTCAGCCCCAAGATACCCATTGCGATCGGGTTTTCTGGCGCAGGTGGTTTCAGCGCAGTGGAGGCAGGAGCAAATGCCTGGGCACCGTTGACCGACAACAGCACCAGCATACAGATCACCATCAAAATGGTAAACCAGGGGACAATTTCTTTGGGCAAAATGAAGGGTTTACCCGTACGCCGACACTCCATAAAGATGCCGATCGCCGCTGGAATATAAAAGATGTCTTTCGCCAGCTGCATCAGGGCATTGCCCCCCGCCAAGCCATAAACGACTGTGCCGCTAAATGGCATATAGATCAGGAATGCCCAAAGTGCTTTGCGTGGATACTTAAAGGAAAACGCTAAACACAGAATTCCGATTGCACCCCCAAGCGCTGCCCTCACTCCACCCACCACAAACAAAGGTGCCCCCAAGACAAGAGAGATAAAGGACATCGTTGTTAAGAAGCCTATAAATTCTTGGCGCTCACGCCGAGCTTTGCGCTTCAGTTCCTTTTGCTCTTGGCGACTGAGGGCAGAGGTTGAAGCCGCTTCTGTCGCTGTTTCTGAGACAGCAACCTTGCTATTTTTCTTGGATTTTGGAGATTTTGGCGTTGAAGCAGTTTCAGTCACCGCTGGTGAGGCGGCAACCTTGCGAGTTTTTCCGGTTTTTGGCTTGGATGGTTTCGCCATGAATGAACTTCAACTGGAAGGGTAAAGGGCATAGGGGGTTGAAGCAAATCTTTGAAAGCCTTGCTCGATAAAGCTTTCAAAAAATATTGACAACATGTCTAAAACATAGCGACGGGTAGATGGGTATCACAGAGAGGGAGTAGAATTGCTTAAAAAAGAAAAATACCATCCAAATTCTGTGTCCTAAGGGGTGCTCCGTCATCGCTCCAACTCTTTAAAGTATTCTCGAAGTTGCAAGCAGCCCTTTCACTTTTTATTCAAGAAGCCTCTGTAAAGGCAACAATTTTTCTCAGATCTTCACTGGTTTCCCACGTTTGACCAT
This sequence comes from Scytolyngbya sp. HA4215-MV1, assembly GCA_019359045.1. Lineage (GTDB taxonomy): Bacteria > Cyanobacteriota > Cyanobacteriia > Leptolyngbyales > Leptolyngbyaceae > Scytolyngbya. Next base: position 398,443 of record JAHHIA010000002.1, read on the forward strand.
TCATTTCTTCCATACTGTAAAGCTGGTTCGCTATCAGAAAAGTGCGATCGTTTGAGTCATGCAATACCCTTAAACGCGAGATGACTGAAGACCAAGGAAGAACGTCCCCAACACCTTAGCCCAATTCTTCCGCGATCGACAGGATATGCAGCCATGCTGCTTGGATCAGGTTGGGGTGATGTTGCTTCCTTGCTATACGATAGGAGCGATCGTTCCTCAGCCCATTTTGGGACAGAGAGCCAGCTATGCGGCAGTTTCGTCTCTATCAATGACTGAATATTGATTTTTCTGAGAGAGTCTCAAACGATCGAGTCTTTGAAGCTTCGGTAAAAAAGCTCTGATAATTTGATAAACACTGTACTCAGTGTAATTTCGAGCACACGTAAACTATTTAATCAATTCTTATACAGACAGATCGATCGATCCAATTAAACTTTCGCCTTCTTTTCTTCTTCTCACCTTTAAGACAAGATAAAAAACTTGAATAAGGGCTTGGAATCCTTATTTTATTGGCACTTTGACAAATTATCCCTCTTCGTGCTTCAGCCATTGTTCGTAGATCTGGCTCAGTTGATAAACATTGCGTAAATCCACTACTTAACCCAATGACGTGTCAAGAAGCCCGTGAATATAATGAGGCAACGTACAGAGTTGAGATGTCGCTATGGTTACCACGCTGAAGCTCGTAAGTCTAAGTATTTGGGTGATTGGCGTACAAATATCTACCGTTGGCGCTTCTTTAGCCACTCCTCAGTCTCGTGGGAACACCGATCAAGTTTACGCAGTTTCCACAAGTGTTCTGAATCAGATGACTTCACAAACCCAAGTGTTTTCCGTAGAAATGCAAGGGTATAAACCCCCCAGCGGCACGGGTGGACCGGGACGCACGGGAGATACCGGAACTCGTTAGGTTCCAGCTCTGTGAGGGACTCGTTTTCTCATGCTCAGCTTTACGATCTTTTGCTAAATAACCATCTACCCAATTTTGCTTCTCGGCGTTTATTAGTACGATATTTAGCATTGAGTGTGGGTCGATTCGCCTGTCGCCGCATTCTTTTCTTTTCTTTTTCTGGTTCTGGTTCAGGAATTTCTTCCTCAGGCGGTTTGACCGCAATGAGATCGGATTTTGTGGCTTTCCAGGTTGTTAGCATTCCACCTGCCAAACCACCGATCGCCCCAAAAAAAATACTTAAGACGGTGGAGTAGCCAATCAGGGCAAAGAAGATCAGGAAAAACAACCAAAGTCTTAATCCGATCCGAACACCACTTTCAACTGCTGATTTCTGCACAGCCTTTCCTTTCCTAGAACCCAAGAGATTGCTCAAACGATTTGCTTTAATTGTGCCTCTAACTCTTGAGTTGTGTTCACAATTTTGACAAAGGGTTGCTCGATTTCAGTAAATACCTCAAAGTTCTGATGTTGCAGAACCTCCATCGTGGCATCAGAAATATCTCCTTGCCTTTGTTTCAGCCGAGATTGCAGCACTTCTAAGGGAGCTGTACAGTGCACAATTTTTAGTGGTAGAGCCTGGGCTTGAGCCTGAGCGATCGCCGTTGATCTGGTCGCTTGTCGATCGTACTTAGCATCCAAAATCACGGCATAACCCTCTGCTGCCAGACTTATGCCCAACTCTAGCAAATGAGCATAGGTCTTTTGGCTCATTTCGGGTGTGTAGAGTTCATCGCCTCCGTTCGCCTGAAGCGGAATTCCTGCCAGATGCTTGCGCACCGCATCCGAGCGAATATGAATTGCTCCTGACTGGCGTGCCAAAAGGCGAGCCGTTGTCGTTTTGCCTGAGCCAGACAATCCCGACATTAGGATCAATTGCCCCTGCTTGGGACGGGTATATTGCCATGCCAGCGTGTAATAGCTGGCAGCCGTGTCATGAATTTGTTGACGGGCGGCATCTGACAGGCTGGGGTCGCCTAGCAAGAAAGAGGTGACCTTTGCTCGCACATAAGACTGACGGCTGAGATAGATCGGCAATACTTGCAGCCCTTCCCAGTCACCAGTTTGCTCGATATAGGCGTTCAGGAAGAGCGTACTGAGATCCGATCTCTTTCGCACATCCAGATCCATGATGATGTAAGCCACATCAAACATGACATCGACAAAGCGGAATGGCTCATTAAACTCGATACAGTCAAACAGCCAGAGTTTGTCTTGCCAGAGGGCAATATTGCGGAGGTGAACATCGCCATGGCATTCTCGAATCCAATTATGCTGAATGCGGCTGGCAAAGAGGGGGTGTCGTTCGGCAAAGAAGCGATCGGTGTAGGCTTTTGTTTCATCAAACTGGGATTGGGTTTGAGGTCCGCCTATATACTGCACCGTTTGGTCATAGTTTTCGTCGATCGACTGGCGCACTTGGGGAATTTCACCAAAGCTACGCACATAACCGCTAGTGGGTGCGGTTTGGTGGAAGTCTGCCAGCGTCTTTGCCAGATTCAGCAAGATTGCTTCAGTTAGGTTGCCCTGCTCGAACAAATGGCTGAGTAAGGTATCTTGAGGGAATTGCCGCATTTTGACGGCATACTCCACGGTCTGCCCATCTCCACCCAATTGAAACTGCTCTCCCGATTGAGTAATCGGCAAAACCTCTAAATACAAATCCCCTGCACCGCGTTGATTCAGCCGTAGCTCTTCCTGACAAAAATGGTGTCGCTTTTCCAGAGTTGAAAAGTCTAGAAAGCCGAAGTTTACAGGTTTTTTGACCTTGTAAACAAAATCACCAGTTAATAATACGTAGGAAACATGAGTCTGGATGAGTTGAATCGGTTCGGTGACGGGATGAGGATAAAACTGCGATCGCTGCATGGATTGAATCAGCAGGGGCAGACTAGTCTCTGACATGGGTTCGATAGGTACAGGATTCAGACAAAATGGCAATTGGCAGTGCCGTTAGCTATCTTGGCATACAACCTAAAAAACGCGCGATGAGTTTACAATCGCCAACTCATCGCGTCAGGTTACATTTCACTACATTTTTTGGGACTGATGACTCTCGATGTGGGTAGGGAAAATTTTTCACCTCAATTACCATGCTCAAACTGTTTCAAGTCGAGCGTTTGAAGTCATCGAGATAGATAGAGCACTGTAACGATCCTACTCGGCAGCTCCGTCCTCCGCTCCAGCCGCTGCTTTGCCACCAAAGATCGCAACTACCACACGATCGGCATCATCAAGTGCCGTCACCCCATCGGGCAAGGGAATTTGATGTACACTGAGCGATTCACCCAAACCCAAGGGGCTGATATCAATCGAGATCGATTCAGGAATCAGATTGGGGGCGCACCGAACCTGTAGTTCCGTCGTTGCTGTATCGATCGATCCCCCGTCCCGCTTCACTCCAATCGACTCCCCGACAAAATACAGCGGCACCGTGACATCAATGTATTCATGAGACGAAACCGAGAAAAAGCTGATGTGGTAGAGCGTCCTTTTCCAGGGATGTGCCTGAATTTCTCTCAATAACGCTTTACCACTCCACGGCAGATCGGGCACATTGACCTGAATCAGAGTGTTGTTGAGCGAAGCATCGCGAACCAGCAAACCCGCTGCTTTTGCATCAATGGTTAAAGAGATAGAGTCTGTACCATTGTGACCATAGAGCACAGCCGGAATCTTTCCAGCCCGGCGCAGCGCATTGGGTTTACTGTCGGCTGAGCGTTTTTGACATTCAATTGCAAGATCCATAATTCTTCAGTGAGGGAGTAGGAAATTAGATCGAAAGGACGAAAGAGAAACGTGAGTTTTAAGCTAAAAATTCAAAACTCAACATTCAAAAAACAAAACTCAACATTGAAACTTTCTAAACTTCTAGTCTGTGGCTGTCAGTTTCCTCATGAGGACTGCCATTCGTGTAAAGCAAGGCACGCTTGGGACCATGAATGGGATCTTCCACAATAATGGTCTGGTCACGGCTGGCTCCCAAGGAGACAATCGCGATCGGGACTTCCATCAACTCTGCCAAGAATTTGAGATAGTCCAATGCCTGAGGAGGCAAATCATCCAACGATCGACAATGGTCTGTAGATTGCTGCCAACCGGGCAATGTTTTGTAGACGGGTTGACACCGAGCAAACTGGCGAGCACTAGTTGGGAAGTCACGAAAATGCTGCCCATCAATTTCATAGGCAATACATACGTTAATTTCCTCTAACTCATCTAGCACGTCCAGTTTGGTAATTGCCAGACAATCTAACCCGTTGATCCGCACAGCATACCGACCGATGACCGCATCGAACCAGCCACAGCGGCGCTTGCGACCGGTCGTTGTGCCAAACTCGGCACCCCGATCGCAAAGCAACTCTCCCATTGTGCCATTCAACTCAGTCGGAAAGGGACCTTCGCCCACCCGAGTGGTATAGGCCTTGGCGACACCAATCACTCGATCGATCATGGTGGGACCGACTCCCGCTCCGACACAGGCACCTCCTGCCACTGGGTTTGAGGAAGTGACGTAGGGATAGGTGCCATGATCGAGATCCAGCAAAGTTCCCTGGGCTCCCTCAAATAAAATGTTACGACGACGTTGAAATGCATCATAAATTTTGAGGGAACTATCGATCACATGAGCGCGCAGGCGATCGGCATAGTCCAGATATTCAGCAATCACCCCCTCTGGGTCAAGTGGTGGCAAATCATACAGCTTTTCTAAAATGACGTTCTTATAGTTCACTGTCCAGCGCAGTTGCTTTGCCAGCAATTCGGGGTCCATCAAATCAATCACACGGATGCCCGTGCGTTCAGACTTGTCAGCATAGGTTGGACCAATTCCTCGACCCGTCGTACCGATTTTATGAGATCCCCGACGTTCTTCCGATGCCTGATCAATCAAACGGTGATAAGGCATCGTGACATGAGCGGTTTCGGAAATGAAGAGTTTTTGAGTAGAAATACCGAGTGATTCTAGACAATCTAACTCTTCAATCAAAACTTTGGGATCGATGACTGTTCCGGAACCAATGATGCACTCAGTATCGGGGTACAAAATTCCGGAAGGAATGAGATGGAGCTTGAAGGTTTGATCCTGAACTACCACGGTATGTCCAGCATTGACTCCGCCCTGATAGCGCACAACGACATCTGCCGATTTGCTTAGCAAATCAGTAATCTTACCCTTTCCTTCATCGCCCCACTGGGCACCAATTACAACAACGTTAGCCAAGATCCTGTCACAGAGGTTAAAGTTTTCACAAACTCTTATTATCGATAGCGAATGTAGAGCATGTCAACTTTCTCGCAGCACCTGAAATATTAAATTCTATTCTGCTACCAATTTTTTCTATTGATTTCTTCATTCGTATGGGATGGAGAAAATATCAGAAAATTTCCATCCCCTACAGACGGTCAACACAAACTAAGGTAGAACCAGGAACAAATGGGCTGTTTTATCAACGAGGATGGCATACGAAAATTCAGTCGTTTGGGTGCTTGGCAATGTTTGGCTATTCTGGGTTGAGGAGGTCAGAGGATGAATTCTAAATACGCCTCAATACCCGCTTCAATCTTGGTTGTAGACGACGTAGAAGCCAATCGGGATTTGCTCTCACGTCGTTTAGAACGTCAAGGATATCTTGTCACAGTGGCTGAAGATGGGCGACAGGCGATCGCCCTGGTGCAGTCCCAACATTTTGATCTGATTTTGTGCGATATCTTCATGCCAGAAGTGGACGGATATGAGGTTTTGGCGTATGTCAAAACCGATCCCAGCCTGCGCCACATTCCGGTCATTGTGGTCACTGCACTCAATGAAGTCGAGAGTGTCGTGCGTTGTATCGAGTTGGGGGCAGAAGATTACTTACTCAAACCATTTAACCCCACGATTTTGAAGGCACGGGTTAATGCATGTCTAGAGAAAAAACGGTGGCACGACCAAGAACAGGCTTATCTGAAGCAACTCCAAGCCGAACAGGCAACCGTTGAAGAACGTACCCGACAACTGGCACAAGCCAACGCGGAGATTTTGGCATTGAACGATCGCCTCAAAGCCGAAAATTTTCGGTTGAGTGCTGAATTGGACGTGACTCGCCGACTCCAGCAAATGATCTTGCCTCGGCAATCAGAACTGGAGCAAATTTCCGAACTGGACATTGCTGGCTTTATGGAACCTGCCGACGAGGTGGGGGGTGACTATTACGATGTGGTGCAACACGACGGCAAGATCAAAATTGCGATCGGAGATGTTACGGGGCACGGATTAGAAAGTGGCGTCGTCATGATCATGGCTCAAGCCGCCGTGAGAACTTTGATCGCCAATGGGGAGGCAGACCCGATCAAGTTCCTGAATACCATTAATCGGGTCATTTATGATAATACTCGCCGGATGCGATCGCACAAAAACATGACCCTGGTTTTATTGGAATATGAAGCCGGAGTTCTAAAACTCAGTGGGCAGCATGAGGAACTGATCATCATTCGGGCAGACGGCAAGGTTGAACTCATTGATACGATCGATCTAGGGTTTCCGCTGGGGTTGGAACCCGAAATTTCTTCCTTTGTAGCAGAAACCCAAGTTCAATTAAAATCCGGCGATATGGCAGTTCTTTACACGGATGGTATTACCGAAGCCATGAATATCCAAAAAGAGCAGTATGGAGCCGAGCGACTTTACACGTTGCTCAGTCAACACCGTCAGCGCTCTGCCACCGAAGTTTACCAAATGGTGATTGAAGATGTTCGGCAACATATTGGCAACGAAAAACTATTTGATGATTTAACACTGGTGGTGTTGAAACAAAAGTGATGCAAGATTACTCACCTGTCCCATGTTGCCCCATCTAATTTTGGTAAGCCTATGGTAGAAAGTCGGCAGTTAAAGAACCAGCTAGAGCGACTTGTACAAGAAATTTCCCTTTTGTACAATAAAATCGAACAACTCAGACAAGAAAATCAGGACCTCAAGCTGGCGCTGTCTACAACCGCTGAACATGGAGATTTGGTACAAGCCCAACTTTATAAAACCGCAGTGGAATTGAAAGCAGAGGTGAGTGAGCGTCAACGGGCAGAATTTGCACTGAAAACCTTAGTAGAAGCTATTGCTAGAGAAAAGGATGATTTGACCCTGATTATCCAGACGATCATGGAACATGGCGATGTTTTGGATATGCAGTGGTATCAAAAACTCTGTGAAGTTGATTTACTGGCGAACTCGGATGGATTGACGCGGATTGCAAACCGCCGCAGGTTTGATGAACATCTTGAGCGGCAATGGAAACAGATGGCACGAGATCGCACTCCTCTCTCCGTTGTGCTGTGTGATATTGACTTCTTCAAACAGTACAACGATACCTACGGTCATGTCGCAGGCGATGACTGCCTGAAGCAGGTAGCTCAAGCCCTGAATTCAGTTTTGAATCGCCCTAGTGACTTGGTTGCACGCTATGGCGGAGAAGAGTTTGCGGCTGTGTTACCCCAAACGGGACTGGCAGGAGCGATCGCAGTTGCCGAGCGGATGCAATCCGCGCTAGCTCATTGCCAGATTCCCCATCAATGTTCTGTTATTAGTCCTTATATTACGTTGAGCATTGGTGTTGCATCTACGCTACCCTCAAACTTGCGATCGCCGACGAGTTTCGTCGATGAAGCCGATCGCTGCCTCTACATCGCTAAACAGCGAGGCAGAAACCAAATCGTCCATTGCGAGATCACTGAATCAGACCCACCGATTTGACTTCCAACCCCTTTGACATCGGACTCTCTGGCATCTGATCATCAAGACCGTGCCCCTGATACAGAAGCTCCCCTAATAGTCAGGTATACCCCTGTAAGGCACTTATGACTCAAACCTTCACCACACAAACATTTGGGGCATTTCTTGATGAAATCCCTGCGAGTGATGAATACCTGACACTTCATTTTTCTCCATCGTCTGCCCCTCGCAAGCATCGCTGGCATAACTATGGATTATCGGCTGATTTCTTGGGGGATTATTTTGCGGCTTTTTTTCCCGGTGACGAAGTTCCCAATAGTAAGATTAACCGAAGGGATACCGTCAAAGCGGCGGTGAGCTATATCGCCAACGAATTATTAGAGAATGCAGTCAAATACAGCGATGAAGCGGTTAATTTGCCGATCAGTATTACACTGTATCTTTACGAACAGCGAATCATCTTTCAGGTGACTAATCATGCGAGTTTATCTACCGTTCAAGATTACCAACAATTCATCCAATCGCTGATCACTTCCGATCCAGATGATTTTTACACCCGCCAGTTAGAAAAAGCTGCTCTTGGAACAGGCGCTTCTAATATTGGCTTGTTAACAATGATGAACGACTACTCAGCCCGGTTCGGTTGGAGATTTCAACCTCTTGAAACTCGTCCAAATACATGCTGGGTGACTGTCATGGCACATCTGGATGTCTAAATTTTTAGTAATATCACTCCAATTTTTCAATTGAAAGCTGGCAAAAGAAAATGATGGGTCAGGAGAGACTGTCTTGTGGAGATTAAGACTGACGATTACAGCATTTGGCATGATCCGGAATCTTCAACTGTTTTTTTCCGGGGATTCTTGCGATTAGATGGAATGGAGGAATATGAGCCTGTTATGCATTTACTGATCAATGCCCTGGAGCGATCGGCTAATTTTCATCTAAATTTGCGGGATCTAGAATTCCTCAATAGCTCTGGTATTAGTATGCTGTCCATGTTTGTTGTCAAAGTTCGCGAAAGGGGAAATGTACAGCTAACGCTCCAGGGATCAGATAAAATTCTGTGGCAGACCAAATCTTTAAAGAATTTACAACGCCTGATGCCGAGCCTGACCCTGGAGTTTATCTAGACTACCCTATTGCGATTAAACCCAAAATACAGGTAACGTTCGAGATAAGGATCGTGAGGCTGGCAAACTCTGTCGGTAGGGTTGTCGTTTCTCGATATTTAGGGTTTCCCAATTTATTCCACCTCTATACGGCAAGTTGTAGTAGAGCATGACGGAGGCAAAGCGCGTCGCCAATCAAGAGACAGAACTGCTAAACGAGATTGAACATCTCCGTCAGGAAGTGGTTCGCTTGAGGCAGATGAATAGCGACCTGGAAATTGCCCTGTTAACCACTACAGAGCATGGCGATTTGATTGAAGCTCAGCTTCACGAGTCGAACCAGCGTCTACAAGCTGAGATTGCTGAACGTCGGTTAGCCCAGGGGACGTTACAAGAAATTTTAGAGACGGTTTCCAAAGACAAAGCCGATCTGGAAATCATGCTGGAGGCAACTGCCAAGCATGGAGACGTGTTGGAGTATCAACTCTACACGCAAGCAGTAGAAACCATGCGTCAAAGTGAAGAGTTGTTTCGAGCAATTTCAGAATCTACATCGATTTTGATGATTTTGACCCAGCGATCGAATGGGTCAATTGCTTATGCTAACTCCGTTTCTGGCGAGCGGTTAGGGCTTGATGTCCAGACATTGGTTGGACAAAGGCTGGACGATTTTTTTGCCGACTTTGCCGATCGTCAAAAGATCCGAGACATGATGGAGACGCAAGGGTTTGTCCGTAACTACGAAATGCAGGTTAAACGGAAAGATAAGAGCCTTTTCTGGGTTTCAGCTTCGGTTCATCCGCTTTGCTTGGCAGGTGAGCAAACGCTACTGACGACGTTGTATGACATTAGCGATCGCAAATACGCCGAAGAAATCGTCCGACAATCTGAAGAAAAGCTGCGTCAGCAAGCTCAGGATTTAGAATTGCGGGTTGATCAGCGCACTGCCGAACTCCAGCAAGCTGAAGAAAAATATCGCAGTATTTTTGAGAATGCCGCAGAAGGCATTTTTCAGGCAACGCCGGATGGTCGTTATATCAGTGCCAATCCAGCACTCGCAGATATTTATGGGTATGATTCGCCTGAAGACCTGATTAAATCTGTCAAAAATATTGGGCAACAAATCTATGCCCAGCCGCGACGACGAGATGAGCTAATTGCCTATCTCAACCGTTTTGGCTCAGTGGATGGGTTTGAATCGAAGGTTTACTGCAAAGAGGGCACCATCATTTGGATTTCCGAAAATGTCCGCATTGTTCGGGATGCGGATGGGAATCTCGTCCACTACGAAGGCAGTGTGCGGAATATTACCGATCGCAAATCCGCTGAAGAAGAATTACGGCGACAACGGCTGATGTCGGAGCGATTGTTGCTCAACGTTCTGCCCCAACCGATTGCTGAGCGGTTAAAGCGGGGAGAAAAAACCATCGCTGATAGCTTTTCAGATGTGGCTGTCCTATTTGCCGATATTGTCGGTTTCACTGCCTTGTCTTCGCATGTCTCACCCACTGAGCTGATCGAATTGCTCAATGACATCTTTTCTGCCTTTGACAAACTTGCCGATCAGCACGGACTTGAGAAGATTAAAACGATCGGAGATGCTTATATGGTCGTGGGTGGGCTACCGCAACCCAGTCCAGATAATCTCTCCTCGATCGCGGATATGGCACTAGACATGTTGCAAGAAGTCAAACGCTTCACGACTCCCAGTCATCACCCCATTCCGCTCCGAATTGGTATTCATAGCGGACCTGTTGTTGCTGGAGTGATTGGCACACGCAAGTTTATCTACGACCTTTGGGGCGATACAGTCAACGTTGCCAGCCGCATGGAAGCGCAGGGAGAAACCAACCGTATTCAGGTCACCCAAGTCATCTACGATCGCTTGCAAAAACGCTACGAGTTTGAAAAACGTGGCGAAATCGATATTAAAGGCAAGGGTTTGATGTCAACTTACTGGCTTCTCGATAGAAGATTTCGGTTGTCTCGGAATTCGCAAACTCAACCAGAAGTTGAAACTTCTCCCGCGATTTCAGATAGCTAAGGAACGTGGATTCAACAAAATTGAAAATTGATTCATCGTCGGGATGTCAGGACTGACGTCCTGATAGAAAAATACCGATGAAATTAAATTTTTATTCCTAAGTGAATTCTTATCTGGGTTTCCAACCCGCCAAAATGTGAATCTGGAAGCCAAAATCTAAATTTCCCCTGGATTTTTCTAGGATTTTGTCAATATAATGTTTCAAACTATTAACATGGAAATCCATCCCTCTGCTCACATCCATTGAGTCATCCTTCGTGATTAAATTCTCTCGTTGATTGACTCATTTTACGAGTTGATTACCATGCGTAGATTGTTGAGGCTGATTGCTTTAAGAGATTGCTGGTGTAAAGAAAGCGTTGGTCTTTGTGTTCTTGGTTGCCTTGGTTATGCGTTAACTCGCTTTTTCAGGATTGGCAATCCTCAAACCAATCCTGGCGAATGGCTCAAGACGCGAGAGTGGGTGAGATTAGCGAAGTAATAAACCATCCAAGATAATTTCTAAGCCTGGATGCCAATCATTCATGAGATGGGCTTGTTCAAACCCATCCAGATTGCTTTACCCATCAAACAACACATGGATTTGTGGATCTGCAAGCGTTTGCGATTGCGATCGCAAACCCTGAAATTACTCCTACTCGTTATTCATGAAAGAGGTCTTTATGGCGTTATATGCTGAATTACATCGACATTTAGGGGGATCAGTCGTCCCTCGCGTGCTCTGGCGGTATTTTCAACGTAGTAATGCCGAATTAGCAGAACGCTTTCCCGACTATTCAGAATTTGAAGACTTTTATACTCGTCCGCGTAACACCCTGAACGAGTATCTTGAACTGCATACGCTGGTAGAAGGGGTACAGTCGTCCGATACATTGCCTTACTTCATCTATCGGCTGATTCGGGGCGCCTATATTTTTGAGAATCTGGCATATCTGGAACTGCGCTATACTCCTTACCTTCGCACGCCCGAGCATCTCAGCCAAACCCAACGGATTGATCAGATGGCAGAGATTGTGGATGTGGTGGGGCAGGCAAGCCAATCGCATGAGTATCCGGTGGTGACCAGTCAAATTCTCTGTATGCATTCGCGCCTACCGTATGAGGTCAATCGGGCGATCGTGGATCTGGCAGCTCAGTCTCGTAAATATGTCTGTGCGATCGATTTGGCTGGTGGCGATGCTCACTATGCCGAACGATTGGATGAGTTTGTCGGACTCTACGCCTACGCTCGCCAATTGGGCTTAAATACAACCGGGCATCTCTATGAAACCGAGGCTGGATGTTACCCCGAATTGCTGCCCTATTTAATGCGAATTGGGCATGGTATCCAAATTCCGCTCAAATATCCTCATCTGCTCAAGCAATTGGCAGAAAACCAGCAATGTCTGGAAGTCTGTCCTACAACGTACCTAAAAACTGGAACGTTAGAGGATATTGGTCAGCTACAACCTGTGTTCGATCGCTGCTTTGATGCGGGTGTTGATATTGCTATCTGTACCGATAATGCTGGCTTACACAATGTTCGTCTTCCCTTTGAGTACGAAAACCTGTTGACCCATAACATTATTGGTTTTCAGGAACTACAAGCCTGTCAGGATGCTGCTTTCCGTCATGCCTTTGCCTGGACTTATCGCCAACGTCCTGCCTCGCTTCTCAGCAGTCTGCTCCAGGCAGATGCGCCAGAGCCCGTGATTGCCAACTAATGCCAAAGTGACATGCTTGGACTGGGATGACTCGTGGGATTATCCGCACCTTGCGAAACCACTGCGTATCCCCACCAAAACCTAGAAACTCTGTAGGGACGCTGAATTCAGCGTCCCTACAGAGTTTCTAGGAATTTCCGAATCGACTATATGCCCCGTTTAAGCGCCACTTCAACCTGGTTAAATTCTTGTTCCAGGCGTTGCTTTAGTTTTTGGGGAATTGGTCGGTTGGGGTAGGAACTGTAATGCCCTGCCAGAGAATTGAGAGCGGTTCGCATTGTGGTGTAGGAACTGAGCTTTAGCAAACTGCTATCGCGACGATAGCGAGCAGAAAAGTCATTAATCAGCTGGCGGGCTTCTGCCTGAGCAGTTGCCTTGTCAGGAGTCGTATCAGGCAAGCTGATCGCAGTCCTCAAGCTTTCAATCACAGCCAGTGTATCCTTACCATAGTCTCCAGATAAACCAATGGAGCCGCTGGCAGATGAACAGCCAACCAGCCCGATCGCCACAACCAGGACGAGCGCTAGCAGGCGAGACAAATAGCGTTTCATAAGCTTTGGCAGAAAGTGGGGTGAATATTTGTAAATCACTCCCTATCCTACCGTGATTAGGAGCTGGGATCACGATTCAAAAGGTATACCTGGCAAGGTGCGATTTTAGCCAAACCGACCGCTGACGTACTCTCGTGTAGCTTCCTGCATCGGGTTTTGGAAAATCACCTCGGTGCGATCGTACTCGACAACATAGCCTGTCCGTTGACCTTTGTCATTCGCTTGGACATTGAAAAACGCAGTAAAGTCGGAGGCACGGGACGCCTGTTGCATGTTGTGAGTGACGATGATGATGGTGTACTGCTCTTTTAGCTCTTGCAGCAAATCTTCAATTTTCAGGGTGGAGATAGGGTCAAGTGCGGAACAAGGCTCATCCATCAAAATCACATCCGGTTGGACTGCCACCGCTCGCGCAATACACAAACGCTGCTGCTGTCCACCCGAGATAGCAGTGCCACTTTCTTTGAGCTTGTCCTTCACCTCGTCCCATAAGGCGGCTTGCTTAAGCGATCGCTCGACCAACACATCCATATCGCCCTTGTAGCCTAACAAGCGCGGTCCAAACGCAATATTGTCATAAATCGACTTGGGAAAGGGGTTGGGTTTCTGGAACACCATACCCACCTGCCGACGCACTTCTACCGGGTCAATTTCCGACGAATAAAGATCTTGATCGTGGTAGTAAATTTTGCCATCGATGTGAAAGGACTTAATCAGGTCGTTCAAGCGGTTGAAACAACGCAACACTGTGCTCTTACCACAACCGGAGGGACCAATAAAAGCAGTAATACAATGTTTAGGAATTTTTATCGAAACATCTTTAACCGCTAAAAAATTCCCATAGTAAATATTGAGGTTTTCTGTTCGGAAGACCGTTTCAGTTTGGCGGGCGGTCTGGAGATTCGGTGTCATAAGTCAGGAATAAGGTATGTGGTTAGTGTCGATACAGCACAGGTTCAAAGATAGGTCCCCCAATCACCCGTCATGGATCAGAACGAGTTTTCTGAACAGACTCGTAATCGGGGCAACCAAACGCATGGCTACCGCTTACGCTGAGTTGCCCAACGAGACAAAATACTGGTAATTAAGACCATGCCAACCAAGACCAAAGCACCCGCCCAAGCGAGTTGTTGTTGATTTTTGTAGGGAACCGTTGCAAAGTTAAACACCAGTACAGACAAGGAGGCGATCGGTTCCCAGACGCCCTTTGCCCAGTATTGACTAAACAATGCTGTAAAGATCAGGGGGGCAGTCTCTCCAGCAGCACGGGAAATTGCTAGCATGACACCTGTCACGATCGCCGGAATCGCTGCGGGTAGTACCACTTGAATGGTTGTCTGAAAGCGAGTTGCCCCCAAACCAATCGCCGCTTGTCGAGTCTCATTGGGGACAGATTCCAAAGATTCAGCCGCAGTCCTGACGATCGTGGGTAACATCAAAACCGCCAGAGCAACCCCACCCGCAAAGGCTGAAAAGGTCCCCGTTGTCACAACAACCAGTGCATAGGCAAACACCCCTACCACGATCGAAGGAACACCGCTGAGAACGTTCGTGAAGAAATCGATCCAATCTGCCACCACCGTATCGCGGGCAAATTCTGAGAGAAAAATGGCTGCCAAAACCCCAAACGGGATGCTAATCGCTGCCGCCATACCGACCGTTAGCAATGTCCCCAATATGGCATTGCCAAATCCACCCCCCTTGACTAGGGGCGGCGGCGGCAATTGGGTAAATAAATCGGGACCCAATCGCCCAGCTCCATTAATGATGACGTAGTAAAGCACCGAAATCAGGGGGATTAAGGCAATGGCAGCACAGGCAAATGCAACCACAGTCATCACTGCCGAAAATAAAGTTCGGGGTGAACTAGGAACCCGCTTTAAACTTCGACGGGGCAATACGTTGGAAGCAAACTCTTGGCTAGTCATTTCTTCTTCTTCTGTTAAAACTTCACCCAACTCTCAGTTGCCATCTTGGCAACGAGTTGGTTCCAGGGATTTTGGTACAACCAATGCAACAAACTTGACTTGCTTTGCCAAGCCCATGCATAGACGGCAAGAAAACTAGAGTTTGAGCCGGACACTCCGCACCAGTAGCTCAGCCAAAATATTGACTATCAAAGTTAACCCAAACAAGATCAAAGCAGCGTACATCAGCGAGGAAATCTGAAGCCCACTAGCCTCAGCAAATTGGTTTGCCAACAGGGAAGAAACCGTTGAACCCTGTGCCAAGATTGAGGGAGAGGCAACGTTGGCGTTCCCGATCACCATAGTGACTGCCATGGTTTCTCCCATCGCCCGTCCCAAAGCGAGCATCACGCCACCCACGATGCCAGAAAATGCGGCTGGCAAAATTACCTGAAAAATCGTTTCCCAGCGAGTTGCCCCCAATCCATAGGCTGCTTGACGCAGTTCTAAGGGCACTGCAACCAAGGCATCTCGCGAAATGGCAGCAATAATGGGCAGAATCATAATTGAGAGCACTAGACCTGCCACATAAATCCCAGGACCCACGGGAACAGTGTTAAATAAGGGAATCCACCCTAAAGTTTCATGAAACCACTTACCGATCGGGGTCAATAGGGGAATGAGGACAAAGATGCCCCACAACCCAAAAACCACACTGGGAATTGCTGCCAACAATTCCACCAAAAAGACGATCGGTCGCTGAATGCGCGGCGACAAAAAGTCTTCGCTCAAAAACAGTGCCACTCCGACGCCGATCGGGACTGCAATTAAGAGCGCAATGAATGAGGTGACGATCGTCCCGTAAACCTGGGGCCATGCTCCATACAGGTTCTCAACTGGGTTCCATCGACTCGTGGTGATGAAGCCAAGCCCAAACTTTTGGATAGCCGGAAACGCATCGATGCTAACTCTTAGGGCGATCGCCAACAACACTAGAGCAACTGCAATCCCAAAGAACCCAGTTACCCCAATAAAGCCTTTGTCAAGCCAGCGCGATGCTTCAGAACGATGCCAGTTCATTGACTGGGAATCATTGGTCGATGGAACCATAAAACAATCTCAGCAATTGAGGGTCAAAGCAAAAATGTGTGAGGAGTTGGAAACAGCCCTAAGACGCTAAAACAGTCTTGAAACTTTAGTCTTACTTGGCAGCGGCAACCTTAATCGTATCTAGTTCTGCCAGTACGCGAGTCGTAATCTCTTTCGGTAGGGGCAGATATCCCAGATCTGCGGCAAACTTTTCTCCTTCATCGGATAAAGCCCACTTGACAAACGCTTTCATTGCATCTGCTTTTGCTTGATCAGGATACTGACCATATAACAACAGCCAGGTCAACCCATTGATTGGATAGGCATCCTTGGCTTCTGGATCAGGGACAGAAAGCGCAAAATCTTTGGGTAGTTCTACACCGGCGAAAGCTTTTGCTGAGGCTTCAGTCGAAGGCGCAATAAACGTACCTGCTTTGTTTTGCAGGGTTGCCATCTTGAGACCATTTTCCTTGGCATAGGAAAGCTCGGTATAACCGATCGATCCTTTCGTTTGCTGTACTTGAGCAGTAACCCCTTCATTTCCTTTTGCACCCACGCCAGTCGGCCATTCAACTGACTTACCAGAACCCGCTTTCCAATTTGGACAAGCCGCTTTGATGTGGGTGGTGAAGATGAAGGTGGTGCCACTACCATCCGAACGGTGGATGAAAGTGATGGGATCAGCAGGTAGTTTTACGCCTGAGTTATCTTTTGCAATCTTGGCATCGTTCCAGGTTTTAATCGACCCGTCCACAATTCCACAATAAGATTCGCGAGAGAGCTTCAGTCCTTCAGCACCTTCCAAATTATAGGCAAAGACAACCGCCCCACCGGTCATAGGAATTTGGACTGGAACACCCAGTTCTTTGGGATACTTTGCCCGATCCTCATCTTTGAGCGGTGCATCGGTTGCCCCAAAATCTACTGTTTTTGCCAAAAATTGTTTGACACCAGCGCCGCTACCCACAGACTGATAGCTAATTTTGACGTTTGGGAACTTTTTGTTGTATTCAGAAAACCAGGTTTGATACAGAGGAGCAGGAAAACTTGCACCTGCACCACTGATAGAGATATCAGCTCCACCAGCAGGTTTGGCAGTGGTCTCCGTTGCCGGACTGCCTGATGCATCTGGAGAACTGCTAGTCGTTGTTTGGGAACCACAGGAGCCTAAGCCAACCACCAACACCATCGCAGAGGTCAGACATGCCCAGCGGAGTGAATTCGGCGAAGAAATCATAAAATCTGGGATGTTTTACTAGTCAACAATCCTAAAACTACACCTCGACCGTAAAGAGGAGGTTAAAGACCTCCATTCCTCCGGCTGTTTCTAGGTTCAATGAAAGTTCGAATCAATTCCCAAATCACTCGTAAAATGAACTGCTTGAACAGCCACTGTAACGTTGAGATCTTGTTCGTAACTCAGAACAGCGGGCTAAATTTCAACCACTCGCGAATATCGATGCGATCGACATTGGTTGCAAGTTAAATATCCATCTCACACCTAATTTTAATCTCAGCAAAATTCGCAATTGCTAGCCACCACTCAGAGGCTGAAAGTACGAAAAGTCAGCATTTACAAGAGCTCGAAGCTTTTTTGAGAAGCTCTTTTTTGAATGGAAAAGAATTTGAATGGGATCTGACGAAGGGTCGCAACCCTATCGATGAAACAGCCCTAAAAGCTCAAATCGCTTGCTCTCAATCTTTTGCTCATTTAAAGTCTATCTTCGCAGATCTGAAGTTCAAATTTGAAGCTGAATAAAAGGAAAGAGAAATCGCTCAATCAAATTACGAATTAATGCAAATGATTAAGTTTAAACGTGAATTGATAAGACTTCATGCTTTACGAAGCAATAAATCAGTATTTCTCCATGGACAGATTGCTAATGTTGTGCACTCTTCTGAGATTGGATATAATTACGGGCGAGTTAAAGTTCGATAGTAGATTCAGGAAGTTCCTTTGGTGAACATCCAACTTGTTCTATTCGAGCTAGCCCCTAAATTTTTTGGTCTGGAGAAGAGCGCGTGACTATCTACGTTGGTAACTTGTCCTTTCAGGCGACTGAAGAGGATGTACGTGATGTGTTTTCTGAATACGGTAAAGTGAGTCGAGTTAGCCTTCCCACAGATCGGGAAACGGGCAGAAAGAGGGGCTTTGCATTTGTTGAAATGGAGAGTGAGGCAGAGGAGGATGCTGCGATCGCCGAACTAGACGGCGCAGAATGGCTCGGTCGGGAACTGAAAGTCAACAAGGCAAAACCTCGCGAGAATCGCAGTGGTAGTTTCTCCAAAGGACGTCCTTAGCGATCGCCTTCAAGGGTTCTCCCGGTGCTCTCTACAGACTGTGGTAAGAGGTAGATAGCACCGGAGATCAGGGTTAATGCAACAGAAAGCCAAAAAGCCACCAGGGTTGTCACGCGCCATGTCTCAGGCAAGGGCGCAATTAGTAGTGAAATCGCGGCGATTTGGCTGACTGTTTTGATCTTACCCCACCCGTTTGCACCTGCAATGGTCGTTCCACCTTGTAGGCTTGGATTGACTCGCCAACCTGCGATCGTCAACTCTCTTGCCAAAATCAAAAACACCCCCCAGGCTGGCAATTGCCCCAATTCCACCAAAGCCAGGAAGGGTGCCAGGACTAATAATTTATCCACCAGGGGATCAAGGAACTTGCCTAACTCAGTCACCTGGTTAAGTTTGCGAGCGAGATAACCATCCAGCCAATCTGTACCAGCGCAGAGCAAGAAGATGCCCAGACTAAGCCAACGCAGTGCGATCGTGGGATGGTGTAACCCATAGAGTAAAAAGGGGACTCCCAATAACCGAGAGAGTGTTACCCAAGTGGGAAGGTTCATTCTTTCGATTGAAATAGCATGTCGATAGAAGTTTGGGTGCTAAATGATGTCTCTCCAGGGGCACCCGATCGCGTTGTCGTAATTTCATTGTTCGATTGCACCGATACAGTGGAACGCATCGGCAACAGTTGATTCAGCCGCAACATCACCTTGCCCTGCCCTTGAGATTTGAGCGACTTTAGCGTCATCAGCACATCGGTCGGCAACCCTGGTTGGGTCATTTTTTGAGATTTGGCTTCTTGTTCTAAGTTGACATCAAGCGTGGCAATGCCATTTTGCAACGACGCCAGTTGATAAGTTGCTGTCTGGATCATGCGGATGCCATTCACACTGATGGGAGAAGAAAGTCGCCAACTTGCCCCTTTGCCCACCGCTGCTTCTGGCATGGGAGCCGAAAACTGGCTGCTCGACTGAGCCAATTGCTCTAAGGTTTGTCGAGTCGTACTATCTAGCCCTTCGGGAAAGCTAAAACTCCCTGATTTAGATTGACCGCGATCGTCCATGACAAAAGAACCGCGAATTCCAATCAGTTTTTGGTTTTGGGCTTTGACCGCATCCATCACGGGTTTAGGCACCGCTGGATCGGCAATCACATCGACGTTGGTATAGCGAAACTGGTAGTGAATATCGCCATTTGCGTCAATGTGGGTGACTTGTGTCTCCATCGTCATAACACTGGTGGGCACTTTGACCTGAGGAATGGGATTGCCCGCAACGGTCATTGCCATATCCATTGCCAGGGTTAAGGTGGCAACTTGGCGAGCGTTGACCACGGGCTTAAAGCGAATGGGTTGTCGGGGTTCGGCACCCGGGTTGAGCAATTCTACCTGGGGGGGAGCGGTGCGATCGACGGTGGAAGCGGGCGGACTTTGCCCAATGACAGTGGGAGAAGCAGCGGCAAGGGGCAGGGGGTGGGGCAACAGATTCGCTACAACCGTCGCCAAAAACAATCCAGCGCTCAAAAATCTTTTTTTCATAATTGGGTATGGGCTACTCCTTTATCCTCCATGGCGGTTGACTTCTTGCTGCAACCAATCATCAACCGGTTGCCCATCCTTACGACGCAATTCGATTTCGATCACCATTACTTGCTTAGAGCCGGGCGGAGCGGGCTTTTGGTGAAACAAGATATCGTAGGCTGCGGGATCTTCTTTTCGTTCTTTGAGCCAATCTTGCACTTTGGTTGTAGCAAAAAATGACTGTCCCTGCTCAAACATGCGAGTAATTTGCATTTTCAGGGTGTAAGGGTCGAAGCGGGGCATCGTAAACCCTCATAAGCTTGACAACGACATTATTCTAACTGTTCTCCTGTTGCGACTGACGAAGCAGGCGATCGTCTGCGGTTGGTGGCGCTTCGAGCCAGGGACTCGTTCCTGCCATCGCTTTAAGTTGCAGCAGACCCAAAGTTTCACAACGATCGGGATCACTTGGTGTTGTTAAGTGGCAGTATGCGTTGGAACGAAGTTTCAATGCATGCGACTCTAAATTCATAGCTTGATTCAGCAACGCTGAATCGAGATCACTCAGGCAAGAGGTAAAGTAAACCAGAAGGTTGCCCCACCGCCAGGGGTATCGTATACGCCAATCTCGCCCCCATGTGCCGTGATAATTTGCCGACATAGATATAGCCCCAGAGCAATGCCAGTGAGATGGGGGCTGTCTTCTCCTTTGGCATAGAGTTTGAACAAGCGGCTGGTTTGTTCTGGCTTAATACCAACGCCATTGTCTGCGATCGCACAACGGAGCATGGGTTGAGAAGAAACCCCATCCTCGCTGCCAGGAAGTTCCAGGTTGGCACTCAAGATCAGATGCAGACCCGGCAAATTATGTTGCAAGGCATTGGTAATAAGATTCGTTATGACTCGGCGCAGTTGTAGGGCATCGACGAAGACCAGGGGCAGGTCTAAGGGTACCTGGTTGGTTCGTTGTACCCGATCGGTTTGCAGTAAGGGTTCAAGATCATTCAGGATTTCGACCATGAGTTGCCCAAAGTTGAGCGGCGCACATTGCAGACTCAGACTCTGATCAGCCAACAGAGACTTAATTAATTCAAGTTGGCGTTCGCCACTCTGGATCATGAGTTCCAACTTGGGGCGAGGGATGGCAACGGTCTCTCCTGATTTCCGTCGCAGGTGTTTCAGCAACATCAAAGTTCCCATGATAGGGGTTCGCAGGTCATGAGCCACCGCATGCAACAAGATTTCCTTCAAGTGATTTAACGCTTGCAGTTCTCTCATGTTGTGTTGCAGTTGCATGGTGCGCTCCTGCACTTGATGCTCCAGGCTACCTGCAAGTTTTTTCAGTTGTTGATAAAGCTGTCCCTGTTGAATGGCAATTTCAATCTGTGTGGCGAGTTGTTCCAGCAGTTCCACTTCAAAGCGTTGCCACTGACGCGGTGCAGAACATTGGTTGATTGCCAGTAATCCAAACATGCGCCCGTCTTGCATGATCGGTGCACCAATACCAGCTTTAATCTGACAGAGTTCGTAATACTCCATCAAAAAAGGCGTCATAGGAATCTGGCTGGAGTCATGGTTGACCCGGATTTGACCGGGCGGAAACAGGGCGCGAATTTCTTCGGAAGCACAGGCATTGGAGACTGTGCCTAAAAGCGATCGCCAGTGGGAATCGACGGATTCAGCCACCACTTGAAATTGTCCATTTTCCTTAAGAAGGCTGATAAATACCCGATCGGCTTGCAGAAACTGGCGGATTTCTGCCACGGTTGTATCCAGAATTTCTTCCAGATTAAGCGATTGACGAATCCGAAGGGCAATTTCGTTTAATAAGCGATCGCGTCGTGCGGCTCGTTGCAATCGAGCTTCTGCCTGCTTGCGTTCGGTGATATCAAACCCGGTTCCCAGCGCTGCATTGTGTCCTTCAAAGAAAACAGGGGCCGCGGTGTAGTCGATCCAGCGTTCTTCCCCGTTTTTGGTAATGATTTTTATTTCGTATTGGGGAGGAACGGCTTCTCCCCGCTGTCGTGCTAAGCCCCGCTGACGCACCATTTCTCGACAGTCGGGATGGACGATTTCCCAAAATTTCATTGCCATCAGCTCTTGCTGGGAGTAGCCAGTGATGACTTCGGTCGTGGGATTAATGTACCGAAACTGCGTTCCTTGATAGACCAAAATAATGCAGGCAGCAGTTTCAGCCACACTGCGAAATCGGGCTTCGCTTTGCTGGAGGGCGGCTTCGGCACGCTTGCGATCGCTGACATCTTCAAACGCCAGCCCCACACAATTGTTGGGCAACGAAAATGCCTTCGTCGAAAAAATGCTTTCTGCCACAAATTCATCGGCATACTGCAACTCACCCAGATCGCAAACCGTTTTGGAACGAATCACCTCGGCGTAGAGTTGGGGATACTCGGTCTGTGGCAAGCAAGGAAAAACCTCAGCGATCGATTTGCCAATTAGATCCTGGCGACCTGTTTTGACATTCAAAATTTCGGCAGCTGCGCGGTTCAGTTCAACCAAACGAAAACTTTGCAGATCCTCCAAATTTTCTAGATGCCAAACAATGACCCCAATCTGCATATTGCGCACAATATCGGCATACAGCTGAATGCGTTCTTCCGCGCGCTTGAGGTCAGAGATATCTTCCACCATCCCAATAGAAAATTGGGGATTGCCTGCCCCATCTCGAACCAGAGAGTTGGTCAAGCGTACCCACAAGGGTTGCCCATCTTTTCGGATATGGCGTTTTTCCATTTGGTAATGGTCGCGCGCACCCGCGATCATCTGATTGAACAAGTCCAGGTCAGCGGCGATATCCTCAGGATGGGTCAATTGCTTAAAGGTCATTTGCTTCAGCTCTGCCGCACTGTAGCCCAACATGGTTTGCAGCGCCGCATTGCTGTCTATGATTTTGCCATCTAGGCTGTCCATGCCGATGCCGATCGCGGCATGCTCAAACATACTGCGACAACGCAGGTCACTCTCTCGTAGCGCGGCTTCTGCCTGTCTGCGATCGGTCATATTTTGCATGGTGCCCGTGATTCCAGATGCGTTCACCTCAACTTGCTCCACCACCACTCGCTCAGTTCCATCAGGCATGATCAGGCGATATTCTAACGAGTAAGGTTGCCGATCGCAGATCGCTTGCCAGAGCGCTTGTTCAACCTTGTCTCGATCGGCTGGATGCACCGCTTCTAGTAAGCGTGCTTGATTGGGCGCAAACATGCCCGGGTGATGTCCCAAAATGCGATACATTTCATCGGACCAGCGCAACGGATAGTGAAAAAACGCATCCAGCATCGTGCCGATCGGTTCAGCAAAAAATTGTGACAAATCCAAATCCCAATTGCCCACTTGGGCAATTCGCTGAGCATTTGCAAGGCTAGCTTCGCTCCGGCGCAGACGACTTTCTGCCTGTTGCCGTTCTGCCACCGCAGTTGCCAGGATCAGGGTGGTTATGGCAACCACCCCCATAAAGGTTTGCAACAGCAAAATCGCTTGTTGCTCATAGGCACTGCCTGCCATGACAACAAAGGGTCCCCGCTTTTGAGAAACGCCGCCGATCGCAATGATTGAAATTAGCAAGCTCGAAGAAAAGGCACCCACCTGCCCAAATCGCAAGACAGCCCAGACGGTCAATGGAAAAGGCAAATATTCCAAAGGGTATTGGGAGGCTTCCAGTCCCGATCGTGCTCCAAATACAAAGCCACTGATGGCAACCAGGCAAACCAGGCAAATCAAGGCTTCGAGGACTCGTCGCTGCCGATGCAAAACCTTGCCCCAATCATGCCAGGTCAAAATGACCGGTGTAATGACCAGGATGCCCATGCCATTTTCTAGCCAACTTTTCCACCAGTTTTGGCTAAGCAACTCCCAGGTCAAAGCACCCGCCAGATAAGATGCCGCTGTGCTAACGGTGGCATTAACGATCGGCGATACCATCGCAGCCAAGGTAATGAGCCAGAGGGCATCCTGCAAACGATCCAGCGTAGGACGAAACCCCACCCGGCGCAATAAATAAGTTGCGGTCAAGGCTTGTAGCGTGGCTGCGATCGCCGAGCCAAGCGAGATCAGCAAGGCAATGCCCCAGGGTTTATCTAACATCATTGACAGGGCTACCCCAAAAGCTCCCATCGCTACCCCGACCCAAATACGCCGCCCCAAAAGTAAAAAGGCTGCTACTGCAATACCTGAGGGTAGCCAAACCGGGGAAGCTTGGATCGTTTCTTGCCCCAGATTGAGTGTAATAATCGAGAGCTTTGCTGTGAAAAAGTAAGTTACGACGATCGCACAGATCGACCGCACAGACTGCCCAATCCGCTCCTGCATCAAGAGCATTGGAAATCGTTCAACAAGGGAATCATTCGCACCATCAATTCAGCAGTCATGCAGGGATTCTTTCAGGACATCAACATAAAGCAGATTCCCGCTGGTCTTTGAGGATCTGGCAAAACCACCACACCCTCTTGACATTCATAAGAAATGATTACTCATTTCAAAGATACAGCGAGAAGTTACGCTACCAGGCTGCAGACAAAGTTAGTTACACATCAGCACGAACAGCAGATCGTTCAGAGGGAAACCTGCTCACAACTTGCAGTCGCTTGTCATACAGCCACAAACACATACCACTAACCTGCCGCGATTAGCCAATTTCCGCCTTCCCCCAGAAGGGTGACCCCAAACTAGCAATTATTGTGGTGAGCAACAAGATATTGCACTCCTGATGCTTTCCATCTTCTTGATGGAGGACCTCTGGGAGTCTATGGCTCATGAAGTGAGCAATCTCACAAATCTGAGGATGAAAGGGGCGATCGGGCAGAAAAAGAAGGGCTGAGCCAGATAAGGATTCAGTTGCGAATCACTTTGGCGATCGCTCTCTCTAAGCTTTCTTGCTCTAAACTCGTCAAAATAAAAACTTCTTGCACCGTTTTTCCTTTCCGCGCCAATAGCTTGAAGCCACCCCGAATGGGCACAGACACCTTAAGTTGTAACTGGGGAATATTCCCTCTGACGGGGCTAATCACACCCGGTGTAATTGTGGTAATACCAGGTTGCTCAGTCAATCGCTCCAAAATTGGGATCAGTCCAGCGACGTGAGTAGAGTGATTTCGGACTAATCGACCAGAATTGGGCTTTGCCATTACAGCGAGAGGGATAAAAGATGGGTTACAAAATACTTCTCTAAAAGTAACGTATTCTTTGCTTTCTAAGTAAGCTGAGTTGCCGAATTGACTTCGGTTTCTCACTCGGCTCAAGCAGCTTCTAAAGGAGCCATGGTTAAGCCTTCCATGCCCAACTGCATGTGATAAAGCTCAGCCTGTTCTTGCGGTCCTACCCAAACGATCGCCTGACCTTCAAAATGGATTTGGTTGGTCAAATTCCAGGCTCGATCGCCATTCATGCCGGGAATATATTTCATCAAACATTCAGCGACATGTTGAAACGTATTGAAGTCATCGTTGAGGACAATGACCTTGTAATTTGGGTAGGTTTGTTTGGTCGTTTCTTTAGACCGCTCAGGCGCTTTTGTCGGTGAGGCTACCGCATGAAAAACAGTGCAAGTCACTATTGTCATAAAGCAGTTCCTAGAAAAAACCTGATACCGGATAAACATCGTTTTCCCACCAGTGTAACGCTTGCGATGGCATCACTCAATCTCACCTTGATGCTCGCAGTGGAACCCCCGATCGCGCCATTCATTCAGATCAACCTGAATCAGCGACAACATTTTAGTACAGCTAGGAGAATAAAACTGACTCACTCCTGCCCAGATCAAGCTACGAACAACATCTAGTCCAGTCTTAAGGGCAGACTCTCGATTACCCGGCACCCCCTGTTCTGGGGCAATTTCTGTCTCGACCCAAATCCCATGCGCTCCTAGCAGAATCTGTGCCAACCATGTGGCTCTCGGTAAATGGCTTTGGGAGGTAATCAGTTTAACTCGGTGCACTCGCCATTGCTGTAAGATGGGCAACCCATAGTAGAAGTTATCGAATGTAGATTTGGCACACTGTTCTAACCAAACCCGCTGAATTGGAACCTGCGATCGCTGAAAAATTAGTGAGACACATGGAGCGGGCGAACCCTGAGAGATCAAAACCGGCACTTCAGGATGACGCTTGAGCAATCGAGCCACATGAATTTCTCGACGAATACTACCGCCTAATACAAAAAAGGCATCTACAGGTGACCGGGATGCTCGGTATAACGAGATCGCTGTCATCAGCCACCAACTGACCAACAAGATGCCAAGCACTAGTAGCGATCGCTTGAACCAAAGTCTTTTTTTAACCAACCGTATCCCCAAAAAGTGAGTCATCTTTAGGATTCACTCAATTCAGTTTGATTACCAGCCCAATTCGGGAAGCAGCCCTTGCCCCATCCAGCCAGGTCGGAACAAGCTCACGTTTAAGGCTGATTGGGCAATTTTTTGGGCTGATTGAGTTTTTGGGCAGGCTTCGGCTTCGGCGGCGGAATGAAGTAGAGTTGCCCTTTTTCATTTTTGGCAGGTTTAGCACCCATGGCTAGTAGGGCTTGCGTTGCCCTGGAAAGCGTCAGTTTGTCATTAATCTGCACAGCTTGCATAAAAACATCTGACCAAGCCTGGAACCGTGCCGAAACACTATCTGGATCTCGCTTCAAAAAGTCTGCGGTCTGTTGAAAAACAGCGCCAATCTGAGCATAAGGTGTTCCCTGCGTCCATGTAGATGCCATTTCGTAAGAATGAATTGCGCCAGGGACATCTCCCAATAACAGAAGCTGATCAAGACCCATCAAGCGCCAAACCAAAAAAGCTTTCGGGTTGTTTTGGGGAGAGAGTGCGATCGTCCCTCGCTTCATCAGCTTCACTGCCAGTTCTGGATCTCCTTGGTAGTAAGAAATACTTGTTGACACAAACAAGTAGGACTCCACAAAGCGGGGATCGAGGCGAGTAATAATGTCAAAATACTCAGCATTGAGGCGATAGCCGGTTTTCAGCCGTGCGGGTTCATCACCAAAATATTGCAGAAAGTTTAAGAACGTCCAACTGGCAATAATATTGTCGAAACCGAAGGTGGGCGCATTTTTTAGAAGATTCAGCCGAATTTCCTCTTGTTGCTCCGCTTGCTTGGGATTATCTAAATTGAGCGCAATCTGTTTCAGTCGATTGCTCTGCATCAACACAATTCCCAACACAGAGACTCCGGCAACTAGTGCCGTAATCAAAGTTCCAGCCCAGTTTGCAAGCGGCTTGGT
The DNA here is from genome assembly GCA_019359045.1 of Scytolyngbya sp. HA4215-MV1. GTDB lineage: Bacteria > Cyanobacteriota > Cyanobacteriia > Leptolyngbyales > Leptolyngbyaceae > Scytolyngbya. The sequence goes on from JAHHIA010000002.1 coordinate 425,554, forward strand.
TGACGTTGCTTCCATGCTATCTACGCTCTCTCATTTCTCACTATCTCAGCTTTCTACAAAATCGCATCCACAAGAACCGCAAGAATGACTGAAGAACTGCTGATTGCGACTTCATCATAGCGGACAGCTCACAGCAGCGAGAAATCTATTTTTCAATTAAAAATAAAAAATTTAACAAAGTTTACCTGGCAATCTATACATGATTCGAGGAAATTTGGTTTAGATTAGCAGGAAAGGACTTGGCCCTAGACTAGACATTTGGCTGATGCAAAGCCAGCATAGGATAAGCAGTAATGGCAAAACTAAATCAGCCACTCTTTCAACTGGCACATTCCTGCTTTGGTTGTCTTTAGCGACCTGATTATCTTGGGACTAAGTTCTTTGCTTCTCAGACACCGCCAACTTCATTCATAATCCTTTCCAACCTCTCCACATGATCCCTACCCCCAAGCGCGCTTACTTCTCTCAAGCTCTTTTCTGCGGTGGTCTTGCCGCAGCGACTGCAGTTGTCTCCTTGGTGGGACCTGGTCTGACTCGCTCTGTTCGAGCTGCACTGCAAGACAGCCCTAAAACTGTTTTGGACGAAGCGTGGCAGATTGTGAATCGCGAGTATGTTGATGGCACTTTTAATCAAGTCGATTGGCAAGCCACGCGACAAACATTACTGAACAAAAATTACAACTCACGGGAGCAAGCCTATACGGCGCTGAGATCGGCCCTGGAGCAGTTGCAAGATCCCTATACCCGCTTTATGGATCCCAAACAGTATGAAGCACTCAGCAATCAGACTTCTGGAGAATTGTCTGGGGTTGGGATGCGGCTGGAATTGAATGAGAAAACCAAGGTTTTGACCGTGGTTGAACCCATCGAAAATTCTCCTGCGCTCAAGGCGGGAATTCAATCGGGTGATCAAATTTTGGCAGTGGACGATAAGCCAACTCAGGGCTTGAATGTGGAGAAAGCCTCCGAGTTGATTCGAGGCGATGTAGGAAGTAAGGTTAAGCTGCGAGTGCGACGACAAGGGCGCGCAGATTTTGATGTAGCCATTACTCGGGCTCGAATTGAACTGCCGACTGTGCGCTATAGCCTCCAGCAAGAGGGTAAAAATCGGATTGGTTATATCCGCCTCAATGAGTTCAGCGCTCATGCGGCTGATCAAATGCGCCGAGCCATCAAAGATCTCTCGAACCAGAAGGTAGATGCTTTTGTGTTAGACCTGCGGGGTAATCCGGGTGGGTTATTGCAGGCAAGTATTGATATTTCTCGGATGTGGATGAATGCTGGCTCGATCGTCCGTACGGTCGATCGCCAAGGCAATAGTGAAGAAATTGCAGCAAACCGCACAGCCTTAACCAACTTGCCTCTGGCTATTTTGGTGGATGGCAACTCTGCGAGTTCCAGTGAAATTTTGACTGGTGCGTTGAAAGATAATAAGCGTGCCGTGATTGTTGGCAGTCAGACTTTTGGTAAAGCCCTGGTGCAATCGGTGCATACCCTCTCGGATGGGTCGGGGCTAGCAGTGACGATCGCCCACTATTACACTCCCAATGGCACAGACATTAGCCACAAGGGTATTACCCCAGATATTCTGTCGGATTTGAATGACAGTCAGCGTCAAACGCTTTCTTCCAATCCTAAGTTGATTGGCACAAAAGAGGATCCCCAATATGCTAAAGCCGTAACGGTTCTGCAAACGGCTGCCCTGAATGTGCGAAATGGGGTACAAGCGACTCGTTAAGTCAGTCTTTCTTTTTGAAAAAAAACAGCCTCTTTTGTAGGGGCTGTTTTTTTGATTCAGTAATCCAGATTTTAGGAGGTCAAGCGGAGAAGGGGGCAGAAGGTTTACAAAAGCGAGGGCTTATAATAATTCACAGCCTTTTCAGGGGGTTAACATCCATCTCTCCATCGGCTTCTCACCGCGCCTTTTCGTCTGAAAACTGCTGCCCTTGCATTACAGTCGCAATTGATCTACCAGATGAGCTAATTCTGGCAAAATCAGTTTTTCGATCGCTAAGCGAACTGCATGAGTAGAACCGGGCAGTGAAAAAATGAGTTTATTGCGGTAAACGCCTGCGATCGCCCGTGAAGCCATAGCACGTGAGCCAATTTCTTGATAGCTGAGCCAGCGAAACAGTTCGCCAAATCCAGGCAGTTGCTTGTCTAACAACGCGGCGATCGCGTCGTAAGTCGTGTCTCTCGAAGCAATGCCCGTGCCACCGTTAAAAATGAAGGCATCTAAATTCGATCGCTGACTGAGATCCACAAGCTGTTCACGAATTTGGGTCGGCTCATCCTTAACCAGGGCATACCAACCAATCGAGTGCCCGGCTGCTTGCAGAAGCTGCTGAGCCATCTGCCCGCTACGATCGGTCTCAGGGGTGCGCGTATCACTCACTGTAATCACAGCACAATTGACCACGCTTCCTGGTAAATCTGGATGGGGAAGTACAACCGGATGAGCCACGCTGTTGTTGCCCTATGAGGATTTGCTGAAGCCTAAACCGTGCTCTGTGGCGTAGCGTTCCATGAATCGCATAAAGCGCTCCCAATCTCCTAGCGACCGAATGATGTAGGTAGCTTCCAGCGCTTTAGGCTGACCATTGACAAACTTCGCTTTGACTTCGCGTGTAGAGAGTTCGCCTTCTTCGTCAATCAGGTACATGCCAGTAATGTCTTCAGTCGCACTATTGCTAAGGGCGATCGGATCTTCAAAGTAGAAGGTTGCTGTACCATTGGTGCCATCTTTTGCACGGGTCAGCCGCACGTCCGGCACGACTTCTTCATTAATCCCTCTGGAAAACTGAATTTGAGCCATAATCTTGGTTTAAATCTTGAACGACAAGTTCTTAATGCTTCTTTCATCATACGAAACTGTCGGTCTTAACAAAAGTTAAAATCTTGAAAACTTTTTCTCATTTTTCATTCATCTGAATGATTGGACTCATGAGTGAACTTGAAAGATTAGGCGGAAGAGATTGGGCTTTAGCTACCCTCAAGTCCAATCTCTTCCGCAATCATCTAAACCACGGGGAACGGTTAGAACGAAATGATATAGGGAGAGTTAATGACCGAAACTCGTGACTGCGTTGCCAACGCTTGATAGACCATGGAAGCGACTTCGGCGCGGGTTGCTGATCGCGCCGGATCAAGCAGTTGGGGTGAAGGATAACCCGTCACGATTTTATTTTGAGTTGCGGTGGCTACTTCGTCCTGTGCATAGTCGGGAATCGTAGTGCGATCGCGGTAGACATTCAAAAGACTTAAACTACCTCCCGTTAAACCCAAGCCATTGACTAGAGAGAGAATCACCTGTGCCCGTAGAATGTTGTCACCTGGTTTAAAAGTGTTGTCTGGAAAACCGGAAATAAACCCGCCCTGGTATGCCTGTTCAATGACTGATTTTGCCCAAAAATTTGCTGGGACATCAGAAAAGCTGGGCAAACTTCGTTTGGGTTGAGGATTAAATGCTTGCACAATCAAAGCCGCGTATTGTGCTCGATTCATCAACGAATCAGGCTGGAAGCTGCCATCCTCAAAGCCGCGAATCAGGCTCTGGCTGGCTAGCCCCAAAATGAAATTGCTTGCCCAATGCCCAGTGATGTCTGTAAAGGTCGGTGATGACGTGTTACCGGGTTCCACAATATAAGGCGAGACAATGGCAGGGACTTTGCCATCGGCAACGAGTGCCTGGTAGACCAGTGCAGTCACTTCGGCACGGGTGATGTCCCGCATTGGCTCAAGCTGATTAACAACGGGATAGTTGACAACCATTCGCCGTTGGGTAGCAGTTGCAATCGAGTTAGTGGCATAACTGGGAATCTGTGCCCGATCGCCATAAGCCATTAAAGAGTTAGGGGTGCCTCCACTGAGGCTGAGTCCACTTACCAGGGAGACGATCGCCTGAACCCGAGTCAAATTTTGGTTGGGGCGAAACGTGCTATCGGGAAAACCACTGACGAAGCCCATCTGATCAGCTTTAGCGATCGCAGCATACGCCCAAAAGGTTTGGGGCACATCTGAGAAAGCCGTACCCGGACGCTTGGCAGGTAAGTTAAAGGTCTTTGCTAGCAAAGCAGCATATTGAGCGCGGTTAATCGCCGCCTCTGGCTGAAAGGAACCATCAGGTAGACCGCTCACCAATCCCTTATCTGCCAGGGTAGCAATAAAGGCTTCTGCCCAATGACCGCCCGTATCCGTAAAACCTCCAGGTCGAGGGGTTGGGATTGGGGTTGGGATTGGGGTGGGTGTGGGTGTGGGTGTGGGTGTGGGTGTCGGCGTGGGGGTTGGCGTCGGCAAATCAATGCCAATAAACTCAATCTGCCCCTGTACCTTCATCGGATTGAGCTGATTGCCTGCTGAGATCAAGGCGCGGGCGGTGGCATTTTGTAAATCAAACTCAGCATTGTCTCGAAAAATGTTGCCACCGGGATCTTGCTGATTACCCAGGTCTGGAAAGGCTTGATTGGTAACGACAACCCCCTGGCTAGTATTTTTTTCGACGACATTATTTCGCAACACGGGACGCACATTATCTGACAAGACAATGCCCGATCGATTCTCAAAGATGCGGTTATCTGCCAGTAAGGGGGCAGCATCGTTATTCAACGCGATGCCATAGCCAGTTTGCTGGCACACATTGCGACGAAATTCCCCTTTCGAGTTGCGGACGATCGTTATGCCACTGGCAGCATTCTGAAAAAAGACATTGTCCACCACAATGGGATTAGCGGTTCCGGTGGTGAAAATGCCTTCTCGCTTGCAGTTGACAAACGTATTATTGGCGATCGTCGGAGTGGTAGACTCAACCCAAATGCCTGTGCCGCGAATCTCTGCATTGGTAACGGTGACCCCTCGCACCTGTGCGTTGCTTTCAGGGCGAATCGTCACATTTTGTCCAGCAAAGGTTGGGCTGAGAAACCGACCACTGCCCTGAATGAGAATGCCATTACCTTTAGTGGCTTCATTGCCTAGCAAAATCACGCCAGATGGGATGGTCAGGGGAAAGATTTCACCACTCGTTGTATTGTAGGTTCCTGCAACTAATTGGATCGTTCCGCCCGCTCTTACTTGTTGCAGTGCACGGGTAATGGTTTTGAAGGGGGCAGATTGGTTACCGATAGCAGCATCATTGCCGCTCACCGGATTTACATACAACGGAGTAGAGGGCGTTGATTGAACCATAATCTTTGTTTATTGTTGAAAAATGGGAAAATGTTCTCGCGATCTCAGGTCTTAATTTTTGTCCAGCCTAGCCGATCGTCTTCCAGAATCCATTCGTTTTAGCATCTATGAGAAAATGGCAATTTTACGCTTTTCTCGCCTATTTCGCGATAGAAGTGCCAAACTGAAATTAGAGACTTAATAGCGACAATTTTTTGAGTGTATTCAACCTAAGCTAGTTGGGAACGAGACACAATAAGCGTGAAGACTTTGTCACGCGAACCTCAGTTGACTCAGTAGAAAAAGCTGGCACTGCTGAATTCACTAAATTCTATGATTGAGATTTTAGCCGCGCTTTCCGCTTCTGGTGCAGCGGGAATGCGGATTGCTCTACCACTGCTCTTAATTGGCTTGCTGAGTGGCGACAATCTCTGGTCGAGGGTGCCGATTCTCTCTCAGATCCCTCCCCCGATCGTCTTGGGTGTTTTGATGAGTTGGTCGCTGACGGAGATTTTTTTCTCCAAAGATCGATTGGGGCAGCGGATTCTGCAAATCGTTCAGCTGGTCTTTAGTCCGATCGTGGGCGGCATCATGGGGACTGCTGTTGCCCGCATTACTGGCTTGGCTGCTTGGCTGACCACTCTAATTGGCATCGTCGGTGGACTACTCGCCCTTGTCTTACAGCTGGTGCAGGTAGGTTGGTTTTTTCGCTTACGAGGATTACCCCTCTGGGTCATTTTTGCCCAAGATGCACTCTGCATTTCGCTAGTCTTATTTGCGTTTGATGCTCCTCAGCAAGGGGGCATCATTGCCCTCCTATTGTTGTGGTTGGCAATTCGTAGTTCCAAAGATTGGCATCGCTGGTATGTACAGCAAGCTAGTCGGGGTGATCGTCACAATCCCCGGCAGCATAAACAAGATCCAGATTGAGTCTTCAGGAACGAGCGTTGGGGAATTGATTACAGCAGCCCGATCGCGTGTAAGGGTCCCTGTCCCATCAAGATTTCGAGCAACACGGCAAGAATCCCCAACATTGCTAGACGACCATTCCACACCTCAGCAGAAATGGTCATTCCCCATTCCCACCGTTCTTGGGGGTAAAGTTTAAATTTCTCCTCATTGGGGCGAGTAACCTGTGAAAATTTCTGACTCGGGGAATTGAGCGCCTCTACCACCAGATTGGCAAGATCCTCAATAAAAATTGGATGGGTATTTAGAGCTGGGACTCTCTGGAAACGCTCAATGCCTACTTCTTCAGCGACTTCTCGATACTCAATATCAATTTCTTGAAGCGTTTCGATATGTTCTGAAACAAAACTAATGGGTACGACCACAAGTTCTTGCACGCCTTGTTCGGCTAGTGTATGGATCGCATCTTCGGTATAGGGCTGGAGCCATTCCACGGGACCCACCCGACTTTGATACGCCAGGGTGTAGGCATTAGGACGTTTTAGCGTGTGCATGATCAGTTCAACACACTGTTCAATTTCGTACTGATACGGATCGCCAAATTCTTCCACATAGCTGACTGGAACACCATGAGCACTGAAGAAAATATGAGCATGGTCAGGATCAGGACATTGATCCAACTCTTGTGCAATTAACTGAGCCATTGCCTGCAAATAGCCAGGACGATCGTACCAAGAAGGCACAACCGTATAATCAACGGCACGTAAAGCAACATCTTCTTGCCACAACTTTTCTAATAGGCGAAAACTGGAGCCACTGGTACTGATGGAAAACTGGGGGTACAACGGTAGGATGACGAGGCGTTCGATCCGATCACGCTTAATACAAGCGATCGCCTCTTCAGTAAAAGGATGCCAGTAGCGCATGGCGATGTAAACGCTAGTCTCTGTTTCACCTTTTTGGTGCAGTTCTGACTGTAAAGCCTGCGCTTGCTCTTCAGTAATGCGCCGCAGCGGGGACCCTCCGCCAATTTGTTGGTAGTTGTCTTGTGACTTGCGCGCCCGTAATGTAGAGATAAACCAGGCAAGCGGTTTTTGCAGCCAGGGAAATGGCAAGCGAATAATCTCTGGATCGGAAAATAAGTTAAACAAGAAGGGACGCACGTCCTCCGGTTGATCCGGACCCCCTAAGTTAAGCAAAAGAACACCAACACGCCCCATAGTGCTTACGACTTCCCCAGTGCTTCATGTTTGTAACCGATTTTAACAATGTTTTTAGAAAATCCGTTGGGTCGGCTTGGAAAAAAGTCGTGTATTTTCCGTGGCAAAAGTGGCGATTCTTAACCACGCAAACCTCGATTGCTGCAGCGCTTTTGAGATCTTCGCATCTCTTCATCTCTGTTACATCTGCCTCATGGCAGAAGAGCTAAAGTAAGGAAATCTATACATAGTTCTTGTAATTAGTTCATATTTTTTAATCATTTGACTAAATCTGTTATGACTGATGCTGAGCAACCCATTGACCTGAAGATTGAGCAAACGAACCAGCGGCTGAAGATGGCTCAGATGGGGCTTCAGGTTGAGCGACGCGGACAAAAATTGAATCTGAGAGGAACGCTCCCTCCTCGTCCTGATGGCGATCGTTTGCGTCCCTATCAGCAGCGAATTAGCTTGGGCTTACCTGCTACCACTGCTGGATTAAAACAGATCGAACAACAAGCCAAAATTATTGCGGCACAACTGATTCAAAATACATTTGATTGGCGTGACTATCTCGACCCGAGCAAGGGGGGCAATCTCAACGCTGCGACCCTACCTGAAAAAATCCAGGCATTTGAACGGCACTTTCTGGCTCAACCCCGTCGCGCCAGTCATCCTGCATCTGCCAGAACCACCTGGGAAACTGCCTATGCGCCTTATCTCAGAAAGTTGCAGACGATCGCCCAAACCCATCCCAATCTCACGCTGGTAGAAGCGATCTACGCCACCTTACGATCGACCGACCCCAGTTCTCGCAGTCGTCAAGTCTGTTGCACCGCAATGGGTGCCCTGGCAGACTTTCTGGAACTCGCCTTACCGCAAGAACTCAAAAACTTTTGGGGGAGTTACAGCCCCAACCACACTCAATCTCGTAATTTACCCAGCGACGAACTGATTGTCCAAACCTATACCCAAATTCCTAACCTTGCCTGGCGTTTTGTTTATGGTGTCATGGCAGCTTATGGCTTACGCAATCACGAAGTCTTTTTTTGTGACTACTCTGCCTTGCTGTCAGGATGCAAGGATGCCACTGTACAAGTCTTGAGTACTACTAAAACGGGCAGTCACGAAGTCTGGCCCTTTTATCCAGAATGGGTTGAGCAATTTCAGTTACGCAATATTTGTTTGCCTTCTTTGAATACCGACTTGAGTCAAACTACCTTGCAACGAGTTGGGCAGCAGGTTACACTTCAGTTTCGCCGCTATCAACTTCCTTTTTCGCCCTACGATCTCCGTCATGCCTGGGCAGTTCGTACTATCCACTTTGGGCTACCCGATACCGTCGCCGCCCGTATGATGGGACATTCTGTCGCGATTCATACTCGTACCTATCATCAGTGGATCACGCGTCGCGATCAACAACAAGCCGTGGAAACGGCGCTGAGTAAAAGTCAGTTGGTGGCGCCTAGCGTGAGTAGGGAGGAGCGTTAGATGGCAACGATTCTACGAGACTGGAGCTATCGATATCAGTGGCTATACGACAGCATTTCTCGTCTGGCAGCCATCAGTGTAGGTGGTGAGGCGCGCTTTCGGCAATTGGCGCTACAGGGGGTGACGATCGCCCCAGAGACCAAGGTTTTGGATTTGTGTTGTGGGAGTGGACAGTCAACCCAGTTTTTGGTGGTGCGATCTCAGCATGTCACGGGGTTGGATGCTTCGCCGCGATCGCTTAAACGGGCAAAGCAGAATGTACCGCAAGCCGAGTATGTAGAGTCTTTTGCGGAATCAATGCCCTTTACCCATGCTCAGTTTGACCTGGTCCATACCAGTGCGGCTCTGCACGAAATGGAAGCCGCGCAACTCCACCAGATTCTTTGCGAGGTCTATCGCGTTTTGAAACCGGGTGGGGTTTTCACGCTGGTGGATTTCCACCAACCGACCAACCCTCTGTTTGTGCCGGGAATCTCCCTATTTCTGCTGTTGTTTGAAACCGAGACAGCCTGGGCACTGATTCAAACGGATTTACCGAAACTATTGACGGATTTGGGCTTTGAATTGCAACAACAGCGGCTTTATGCGGGTGGCAGCTTGCAAGTGATTCAGGTTAAAAAACCGCTTTTAGCAGAGAATCCCACTCCAATATAAAGAGGAAAAGCCTTGCATCCCTACTCATTGAACCCGCCAAAACGATACCCTTTGCGATAGACGGTATGGATCAAGATAGCCTCTCCCTCGGCTTCAATTTTGCGGCGCAGGAGGCGGATCTGGGCAGCGAGGGCATTGCTGATGGGTTTGTCGCCATCCCCCCAGAGATGTTGCTGAATCTGTTCGTGGGTCAATAGTTGACCAGGATGACTCATCAAATATTCCAACAGTTGGCTTTCTTTGTCAGAAAGTTCGATCGTTCTGCCTTGTCGGTAAGCCAATTGGTCTTGCGGATCAAGTTCCAGATCTGCCACTCGCAAGCGTTGAGTTGCGGGAATTTCGCGGTTAGGGGGACGACGTAACAATGCCCGCACCCGTGCCAACAGTTCTCGCAATTCAAAGGGTTTGACGAGATAATCGTCGGCTCCAGCATCTAACCCTTCCACTCGATCGTCCAGTGTATCTTTGGCAGTGAGAAATAGAACAGGGGTTGTGTTGCCTCTCGATCGCAGCTGTTGACAGATTTCCAGCCCAGATTGTTGCGGCAGCATCCAATCTAGGATCAACAAGTCATAGTCACTCTGAATTGCTAGTTCGTGACCTCTGTCGCCATCAAACGCGACATCCACCTGATACCCCTCACGGGTCAGGACCCGACTCAGCGGATCGGTGAGTTCCGCTTCATCATCCACCAGGAGAATCTTCATGCCAAAAGTTACAAGTTATAGGGTATGAGTGATGAGGGCGTATTGGCAAAGTTGGCAAAGCTTACCAAAAACCTTGGCTAGCGCCGCCAAAAATGAGAACCAAAAGTGAATCAGTTTTGTTTTCCAGGTCGCCCCTTTTAGAGGGTGTTTGAAAAGGTGCTAGCTGTGATGTTGAGCACTCAGAGATCCCCCACTTTAAAAAGGGGAATCAGCCTCAAAGTCCTCCTTATTGTTTGGCGAATCCTCTCCACAGGAGATAAGGAGATTTAAGGGGGATCATGTTGGTTGGTACTTACGAAAGGACTTTTAAAACATCTTCTTCTCTATTCAAGACTGAAACTGAAACCTCAAACGTTAAACCTTCTTCTATCCTCTCAATCTTTCCTATGATCACTGTCGCGTTACCCAAAGGTTCCCTACTCAAAGACAGCATCCGTTTATTGCAATCAGTAGGGCTAGACTTTAGCCTCTTTCTCGACCCGGCAAATCGCCAGTTGCAAATCTGGAATCCGGAGCAAACCGCCAAGGCATTGCTAGTGAGAAATTCGGATGTTCCTGTTTATGTGGAGTATGGGCAAGCCCAGTTGGGAATTGTGGGGTATGACGTGTTGCGGGAGAAAAAGCCCCAGGTTGCCCATTTGATGGATTTGGGATTTGGCCAGTGTCGGATGTCGGTGGCGGTGAAGCAAGCAAGTTCTTACCGATCGGTTTTAGATTTGCCCGTACATGGGCGGATTGCTTCCAAGTTTGTCAACTGTGCGCATGACTATTTTCGAGAGCTGGACTTGCAAGTCGAAATTGTGCCACTCTATGGCTCGGTAGAACTGGGTCCCATTACGGGCATGTCAGAAGCGATCGTCGATCTTGTGGCAACTGGCAAAACACTGCAGGAAAATGGCTTAATCGAAATTGAGGTGCTGTTTAAGAGTACGGCGCGTCTGATTGCTCATCCGCTCAGTTACCGCTTGAATACTGATAATTTGCACGACTTAGTGGATCAGTTGCGATCGGCTACAGTGCTTGCCTGAAGCTTACTCTATTGAGAAAATGCGGAGAAGAAGATACGGAGAGAGGGATGTGGAATGCTGGAGAGTAGGAGTGTAGGAGTGAAGGGGTAAAGGGGGTTGAGTGATGAACTGTGAGTCCATCCCCCTCGTCGCTTGATCTCATTCCCTAATGCCTCTTCACCTGCTATACAGCGAAGATTGATATAAAATTTGCTCCTGATGCGTTAAAAGAGTGCAATCGGAGCGAGGATATGCTACGCAGGTGACGGTATAGCCCGCCTCTACTTCCGGGGAACGCAGGAAGCGCTGTTCAGTTTGGTCGATCGCGCCGTTGATGAGTTTGGCAACACAGACAGAGCATTCGCCCTGTTTGCAACCCGACGGGAGTCGAATGCCATGGTCTTCGGCAATATCCAGAATGTACTGGTCGGCTGGCACGGGAATTGTCTGATCGAGGTCGATCGCAGGATTCACCAGGCGGACTTGGTAGACTTCCATCGCTGAAATACTGACTAAAGGGGGTGAAATCGGTTATTCTCGCTGCAAGAGCATGTCACACAGGATACCTCCATGAATATCCGCGAAATTCAGAAAGAGACTAGTTTTTTACAAAGCCATCCTGCCATTATGGGGGCTGGAAAGGTCTGAATTCGGACGCTGAATGGCTGTTCAATAAATTTGTATATACTCGGAGCAAAATTCGTTAAAACTCGTCTGCTTTTTATAAGGCATCTTTATATTCTGTGAGGAGAAGCTGAATGCAAGTGTCATCTCGTTCTTCTAAGGCTGTTTATCCTTTCCTTCTGATGATGGGAGCAGTTTCGGCAAATTTATTCCTTTCGACAGTCACTTGGGGGCAAACGCCCCTGTCAATGGGATCTGCTGCGAGGGAACAAGCGCTTCAGTTTCATGAGACTCAACCTGTGGCGATCGATCCGCAAACTGGGGCGGGCTTGGGTCTGGGTGCGGCGCAGTCTCTAGCGGATGCACTCGAAAACAAAACTCCAGCTAACCCAGGGGAAACGCTGGAGCGCCCTCCCCAGTTGACACAGGTTCCTATTTCTACTCGTGCCAGCGATTTACTGGCTCAGGAATTCCCGACGCCTTCCACCACCGAACCGACCTCGCCTCCGCCTGAAAGCCCTTCGGAGCCAACCTCGACAACGCCTGCTGTGCAACCCCGGAAGGGATTTTCAATTCATCCCGGTTCTGGAATTGTTGCTCCCAGCGCACTCCAGGGCGTTACTCGCCCCAGAACAGTGCTCAACGGCTCTCATTATGATTCGGGTTTTTCTGTCACTGGGAATGCTCGTCTGTGGGTTGGCGAAAATCAAAGTTTTCTGTTGGATGCGATCGGGGGAGACAACATTCTGGGGCTAGATTTGAGCTACATTTACGCAACCCAATCGCCGCGTGAGGGGTTTGCAATCAACGCTTTTACTCAGCGTTCTGAGTCTCCAGCATTTCAAAATGGCGATCGTGATGTCGATCTGCCTAATGGCGATACTCCCTTGCTACATCGTCTAGGCGGTGGGATTGAGTATTTTCGTCCTTTAGGAAAAAAACTTGACGCAGCCTTAGGCATCAATTATCAACGAGTGTCTGTGCGCGATTCATTATTTACGTCGGATGTCTTTCGGGTTGATGAATTGGGCAATCGGTTGACTGAAAGCAGGGATGGGCAAGATGACTTGTTGACTGTGAACCTGGCAGCAGTATATGACACTTCCGATGATTACATTGAGCCAACCCAAGGCTCTCGCATTCGCTTGGGTGCAGACCAGGCAATCCCCGTGGGCAATGCCAGTATTAGTTTTACGCGGTTGAGCGGTAGTGTTTCCCAATTCATTCCTCTGAATCTATTTGGGTTTACTGCCGGTCCACGGACGCTGGCTCTCAACTTTCAGGCAGGAACCATCATAGGAGATGTGCCCCCCTACGAAGCTTATAACTTGGGGGGAAGCGAGTCGGTACGGGGCTATAGCAAGGGGGAAGTTGGCTCTGGAAGCAGTTTTATTCAAGCTACAGCTGAGTATCGGTTCCCCATCTTTTCTTTTGCTGTGAAAGAAAGAAAAATTGATGTTGGGGGCGTTTTGTTTGTGGACTATGCCACTGACCTAGGGACTGCAGATGAAGTCACGGGGAACCCAGCAGAAGCACGGGATAAACCAGGAGATGGTCTGGGTTTTGGGGCGGGCTTGCGGGCACGCACCCCGATCGGACTGCTCCGGTTAGAGTTTGCGTTGAATGACAATGGCGATAGTGAAGTGCATTTTGTTTTAGGCGGCGATCGTTTTTAGAGCGTGGGTGCAGATTTCTGACAACACCCCACTGAGCGCGATTTAATTGGTGAGCTTGGCAGGAATAAGGGGTCAGGAGACAGCGTTCTTCTGACTCCTCAATTCTCCAGGTACATCTCCAAGCCAAAATGGTATTACAATGCAAAACGTCCTATTGCTTGACCCATCCCCATGTCTGACCCCCTCTCGCCTGAAGTCAGCGATCGCATCTGCAAACACATGAATGACGACCATGCCGATGCCATCCTGCTCTATGCCAAAGTGTTTGGTGGTTCCGAAACTGCGTCTGCCGCCAAAATGCAGTCGATCGATCCCCAAGGGATGAATTTGTTGGCTCAGGTGAATGGTGAAACTGTGCCCCTCCGCATCGCCTTTGACCATGACCTGCAAGACTCAGAAGATGCCCATCAAACCTTAATTGCCATGGTGAGACAAGGGCGCACCCAATCCGCTAATTGAAGTTATCGCACCCGCAACATGGTCGGCAACTCGATTAAAAACTCGGTGCCTTTGCCCGGTTGAGAAATGCACCTAAAAATACCATGGTGCTTATCCACCACAATTTGATAGCTGATGGATAATCCTAAGCCGGTTCCATGCCCGATCGCTTTGGTGGTAAAAAACGGATCAAAGATCTTTGCCTGAACGGTTTCTGAAATTCCTGGACCATTGTCTCGAAACCGGATCTTAATTAACCCTGGCTTGGGCGCTTCCGTCAGGATATGGATAGTCGGTGCCTGCACTTCACAGGAAGGGGCAGGGACAGGTTTTGTCAAGTGCTGTTTTTGGGCTGCGATCGCCTTTTTCGTCTTTTCTTCTAAGGCATCAATTGCATTGCAGAGCACATTCATAAAGACCTGATTGAGTTGCCCTGCAAAGCATTCCACCAGCGGCAGTTTCCCATAATTTTTCACGACTTCAATGCCTGGAAAATCACCTCTTGCCTTCAGTCGATGCTGCAAAATCATCAGCGTACTATCAATCCCTTCGTGAATATCTACCTGTTTCATGGCGGCATGATCCAACCGAGAAAAGTTGCGAAGTGATAGCACAATTTGGCGAATCCGATCTGCTCCAACCTTCATTGAACCGAGCATACTGGGCAAATCGGTGATCAAAAAATCTAAATCAATTTCTTGAATCTTGTCACAAATGGCCGGAGTGGGGTTGGGATAGTGTTGTTGATAAAGTTTCAATAAAGCCAACAGATCGTGAGTATATTCCGTTGCGTGGTTCAGGTTGCCGTAGATAAAGTTCACGGGATTGTTGATTTCATGGGCAACCCCTGCAACGAGTTGCCCCAACCCGGACATCTTCTCGTTCTGAATCAGACTGGTCTGGGTTTGTTGCAAGTCTCGCAGCGTATGAGACAGTTGTCGTGCTTGCTGTTGGGTCTGATAGAGCAACTCCGCTTGCTGAATTGCAACCCCCAGTTGAATGGCAATTTGGGTCGCAAATTCAATATCTGCCGGTTCCCAATCGCGATGCATATCACATTGGTGAATGCAAAGTAATCCCCATAAATCTTTGCCTTTGAGCAGGGGCACCACGAGATTGGCTTTGATCTGAAACTGAGCCAACACCTCAATATGGCAGGGACTCAGTCCGGCACTGTGAATATTATTGACCGCTTGAATCCGTCCAGATTGGTAGTGAGCGGCATATTGCTCACCAAAGCAATGATCATGAATTTTAACTGCCAGCACGGAGTCATAGTCTGGCAAGACATCTTCAGCAATGAATTCACCATCATCAAAGTTGGATTCGGGATAGAACTGAAAAACCCCTACCCGATCGGCATTGAGCAGGTGCCGTACTTCGGTGGCAGTTGTCTGGAAAATGGTGTTGAGATCTAAAGACGCACGGATTGCACTGACCACCATGGATAGAGACTTGCGACGCTCGGCAAATTGGCTGAGTTGTTGCGATTGCGCGATCGCTTGAGAAAGCGTCTTTTCCAATTGGGCGGTGCGTTCTTGTACCTGTTGCTCCAGGTTGGCATTGAGAATTTGCACCCGCTGAAATAATTGGTATTGCTGAATCGCCATCGAGCAGTGGTGCCGTAGTGTTTGGGCAAGCTCGATTTCGGTATGGCTCCACGGATTCAGTTGCCCTTTTTTCAATTCTCGCCATTCCTTAAAAGACTGACGAGGGCGCAACTGTCGCTGATCAGGATCAAACTCACCTGCCCATTGGATTTCTCTTTCAACCTCATCTCGAAAAATACTGAGGTAACCCAAAAATTGCTGCCGATAGCGCAAAGACCATACCATTAGCCCCCGGACGAGTGTGCTCTGAAAATTAAAATTTTGTAGTAAAACAGGAGCTTCGCCATACAAATCTGTGAAGGTCCAAAGATTACAGCCAGGAGCAGCGTTGGGACTAGCTTTAAGCGAGGATTGCCAAATCGGCTGAACTTCAATGGGAGAATTTTCGGATCTATCCAATCGAGTGACGGATTGTCCGCAGGTGTAGAGCTGGGTCGGTTGCGCAGGATCATTGACAAATAAGCAAAGCCGGCCACCTGAGCCGTTAAAGATACTGACGATTTCTTCAAGAATTGCTTGAAAATTGAGGGCAACTTCAGCATGGAGCAGGCTATTGACCTGGTTGACCAATAATTCTCGTCGGGCTTTTTCTTGGGCTTGGATATGCAATTCAGCTTGCGCGATCGCAACTGCTATATGGTCTGCAATCAACTGCACGACCTGTAACTCAGTTTCAGTCATCAAGCGAGGTTGGGAATGATGCACCACAAACAAGCCCCAAAGACGCTCTTGTCGCAAAATAGGTACAACTAAGGAAGCCTGTACTCCCATTGCCGTCAAATATTCAACGTGGCAAGGATCAACCGGGCGTTGCAAAAGGTCTACCAGGGGTTGTTGCTGGACTTCTTCTACGGTGAGCGTTCTGGTCGATGGCATCGCTTCTAAAGGACTGAACAAAATCGTTTGTTCAGCGACATTGACGATCGTCCGCATCTTTGCCTTGACAAATAATTCGCGCGCATAAGGTGGAATATCATCGGCTGGAAACCTAAGTCCAAGTAAGGTTGGCAAGCGATCGTCCAAAATCGATTCAGCCACGACTTCACCACTGGCATCGACATCAAATCGGTAAACCTTGACGCGATCGACTGCCAAAAAAGCACGGATTTCAGCAGCAGCAGTACTTAAAATTTCGGTCAATTCTAGCGATCGCTGTACCCGATCTACCATGCGATGGAGCAAGGCAATTTGATCTCGGCTCAGCTGAGACTTTTCTTGATCAAATTTAGAAAAAATCATGTTTTTTATTGATTTAAGCTTTGTCAAGCCAGAAAAGACGCAAAATAATGAATATTTTGTGATCTTTTGGTTCAGAATTACCTCCGTAGAAACATGGGTTTCCGTTTGGCTTAGGGATAGTGAAACTACCTGACAAAATCACTGAAATTAAGCAATCAAAATAAAATACAGCTGCGCTTGAAAAAACGGGTCACCGTGTTCGGATGATCATAATCTCTTTTTAATCGCCCCAAAAACGCTTGAATTTTTCTCAAAAATTGCCAAGTTTTGGTAAAAATCCTTTCAACAAAGAAGTTAGTCAATGTTTGGCAATCAGAAGCGTTCCCAATGAGTTAACTTTGAGTAGCCCGATCGTGCCAAGGCAATTATCACGAGATTGATCAACCCAATTGATCAACCCAAAAGTTATTGATCAGCAAGAACGTAACGGATGCTTTCAGGTTCCTTTGAGAGAAACAATCCCCAGTGGCAACTCCAGCAACTAGGACGCCAAATCGGAGAATGGATCGAGCTTCAATTCTCCAAGTTAGCCCCCAAAAATGAGTCTGGTTTACCCCAATGGCAAATCCCCTCAGAATTTTGGGAAGTTCTTTTTAAGGTATGCGTTCTATTGATGGTGCTCACTTTAATTTGGCAAGTGGCACGTCTTTTGTCCCCTTACCTCAAACAGTTAGAGCATCGAGTAAAATCTAAGGCTTTTAATCAAGCAACCGAACCTGCTTTACCCCCCAGCCTGACCAACTGGCTGCGTCGAGCTAGAGATCAGCAGCGCCAGGGCAACTATCGAGAAGCCTGTCGAGCACTCTATATGGCAATGTTGCAGCGATTGCATGACACTCAACAGGTGCTGCATCAGCCTAGCCGTACCGATGGCGAGTATCGGCAAGTTGTGCAAACCTTGCCCAAGGCTCAGGCCTGTCAGTTGCTCATTAATACCCATGAGCAGGTGTGGTTTGGCGATAGCGCTTCATCCGCTGAAATCTTTGATCTTTGCCAAAAAGCTTATCGGGAGATAGATCAGTCATGAGGTGGTCCGATCGACGACTCTGGTTTATCAGCATCTTCTTGCTTGGTCTCCTTGGGTTGACCCTGGCGATCGCTCCCAATAGCCAGCAGAGCAGTGGCTCAACCTATAGCCGTGATCCGGATGGTTATGGTGCCTGGTATGCCTATATGGAACAGCGGGGCAATCCGATAAAACGCTGGCAAAAACCTGCCGATCAGCTACTTAACCCCAGGCAAGCAGCTTCATCCCAGTCTGCCACCCTGCTCCAGATCCATAGCAAACCTACCCGAGGATTCTTTGACGAAGAATGGGTTAAACAGGGGAATACCCTGATCATGCTCGGTGTGCACAACCCAGTCACCGAAGCGAATTTTATTACGGTGCAAAAAAGTCCGGTAGGTGATGTGCAGATTGCCACAAGACGCCGATATCCCACCTATCTCAATGGACAGCCACCTACTCAACCTACCGACAATCAACTCTCCAATGAGACTACGTTATTAGGCGATCGCTTTGGTGCGATCGTCTGGCAAAAAAAGGTTGGCAAAGGGCAAGTTATCCTTTGTACTACTCCCTTTCTGGCTGCCAATGCCTATCAAGGAGCGCCAGGCAATTTTAAGTTTTTGGCAGAACTGGTGACCCAAGCACACAACCCTATCTGGGTCGATGAATATCTGCACGGTTACAAAGATCCGCAAGACATCAAACAAGAAACTGCGAACAACTGGTTTATTTATCTAGCAAAAACTCCCCTTCTCCCGCTTTTCTTCCAGGCAGTGATTTTGTTAACCATCCTAATCTGGGCGCAAAATCATCGCTTTGGACAAGCCCAATCTATCGTTGTACCCAAAATCGATAACAGCATGGCTTACATTCAGGCGCTTGCCAGCGTGCTTCACAAAGCTCAGAGTAGCGAATTTGCTCTTGCCATGATTGGCAAAGAAGAACAGCTTCAGATTCAAGCTGCCTTGGGCTTAGGGCGATCGCAACTTGAACCGGAAACATTGCTTCAAGCCTGGACGACCCAAACCGATCGCCCTGCTGAAGAGTTATACCAGGCTTTGCTGCAATACACCCAACCTTCTAACCCCCCCAAACGCATGAGCGATCAAGAATTATTAATCTGGATGGCAAACCTGCGTAACCTACGGCAGCATCTGCCCAAATAGGGATAATGGGGGATTAAGTTTCAGGAGTCAAAGAGCAACTTAAGCCTCCCCTTTCTCCCTTAACCTCTCGTCTTCTTCTCTCCTTTACTCCTCTACCTCTCTACTCTTTTTTACTCCTCTACCTCTCTATTCTTTTCCCCTTTCCCCCCTTTTCCCTTGTTCCAAATTCATCATCATGTCCGAACTCAGCCCCATCTTCGCCCGTCTTAGCCAAGCCCTCAACCAGCTAGTGGTCGGGCAAGCCGATTTGGTTCAGCAACTCTTGGTGGCAATGCTCTCTAGCGGGCATGTCATTCTAGAAGGTGTTCCCGGTACTGGGAAGACCTTACTCATCAAGGTTCTATCGCAGTTAGTCCGAGCCGATTTTCGACGGATTCAGTTGACCCCGGATGTCTTGCCATCGGATATTTTAGGCACCAATATTTTTGATCTCAATACCCGGAGCTTTAGCCTCAAAAAGGGACCTGTCTTTACTCAGGTGTTGCTGGCAGATGAAATCAATCGCACTCCGCCTAAAACCCAGGCAGCTCTATTAGAAGCGATGGAGGAGCAGCAAGTCACGCTAGATGGAGAAAGTCTGCGTTTATCTGAGCTCTTTTGGGTGGTTGCTACCCAAAACTCGTTGGAATTTGAGGGCACCTATCCTTTACCCGAAGCCCAACTGGATCGGTTCTTGTTCAAATTATTGGTGGGGTATCCAGATGCAGCGGCAGAAAAGCAAATGTTGCTTAACAGTCAAGCAGGATTTCAGCCCCGCAGGTTAGAACTCACCAAATTGAAACCGATTGCTACCGTGGAGCAGATCTTGCAGGCTCAACAAGCTGTGCGAGCAATCGCTGTCGCTGGACCGATTCTGGATTATCTGCTGGCGCTCGTCCAGCGCACCCGTCAACATCCCGATCTCGTCCTTGGCGCTTCTCCTCGTTCAGCGGTTGCCTGGCTCCAAGCGAGCAAAGCCAACGCCTGGCTCAACGATCGCACCTTCGTGACTCCGGATGACCTCAAAGCGATTGCCTTCCCGCTGCTGTGCCACCGTCTCATTCTTCGTCCTGAAGCCCAACTTGACGGACTCGGCATCAAAGATGTGATCAGTGGATTACTCAATCAAGTTCCCGTGCCTCGATAAGATACGTCTCTCCATGCTTCCTTCCAAACGAACCTACGCATTACTCATCTTGGGCGGCGTGATCGCCATTCTTCTCGCTAGTGTTTGGCAAGAAGACACTCGGCTGCAAGTTGCTATCAGCTTTTTGCTACTGTTTGATGGCATCCTCTTTGGTTTATTGATTGGCGATGGATGGCGTGGCAAGGCTCAGCGGGTAGAGGTTACCCGAAAGCCTTTGCAACGACTTTCGATCGGGCGAGAGAATCCGGTGGTGTTAACTATAAAATCGCGCCAGCAACCCACAGAAATTCTAATTCGAGATCACTACCCTGCGGAATTTGTTGCCTCTGCCTCTACCTTGCAGGCAACGATTCCCGCCAATAGCACCCAAGAAGTAAGCTACACCGTGAATCCTGCCAATCGAGGAGCGTTTACCTGGGGAGATTTGCATATTCGTCAATTAACCCCCTGGCAACTGGGATGGTATGACTGGAAGATTGACCAAAAGCAGTCGGTGGCAGTGTATCCAGACCTAATTGGGTTGCGATCGCTTTCCATTCGGCTAACCTTGCAATCGACGGGAGCCATGAAACAAGCGCGTCGCATTGGTATGGGAACAGAATTTGCTGAGCTACGAGACTACAGCATGGGCGATGATCCCCGCTTGATTGACTGGAAAGCAACTGCACGCCGCAATCGTCCCCTCTTACGAGTCTTGGAACCAGAGCAAGAACAAACCTTGATCATTTTGTTGGATCAGGGGCGACTAATGACTGCCAGAGTCAAAGGACTCACCCGCTTCGATTGGGGGCTAAACGCAACCCTCTCTCTGGCGCTCGCAGGGCTCAACCGAGGCGATCGAGTTGGCGTCGGCGTCTTCGATCGCCAAATTAACACCTGGATTCCACCTGAAAGAGGACAGCACCAGTTGTTTAAGCTCCTCGAACGCCTCACCCCGCTGCAACCCGCTATCCTGGAACCGGACTATTTGGGTGCTGTAACCACCCTAGTCAACCAGCAAACTCGCCGTGCTCTCGTTGTTCTTATTACCGACCTGGTGGATGTCACCGCATCCACCGAGTTACTTGCCGCTCTGGGTCGATTGACGCCACGCTATTTGCCTTTTTGTGTAACTTTGCGTGACCCCCAAATCGATCGCCAAGCGCACAACCAGACCGAAGCAATTGCCGCGACGTATGCCCGCGCAGTTGCCTTGGATTTGCTGGCACAACGACAAGTTGCCTTTGCCGATCTCAAACGCAAGGGTGTGCTAGTACTGGATGCACCCGCCAACCAAATCACCGAACAATTGGTCGATCGCTACCTGCAACTCAAATCCCGCAGCCAACTGTGACTCCACTTGAACAATAGAGAAAAAGGCAAGCGTAGCCTTTTTACCAATCCTCGATTGATAGCGAAGTCAGAGTCGCTAGGATATTTCAAAGGTGAAATCAAGCAGGAGCTTAAGCCTCTTGCTCTCACTAGAGGACTAGGGCATATAAGCCTCTCTTCACATAACCCTCAGTGTTATCCGCAATTCAGGGATCACTACAATCGATAGTAAGCATTTATCCCAAATTCTGCGGATTACAGTTCAAGATTGCAACGATTAAACTGCGTCAATCAGGGCATTTAATACAAGTTCACATAAAGAGTTCTTTATACATATCATTCAAAACAAGGACTTGAAGAATCGTTATTTCTCCGTAATTTTTCTAGTTTGTTCGCCAAGTAGGGATAGGGGTAATTCTTGAAAAGAATTGGGGTTAGTCCCCTGCGCTGAACCTCTCTTCCTAACAATTCCTATTGCCTCAGACGATCACTTGCGATCGATGAGCTAAATGCGAGAAAAATCTCTGAAAATAAGATTTTATCTCAATGGTGAAAGCAGATTTGAGTCTAGCTGCTTGCAGTGATCTCAAGCTTTTGAGGAATGATAAATAAAAACCCACAATAAAGCGCCTAGCTGTAAATCTCCAATTTCAAGAGATTTCTCTTGCGAAATTCTTAAACTTCAGAGACCCCCAACATAGCAAGACCATGACCAAGATTCTTGTAATTGAAGACGATCGAGGCATTCGGACCATCATCCAAAAGATGCTGCAAGCAGAAGGATATGATGTGATCAGTGCGGTGGATGGTCGCCAAGGGGTAGAACAAGCAAAAGAACATGAGCCAGATTTAATCATCTGCGACATCATGATGCCAGAGTGCGATGGTCATGAAGTGCTGCAACAGTTGCGCCAAAACCCTTCTACTGCCATGATCTCGTTCATTTTTCTAAGTGCCAAATCAGAAAAAAATGATTTGCGCCAAGGCATGGAATTAGGCGCAGATGATTATCTCACGAAGCCGTTTTCGCGCGCCGAGTTACTGGGAGCCATCAGTGCGCGTTTGGCAAAAAGTACGAATATTACACAGCCCTACATCACTGAGATGAAGCGGGCGGCACAAAGCCTTGGACAAATTGCCTACCGCGATCCCCTCACCAATCTGCCGAACCGCATTCTGCTTTATACCCAACTGCAAACCGCACTCTCGTATGCGAAAAAACACGAACAGATTGTTGCGGTTGTTTGTCTCAATCTCGATCGCTTCAAATCCATTAATGCAACGCTTGGACATGCGGCGGGAGACTTTCTACTGCAAACAATGGCAAGCCGGTTACAGTCGATCGTCGAGGCTGAAGATACTGTTGCTCGGATTGGCGGAGATGAATTCTGCCTGATTTTGGTCAATCGGGCAAACCAAGCAGAAATTGAAACGATTACGCAGACGGTTTTTAAGGTATTGTCTGAACCTTATGAACTGAACGAACAAATCATCCATGTTCGTTTTAGCATGGGAATTGCCCTGTATCCACAAGCGGGGAGTACGCTGGAAAAACTGCTGAATCAGGCAGATATGGCAATGCGCCAAGCCAAAAAGCAGGCATGTGGCTTTCAGTTCTATGCCACTGAAATGAACTCCTTGATTGCTGAACGAGAATGGCTTGAAACCAATCTGAAACAGGCGCTGGCGCATGAAGAATTGCAACTGTTATACCAACCCCAAGTCAATCTGATCACGGGGCGCATTATTGGGGCTGAAGCGCTGTTGCGTTGGAATCACCCAGAACAAGGCGTGTTGGCACCCACCAAATTCTTGCCAATTGCCGAAGAAAATGACTTGATGGCACCGATCGGAGACTGGATTTTGCGAACTGCCTGTACGCAAGCAAAAGCATGGCAATCGGCTAATTTGATGCCCATTCGCATTGCAGTGAATCTCTCCCCCTACCAGTTCAAACAACCCACCTTGGTTGAAGATATCGCGCAGATTCTCTCAGAAACGGGAATCAGTGCCAATAGTCTAGTTTTGGAACTCACTGAAGCAGGCATTATGGAGGACATAGATACGACCACTACCACCTTGAATGCGTTGCAAGCCATTGGCGTAATGATTTCGATTGATGATTTTGGCACCGGATATTTTTCTTTGGGTTGCCTGAAGCGCTTTTCGATCGATGCGTTGAAAATCGATCATTCCTTTATTAAAAATATTTTGACTGATCCCCAAGATGCTGCGATCGCAAAAGCCATCGTTGCTATGGCACAAAGCTTGCAGATGAAAGTGATTGCAGAAGGGGTAGAGACCGAAGACCAATATAATTTACTACGCCAGAGTGGTTGTCATGCCAGTCAAGGCTATTTGTTTAGCCCACCGCTGCCTGCGGAAGAATTTGAGAAACTATTACACCAAGATAAACGGTTTCAAAGTAAGCAATTGACTTCTCTCTAGGAAAGACACCCACGCTGTTCGCATCATTTCATCCGCTTGAATCTACGCTGATCCTTTTCAGAGGATGCTGACCTAGAAAGATGCTAAAGAGCAACCGGAATGCTCAAGGGAGTGGTATTTTTCAGAAAGCGAAAAGCTCACCCCCCGACAGCCTCAGTGACTCCACTCCGTATCTCGTCTGAACTCAATTCACCCATCGGTTGGCAGGGCAAGCTCGATTTGGCGTTTGCTTACGCGCAGGAGAAAACATCTCTGGTACATTGCCAGGTTCAGGCACCACTCAAAGTTCAACGCCCTTTTTATCCAGAGGGCAACAGGGTTTGCCATAGTGTCATTTTGCACACGGCAGGTGGCATCGTTGGCGGCGATCGCCTCGCGCTCAATGTCACCCTCCAACCCCAAGCCCAGGTCTTGATTACAACCGCAGCTGCGGGGAAAATCTACCGCAGCAATGGCTTGCAAGCGCGACAAACAACGTTCTTGGAGGTGTCTGCGGGCGCTTGCTTAGAGTGGTTGCCCCAAGAGACAATTGTCTTTAATCAGGCGATTTATCGCCAAGATCTGCGAATTGAGCTGGCTCCGGGCGCAACTTGGTTGGGCTGGGAAATCACGCGCCTGGGACGCAGTGCCCGAGGAGAGCGGTTTTTGCAAGGGCAGTGGCGATCTCATACCGAGGTCTGGCAACAGGGACATCCCCTCTGGATCGATCGGCAATGGTTGCAGGGCGGTGAACCATGGATGGATTCGCCTAATGGACTGGCAGGATGCCCAGTGATCGCCAGCCTTGCCTGGCTGGGGGCACCGATTTCACCGGAACTGCTCGAAAAAATTCGGCTGCTCTGGGATACTACGAATGAAACATCAGGTTTTGCTGACGGTAACGATGAAGCAGCCGTGACTCGTTTACAATCGGGTTTGCTCTGTCGCTATCGGGGCAACTCAACGCAGGTTGCCCGTCGCTGGTTAATTGCAGTTTGGCAACTCATCCGCCTGTCTTCTAGCAGACAAACTGCCTGCTTACCCGGAGTCTGGAGTTTATAATCTTAACCTTTAATTTTTGACTTGAATCTGAGGATGAACGGATGCAACTCACGCCCCAAGAAAAAGACAAATTGCTCATTTTTACGGCTGCTTTATTGGCAGAACGCCGCAAAGATCGGGGATTAAAATTAAACTATCCCGAAGCAGTGGCTTATATTTCGGCGGCAATTTTAGAAGGTGCGAGAGATGGACGCACGGTTTCCGAATTGATGAGTTACGGCACTACATTGCTAACTCGCAAGGATGTAATGGAAGGGATTCCCGAAATGATTCATGAAGTGCAAGTGGAAGCGACATTTCCGGATGGAACCAAGTTGGTCACTGTACATGATCCCATTCGGTAAATGGTCCATAATACAGGATTAATTGATTGCAGAGGAGGAAGACATGATTCCGGGTGAATTATTGATTGAGGATGGGGAAATTGAATTGAATCCAGGCAAAGAAACAGTTCAATGTAGGGTTGCCAATACTGGCGATCGTCCCATTCAAGTGGGATCTCATTTTCACTTTTATGAAGTGAATGCAGCCTTACAATTCGATCGCGAAGCTGTCCGCGGAATGCGTCTCGATATTCCGGCTGGAACTGCTGTTCGATTTGAGCCTGGTGATGAGAAAGAAGTGACTCTGGTTGCACTAGCAGGTAGTCGAGAAGTCTATGGACTCAATAACAAAATTAATGGGGCTTTGTGAATGAATTAGACACCGAGTTGAAGGTGATATAGATGGGGTTCAGAAGTCGGTGGCGATCTCAATTGGGTTTGCTGTTGGCGATGAGAGGAATGATAAAACTCCTGAAGGGATCAGATACGATTAATGCGATCTATGACATTGAAGACGGGTTGAGGTATACCCGGTCAACCCAACTGGCGATCGCTTACGTCAAGTCCTTCCCCGAAGTTGCTCAAATTGTGCAAGAACGCTATCTTTCGCAGCCACCCAATTTAGAAGCTTTGCAACATTGTCCACCCCATTCTTTGGGTCATGGGTATGCGATTTACCTGGATAAAACAGGGTTTGATCCCAACTTTTATCGCCGAATTTCAGTGGAGGATGATACCAGTTATGTGCTGTTACGAATGCGACAGACCCATGACCTCTGGCATGTTGTCACAGGTTTTGGCACCGATGGTTTAGGCGAGATGGAGTTAAAAGCGTTTGAATTGGCTCAGACTCGCAGGACTGTGGCTTTTGTGCTTTTTGGATTGTCTGTTTTGAATGGTATTTTCAAATATCCTGAAGGGTTAGGAGTCTTCTTCGATCGCATTACAACTGCTTACAAATTAGGAAAACATGCTAAGCCATTGCTGGCGCAAAAATGGGAAGAATCCTGGGAAAAACCATTAGCCCAATGGCGATCGGAACTAGGTCTTGAATGACTTCGCTGATTCATCTCATTACAGTTCAACTCCACCATAAAATTATGAGTAATTCCAATTACTCTGAAAAGAGCGAGGTTGGTCAGGTCTTCAAAGTCCTTGATTCTCTGAGTGAGAGTGCACAGGCTCGACAAACTGACGTCAGTTTATCTCAGTCTGAGCAACCACTTTTAGCCATATCCTCTTTGGGGAGATTTGGACGGTTTGGTAATCAACTTTTTCAATATGCTTTTCTAAAAATCTGTGCTAAACAAAGCGGAGCAATGGTAGAGTGCCCTGCTTGGATTGGTCAAACTTTATTTGGCTGTTCTGATCCAGAAATTGTTCATCGGTTGACTCCTGCGATCGAATCTCAATCTAATCAGGAATCTTTCTTTGATCTTCTTCCAGAATTTGTTCCTTATATTGAGAAGCTTGCCAATCAATCATCCTGCAAAATTGGGGCAGACGCACTCAAGACAGGTGCTCAAAATGTTGATTTATGGGGATTTTTCCAGTTCCACACCCGCTTCTATTTGCCGCATAAAGAATACTTTCAATCCCTTTTTCTGCCGGTGGATGCTCTGAAAATTGTCCTGGATAACGGATTGAATTTTCTGAAAAGTCAAGGTAAGACTCTGGTTGCTATTCATTTAAGACAAGGAGATTTTGTCAAATTGCCACTCGCAGGATTTACTCTTATTACACCTGCTAGATGGTGGCGCGATTGGTTACGTACAATCTGGCACAAACTTGATGACCCAGTATTATTTATTTGTAGCGATGAACTGGAAAAAGTTCTACCTGAATTTTCCGAATTTAAACCGATTACATGGAAGGATTTGCCAATTGAACTACCAGAACAGATGAAGAACCAAAAAATCGAATTTTATATTGATTTCTTTGTATTAAGTAATTGTAATGTTCTCGGTATTAGTAATAGTATTTTCAGTTTTTCTGCAGCAATGTTAAATAATCAATCTAAGTTGTTTATTCGTCCTCATTGGGATTTCTCAACAAAGTTTACAACTTTTGATCCCTGGAACAGTGAGCCGCTACTATATTTTGGTTCTCCTCAGCCTAAATTTTCTAAAAATCTGATAGATGCGTTGAAAACGACTCTTGCCACTCAAGGATTTTGGGCAATGTTGAAGTGTCTTTTTATTTACATTCCACAAAGCTTACTCCGAAAATGGTCTGTTCGCATGTATTTGAAATATCAAGTTCAAGGCTTGATAGGCATGTGGAAAGTTTTTTCATCTTTGAAAATTTCTAGCTAATGATGTATAGCCTTTATGATTTTCTTCCTTCGGGTAATGGATACAAGGTGCGTTTGCTCTTGACCCAACGGGGCATCCCGTTTGAATTGATTGAGGTAGATATTTTGAAAGGTGAAACTCGCACACCGGAATTCTTAGCCAAAAATCCCAATGGGCGCATTCCGATACTGGAGATTGAGGCAGGGGTTTATCTGTCAGAATCCAATGCGATTTTAATTTATCTCAGCCAAGGGACTCCCTATCTACCAGACGATCGCCTGGAATATGCTCAGGTCATGCAATGGTTATTTTTTGAGCAATACAGCCACGAACCCTTCATTGCTACCTCTCGGTTCTGGCGTATGCATGGCATGACGGAACAAAAGCAACAGGCGCTAGAAGAAAAACAGGCACCGGGCTATGCGGCTTTGAGTGTGATGGAGCAGCGGTTGGCAACGCATCCATTTTTGGTGAGCGATCGCTATACGATCGCAGACATTGCCCTCTATGCCTACACCCACGTTGCCGATGAAGGAGGCTTCAGTTTGTCCAATTTTCCGGCGACTCAAGCCTGGATAGAGCGTATTCAGGCACAGCCCTATCACATTCCGATCACTCAGTCACGGTTCGACTTGCCGCCTGGGTAAGCCCCCATTCCGATAACACATTCCTTAAATCATCCAATAACTTGAATCATCCAATAACTTGAATCATCCGATAAACAGTCTAAAGACAGTCCAACCAATTCCCCCCAGCAATCCGATGGAAGAGCCAACAACCTCGCCAAGAACATTCCCCAATTGGGAGCAGTTGTATCAAGAGAAATCCGTGGAAACCATGCCCTGGTTCAACCCAGATCTGGATGCCGATCTGGAGCAGGCACTGATTCCCCTGCAACTTCTTAGTGGTAAGGTGTTGGATTTGGGTACGGGACCCGGCACCCAGGCGATCGCCTTGGCAAAACGAGGATTTCAAGTGACTGCTACCGACCTGTCTGCCACAGCGATCCAACTCGCCCAGGAAAAAGCTCAGGCAGAAGGGTTCGCTATTACCTTCCGGCAAGATGATATTTTGAATAGTCATCTGGAACACACCTTCGACTTTGTGCTGGATCGAGGTGTATTTCATGTGTTTGCACCAGAACTCCGTTCCGATTACGTCACTGTGCTCAGCCGCTTAGTCAAACCGAGTGGGTATCTGTTCCTCAAATGCTTTAGCAGTCTGGAACCCGGTGAAGAGGGTCCCTATCGATTTACGCCAGAAGACATTCATGAGATTTTTGGCGATCGCTTCACTGTCCAATCCATAGAGCAAACGGTATACCAGGGCACGCTTGACCCCTACCCTAGAGCTTTATTCTGCATTCTGCAACGCCAGTCATAATATCCACGCCATCCAGTCTGTTCGGTAGTGTTTCAAAGTGTTGTTGGTATGTTTGAAAGCTTTGTTGAGCGAAGCTTTCAAACATACCAACAACCTGTCTAAAACATAACCAGTCTGTTCATTTTTCAGTGATGAGGAAGTCCCGATGAGTTATCGCATGAATCGCCGCACCTATGCGGAAACCTTTGGTCCTACGGTGGGCGATCGCGTCCGGCTGGCTGACACAGAACTAATCATCGAAGTCGAACAGGACTACACCACCTATGGCGATGAGGTCAAATTTGGCGGTGGCAAAGTGATTCGCGAGGGCATGGGACAGTCACCGATTACCAATGCGGCAGGGGCTGTAGATGCAGTGATTACCAATGCTCTGATCCTGGACTGGTGGGGCATTGTCAAAGCCGATGTGGGGATCAAGGACGGCAAAATTCATGCCATTGGCAAAGCCGGTAATCCCCATATTCAAGACAACGTGAATATTGTGATTGGTCCTGGTACTGAGGCGATCGCGGGCGAAGGCATGATCTTAACCGCAGGTGGGATCGATACCCACATTCACTTCATTTGCCCCCAGCAAATTGAAGTGGCGATCGCCGCTGGGATCACGACGATGATTGGCGGCGGCACCGGCCCTGCTGCCGGCACCAACGCCACCACCTGCACCCCGGGTCCCTGGAACCTCTACCGCATGTTGCAGGCAGCCGATGCCTTTCCTATGAACCTGGGCTTTTTGGGCAAGGGCAACAGTGCCAAGCCCGAAGGGCTGATAGAACAGGTAGAAGCAGGTGCCATGGGGCTAAAACTGCATGAGGACTGGGGGACGACCCCAGCCGCGATCGATACTTGTCTCAGTGTTGCCGATGACTATGATGTGCAAGTCGCGATTCATACCGATACGCTGAACGAAGCCGGATTTGTGGAAGATACGATCGCGGCGTTCAAAAATCGAGTGATTCACACCTATCACACCGAAGGCGCCGGCGGAGGGCACGCTCCTGACATCATTAAAGTGTGTGGAGAAGCCAATGTGCTACCGTCTTCCACCAACCCTACTCGTCCCTACACCCTCAATACCCTGGATGAGCACCTGGATATGTTGATGGTCTGTCACCATTTATCCCCCAGCATTCCCGAAGATGTGGCGTTTGCAGAGTCTCGCATTCGTCGAGAGACGATCGCCGCCGAAGATATTCTGCATGATCTAGGTGCCTTCAGTATGCTTTCGTCCGACTCACAGGCAATGGGACGGATTGGTGAGGTGATCATCCGCACCTGGCAAACCGGGCACAAGATGAAAGTGCAACGGGGATCGCTGACCGAAGACTCGGCTCGCAATGATAACTTCCGGGCAAAACGCTACATTGCCAAGTACACCATCAATCCCGCGATTACTCATGGGATCACTGAATATGTGGGGTCTGTGGAAGTCGGTAAGCTAGCAGATCTATGTCTGTGGCGACCTGCTATGTTTGGTGTCAAACCCGAAATCGTGATGAAAGGTGGCATGATTGCCTGGGCGCAGATGGGAGATGCCAATGCCAGCATTCCCACCCCCCAACCCGTCCACATGCGTCCTATGTTCGCCAGTTATGGCGGTGCGATTGCCCCCACCAGCTTGACCTTCCTGTCTCAAGCCGGTATCAAAAACGGCATCCCAGAGCAACTGAAGCTGCAAAAAACTGCCGTTGCCGTCTCTAACATCCGCCAACTGACCAAGCGCGAAATGAAGCTCAACGATGCCATGCCCCATATGGAAGTTGATCCCGAAACTTATGAGGTTCGGGCAGATGGTCAATTGCTAACCTGTGAACCTGCCACTGTTTTACCCATGGCACAGCGCTATTTCTTGTTTTAAGCAACACTTGATTGACCTCATCCTATCGGTTGATCCATTCCCTCAGTTCGCTCTGGGACTGCAATCAACCGAGAGATCGTCCTCAATAGAAATTAGAAAATTTGTGAGAGTGGTTTCTCTGAGCAACTGCTTTCACAAATTCGATAAGAGCATGGTCTTGCCTAACCAAGGTAAAGTTGTAGTGAGTTTGTTTTAGCGTACTATCATAGGGATAGATTCTGCACAACCGGAAGGGGAGCTATTTTTTAGCCCTGCGTTAGGTGATCGGAGCAGAAGCTTTGAGGCAGTTAAGTTCGCGATAGGAATCTTTAGTGGCGAAATCCCTCGCTGATAGGGTTGCTCTGGCCTCCTTGTCAATGGTGAATTGACGGTTGGAGAACCCAACAGCAGTTACTGTTTGTGAGCTGCAATGGTTCCATCTGAGTTGGGAAGAATTCGCTGAGTGGCTGCTTTGTCCTAAAATGCAAAGCGGATCATAAGATATTCAACAAAACTTTTTAACGAGTAAGATAGCCAAGAGCGTTTGATATGCAAAATGAAGTTATAGGCACTAAACCGATTCGATCGCTGGAAGATGCCCTGAATCGTTGTCAGAATTTGGGGATGCGTCTCAGTCGCCAGCGACGCTTCATTTTAGAATTGCTCTGGCAAGAGCAAGAACATTTATCTGCCCGCGAAATTTACGATCGTCTAAATCGGCAGGGCAGAGAAATTGGACATACTTCGGTTTATCAAAATCTGGAAGCCCTTTCAGACAAAGGAATTATTGAGTGTATTGAACGATCGGACGGTCGCTTGTATGGCAACATCAGTGACTCGCATAGCCATGTCAACTGTTTAGATACCCATCAAATCTTGGATGTCCATGTCGAGTTGCCTGAAGAATTGATTCGGTTTGTTGAAGCGCAGACGGGTGTCAAGATAACGGACTACCACGTGGACTTTTTTGGCTATCGCCTTCCTCAAGAGTCCTAAAACCTCCCTCACCCATGGGTTAAGGACGCTGAACAACCTGAAATTTTCAATAATGTCCACTTTGATGCTGACATTCAGACCTCCGAGGTTTTCAAAAACTTCGGAGGTCTGAACTTACACCCGTAGCCCGCTGAGGGGCTAAGCTCCAACCGCTTCTTTCGCGGCATACATCACTTCGATCGTAATCTCGCTGAGATTGCGTTCACGCGCAAACTTCTCAGTGTTGCGCTTCACCTTGCCACGCACAAAACCAGGCACCTTGTTCAGTTCTGCCTGAGCTTCCTTATTCCAGGCAAGATCAGAATCGGCACTGATCCCTTTGGTGATCACTTCCTTGGTATCATGCCCACCGAAGATTTCTAACAGGTGGTCTTCCATGCCCAGAGTAAAGGAGTTGTAGATCAGATCGACGATCTGGTTACTGCCTTCATAACCCAGGAAAGGCTTGTAGCCGATCGGGAAATTCTGGATATGGATTGGGGAAGAAATTACACCACAGGGAATATCCAATCGCTTACCGACATGCCGCTCCATTTGAGTGCCAAAGATGGCAGAGGGTTCAATGCGGGCGATCGCATCGCCAATTTCAGCATTGTCGTCACTGATCAGCACTTCATCGCAATATTCACTGACCTGTTCTCTAAACCAATCGGCATCGTACTTACAAAACGTACCTGCCATCACCACATGAATTCCCATTTCCCGCGCCAGAATTTTGGTCATGGCTGCTGCATGGGTATTGTCGCCAAACACGACTGCTTTTTTGCCAGTCAAGTTCTGGCAGTCGATTGAACGCGAGAACCAGGCAGCTTGCGAAACATGCAGGGTTTGCTCATTAATGTAGGCTTCATAATCGACCGTTGCTCCTTGCTCATTCAAGATCTTTTGGATGGCGCGCAAGCAGCGAGCAGTTTCTACCACACCCATGGGGGTGATATCGACAAAGGGAGTGCCAAATTCTTCTTGGAGAAACTTAGCGGTCATCAATCCCAACTCCCGATAGGGCAAAAGATTGAACCAGGCTCTGGGCAAATTTTTCAAATGATTGACAGATGCCCCTTCTGGGATCACAGCATTTACTTCAATCCCCAAGTCTGCCATCAAGCGCTTCAGCTCAGTACAGTCGTGATTGCTGTGGAATCCCAGGGTAGACATACCAATAATGTTGACAGAAGGCTTTGCGGTTTTGCCTTCGGGCAACTCCCCTTTCTTACGGGCTTTTTCGATGTAGAACTGCACAATTTGTTGCAGAGTACGATCAGCGGCTTGCAGTTCGTTGTACCGATAGTGGTTCACATCTGCCAGCATCACATCCCCTTTGGCTTCCAATTGGGCGCGCTCGACAAAGTTGTGCAAATCTTCTTGCAGAATACTGGAGGTGCAGGTAGGCGTTAGCACAATGAGATCGGGCGACTCTTCCGCATCTTTTCGCGTGATATTATCGACCACTTTCTCCTGAGATCCTCGTGCCAGCACATTGCGATCGACCACACTGGTTGTGACTGGGGTAAATTCCCGCTCACGCTCTAACATGGAGCGCATGACATTGAAATAATCGTCACCCAAAGGTGCATGCATGATCGCGTGAACGTTCTTAAAGGAACTGGCGATCCGGAGTGTGCCAATGTGAGCAGGACCTGCATACATCCAGTAAGCCAATTTCATAAGGTCTTCTCCAGAGTGAGTGTGGGGTACAAAGGATGGGAATGAGGGCGGACTTTCTCAATTCCTGTAGCAATTTGTTATGCCAGTTGCTCTTGATTGTCGCAAACAGATCGGCTCTATGGATATTCGATTTGATAAGGCTTTCAAGATTAGGGAACAATAGACAAATAGCTTGAAGTGGCTAGTTTGATTAGGGTCATGCAAACAACTTCGTCACCTAGACCAGACTAAAAGCGACATGATTTTTAATGCTTTTTAATGGCTATTTGCCGACTTTTACCCCAAACCAGTGTCCAACGATCTTATTTCGTTTCGAGAGAGACTAGGAGTGCGTTAGGGTTCCAGTAACGGTAGAGGGTTTGGATTTTTCCGGCGTCATTGATGATAAACACATCGATCCCTTCAAACACGATCTCTCTTCCATCTTTGGCAATGCCGCGTCCTGTCCACTTCACGGCGGCTTCGTTACCCGCAATCGCGACGAAATCTTCGGCAAAGCCCA
Organism: Scytolyngbya sp. HA4215-MV1; assembly: GCA_019359045.1. Taxonomy (GTDB): domain Bacteria; phylum Cyanobacteriota; class Cyanobacteriia; order Leptolyngbyales; family Leptolyngbyaceae; genus Scytolyngbya. The sequence goes on from JAHHIA010000002.1 coordinate 459,366, forward strand.
CTCGTTCGAACAGATCCGCAATCCCTTCAAACATCTGGCGCTTTTCGTCAGAAGTGCAAAGAGGTGTACTGCCAACTGGGTCATAGCTGACAGCATCTTCTGCAAACGTATCTAACCAGGTGTCCACATCCAGATGGCGAGTAGCTGAAAAATAGGTCTTGATAACGGTTTCGAGTGCTTCTGTGGATGCCATGAGATCTACCCTGTTTCTAAAGCTTTTTCACTTAATCACATCTAGGAAAAGAGCGCTCAGGAGGCAAGCAAAATTAAACATTTAAAATTGATTTCTTCCCTCCCTCGTGAGAGAGAACGATCGTAAAAGATGGGCGGAAACCATCGATTCTCAAAAAGCGAGAGATGCCCACATATTCATGATTTCACCGTTCATATTTGAGAGTGCTGAACATTCTGACTTAACTGTTCAACAGATGTTGAATTGCCTGCTTCTGCCGCTCTTGCAGGCGCTTGGGTAGGCGCAGTTCCACGACCACCCAGTTTGCATTGACATCGATAGGGGCGGGTTTTACCTCAACTGTGTCTACAAAAGCGAGCAAGCGATCGACCGATTCTGCCTCTGGGATTCCTCGAGGCAAACCTGCCAACTGTAAACCGACGATCGGTTTTTTGCGCTGCATCACGTCCCAATTAGGCATAGCGGCTGCATCAATGACGGCGCACAAACTTTGACTTGCCGCTTCCACCACCCTTGCCGAATAGCGATGTCCTTCCCAAAAAAGCTCGATCGGGGTTTGTACTTGTTTTCGTACCTTGCTTCCCTGCATGGGTGAGGGTTCTGCAAAAGAGCGACTGAGACTGCCGAGAATAAACCGCAAAGACTCCAGTGGATCATCGACCTGTTGGCGATTTTGGGAATACCACTCTTTCACATCTGAATAGAGCACGAGTGCAAGTGTATCCATCTGGGCTTGGGTTGGCTCTAGGAAATCAACAATCAGTAGGGTTTGTGTTTCATTCAGAGGAATTCCCCGCACCACTTGTGCAGTCAAAAAGGCACGAGCCCCGTAGTCACCGACCAATTCTAAATCCACAACATCTGGAATATTGGGCCAGGTGTTTAAAACAATGCGTGCTCCCGTCTCACTAATGTCAATCGTTTGCCCTTTCCAGGTTTTTTCCTGACTGTAAATCACGACAGGCAGTTCTCGATTGAGGCGATGGGCGCGTCGCAACTGTGGTTGTTCGTAAGCGACCAGCAAGGCTCCTAAGAGCAAAAACAGATTAAAGCCACTCCATAAGGCATTGACCAAAACAGCTTCGTAGCTCTCTGGACTCAGAACCAACCAAAAAGGCACCACTATCAAAGAGGCAATGACTAACCCAGTCACAACGAGCAATGCGCGGGCAGATTCCCAGTCGAAACTGCGTTTGGTCACGGATAATCCTTTGTCCGTTACATTAAAACTGCCCATTTTCGGATTGATCAGTGCCATCAGGGTGACGGCAGCGGTGTAGAAAGAAAGTGCAAATTCAAACACCTCGTTCCAGAAAGAGAACCGCACCCGCTTAGATGTGATGTAGTTGGTGTCCATAGACAGCACAATGTGCGGTAGGGCATACATCAAAATTTCAAGTCCCAAGCCTCGGATGGGATTGATGCCAAAGAGCAAAAAAAGCGGTGGAGCGATCGCATAGACAATGCGCGGCAACCCATAGAAAAAGCCAAACATGGCAGAAAAATAGCACAGTCGCTGTGGCACTGAGAGATTCAGCTTTCGACTAAATAGTGGATTCTCGATGCGCAGAATTTGTGCCATACCTCTTGCCCAGCGTACCTGCTGACCCACCAATGCCGAAAATTTTTCGGGAGCTAACCCGGCAACCATAATTCTGTCGTAGTAAACAGACTCGTAGCCCAGGGAATGCAACCGAAAAGAGGTGTGACAATCTTCGGTGACCGTTTCGACCGCAATACCGCCAATTTGCAAGACATGTTCTTTGCGAATCACTGCCGCAGAACCACAAAAGAAAGCTGCATTCCAGAAGTCGTTGCCCTTTTGCACAATTTTGTAAAACAACTCATTACTCACGGGCACTCGCCCTTTAGTGAGCAAGTTGCGCTCAAACGGGTCGGGGTTGTAGAACCAGTGGGGAGTTTGCACTAGCATCACATTAGGATTGTAGAAAAAGCCCACAGTTTCTTGCAGAAAATTTCGTACGGGAATGTGATCACAATCCAAAATCATGACTAAATCCCCACCTGTTCGTTTTAAGGCAGTATTGATGTTGCCAGCTTTGGCGTGATCGTTGTTATCTCGCGTTAGCATTGTGCAGCCCACTTCGTCACACATCCGCTGAAGTTCTTGTCGTCGTTCAGGATACTTGCGCCCATCATCTAGAACATAGACGTGCTTCTTCTCAGCGGGATAGTTGAGTGCGATCGCCGCCAGCGCAGTTTTGCGAACAATTTCGATATCTTCGTTATAAGTTGGAATATAAATATCCACCTTAAACCACTGATCTGGTGGGTAGGTATCTAGAGGAATGGGTTGACGGTCTTTGAGCTTTAATGTCTGAAAGTACGCCAGCATCAATCCCAGCACTGCATAGACCTCGGCGCAATAGAGCAAAAGGCAGAAAAAACTATTGATCCAACCATCAAAGTTGAGGGTATAGGCAGTGCGGTAGTAGAGGTAACGGAAGGTGGTGATGAGACTCAGCCACACCATAAAAAGATGTAAATATTCACTGGCAACCGGGTCATTTTGACGATTATCCAGACGGACAACTACCCAACCGATCGCGATTAAAAAGATTGCGACGAGAGTTTGCTGCCAAATTTTTAGGGGTGTGATGATGAGGGGGACGGCAAGCAACAGCAAAAACAGCACCAGCCATAGCAGCTGCCCCTGTCCCCAACTCTGCAAGGCACGATCGAACCCGTTGGGAAGTGTATGAACCAACCAGTCACTCAGTCGTTGCCAGCGGTTACGGGGAGCAACAGCGCTAGGCTCGATCGCAGGATTGCTCATCGGGAATTTCCTTTAGGGTTTGTCACACGTTTCAGATAGAGCTGAACGATGCCATAAAGCATCAGCGTCGAGAAGATAATTCCTGTTGGAAGTAAATACCAGTTTTCTTGCAAGAATCGAGAAATAGCACCTAGTGGAGAAGACTTCTCGATTCGCGTCTGGCGGTTCGCTTGCTGGAAAAAGCTCAGTGTATAGGCTTCTGGATCATAAGGTGAGGGATCGGGATCGGTCGTATTAATGAGAACCGTGTCGTTCTTGAGTTGGAAAAATAATCCATCTTGCTGAAATAAGTAACGTACTTTGTCCAGTCCCGCATTGCTTTGGGCGGTAAGAATGAGCAGCACGCGATCGCGATTCCAAGGTGAGATGATAGCTTTGACAAGCCCCCCAGTATCGGGCAGCGTTTGGATCTGTACTTGATCCGATCGCCGCGTTAAAAATTGATCGAGCTGAAAGCCACCCGTTTGAAACACTTCAGGAAAAGGAAAGCGCTCGCGGGTGCCAATGCCGATGAGTTGGGCGCTGTTGCGGACTTCTTCTGGAATCGTGTCTCCTGAATACACTTGCAGTTTCACGGTTTCAGCCGCACTCAGCCGACCAAGCCGCTCACTCAACTGTAAGAGCGTCAGGACCTCTGCATTGGCAGGTTCACCCGGCAACACGATCGCTGTACTGGAAAGATCTTGAGGAGCTGTGAAGGGGTAGCCTGCCTGCAACAGTTTCAGATCTGGTAGTTGAACAGATTGATGGCGATTGAGGTTAAAGCTCGTGTCATTGTGTACAGTGCCCCAGAGTTGCTGATCGGTGAGTTTGCCGCAGGTACTCAATTCTCTAGGAATCAAATTAAAGGCAACCTGGAGTTTAGACGTAGGGGTAATGCGGTTCTCAGGAAAATTGATGTTGAGTGCGTCGTGCGTCGTGCCTTGTTCTGCAGTAAGTTGTTTGCCAGCGATCGGAGCGCCATCCAACCGCACTTCCAGGGTTGAAAGACGCGGGTTAATCTGCGGGCTATGGCTGTAATAAAGGGTCATGGAACTGCCGCGATTGATCTGCTCATCGGGCAGGGCACGAAAATCGAATTCGATCGGAGGTGTGTACGATCCCCGAACCGTGACATCTTGCCAGGGTTGATTATCAGGCGCGCGCAAATCTTGGAGCTGGAATGAGTTCTTTTCGGGCAAATAGCGAGACCATTGGCGCGGGGGAGGAGGGGGTACATCGGTGACTTGGTCAACTAACACGGCTGAACCAATCCCCATCTGGCGTTGTTTGGGCTGCAACAAGAACTGGGTGGCTTTGGCAATTCCCTCTGCCCCGTTGCCGCTGATGACCAGGATCGGCACGTTGCCGTTTTGGGCGATCGTTAACATCAGCAAGCCAACGTCTTCAGGCAGGGGCAGACGGTTGCCATCCACCAGTTGGTTGTTGACGATCGCGTAAGGTAACTTCAGCGATTTCAAATCAGGTTGGGAAAGCGGCGTACCGATGATGACCAATTTTTGGCTGGATCGGAGCTGGCTGAGTGACCGAATCGTCTGAGTTTCTAAAGGATGAAAATCGGCTAGCCGACCTAGTCCGGCGTGAAATCGCGCGGTCGTGGTGAGCCAGGCTGAATCGATTGACTTGGGTAAGAGATAAGTAATCGAGTTGGCGTCGAGGCTGAGATCATCGAAGAAGGGATACGGATAGCTGCTAAAGTCGAGCGGGATAGCCTTGGGCTGGAAGCCAAAAACGACTTTGGAATCGGGCAAAACTTCGGTCCACAGAGTTTGGTCACTGGGTGAGGGGCAGCCTTTATCGCTATTGTTTTGCTGCGCCACGATCGCCAATTCGTTATAGTTCTGAATCAGGCTGGCAGGAATGTTGACTTCTAATTCACCAATCTGTGATTGCTTGCGATTGAGTGGCACACTGCCCACATTCGTCTTATTGACTTGAACTGTCAGGTTCGATCGACTTGCCAATAAAGCAGGTGAATGTTGATAGCGAATAAGCGCCTTGACCGTTTTCAGATGCCAGTTTTTGGGGCGGGTAAAGCCAATTCGGGCTTCGGCGTAAAGACCTTGCAAGTGTAAACGATTGCCTACAACAGGACTACGACTAAACTCCAGCACATACGGAATCAGTTTGGCATTGCTGGGGGTGGCAGGAGTTTGATTGGCGGGAGTGGCAACCGAAGGGGACGTTGAAGCAGTGCCTGGAGTGGCAGTGGTGGGCGCCGCTACATCAGGAACCGCAGGGGCAGGGGCAGGGGCAGGGGGAGGAGCAGGGCGATAAACTGGCGCAGGAGGCGGACTGGGAGGAGGAACAAATTGTCGGATCAGTTGATCTTCTTGTTTTTGAATGCTGGAATCTGCCTGAGCCTGAATGATTTGAGCTTGGACGGGCTTGACCGGAAATTCAGTTTTTGTCTTGAGGTAAACCGAGATCCCCAAGCCTATAATCAGGGCGATGATGAAGCGGATCGATCGAGGCAGACAGACAACAATCGATCGCTTGCCAATTCGCTGACGGTTTGCGCCTTTCATGAAGCGATGATAGATAAATAAAAAGCAAAGAAACTTTGAGGATGGTCTCTACTAAGTCAGTACGGTTTGGGCTTGAAAACTTCTTTCAATTTTTGCCACCTACGGGGGGTACTGAAATCACTCTCATTAAACACTCTATTTTTCAATTCCTTAGAAGAAATCATTTCAACTAAAATTTTCAAGTTCGAGCGTTCATCAACCCTTCTTGTGATTCGTAGACTCCCAGCAATGTGTACAGTTAATCTCAATCTGCTTTGCAACCCTTTGCCAAGCATCTTAATAGATAAAAAACTCAATGGATAGTCTCAAATCTAATTGGCTACTTTAGGTTTCAGTAACGATGAAACTATGTCAGCAGGCATTAGCCCAAACCAAACCAGATTTTGGGTGTAGTAAGCCGAGTGATTATCCCAGAAACCATTGTGATATTGGGGATCGAGTTTTTTCTGGCGAATTTGCTGCGCGATCACCGGGTCAAGTAACCGAAAGGCAAAGTACAGCATTCCATATTGCGAAGTTGCTTCATAGGCAGCCAGGGGATTCCCTTTGAGATCAATCCGTGCGGGGATTTTTTGTTGGGCTGTCCAAATTTGTCGAGGATAGCGCAAAGACTTTTGTAAAAATGCCCGTGCCCGGGGTTCCCGAAACCACTCCCAATCTGTGGCAACTCGCCACCAAATTCGATAGGCATCAAACCCATAATCACTGGTGCCGGGATTGGAAACGGTGAGTGGTTGCACTGCCCCGGTGTTGAGATCGAGCAATAGCCAATCATTGGGGAGTCCCACCTTTGAGAGGGCAGCAGCTTTTTCTAACACTTGATAGCTGCTGTCCACCAGACTGAGCCAGGCATGTTCTGAATCGACCTGAGCAAACAAGCGAAAACAGGCTGGGGAAAAATAGGACGGATTCAGTTGAAGGGTGGTTTGTTTTTGAAAGGCGATCGCGGGTCCAGGGAGCAAATAACGGTGCGATGGGACACCGCTGTTAGCGGTTGTCACAGTAGACAAATTCCACAGGTCGCGCAGTTTAGTTTGGGCAAGGCGGAGGTAGGGTTGGTGCTGCCAGCGTCGGGCTGCCAAGATCAGGGCAGTGATGGCATCAATGTCAGCATCGCTAGCGAAGTTATTATCCAGAATCAGCCACTCATTCTGACTTTTTTTGCCCCAGTGCCATGCCCATAGACTATCCGTGGGGGTGCCGTTCGTTTGCCGTTTGAGATTGTTTTCTGCCCAACCCAAGACCCGATCAAAAGTGTCCCGGTCTCCGATCACCACGGCTCGTAGCATAGTGTAAGCCTGCCCTTCTGATGTAGAGCGATCGTTTGCTTCGCGATCGATGACGCGTCCATCAGCTTGGATAAACTGTTGCCGATAAGCAACCCAACTCTGCTGGAGCAATGCGCTTAATGCGCTTGCAGACGGTTTTGCTGAGGAGCTAACTGGAGAAGGGATAGCGAACCGTGGTGATTTGGCAGGGACGGTAGCTGGTGGGACAGAGGCAACAGGGGGAACTGAACCAGAAGCGTCTTTGCCCCGGGGCATCACAGGCATCGCCTGACAACTCTCTAGCCCTGGCAAAGCCAGAAGACACAAAATGAGGCTGACCGATCGCCAGGTTGGGGTGCTCATAAGGAAGGCGGGAAATCAGGAGAAAGGACGAGTTTCAGGTTAAAACCGTTCCCAGGTGGGTTGAAAGCCGCGCCGCTGCAAAAAGTCTTCTTCAATTTTGCGGCGACGCAGCGTGAGGTCGGGGGTGGCTGGGTTACCAAGCGAGGGCTGTTGCAGTTGGTCGATTTGGTTGATCGCTTCAATGGGGTAGTCTTGGGCAACTCTGACTTCCAGCAGCGATCGCTGAATACTGATGTCGTTGGGGTGAAATGCCAACGCCTGCCGATATAACTCTTCTGCCCGGTTAAATCGTCGTTGCTGAAAGTTGGTGTCTGCTAGCCCCACCAGCGCCTCTGAGTTACTAGGTTGCAAAGCTAGGGCTGATTGAAAAGAAAATTCTGCGAGTTTGAAGTCGGAGATCGTCAGTGCCAGCCGTCCCTGTAGAATCTGGGTTTCCGGCGTATTGAACCCCAGGGCCTGGTTGTGAGTGACCACTTGCAGAACGCGCGCCTTTGCCAGAATTAGGTCATGCTGAGCTAAAACCTGCACCAACCGCAATTGAATCGCGAGAGAACTCGGATCTTCTTCTGCTAAGTAGAGGTAGAGCGGTTCCAATCGCGGCAGGGGGGGCAATGCTCCGACTAACTGGAACAAAGCAGAGGGTGTATCCGTTGGCGGGTGACTCAACACCCAGGCATTGAGTAACGCTTCAGCTTCCGTGGCTGAAATGACTTTAGCAGAGTAAGCAATGCTGGCACGCGCCATTTGCAGTCGCAAATCTTGTGGATTCCGAAAAATTAATTGGTCGTAGAGCCTCAAGGCAGCCCCAGAGTTCCCCCGGGCTGCCTGCAAATCTGCTAATCCTGCGATCGCTCCTTCCAAAATGTCATTGTTGGTCGGGTTTGCCGTGATGATTGCCTCATATCGGCGGATAGCAGCATCTAGCTGACCTTCTCGTCGTTCAATTTCAGCCGCCAACAGTTGTGGACTGAGATCCCCAGCAGCAGCAGATGTAGCGGTATAGGCGGCCAACGCATTGCGAGCAGCGGTGAGTTGGTTTTGCTGCAGAAAAATTTGAGCCAGGCGGAAGTGGAGAAACGGTTCCGGGTTAGGAGTTTGCAATAAGGTTTGATAAATGGGTAAGAATTCTGGTTCTGGTTCAATCCTGACCATGCCTTGAGCGATCGCTCGTCTCTCCATAGGATCGGTCGGCAAATTTTGCAGCAGGACGCGCAGCCTTTCTCGCAGTTGCGATCGTGACAGATAACCTAGCTGTCGTTCTAGGGCTAGCCACTTTAATTGAATGCCGCGATCGTTCGGCTGTTGCTGTACCAGTTGGCGATAGAGTTGCAGTGCTAGTGGACGATCCGCAGGGGATGCGCTCAAAACATCGGCAACTTCTTGCAAGAGGACAGGGTTCGGGTTCGAAGATTGACTCAACGCCTGTCGATAGAGTTGAGTCGCTTCAGCATGCAAAGCGGCATTATTTTCCTTTTGTGAAATTTCGTTGAGGGTGCGGGCAAGGGGAAGCATTGCCTCTGAACGTCCCCGCAACTCATCTAATACCGCCAGTGCTCTTACACTTTGCTGGGTTGCCAAGTATGCCAGTGCCAGTTCGACCCGGAGTTGGGTATCGAATTCTTTGTCTGGAGATCGTATCGGCAACTGGGGTTCCAGTAAACTCAGAGCCGCTGCCGGATTACCCGTTTTTCTCAAGCTGTGGGCATAGGCAATTGCGGCGTAACCAGTGATTTTCTGTCCACTTTGCTGGTAAGCACGAAACAATGACAGGGCTTGAGCATCGTTGCCACTATTACTGTAAGTAGTTGCGGCTCCCAGCACAACTTCCAGTGCAGGATTGTGTTGCAGTAAAATCTGGTAGTCGGCGATCGCTTCGGCAAATCGCCCCTGATAACGGTAGAGTAGGGCTCGCTGTGCCAGCGCTTCGAGATCATTCGGTCGCAATTGTAATAACCGATCCAGGGCAGCGATCCCCCTGTTTTGCCAGTTTAGACGAAAGCCCCCCAACAATCCCACACTTTTTAAGGCTAATAAGTTATCGGGGTCAATTTTTAAGACTTGTTCATAGGTTTGCCAGGCATCTTCATCTTGCCCTGCCCGTCGATAGGCGATCGCCAGCCCCAATCGCGCTTCTACAGACTGAGGATACTGCTGGACTGCCTGCTGAAATGCTTTGATTGCGTCCTTTACCCAGCCTCGCTTGAGCAATAAATAGCCCTGTTGAACTGCCGCAGGCACCTCCTGCACTTGAGCCATTGCAGGGGGTATCCTGTCCCCAATCACCGGTATCCCTAGCCATAGCCCCCCACAGACCGAAAAAATGACTATCTTCCAGGTGCCCCACTTCACACGCTTACCCCCTACTCTTTCAATCGCCGCACCAGGTCAAACTCCGTCTTCACTCGGACGCCCAAAATGGTCTCTGAAAAATTCTGAAGTTCTTGCAGCGAAAACCCCAGGCGTAAGTTGGGAAATAGGGCAACGTCATAAAAAATTTCCAACACATCTGGAACCGCGTTGCCAGCCTGCTGACGCAAAGTATCGTTTGATAGGTTGCGCCCGTAAGCAATGCCCAGACGATCGTTTTTGGTCAGCACATCTAAAGCAGTAATGCCAAAGCTGTAAGTCTCTGCCGTCTGGTTAATAGTTAAGTTGTTGTAGCGCCCAAACCGCCCAAATAACCCAAGCTTGAGATCTGGAAAATAAACTTCGGCGTTCACTCCGTAAGCTTCTTCACGATCGTCGGGTAAAACGCCTGTCCGTCCAGCGCCTCGATCGAGTTGAAAGATTTCGGAAAAGCTACTTCGGGTGCCGCGATCCAGGTCAGTGGCATAGGTTCCTCTCAGGATAAAATTGCCCGAACGAACTCCTACCTCTCCGGCAAACCCATTGAGACTAAAGTCGCTTAGGTTGCGGGCTGAAGAAAAAGCGATCGCCTTAACCTCGACATTGTCAGTAATGCTCCAATTGAGCAGTGCTCCCGGTCTTGAACTAATTCCGGTAGCAGCCAGTGCCGGATTGGTTTGAAAAATGGCGTTAAAGAAGTGAGTTGCCCCATCCTTGGCAAAGCTATTGCGGTCAAAATAAGAAGTCAGATCCAATTGCCCGACCATGAGTCTGAGGGTAGGCAAATTGGGGAGGGATGCTGCCAAATACAACTCGTTGACATTCACACCTTCCACTTGCGAATCAGTAAAGGCTTTGCCAGTCGTCAGGTCTACGGTTCCTGCTGCTAGCAAATTGGGCGTGAGGGGGTAGATGCCTGATATCCGCGCTCGTCCCGATTCATCTTCTCCTTGAAGCAGGTACACTCCCTGAAACCGCAATGCTGGTTGGGTTAAAGCTGTACTTTGAAGCAGCGTGTTGCCCCTCGCTGTGTTGCCCCTCGCTAGTCGGTTAGAAGGCTGGACGCTGGCAGCTGTCGCATTGGCAGATGGGGTGGGAATTGCTGGGTTAGGGATTGTCTGACCTGGTAGAAAAATTGGTGCATTCGTCGGTAACGGTGCACTTGCAGGCGAACTGATTTGCCCAGCCGCCCCGGTTGGATATCCTGGTGGAGGGAGATAAATACCTCCCATTGAAGATTGGACGATTGCCCCAGGCTGCATCGGTAAGCGATCGGGATAGGTGCTGATCTGCGGGGGTGCCCCATAGAAAATGATGCCAGGAGCAACCGTGCCACTGCCCGAAGGCTGGACATTTCCGATCGACGGTTGTAAAGGGATGTTCGTAGGATAAGCACCAGGCTGGAGAACACTAGGTGGATAAAGGGAATATCCACTTGCTTGAGGGAGTCCATAGAAAGGATAAGCAGGATAAGCTCCGATGGGATACCCCGTTCCGGCTGGGGCAGGCAAGGCAGGTAAGGGCGAACCATATCCTGAGGACGGTAGACCCCCAGGATAAATCACATACACTACGATTCCAGGCTGAACGTATCCTCCTGTCTGCGCGTAAGGATAGGGTTGGGCATATCCGCCCGGTTGGACATACCCCCCTGGCTGAACGTATCCTCCAGGCGGAATATAGGGATAGACCGGAGAAACAGGATAAGAATTGGTAGGATAAGGCGGACTGGGTATGCTACCCGGAGCAGGAATCATGCCTGATCCAGCCCCATAGTCAGAGGCATAGGACGGCACTGAAGGGGTTACATAAGGAGGCGTTTGTGGGGATATCGGCGGTACAAGATTCGAAGGAAAAGCACTTCCCCCATTGCCAGGCGGGGGGGGAGTACCGGGTCCGCCAAGCTGAGGGGGAAAGGGTACAGGTACAACCAGTTGGGACGTGACCGGAGAACTAGAGCACCCGATCGCAGTGCAAGTCAGTTGCACTGCAGATTCAGTCTGTGCCATCGCAGGCAAATTTACTGGCTCAATGTCATCTCTGTTCTGAATCGCTTTGGCAGAATTGGCAGATTGTGGCAATGCTGGTAAAGGGGCACCTGCGATCGGCGCAACCAACGTGGGAGAGGGAGCGGTTGAAGACGCGGCAATGACATTCGATGCGGTTTCTTCAGCTGCGCCTCGAGCGGGCACCGCCCCAACAGGTTTACTTCCGATGAGACCCAGAAAACATAGGATAGAAGCGGCACCCAGGCAGTACCGACCTGAACTTAAACATCGGACTGAGAACAAGGCTGGAGCTAAATTCGGCATAATTGAAACGATTTTCCTCAATCCATTTTGATGCGTAAAACCGAATTAAACCGCATCGTCTGCTTTATTCTGCTTGGCTGACCTGATTGCGTTTAGAAGCGTTAAGATGCCCTTCGCGCCTATCTCACAGTCCATTCGTTTAATGGCAAGTGTCATTCATTTTTTGTTTATTGAACGGATGAATGGTTTCAGTTCGATAATAGCCTTAGCATAATTGATTAAAAGGACCCCCTCGCAGTTGGATATTTTAACCAGCTACAAGTGTTTCGCGATCGTTGAGTAAGTTACCTGTCTTGCCAGATCCTTCATTGAGAACAGTCCCTTGAAAAGCTTTGCCCTACGCTGCTCTTTTGCCTTTAGATTAAAGCAGAGTTTTCTTACCGCTTCCAACAGTGCAATGATGATGCAACGGCTTATCGGTTGGAGCCTATTGGTTGGGATCAATTCTGCCTGTAGTTTCAATCGTTCCACCCCGATCGCCATGTCTCTACAAGTGGAACCGACTGGCAGACCAGGCATCTATCAAGTCTCTGGCAGAACTAACCTGCCGGATCATAGCCGCCTCTCTGTGTTGGGGGTTCGCTACTGGCAACCTACAGCGAATTTTTCGCCCCTGCAACCTGCTAATGCGAATTATGCGATTTTGGCAAGGGATCATGTGGCTGTGAACCAGGGACGATGGGAGACACGTCTCAACCTGTGGCAAATTGCCCCCGATGGACGCTATCAGGAGTCCTGGCAACTTCAGCATCTGATTTCTATGCGATCGGTAGAAGCCGCCAGTCAAGTTACATTTCTAGCCATTTTTGAATTAGAGCTTCAGCAACAATCCATCACTCAACGGTTGAATCAGCAAGTTCTTACCCCGCCGCTGCTGCGCTTTACCTCATTGGGGCAACCCTATCTGCAAGTCAGCCAAACCTTGCCCATTAGTCTACCGCTCGGCAAAACAACACCTCCGTCAATCGCAGCAGTTGACATCAATGGTGGCTGGGGCAACCGCTCAACCCTGGTCTCGGAACCGCGCTCTGGCACTGTAATGGTTTCTCCTCCTAAAGAGAAACAAACTAATGCCCCCTTGCCAACGGCTGCTTTTGTACGCTAAGTCTGTAATCCCTCTCCCAGAGCGGAAAAGGGATTTTGATCAGGTTCCCCTTCTCCCAAAACGGGAGAAGGGGGTGGGGAATGAGGGCAAAGTTGGAAATTCTTGCTCCTGTGCTCAAGAAACCAATGCTTTTTGTTGCTGCATCCAGTCAAGCTCCAGAACTTGCAGGCGATGATACAGTTGCTTGATCACACTGTTAGAACAGTCAACTTTCGAGAAATCCATTTCATCTGCAAGCATTGGCTCTGCGGCAACGTGCAGTGAATTCTGCAAATCCTCAATTTGACTTGAGATTTGAATGATTTGGTTTTGCAACTCGTTCATCCGCATCAGCATCTTGGTTCTGGTTGCAGTCGCTTGGCGATGATGAGTTGAGTAGCTAGTATAAGTCGGTAATACAGGACTGGAAGCCTTCTGCTCAATCGGTTGCTCAGGTGATGGGAAGGACTGTGGTGCTGGCACAAATGCTGGGGTTGGTGGCTCTTGCGATCGCTGAGGTGCAGAAGAGGCAGCCACCTGCTCACTTTGCAACATTGCCATCAAAGATTTCAACATCTCCAGTGAAAATTCAGTTGGTATGGAGGAGGGAGCAGCCACGGGGCTGGGTTGTACAGGTGCGGGAGATACCAGAGCTTGCTCTAAATTGGGTGAGGTTGCGACGGATACGGCAGCGGTAACCTCATAAGGGGCGATCGGCTCAGGGAGCATAGCCGCCTGGGGGGATACGGGCAGAACGGTTGGAGCAGGAGTTTCCGAAACTGATGCAACTGTATCGGCGAGTTTATCTGTGGCTTTAGGTTCTAAGAAAGCATTAAACCCAGTTGACGTGAGATAGGACTCCGACAGGCGAATGTCATCAATTAGAGTTGCTTTTTCTTTTAGCTCTTGCTGTAGCTCAAGTAGACGTGTCTCAATTTGAGTGGACTTGTGTGCCGATCTTCGCCACTCTGAAACCGATAAACTAACAGCGCCTACCCCAAGACTAACCAGTCCAGCGATGCCGAGATAAGGGGTTGCAATGTCTTTCAACCGACCAGTAAAAATATTCTCTCTTTGAAATTCAATATTAACCGAGTTTGAGCCAAGCGCTGCCAATGGCAAGGTCAAACAAGAGAAGACCGCACAAGACAATAGGGTAGATGGCAAAAAAGAACCTTTCATAGCACTCAAATTTCGACTATTTTACTTACAAAGGAAATGCGTACGGATGGCATAGATCGCTTAGTAAGTCGTACTCAACGATCCACGTTCAGTCTGTCAAGAATCAGTTTGTCAAGGCGTTTATCCGTCTGAACATCAGACTACTGAAACTACCTAGTTGAATCAACGCAGAACAGATAAAGATACCCCGTGGTTTAACCAAGATTGTGTGAAGCCTTGCGGTTGAATCATTGCTGGTGTCTTTTCGGATACTGGTAATGGTCTAGTTACTCATGAATCGTGTGGAACAAATTGACACAACCAATAGCGCAACGATTAACTACGCCATCGCATTTAGTGTGCTGGACAACGGAGGCCGCAAAGCAAGATAGCAAGCTGTACCGAGGAGGGGAATGAGTGTCACTGCCCAAAAAATACGCCGATCGTCTATCCCCCTGCGTGCCATATCATCTCCCAGCAAGGTTGGGAACAGCAGACTGAGTAAGCAAAAGTCGAGACTCATGACATGAATGAATCGATCGTGCTGCCATTGCTGCACAAAATCTGCCCAGTTGCCCTGGGTCAAACCGTAAAAGATGAGACCCAGCGCACTGAGCAGTAATAAACTTCCTGTCCAGCGAGCATCCAGAACGTTGAGTAATGGGTTCTTTGTCCCAGAGAATGTCGGATTGTCATCGCGCAATGCCAGATAGGGCACCACCGCAAATGCCCCCACGCCAAAAGCAGCAATTACAAACAGCCAGGCAGGTAGTTTTTGCCCACGCCCATCAATCAACAGTAAACTGCCATACATCATAGGCAAAACGCCCATGATGTAGAACAACGCAATGACCAGGGGATTGATTCCCTGCCACTGTCTGATCGAGAGGTTCTTGATTAACTCAAAGGTATTGGGCTGATTTGCGGGAGCCAGAAAAAAGGCGTAGACCGTAAAACAGAGCCAGAGTAGCCATAGCGCAATTTTTCTAATGATTGATGTAGACATAAAACTTCCCCAATATCAACAAACTCTGGCTTGGTCCGTTTTTAATTAATCCACTCGCTCGAGTTGCCACAAAATCTGGTTGCCTTCGCGCCGAACCCGCGAAACCACCCAATTACGCCAGACCCAGTTATCTCCCCGACTAGTCACTGCGCTAGCATTGACATCCATCAAGTCTGCTAGTTCAGAACTGGTAATTAAGTAGCCTTTACTGGCAATTTCATCCGCGATTTGGAGGGTGTCGAGCAAGTCACGCAGTTGCTCAACTCGCAACTCGCGGGGCAAATTCTCGACTGCATCAGCTTGAAGAGGAAGGTTAGGGTCCATCTTTAATTAACCGTCTCAAAACATTAAAGGAGCTCTCCGTAGTGAAAAACGGAGTTTAGTTAAGATGGTGCAACTAACTTCGTGAATTTTTACAAAATATTTAAGGTAAGACTTAATCCTTTACAAAAAAAACAAAAAATTATCAAAAACTCACAAATCGCTTTGCTATCAGCAGCTGAGAAGGGATTTTTACTCAGAAGTGCTTTGTGAATCTTAATAAAATTTTAAGGCCTCTGCTGAAGTCGAGGTATCTTGCCTAGAGAAAAGGTGCGCGCGATCGCGTCACACCGCTCATTTCCTTCATCGCCAGCATGACCTCGCACATAACGCCATTGCACCCCTTTTGAGTTAAGAACATCGAGGGCTTCCCACAAGTCTTGATTCAAAACGGATTTACCAGTAGAGGTTTTCCATCCTTTTTTCTTCCAGCCATGAATCCACTTGGTGATCCCGTTTTTCAGGTATTCGCTGTCGGTGTAGAGTTCGATCGGCTCCGATTGTCCTGAGTCTGCCAGATATTGCAGCGCTGCAATGGCAGCTTGCATCTCCATGCGGTTGTTGGTCGTTTGAGCCTCACGCCCACCCATTTCATGAACGCTACCATCTAAAAAATAGACCACAGTGCCCCAGCCACCCGGTCCTGGGTTGCCAGAGCAAGCTCCATCTGTGTAAATGCGCTGAATCGTTTTCATCGTGTCCTGAGAGGAGACAGGCTCAATCCGTTTGGGGGCTGGCTGCTTTTCTGATGTGGAGGTGGATAAAAAATCGAGCGGGATGTTTAATTCTCGCAATTTTGCTTCCATCAAGTTGGCGCGATGACGCTCTTGTTCGAGTTGTTGCAATGCTTTGGCAAGTTGCTGTGCCAAAAGGGCGGTGTGTTGATCGGGTGTAGATGTGGAAGCGTGTCCCGTTTGAGTTGGCATAGGAGGTTCTGTAGAAAAAGAAGATCGAAAAAGAGGAGGTGGATAGATTGGGATCAATCAATTGCATCGTCTAGGATCTTGGAATTCTTTAATCCACCGGAGATTTAAAGATTGGGCAGTTCTTCGAACGCAGGCACACCTTGCTAAGGATCACAGATTAATTAAGGGGTAATTCTCGGCGTAGGGGCGTGGCATTCGGTAAGACGATCTCACATTGCCCTAGAAACCTTGACCCAATGCCGCGCCCGTACGGTAGAAATTCGGCGTTATTTAATCCATATTCCTAAGGAGACTATTAGCATGATGCCTCTGTTCGCCCTGCTTGCTTGGTAGGTATCTTAGCAAGATCGAGCAATTCAGATTATAGATGAGATAGTTCAGTTGTTCTTGTGAATGTCGCTTACGCTATAGGTAGGGAATTGTTGGAAAGCCATGTCCTACGAACCGCTTCATCATAAATATCGTCCCCAAACTTTTGCTCAATTGGTGGGGCAGGAGGCGATCGCCACAACGCTGACCAGTGCCCTGCGACAACAACGAATTGCGCCAGCTTATCTATTTACAGGTGCACGGGGTACAGGCAAGACCTCCAGTGCTCGGATTCTGGCAAAATCGCTAAACTGTCTCCAAAGTGAAGTGCCTACAGAACATCCCTGTGGGGTCTGTGAAGTTTGCCGCATGATTGCGCGGGGATCAGCATTGGATGTGATTGAGATTGATGCTGCCAGCAACACGGGGGTTGACAACATTCGTGAGTTGATTGAGCGGGCGCAGTTTGCTCCGGTGCAGTGTCGCTACAAAGTTTATGTCATTGATGAAGTTCACATGCTGTCGAACGCGGCATTTAATGCGTTACTAAAAACGCTAGAAGAGCCGCCCGATCGCGTGGTTTTTGTCTTGGCAACCACCGATCCTCAAAAAGTATTACCGACGATCATTTCTCGCTGTCAGCGGTTCGACTTCCGCCGCATTCCATTGGAAGCTTTGACGCAACACTTAGGCATGATCGCTCAAAAAGAAGCGATCGCCATTTCTGAAGAGGCAATTACCCTGGTGGCACAGATCTCACAAGGTGGATTGCGTGATGCCGAAAGCTTGCTCGATCAGCTCAGCTTAATGCCAGGTGAAATTGCGGTAGAACAAGTTTGGGATCTGGTAGGGGCAGTGCCTGAACGTGATTTGATGACGTTACTGGAAGCGATCGCCGACGACAACTCAACCGCAGTATTGGATCAGACCCGCCACTTACTCGATCGTGGACGAGAACCCTTGGGGGTATTACAAAATCTTGCCAGTTTCTACCGAGATTTGCTGATTGCCAAAACCACCCCCGATCGCAACGATTTGGTTGCTCTCACTCTACCTACCTGGGAGAAACTGTGTACCTTTGCCCAGCAGCTTGATATCCGGCTGATTTTGCTAAGTCAGCAACATCTGCGTGGCAGCGAGGTGCAGATTAAAAATACGACTCAGCCCCGACTCTGGCTAGAGGTGACGTTGTTGGGGTTGTTGCCGTCGGCGATCGTCAGTGAGTCAGCAGGAGTCAGGAGTCAGGAGTCAGTCAATCGTCAACAGCCAACAGCTAACAGCCATACGGCAGGGGCAAAGCTCGATCGTGCTCAGCCAGCGATGTCAGCCGTTCCCCAGGTAGCAGTCAGAGCTTCTCAGTCAGAGCCTGTGCCAGCCGAGATCGTCCCAGAGCCAACGCCTGAAGCCATTCCTCAACCATCCCACACTCCTGCCAACATTGAGCCTGCTACCACAGTCTCAACCGAAACTCCCAAGCCCGATGCAGAAACTGATCTGGTTGCCCTTTGGAAGCAAATTATTAAAAATACTCAGCCCCCTGGAACGCAAGCTTTACTCAGGCAGCAGGGACATTTGCTTGCATTTAATGGACGGGAAGCGCGGGTAGCAGTCAGCTCGCAACCGCTGTTCAAAATGTTCCAGGAAAGACTCCCTAATGTCGAAGCCGCTTTTCTTAAAGTGTTTGAGCGCAAGGTGAAAGTGAGTCTGGAGGTTGCCAGTTTGCCTGCGCCGGCGGCAGCTAGTACCCAAGAAACCGATCCTGGCACTCCACCTTCCAGTTACGCTCCCCCATCTCTGCCCTCTAATGAAGACAATTCTGCCCGTTCTCAGCCGCCAACAAATCGCCCTTCGCCTAATCGGGTGGCTGAATCTACCCCAGACAACCACTTTGCTGCTTCTGCCAGTCCGGAACCCCAACTAGAGACTTCCTTACCACCCGTGCAAGGGTATTGGGAAGAGGACGAAGTGACACGGGCTGCTAAGCGTTTAGCAGAGTTTTTTGCGGGCAAGGTGGTGGATATGGGAGAGGATGATTTGCCTGCCCGATCGCCAGAAGTGACTGCAGATTTGGAGTCGCGATCGGCTGCGGCTTCTCTGTGGACTGCTGCGCCATCGGAGGAAGATCTGGATGATGAGGATGACGACGATGATTTGCCTTTCTAAGCAAATTACGTAGAGGAACAAGTTCGTTCCTCTACGCAATTCTTAAGACCCATTGGATAAGGTTAGGTTCTTTGACAAAGCATTTTTGCCGTGGGATCAGCCCATTGTTCTGAGTGAATTGTCTCAAATCCTGAGTTCAAATGCCTACCCACTTCAAGCCCTGCAAGGTGCAGATTTACTTGATTACACTGCGGGCAACCAACGCCCCAACCACTTCCAAATGGAATCCCCAACCGACGGGTAAGTTATTGTCCCCATCATTTTGTCCCAGATCCACATAAATGCGGGGCGGAACAAAATAGGTGCGATCGCCTGCACCGACCAGCATCTCATCCGCCTGATCCATCAGCCGATCCATGGTTTTGTCAAACTCTTCATAAGAAGCAAAGGAGTGTTCCAGTTGTTCACTCACCAGGGCGATGTACGCTTTCACTCCCTGCACTTTGGGATCACTTGGGGGCAAGTCACCCAGACCGAGTTGTCCAATCAGTGCAGGTTCCATCCCCTTAAACAGTGCAGCTTGTGCCTTAGCTAGCTTGGTATCCCCAAACTGCTGGCGGGGCAACAGTGTCCGGAATGCCCGTCGAATCACTTGTGAAATTTTGAACGGTGGAAACGGCAAGCTATTAGGATCGACGGATTGACCATTCTTTGCCAACAGTTCATTCAGAGGCAGCAAGTTCTCTGAAACCACAGGCATAGAAATATTGAGCGCTTTCAATTCTGGATTTCGGGTTTTGCGGCTGAGGGGATTATCTTCCCGACGGTTCTGACTATCGCGCATCGCCAAAATTTGTTTTGCCTTGGCTGCATCCCCATCCAAAACCTGGGTTAACCCCTTCAAATTAAAAGGATAGATGGGTGTGTTCAGAGAAATGAACATGTATTCAGCGCAGTAAGTCATGTTCGCAGGATCTCTGAAGAAGGCAAGTGCCGTGGCATCTCCCAGATTGGCAAGTAGTGCATTTTTCAGCAGTGTTTTTAAGCGATTTCGATCGGTCACATGCACCGGATCGCCCCCGTTATAGTTGCTGGGGAATTGCAGCACTGTACTGAGCGCTGCCATCCAGTTAATGATGCTGTCAGTATATCCGCGTGCCTGTTTGGCAGTTACAAAGCTGGGAAATACCAGGCGGTGAGCAATCGCCACATACCCATCCTTGCCATAGA
This sequence comes from Scytolyngbya sp. HA4215-MV1, assembly GCA_019359045.1. GTDB lineage: Bacteria > Cyanobacteriota > Cyanobacteriia > Leptolyngbyales > Leptolyngbyaceae > Scytolyngbya. The sequence goes on from JAHHIA010000002.1 coordinate 479,313, forward strand.
GACCTCGATGATAATCTGCTGGTTCATTAAAGGTGCCGTAGGAAGGACGGATCTGCCCGTCAATTAAACGCTGAGCTGGCACCACTGCCCCAGAGTGGTGCCCTTCGTTTTTGATAAATCCTTCTGTGAATAGTTCTTGTCCCATGGTCTGGCGCAGGTCAAAGGGTGTGCCATAGCGCTCTTTATGCCATTGGTAGGTACAGATCAACAAGCCATCCCGTTCCAAAAACTTGGCAATATCCTTATGCCCAGATACCGATCGCCCTTTGGCATCCGTCACTTTTACCGCATCAGCGATGCCAATGAAACCTGGGACCTTGATCGTCTCCACCTCGATGGTGGAACTATCTTCCAAAATCACCGGCTTAATAAACAAGCGCTCGATCGCTTCCAGATCTTTGCCTGCCCAGTCACCCACTAAACGATTGAATTGTGTCAGATCAATTTCAGCAGGCGTTCGCAAAGGCACAGGACGAGAAGTAGGCATCGTTAACTCAGGAGATAGATTTTCAGAAACGGAACTCGATGAATCTAGCGCAGGTGTTGCCGGAGGCTGGGATGTAGCAGGCGGATGAGCAACCGGAGCAGAAGCAACCGGAGTTGAGGTAGCCGGAGCAGCGGCAACCAGAGGATTTGGAGCAGAATTGGGTGCGTGCGTCTGAGGAGGGGGAGTCGGTGTCGTGACGGTCTCCGAGGGGGTGGGGATCATCCAGGTAGACTGCTTTTCGTTCAGGGGCATTAACAGGAACTCCTTATTACAGGGTAAATACTGACAAAAGATCACATAGAATGCCGTGAATGGGCTTGTATCCTTGATTGCACGGCTGTCAGTACCTACCTACTTTGATCCCCACTTTCCGGATTTCTGGTTTTCTGATCAGGGGGTTACCTGTGACAAAATGTTAAGCCTCAGATTTGTAAAGCTTGCAGTTCGGCTTATCTGGGATAATTCAAAGAGCACCAGGCTCTTTATTTGCGTGCCCTGGAGTCGTTAAACTAACAAATGAAACCTGAGATACTGCAATATCATGAGTGTAGTTAGCCAAGTTATTCTTCAAGCCGACGACGAACTGCGTTATCCCAGCACCGGGGAATTGAAAAGCATTCAAGATTTTCTTCAAACAGGTGTCCGGCGCGCTCGCATCGCTGAAGCACTCGCTGAGAATGAAAGAAAAATTGTTCAAGAAGCCAGCAAACAACTCTGGCGCAAACGCCCAGATTTCATCTCTCCAGGTGGAAACGCCTATGGTGATCGTCAACGGTCTCTCTGTTTGCGGGACTATGGTTGGTATCTCCGTCTGATCACTTACGGGTTGCTGGCGGGCAGCCAAGAGCCGATTGAAACGATCGGTGTAATCGGAGCGCGAGAAATGTACAACGCGTTGGGCGTCCCCATGCCTGGCATGGCAGAAGCAATCCGTTGTCTGAAAGCTGCATCCCTAGAGCTTTTAGATGATAGCGATGCTGCTGAAGCTTCTCCTTACTTCGATTATTTGATTCAAGCAATGTCCTAAGTTGTTAAGTCTTAGACAGTTAGTTTTTAGACAGTTTGGATTCAGATAAATGCCGGATAATACTTTTCCTCAGAGCTCCGCAAGCAAGTTCTGTTTGCCTTCATCTTTTAGTCATTTGTTGAAAATCGTTCGTCTAAGCTCAATTGTCTAGCGTCAATGATTTAAGAGTCCATAACTCGCTCATTGTAAGTCTCAAATTACGGTTAGCGACTCGCAAACACTTCCCTATCGTCAGTAAAGGTCTTGGGTAATTTTGCCAGAACCTCGGCAGACGGTAGGGAAAATCTTTCTGGGCAAATACGTACGATAAGCATTCTTAATTTGAATTATTTGTTAATTTCTATTAAAACTTGTATCCGAACTGATAACGTGGAGGTGCGTACTAAACTTTTCGCTCCGAGTATTCCTTATGACAGGCGCTCCAGCCTTCAATTTCCAACCTGTTGATAACCTTCGCGAACCTCCGTCCCTGCATTCCCGTAGCCAATTAACGCTCTTTTGCGATTTTGACGGACCCATCATTGATGTCTCTGATCGCTACTACAACACCTATCAGTTCGGGTTAGAAAGTACTCAGGCACTCTATCAAAATCACTACGGAGTGACCCTACCGATTCAGGTCCTGTCCAAAGAACAGTTTTGGAATCTTAAACGGGATCATGTCTCAGATTGCGAAATTGCTACCCGCTCCGGCTTGCGACTAGAGCAAATTCAGTTTTTTTTGGGGCGTGTTCGGCAGTTGGTTAATCAATCAGAACTGCTCCAGCAAGATCACCTGCAACCTTATGCGAGTTGGACCCTTCATCGACTTCATCGTTGCGGTGTTCGGTTAGCCCTTGTGACCCTACGCTGTCAGCGGCAGGCAACTCAGATTTTAGAAAGCCACGGGCTAGCCCATCTGTTCGGTCGCATCTGTGGTACTACCGACGAACATGCGGCTTATCAAAACTACGCCAGCCTCAAAGCAGAACTGTTGCAAAACCTTCTGTCGGATGGCTTCTACGATCCTACACAGGGATCAGCCTGGATGGTTGGCGATACGGAAGCTGATATTTTGGCAGGACAGGCAGTGGGAATCCCGACGATCGCCCTCACCTGTGGCATTCGCAGCCGATTTTATTTGAAAAAATTTAACCCCACCCACGTCTATAGCGACCTGAGAACTACCTCTTGTCATTTGCTGGAGTGTAGCCAACTGGCTCAAGTATAGGACGCGTTAATCCCCCATAACATGCACGACAAGTTCCCGTTGGTGGCTATGTTGGCGATGTTCCCAAATGTAAATACCTTGCCAGACTCCCAAAAGCAGCCGTCCCTGAGCGATCGGAATTTGCTCTGAAGTATGCGTTAGGGCAGTGCGGATGTGGGCGGGCATATCATCGGGTCCTTCAGTACTGTGAATATAGTTTTCCCACTCCGGCACCAGTTTGGAGAAAAAGTTTTCCAGATCTTTCAATACACTCGGATCAGCATTTTCCTGAATCACTAGGCTAGCAGAGGTGTGGCGCAAGAATAGGCTGCACAGACCAGTTTGGATACCCGATTCTGCGACGATCGTCTGCACTTTAGACGTAATCCGACTTAAAGATTTTCCAGTGGTCTGCAATTGCAGGATGCGCTGATAATGGGTCATGGCAAGAGAGAAGAGAACAATTACTTTGTAGCAATAAAAGTCACTGGAATCAGCGACCATTGTTGCAACCAGTGCAAGATATTTTTTTCTAGAAATCCATCGTCTTGCAATTGAGAAAGCATGGAGTAATACATCCTTTTTAAAGTGAATTGAAATCGCTTCATAGCAGTTTGTTCCCAGTTCGTCTGGCTCGCGGCTTGTTGTAAGCGTTTCTCATAATACCGAATACAGGCATGGGGCTTAATGACAATCTCTGAAAATCCTGCCGATCTCAACATTTCCAAATATTCGTAATAACGATAATTGTGCTCATTTCCACCATAATGTCCCATCTCTTCGGGATGAGTTTTGAGCCGTTCGTAAAACCAGGCTTTGCTACGATAAAACTGCAAAATTGGCTCATTCATTAATAAGAGCTTGCTGCCTTTGGATAGACGCTGATAACAGTGTTTTAAGGCAGCGATCGGATCATCACAGTGATGTAAGCTGGAATTAAAAATTACGCCATCAAAAGATTGCTGAATTTTATCAATCGATTCAGCATTACAGTTATAAATCTTCAGCGGTAACTGATATAAATTGGCTGCCATTTCCAATCGCTGACACAAATCGGGCGAAGGTTCCACCGCAGCTACCCGATGTCCCTGCATTGCCAAAAGAATGGAACTGCGACCACTTCCCACGCCAATATCTAGAATCTTCTGAGGCGTCGAAAAGTGCTGAATCTGCTGCTGAAATTCCAACCCATCCAATCCTGAAATAAACTCGTGGACATAGGTTTCAGGAGTTGGGTATTGTAAAACTTCTGCTTGATCCAAGAAATGAGCTGCTTCACAGCTTAGCCGAATTGCTTCAATTTCCTGTTGCAATGCCAGACTTTTGTCGTAATCGATATAAATAACTTCTGTCTTCAAGGTTCTTCTAATTCATCGTTCCCCAGAGTAACAATCCTCCCAGTATTTTGCCAATCGTTCGATGATGATTCGCGATTTCAGACTACTGTCCTTACCAAGGCTCCACTTGGGCACGCCTCAACGCGGCTCTGCCTCAACTCTGCTGATGGCTTGTACCTGGAGAAGCCTGGGCAGGTTCCCCAAGGCATGAGCACAACTTAGGAGATTTCTAGCAAACAAATTACCCGCTGTCTTCGACTCCGCTCAGCCAAGCTTTTGCCCCGAGCGAAGTCGAAGGGCAATGGCAGAGGGTACAATCTTCTCTGGAAATCTCCCTAACTGATTCCCAATTTTTGCAACACTGGGGCAGTCGAAACAATATGCCGATCGAGTCCAAGTTGTTGTGGACTGATACCCAATGCCAGCGCCACCAGTTGAGGCAAATGCAACACCGGTAATCCCAAAGTTTTCCCGATCGCCTGCTCCACCTCTGGTTGGCGAGAATCAAGATTCAAATGGCATAAGGGACAGGGGGTTACCAGACAATCTGCTTCCTGGTCGATCGCTTCTTGAAGATGCTTGCCCGCCATCTGAAATGACTGCATCGTTGCATAACTAGAAAGGGGCCAGCCACAACACTGCATTCTGCCCTGGTAATAAATCGGCGTTGCGCCGACTGCCCGAAACACATTCTCCATTGATTCTGGCTGAAATGGATTGTCGTAAGGTAAGTGCTCTTGAGCGCGGAGCAAGTAACATCCGTAAAATGCTGCACACTTTAGCCCCGATAGCCGACGAGTTACCTTTTGTTGGAGTGCCTCTAACCCGTAATCACCCACCAACGCCCAGAGCAAATGCTTCACTTCGGTACTACCCCGATAGGGAGAGCAGCCTTCTTTCTGTAACAGTCCGTTGACTTGCTCAACATAGGCAGGTTTCATCACTTGGGCTTGTTTCAAACGCTCATCCACATGTCCTAACACCCCCTGACATGTGCTGCAATGCGTTAACAAAGGGAGCTGGAGTTCTTCTGCCAGGGCAATATTTCGCGCGTTCACTGTATCTTCGAGCAATTGCGAATCCTCTTTAAAGGTGCCCGACCCGCAGCAAGCTGCCTTTTTTAGCTCGATCAATTCAATTCCTAGTGCTTGGGTTAATGCCTGCGTAGAGAGGTAAAGCTCCCGGCAAGCTCCCTGCGCAACACAACCTGGAAAGTAGGCATATTTGAGATGAGACATAGGGATATACATGCCAGTTTTGAAACAGACTATACTGTTCTCTTGGCGATCGCGATCTCAGATAAGATTAAGAAACGCTGAAAAATATCTTTGTCTCGGTTGGAGATTTACTCTGCTTGAGGGATGAGAATTGGGAGCGTGGATTGCGTGTTGCGGCTGTATCAATTGAGGAAGCGTATGAGCAAAGCAGACATTTTGGATAAAGTTCAGAAAATTGTGGCAGAACAACTCGGTGTGGAGGCAAGTGAAGTGACTCCACAAGCTAGCTTTGCCAATGACCTGGGTGCAGACTCTCTAGATACGGTTGAGCTGGTGATGGCGCTGGAAGAGGAATTCGACATCGAAATCCCGGATGAAGCCGCAGAAGAAATTGCAACCGTTCAGTCAGCAGTAGACTACATCAGCGATAAAGTGTCTGCATCTGCCTAACTGCCAACTTTGAGTTTTAGTTTTGGGTTCTGAGTGAATCGTTGGGCTTTAAAACGATCGGCTGGAGGGCATCGACTCAAAAGCGTTTGAGCAATGGACAGATCAGACTAGATCTTTCTAAGCCTAAAGTCTATTACGACAAACTTCGCTCGCATAAAGCTCAAAACTGGTCACACAGAACTCAAAACTCGTAAATTATGCACTTTGAAGGGTGAGAGTCCCGCAGGGTTGACTCATGACAAATTCTGTATTGAAACGTGTGGTTGTAACAGGAATTGGTGCCATAACACCAATCGGGAACACCGCACCCGAATATTGGGAAGGGTTGAGCAGTGGGCGTAATGGCATTGGTCTCATTACCCTATTTGATGCCTCGCGACATGACTGCAAAATTGCTGGGGAAGTTAAAGGATTTGATCCGCTTGACTACATGGATCGTAAAGAAGCAAAACGGATGGATCGATTTGCTCAGTTTGCGATTGCTGCCAGCAAAGAAGCGATCGCGGATGCCAATTTTGAAATCAATGACCTGAATGCCGAACAGGTCGGCGTGATGATTGGCACCGGGGTGGGGGGCTTGAAAGTCATGGAAGACCAGCAGGAGATTTACCTCAGTCGGGGGCCCGATCGCTGTAGTCCTTTCATGGTACCGATGATGATTGCCAACATGGCAGCCGGTCTGGTGGCGATCCACACGGGTGCAAAGGGACCAAATTCTTGTGCGGTCACTGCCTGTGCTTCTGGGTCAAATGCGATCGGGGATGCTTTTCGATTTGTGCAACGGGGCTACGCTCAGGCAATGATTTGCGGGGGCACCGAAGCAGCTGTGACGCCACTGTCGGTGGGAGGCTTTGCCGCAGCCCGGGCACTCTCGACCCGCAACGATGATCCCACTCATGCTTCTCGCCCTTTTGATCAGGATCGAGATGGCTTTGTCATGGGTGAAGGTTGTGGGGTTCTGATTTTAGAAGAATTGGAACATGCCTTGAGCCGGGGTGCCAAAATTTATGCCGAAATGGTTGGGTATGGCACCACTTGCGATGCGTATCACATGACTTCCCCCACCCCCGGTGGCGAAGGGGCAGCCCGCGCCATTCAATTGGCAATCAAGGATGGCGGCATCCTGCCAGAAGAGGTGAGCTATATCAACGCGCATGGCACCAGTACCCCCATGAACGATCCGACTGAAACCAAAGCGATTAAAAAAGCATTGGGTGAGAATGCGGCAAGCCAGGTTGCGATTAGTTCGACCAAGTCAATGACTGGGCATCTGTTGGGTGGTTCAGGGGGGATTGAGGCAGTAGCATCGGTATTGGCGATCGCCAACGATCGAATTCCTCCTACCATCAATCTGCAAAATCCCGATCCAGATTGCGATCTCGACTATGTTCCCAATCAAAGTCGATCGCAAACTGTTAACGTAGCCCTTTCCAATTCCTTTGGCTTTGGCGGACACAACGTTACACTGGCGTTCAAAAAGTACGTTGATTAACTTCCGGTTAACGTCAGCAGAAGAAACCTATTTTTGGAAAAATATTAGGGGTGAGGCATTTCACCCCTTTTTGTTGGCGTTCACTAATTTCAGCGGCTTCTCCTACTAGTTGAGATCGGTAATATCGTGCTGCTCATACCAATCTGCCCACAACTTTAAGGCAATAGAGGGATGTTCGCCGCTGACTTCGGGATTCTCGAAATCGTAGGCATTTAGCAAGCGCGTCAGAATGTTCCGCAACTCAGGGTGGAGATTCTTGGACTCACCCAGCGCAAATCTTGCCGATTCCATGCTCGCGCGGGCATAGGCAAGCTCAGTCAGCATCCGTCGCGATGTGGGAGGGGATTTTTCGTGTTCTGCAATCGCAAGCAAGGTACGGATTGCGCTATTAGCAATTTTGGGATCGGAATTGAGATAGCCTTTGGTTAACCCGGGTTCTTCTTTATCCAGAAAGGTAATGTAAGGAGACACTTCTTTAGAAGGCACCTCACCCCAAGATCCCCAAACCAGTGCTGCCCACTTTTGAGCATTAAACTCATGACTGAATTTGGGTAAAACGACCCGTCTGCCAGTGCGCGAATCCACCGCAGGTTGACAGCGATATAGAAACCCGGCTAAGCGTTCTTTAATATCGTGCACTGATTCATCCACATTCATTCCCCGTAGCAAATCCCGTCGGTAGAACCAGGGTGCCAACCGCTGGAACATCCCATAGTCTGAATCCATGGGAAAAGTGGTCATATCATCGGGTGCCAGATAAATCAGATAGTTGGGATCAGCTGAATTGAGTTGAGTAATTTTATTGGGAATGCGCTGGATGGTCCGGAGATCACTGGCAAAGCGATCGTCGATCTGGGTGCAAACCAAGTGGTCAAGGTCGTGCCATTCAGGAATAGGATAGGGCACAAAGTAATTCACTAAAGGCTGATCGTAGTCGCCTTCGCGGATAGCTGGCACACAGCCAGGTTGGGTCACCATGGCATGACGAGCGATGCGATCGGCGGGTAAAACCTCCGGCTTAAGCGAACGAATAAACATAATCGTGCCAACGTTCAGGAGACCCACCCCCAAATTGCCCGCTTGCAATTTGCGCCACAAAAACTGGAAGTGTCTGGGATGCGCTTCTGCTAAGGGGGACATTCTTTGAGCATCTGCTTTAGAGCACAGCCTTCTGCCATTGAAATCGATGATTGAAATTGCAATTTTTAGAAGGTCTTCTGCAGTTTCAATGGAGATATTAGGACAGGCTTGTAAGCCTTGGGGTCCTGCACTAAACAGATCTAGTGCAGAGAGCTTTAAGTGCTCTTTAAGAAACAGAATGACATTCTGGCGAATTTGACTTTTAATGAGATCGGCGAGTTGATCAATCCGTTCTGGATCACCCACGATCGGGGAAGTCTGGATATCAGAGGGAATGTAGAAATTAGACATTGAAATAGATACATTGAGTGCTTCAGAACCTACAAACTAATGGGTGAACCAATTCAACTTAAACGCAGTATACGTAAGTGTCTTTTATGAAGTAACTGTAAAATTCACCGTATTCCTATTAATCTTTGATCACAAGCTATTCAGTATTTTTGCGGTGATTATCACTTCTTACCGATTTAAAAAGCACAATTCAGGATCAAGAAAGTAGCCCAGTTAACAACAAGGGATACAGGAATTTTCCTGAATTTAGTCATTAAATAGGCTTTGGAGAATACCGTTTATTGCATCAAACGTAACTAGCCAGAGCGATAGGGGCGACTCCAAACTCCTGTCTAGAGGAAAATACGGACGGTATCTATGCAGACAAGGTCTTTGTAAAGGGGGCGATCGGGACGATAGCAGCGTCCATCTTTATTAGATCTGTATAATGAGAGCCTCATCATAGTGGAGAGCATAGAGCACTCCGAAATCGATGGCGATAATTAATGATGGCAAGGTCAAGCTGACGCAAAGACATCCAGAACGTGATCAGTGAGATAACAGAGCATTGCCTTTTGTGCGTGTTTGCCTCAGTTGGTCCCTTGGGAACTGTTGCGACTCATATTAAAGCTGGCGAGATCTTGCCCCCGTTCCTAACCACGAGTTTTCGCTCTCGATGTGTCATCGATGTGTCATCCTGGATGGGACCTTGGAGCACCCATCTTGTTCTCAGGGATTTATGCACATTTGGGACTTATATTAAGAGCACCATTGACTATAGACTACTAGATGTAAACATTTAGAGTCTTGTGTCAGGGTCTCTCGCTTTTATTAGTGAGATTCCAAAAAAAACTGGCATTTGATAAGATTATCAAATAGGCATTATTGCTTACTCCCTATCATAATGGATATAGATAGGTGAGTTCGCTCTGGGACACTTCAGAGCGTCAATCTTTTAGTCCGTTGTCCCGTGCCCAACCATCCTCTAGGAAGAAATCATGGCTGTCGCAACCCAATCCCTTGAAGAACTTTGCATCAACTCAATCCGTTTCCTGGCAATTGACGCTGTTGAGAAAGCCAAGTCCGGTCACCCAGGGTTGCCGATGGGAGCTGCTCCCATGGCGTTCGTGCTTTGGGATCGCTTCCTTCGAGTCAACCCCAAAAACCCGAAGTGGTTTAATCGCGATCGCTTCGTCCTATCTGCGGGTCATGGTTGCATGTTGCAGTATGCGCTCATGTATCTGGCTGGTTTTGATAGTGTGACGATCGATGATATTAAGAGCTTTCGTCAGTGGGGTTCCAAAACTCCCGGTCACCCAGAAAATTTTGAAACGGAAGGGGTAGAGGTGACAACGGGTCCCCTCGGTCAGGGGATTGCTAACGCGGTTGGTTTAGCGATCGCCGAAGCTCACCTAGCCGCTAAATTTAATAAGCCCGGTCTGGATCTGGTAGAGCATTACACTTACGTCATTCTGGGCGACGGTTGCAACATGGAAGGTATCTCGGGTGAAGCCTGTTCTCTAGCAGGGCACTTGGGCTTGGGTAAGTTGATTGCGCTCTACGACGACAACCATATTTCGATCGACGGCTCCACGGATGTTTCTTTTACAGAGGATGTCTCCAAGCGCTTTGAAGCCTATGGTTGGCATGTGCTGCATGTACCCGATGGCAATACTGACTTAGATGCCATTGCGAAGGCGATCGAAGAAGCTAAAGCAGTGACCGATAAGCCGTCGATGATTAAGGTGACAACGACGATCGGCTACGGTTCTCCCAACAAAGCCAATACGGCAGGTGTGCATGGTGCAGCGCTCGGTGCTGATGAAATCAAACTGACTCGCGACAATCTAGGCTGGTCATACGAACCCTTTGTGGTTCCCGAAGATGCTTTGGCACATACCCGTAAAGCAGTGGAACGCGGTACCAGCTTGGAAGCAGAATGGAACGCGATCTGGGCACAGTACAAAACTAAGTATGCCGATGAAGCGGCTGAGTTTGAGCGTTTGATCACGGGCAAGTTGCCCACAGACTGGGATAAAGTGTTGCCTGTTTACACACCCGACGATAAGGCACTGGCAACCCGAAAGCATTCCGAAAATTGCCTCAATGCCCTGGCAAAGGTATTGCCGGAGTTGATTGGAGGCTCGGCAGACTTGACCCACTCCAACCTGACCGAATTGAAGGGCTTTGGTGCCTTCAAGAAGGGTGCGTATGCCAACCGCAACATCTACTTTGGGGTTCGGGAACATGGCATGGGCGCGATCTGCAATGGTATTTCGCTGCACAACTCTGGGTTAATTCCCTACGGGGCAACTTTCCTTGTGTTTACTGACTACATGCGCGGCGCGATTCGACTATCGGCGCTTTCCCAAGCTGGGGTGATCTGGGTGATGACCCATGACTCAGTTCAATTGGGTGAAGATGGTCCCACACATCAGCCGATCGAAACCATTGCTTCGTTGCGGGCAATCCCTAACATGACGGTGTTGCGTCCTGCAGATGGCACAGAAACCTCTGGGGCTTACAAAGTAGCAGTGGAGAATGCCAACCAGAAGAAACCCACGTTGCTAGCACTCTCTCGGTTGCCACAGCCTAACCTGGCTGGAACCTCGATCGAGGGTGTGACCAAGGGTGGCTACACCATCTCCGATAGCCAAGGTACGCCTGACTTGATCTTGATTGGCACGGGGAGCGAATTGCAACTATGTGCCGCTGCGGCTGACCAACTGCGGAGCGAAGGCAAGAAAGTGCGAGTGGTTTCGTTTGTTTCGTGGGAGTTATTTGAAGCACAAGATGCGGCGTATAAGGAGTCGGTGCTACCTAAGGCTGTGACGAAGCGCTTGGTAGTGGAAGCGGCTTCGAGCTTTGGCTGGTGCAAGTATGTCGGCGGCGAAGGTGATATTATCAGCATCGATCGCTTTGGTGCTTCGGCTCCGGGCAATGTGTGTCTAGAAAAGTTTGGCTACACTGTGGAGAATGTGTTGGCAAAAGCGAAGACGCTGTTGGGTTAATTAGCTGATTGCTAGCGAATTGACTGCGAGTTCGTAAAATTGATGGGATGGTGGGATGAAGCGCGTTGCTGAGGTCTTGCCGTCCCATTGATTTGATGCATTGATTACTAACGAGAGAGAATTACCAAGCGTGTGACACTACATCCTGATTGACAGACTGGTTCTCTCCAAAAATTTCAGGAGGGCAGAAAACATCAGCCCTCCTGAAGGGGTTCGATCGTTCTCTTTGAGAACGCATTCAGTATCCGGAACTAGCCCATCAAAATCACGTTGTCGATTATATGAATGACGCCGTTATCTGCTTCAATGTCGGCTGCAACTACGGTGGCATTTTTTACTTCAAACCCATCTTCTGTATTGACTCGAATGGGTGACCCTTCGATCGAAGTGACCACGCCTAATTGCTCCAAATCAGCTTTCATTAACTTCCCTGACACGACATGAAAGGTCAGAATTCGAGTGAGCTGAGGCACATTTTGCACCAACGTTTGCACTGTTCCTGGAGGTAACTTAGCAAACGCCGCATCATTGGGCGCAAATACGGTAAAAGGACCGGGGCTTTTCAAAACATCTACTAAACCAGCGACTTGCACAGCGGTGACTAGCGTTTGAAAGGAGCCTGCACCGACTGCAATATCAACGATATCTGCCATGAGTTTGTCCTTGATGGGGAAGAAGTGTGTGGAGAAATGGGGGATGGGGAGATGGAGATAAATTTTACTCTCCTGACTCCCGATTCCCCCCCTACTTACCGATAATCCTGCTTCTGAATATTCCGAAGTCTGGCTTCTGGACGTTTGAAGCGATCGAGTTGCGCTTCAAAGAAAGCGCGGTTGGCTTCCAAGTGTTTAGGGTTGGGATCATCCAGGGGATAGAGCAGCGCAGTTCTCAGGGCTTGAATGACGGCTGAGGTAACGCAGTACATCGATCTCTGGAAGCTAATTCCCAACTGGATCAGCGTGTCATCTTCCCCTCGACAATGTTTCTGGTAATACTCCACCAGATAAGGAGGCAAAAAGTGCAGCATATCCTGCATTAACAGGGTGGGAGGAATCCCAGCCGTACCGACTGGAAACACATCAGCGTAAAGAATTCCAAAGTGAAAGTCTTTCTGATCTTCGGGGACCTGTTTCGCCTGAGCGTTGTAGGATTTGGTGCCTCGGAAGGGAGAAGTGCGGTAGAACACGGCTTCTACATAGGGGAGTGCCGCTTCGTAGAGCCACATGAAGCCTTTCGATTTGGGGATGATTTCGTAGCATTCACCCCGAATATAAACGTGATGATAAATAGGACGACCTGCGATCGCAAAAATGCCATTTACCAGAAAGTTCATCGCTTCTGGAACGCTGGTCAGTTTCCCTTCATCATACAAATCCGACATTTCAAAAAACACAGGAGCCATAATTTCCCAGAACAACCCCAGATTGGCGTAGTAGGACATTTGGCGACATTGTTCTAGAAACATGTCAGGAAATAGTTTGTATAATCCCAACATCAATGGGTTGTATTTGAAATATGCCTTGATAGCGCGATCAGCATTTGCTTTGTACTCGTCACTATCGAGGTAAGGGTCAAATTGTCCGCCCATCCCCCGATGCCAGAGCATTGCCCGCATACATTCTTCGGCAAACTCCATGTTGATGCGATCGTGCCAGAGGTGGTGGAACAGCTTGGGCATCTTGAAAGTTTCGCCCTTTTCCATAAAGGCCAGCAGTTCTGGATGTGCGGTTGCTTCACCTCGCCAGATTCGCAAATCGGCGTCATCACCTGCGTAGTGGTTATGGAGATCGAGATATTCCTGCGAAATGAAGTACTTGAACATAGGCAGCGGATCGAGGAATACTTGCTCAGCAATATAGAGCAAGTCCCGCCAGTAAAAGTCCATCGGTACGGCATACGCTTTGTACAGGCCGATGATCTGCATCAGGTTTTCTGGCGTATCGGGTAACATGGCACCGCCTGCTTCCAGGCGATGAATCACATCGGCAAATTCGTGTTCAGAGGGGGGAAGTGCAGTTTTGGTTGGAGTTGCGAGGGTCATAGTGGTCGGAAAATAGATGGTTGGGGTGAGGAGACGGTAATAGGGAGAAGGGTTCGGAGTCAGGTCATGTTGCAGTCACTTAAGCTAGAAGCTCTGCGATCGCGGCACAGGAGGATGAGACTCTGGAGAGTGGTTTCCAGCGGATTATGAGAATGAGCGCTTGATGCTTTTAGACTTCTGACTCCTCGCTCCTGATTCCTAATTTCTGAATGTAGGTGTTTGAAATCCGCTCATGGTTGGCTGGTCATTGAGCGCCACCTGCTCAACATGATTGGTCGTTAACGCCGCAACCATCACATTGGTGGTGGGTTCTGTCCACCGCAATAGCCAGGTTGGTTGCACACCCAGGAACAGAATCAGCGCTGCTAAAACCAGGGCAGGTGTTTGCTCACGCATTGTCACCTGGGGATAGTAAGCAGTGTCGTTGTCCAACTTGCCGAAGCAGGTGCGATTCAGCAAAATCACAAAGTAAACTGCCGTCAATCCACTGGCGATGATGCATAACAGCGTAATAATTGGAAAAGTGGAGAAACTACCTTGAAAAACTAGGAATTCTGCCACAAAACCCACTAAACCAGGAATACCAGCGCTTGCCATACCACCCACGACCAAGAGAGAACTGGTGAGCGGTAGACCCCGAATGGGATTCAACAGACCGTTCAATTGATCCAATTCACGGGTACCAACTTTGGCTTCTACCACACCCACTAGGTAAAACAACAGCGCCAGAATTAAGCCGTGGCTGACCATTTGCCCGATCGCCCCCAGCAGACTGAGCTGCGTTCCGGCAGCACAAGCTACCAGCACATACCCCATGTGTCCAATGGAACTATATGCCACCATGCGCTTGATATCCGTTTGGGAAATTGCAGTCAGCGCACCATACAACACACTCACAACCCCAATAATGGCTAACCCCGGTGAAACCAAGGTCCAGGTTTCTGGAAACAACTGCAAGCCAAATCGGACGATGCCATAAGTACCCAACTTTGCCAAAATGCCGCCCAGTAAGATTGCGACTGGCGGAGAGGCTTCCACATAGGCATCGGGTAACCAGGTATGTAGTGGAATCAAAGGGGTTTTAATACCAAACCCAACTAGCAAGATAGTTAACAGAATCAGTTGTGCATTCAGGGGCAAATTGCTAGGGGAAACCGCATTGTAATCAAAACTGGAGGAACCACTCAGCCAGGTTAACCCTAAAAAACCGACCAGAATCAGCACACCTGAAACGGCAGTATAGATGAGGAACTTCATCGCTGCATAATCGCGTTTTTGACCGCCCCAGATAGCAATCATTAAATACAGCGGAATCAGTTCGACCTCATAAAACAATACGAACAGCAATAGGTTTTGGGCAAGAAAGGCTCCGGCGATGCCCCCACAGACTAACAAGGTCAGCACATAAAATAGACGAGGACGAATGATCTGCTCACTACTGCTGTAAATGACAATCCAGATCAGCACACTGTTGAGCGCGAGTAGAGGCAGGGACAAGCCATCGACTCCCAAAGTGTAGGTCAAACCCAGCGAGTCGAGCCAGGGTAAGACTTCTTGCATTTGCATTGCCGAAGTGCCAAGGTCAAATCGCCAGAGTAAAGAAAGTGTCCATAGCAGGTTGAGGGTTGCGATCGTCAAGGCTGCCAAACGCGACCGATTCATCGGCACCAGACTGATCAGCGCAGCCCCAAAAATAGGTAACCAGATAAGAGTACTGAGCATAGTTGGAAAAGGATGAAGGTGGAGATAGGGAAGGGAAAGGCGGTTAGCGATGTATAGTCGGTTTTACAATTGCGGTGACCACAGCATCAAACCACCGACAAGCAAGGCTCCCAGCACGATCGTGAGAACGTAGGATTGTGCCTGCCCAGAGGTGCTGTATTTCAAGGTTTGTCCACTAAAAATTGTGACAATCCCAAACAGATTCACAATGCCATCCACAATATAGCGATCGACCCAAGAAGTAATCTGAGATACCAGCCCCACACTAAATACGATGCTGAGACGGTACAACTTTGCCGTATAGAAATCATGTGCCAGCAAATCCTGAAGCCCATGGAGGGGAAATTGTACTGGCTTTGCTACGGCATTGCTCAGATAAACCACGGCTCCAATCCCACAGCCTGTCAAACTTGACCAAAGCAACAACAGCGCTACATCTTTGTTCAACTCTACCCAGCTAGGTAATAGGGCAAAGGATTGCAGAAGCATGGGTAAATGGACGACAAAGCCAAGCAAAATCATCATGGGTAATATCATCAACCAGTGCACTTCAGGCGATCTCTGTGCCATCTGCTTCGCTTTTCCCCCGAAGATTAGACTAAACACACGAGTCAAACTGAATGCTGTTACCCCATTCACCAACAATACCAAGCCCAGCAACCAGGGTTGTGTACTCCACAAACTATCTGCCAACTGCAACAGTGCCCAAAAGCTCCCCAGAGGTGGCAATCCAATTAAACCAGCCGCACCGATAATAAATGCCAAACCCGAAATGGGACGACGGGACCACAGTCCGCCCAATTGGGTTACATCCTGGGTGGTGCTGTTCCAAATCACGGCTCCTACACTCATGACCAGCAATGCAATCGCTAACGCATGAGTCAGGACCAACAAGAGTGCTGCCTGAATTTGATTGACCCCTACCGCAATAAATACCAGACCCATGTAAGCTGTCACTGAGTACGACAAGGTTCGCTTGACGTCAATCTGCGCCAGCGCAATCAAAGAACCCCCGATCGCACTAATTGAACCAATCACCACCAACGTTGTCATCACCACTGAAGACAAAGCCAGTACCGGCGCTAACCTAATCAGCACCCAAGCTCCCGTTGCCACTACGACCGAGTTCCGCAAAATCGTACTGGGGAGTGGACCTTCCATGGCTTCATCTAACCACAAGTGCAAGGGAAACTGAGCGCACTTACCCATGGGACCTGCGATTAGAGCCAATCCCACCAACGTCATCACGGTTGGATCAACCTCCGCAGTTTGCGCCCAAGCTGCCAATTCGGTAAAGTTCCAGGTGCCCGCCAGGGGCAACAATGCCACCACTCCCATCAGCAAGAACAAGTCACCTACCCGTTTTGTCAGGAATGCATCTCGCGCTCCCGTCACCACTAGAGATTGATTGAACCAGAACCCAACCAGCAGATAAGTGCCTAGGGTCAAAATTTCTAGAACGATGTAACTGAAAAATAGTGAATTACACAGAACCAGGGCACACATTCCTGCTTCGAAGAGTGCCAGCAGCGAAAAGAATCGTGCCCAGCCCCAATCCATTTCGAGGTAGCCGATCGCATACACTTGAGCCAATAGATTTAACCCAGTAATCACTACAGTGGCTGCCACGGTTAAGGCAGAAATCTCGATCGGCAGAGTCAGATCAAGATTGGCAACCTGCAACCAGGGAAAAAACAACTGTTTGGCGGGTTGATTCCAGACCATTGGTAAAACCAGCAGTCCGTGTAAAAACGACAAAAACGTCATTAACAAATTCAAATAGCCTGCCGGTCGAGGACCCGTGAGGCGAGTAATTGAAGGAAACCAAAGCGCAGATAGCACAGCACCTGCTAGCGCATAGCAAGGTACCAGCCAGATGCTCTCGAGGAGAATCTGATCCATAGATAGAATGACCTCTTATTGTCAAAAGCCTGCGTCGCAAGTCACCCCTGGAACTGCCTAAGACAGCAGCCTTGAGAACCAGAAGTTCACTTGCTTGATTAAGATAATATAAGAAGACGACATAATTAAAAATCAATAGTTTCAATTTTATAAATAGATCTAAGTCTATTCATTGGTGTATGACCGATTTGCGCGCTGCTACCGTCAGGGTTTGCCTTTTTGCCAAATGACTGGGATTCATGCATTCAGTGTTCTTGCGGTGTCAGTCTGCTGTGTGCTTCTAAATTTTCCCATTCTGATCGGGAAGCAGGTTCTGAAATGGTGGGAGGGGCTTGAATCTGAGTCAGTTCGCACGCAACTGGAGCAGGAATTAAGTCGGGCAAGTCCGTAGAAACCTGAGCTTGGGGCAAGACATAATTATGGCTATTGGGGTCATAAGCCATCACTTCCCCTGTAGTCAGGTTATAAATCCAACCATAAATTTTGAGCTTGCCCTGATAAAGTCTGGAATGAATGACTGGATAGGTTTTTAGATTTTCGATCTGGGTCAAGACATTCTCCGCGATCGCAATTTCCAACAGATCTTCACCTTGCAAGTGGCTATAGTTTTCCTTGACTAACCGCCGTGTGGCTTCTGCCTGCTTTAGCCAGTTGTACATCAAAGGCATATCTTCTTGCAGTTCATTGAGTTTTAATAACCCGTTAATCGCTCCGCAATGGGAATGTCCGCAGACAATAATTTGCTCAATGCCAAGGGAATGAATTGCGTATTCTACTGTTGCTCCTTCACCACTATTGGTGGCTCCAAAAGGAGGAATAATATTGCCAGCATTGCGAATAATAAAAAGTTCTCCGACTTCTGCCTGAGTAATTAAATTGGGCACAATTCGAGAATCAGAACAGGTAATAAACAATACCCTCGGTTTCTGACCCTGGGTTAATTCAATAAATAAATCTTGGTGGGCAGAAAAGTAAGTATTCTTAAACTCTCCCAATCCTCTAATGAGCTTTTTCATGACGCCAGCCCTGTTGTTGCAACGATTGAGTTGGATAAGGTGAATAACTCGTGTCTTTCCTAAAAAATATGGAAGACGTTTGGTTTAAAAATATTGTGATGTCATCCTACCCTGAGTTTTTACTCAATCACGACTTCAAAAACAGTTTGTTGTAATACTCAGGACACCGGGTTATCGGATTTGGCGATGCCCCATTCTCTGCGGGAAATGCGATTTCTTTTCCAATATCGCTATTGCTCAGACTGTCAACATGATTTGAGTTATGTTCTAGACATGTTGTTGGTATTTTTGAAAGCTCTGCTCAGCAAAGCTTTCAAAAATACCAACAACACTTTTGAAGCACTACCTACGATTCGATTGGGCTGTAGGGGCAAAAATGGCTGAAACCCAATCAAAAATCTTGTGCCAAATACTAACTAAGCCCCGACGAAATCTGGATCGTATTTTGTTTGAGGCTCTAAGACAATTGTGACGATCTCAAGCCACCTCAACCCAAAATTCATTACCTGGCATATCGGCTGAAACAACCGATTCATCAATCGATTAAAAATGTCATGTTTTCTTGACCAAATTGTTTGACTACGAACAGTCTTTAGTCTAATAATATAAATAGTGACAGTGCAGCTTAGTACTGAACTCAAAAATTCTATCCACACATTTCACTCACTACACACAGGAGAACTTTTATGCAACGCTTCATTTTGGCTAGTTTGACGACTCTCGTGCTTGCAACAGCGATCGCCCCGGCTGCCAAAGCAGAATCCACGGCGGTTAATCTTTACACTGTCAGCACCGCTAAGGCCTCATCAGCTCAACTGACCCCCGCTCAATTGGTGGCACTGGCAAATCAGGGCTATTTCAAAGTTCAAGGTATTCCTGGCAGTGCAGTGTTGACGGCGCAATACAATCTGGGCAACATTCGTGCTCAAGATCTCGTTGAAGGTGCAATCCAGGCAAATCGGCTCTCCCCCCAAGCTGCGAACGATGCGGGGTATATCGCTGCGGTGGATAGCCAGTTGCGAACCATCAACCTCAACTTCTAGAACGTCTGATATTGGATGTGCCTTGTCTGAGGGCGTGATCCGCCTTCAGACAGGCTGGCGCTGATTGACTGACAAAACTCCTCAAATCCTGATTCTTGCGTAGGTTGGGTTAGCGTGAGCGTAACCCAACGCAACCGCTGTTGGTGTTGGGTTTCACGTTGTTCAACCCAACCTACAAAAAAGATTTGTCAGTCAATCAGCAGGCTGGCGGGAGGTCGTGTGTGTTTAGTCTCTGACCCAAGTGCTCTGATGCCGCTTCGATCGTCCACAATGTCAGCAAAATTTGATTAAAAAGTATCAGGAAAAGATAACTTTAGTAGTTTATGCTACAGAAAAATCCTATATTTAAAGAAGGTCTACTCTCTGGACAGCTACTCTACCTTACTTTGCACTCTTTGCCGTCAATGATTATGAACCATGTACTTCACGCGACTGATGCCCAAACCCTTGCCAGACATCGGGATAATCTACTGGCATCTCTGTCTCGCCGTCTAGAAATCGCCAGAGCGGCTAAAAACGCTCAATTAATCGAACTGCTGGAACAAGAGAAACGGCAGCTTGCCACTGACAAAACACTTCCCCAAGCCTCAAAACCATTGAGCGTCTGGTTCAATGGCTTTGTGAAAAAACTGGTTCAAACGATCGCAGGTAGCGCTGAACTAGAAGCTTTTCAGTTTAAGAATGGCAGCGATCTTTGGTGGTATGCCTTCGACCCTCGTACAGGTCGTTGTATCTATGCCGATTCTGAGGCAGAACTGCGGTTGTGGATTGAAACCAACTATCAGGGCAGATAGAGACGGACGACATGAGGATCCAAACAAAAAACGCTCATTGAGCGTTTTTTTGATGGTGCTTGCTCAATTGATGAGGCTATTCAATTGATGGCAATTGTTGCGATACTCGTTGAATCGGTAACTCGATCTGGAACTCGGTTCCCTGCCCTGGTTCAGAAACGCATCGAAGGGAACCACCGTGCTTCTCGACTACAATCTGGTAACTGATTGAGAGCCCCAGTCCGGTGCCTTTGCCAGAGGGTTTGGTAGTAAAGAAGGGATTAAAGAGTTGCGACCGTACTTTCTCCGGCATCCCTGGTCCATTGTCGATGATAGAGATCTGGACGAAATCAGAACCGTTGACTGTAGTACGAATGTGGATCGCTGGGGCGTGATCAGATTGAGAGGCGGCGGACTCCGTGGTTGTGACCTCACTTGCAACCCCTACTTCTTCGATCGCATCAATCGCATTGACCAGAATGTTCATAAAAACCTGATTGATCTGTCCGGCATAGCATTCCACTGGCGGAATCTCGCCATAATCTTTAATGATTTGAATGTCGGCGTTACCAGGTCGAGATTTTAACCGATTACCTAAAATCATTAGGGTGCTGTCAATGCCTTCGTGCAGATCGACGGCTTTTTGCTCCACTTGATCGATGCGAGAAAAGGTGCGTAGCGATCGCACAATGTCGCGAATGCGATCGGCTCCCACTTTCATCGAAGCCAGCAATTTGGGCAAATCTTCGATCAAAAAATCGAGATCGATGCGATCTGCTTCTGCGGCGATCTCGTCCGAAGGTTGCGGATATTCGGTTTGGTAAAGGTACAAAAGCTCCAATAAATCCTGAATGTAAAGATTTGCGTGAGTCAGATTGCCATGAATAAAATTGACTGGGTTGTTGATTTCATGGGCAACCCCTGCTACCAATTGTCCCAGGGAAGACATCTTTTCGCTTTGCACCAGTTGAGCTTCTGCCTGACGCAATTCTTGGAGGGTAACCATCAACGCCTGTGCCTGTGCTCGTTGTTGGGCTTCTGCCTGGCGCAGGGTTTGTTCGACCTGCTTGCGTTCAGTCATGTCGCGCAAAATCACTACATATTCAGATAGCCATTGACGCTGAGATGCTTGAGAAATGGCGACCTCAACAATTCGTGCCGAGTGATCGGGTTGTAGTAAGGTTTGTTCGCTGCGGGCGATCCAACCCGCAGGGTTTCCTGTTAAGGCGGGCAGCAGTTCATTCAACGGTTGCCCAATCAATTGGGAACTGGTCATCGCAAATAACTTTTGGGTTGCAGGGTTGACCTGGCAAATGATGCCTTCGGAATCAAGCACCACAATGGCATCTAAGGCAACGACGAAGAGTTGTTCCGCTTTCTCTCTCGCTTCAATAATGGAAGTGACTTGGGGCAGACTGGTCCAACAGGCGATCGCAATGCTGGTAAAGGAGATCGTCAACAGCAACACAATGAACAGACTGGTAATCAGGTTGCTATCTGCACCTTCAAAATACGATCGCAAACTCCAAACAATGATGGCAGTACTGCACACAAGCACCAGCAAAATGCCAACCTGCAAGGCAACGAAATCCTGAATTTTCTCTTTAGCAGGTGTTCGATAGTGGCGTTCCCACCAATCGGGATGACACCAGGACAAGGGGACACGCCGAATGCCTTGATCGATCGCGAGTAAACCGGCTGGAATCAGTAACCCTACTATAAAGTCAATCCAATCCCAGGCAATCCCGCCGACCACTAGCACCACACCCTCGATCACAAAAAATGCGAATGACCAACGAGGTAGCCACACTTGGGGCTGGTGCCGTTGCAACCATAAGCCCAAATGGGTCGCTACGATCGAGGCAAAGTAGCCCGTTCCCGTCACCATGACCACGCGGGAAACATCGCCCCACACGACTGCCACCAAACTCATGAGGAGTGTGAAAATCAACGCTGGACCCAATACCCCACGGCGAGAGACCACCGCAAAAACCGGCGACAAGTAGCCATCTAATGCCAGTTGATACAAAATGCGCGGCGAATTGGAAAAGCCCGTGGCACAACTCAACAAACAGGCAGACGCTATCAAAAACGTGACCAACAATGAAGCCGATTCACCCCAAAACGGTTGAGCTGCTGTCAATAAATTTAGGAAGGCATTATCTCCCGCTTCCTGGCTTCCTAATCGCATCAACACCCAGGAACCGCCCAAATACACGATGGGGATACTCCAGGCAGTAACCGAAAGACACTTCAAGGTGGCAGTGGGGCGGCGACTATCAGCGACAAAGGAAGAGGCTGTCTCGCAAGCGTAGACGGCATAAACTGCAATAAAAAACCATTTTGCCCACTTGACCCACTCAAAGGGTGCCCAATAGGTTGGGAGCAATCCGGGACTTTCCGCAGCCAGGCTAAGCCACCCCAACCCCTGAATACAAAAAGTCAGCAAAAATCCGATCGCTGGGATGATAAAAAATAAATGCAGAATGCCCAACGCCCGGGTGCCACTCAGCGCTACGATAAACGCCAGCACGGTAAATCCCAATTTTAAAAGAATTTCTGGGCAGGCAATTCCCAAGACCGTCAGATTTGCTTTGATCAGGTCGGTCAGGATGATGGCGTTGACGAGAGGCACTGCTGCCCAACCAAAAAAGTACCCGATCGCCGAATAGGCTGCCAACCAGGGATAGCTTTCGAGTAGGCGAGCTGTGTAGTTAGGGGTGCCTCCTGCGATCGTCTGCCAGTGTTGCCCCAATCGCTTGACCTGTAAGTTCAGCAGGATGCCAACGATCGCGCCAGGCACCCAGACAAAAATTGCCTGGGTGCCCAGGGCTGCATGCATTGCCGGGGCAGGTCCTAGCCAAAGCAGCAACCCACTAAAGCCAAAGCCCCAGGTTTCCAGAGCGCTTAGGCTGGGTTGGAGGCGAAACGGTGAGCTATGCTTCGCTGTAACAGGCAGAACCGCTTCGGGTGAAATATGATTCACTTGAACCAGCATTTCATTCACAGGCTTGACACGAGTGCCAGCATTCATTCAGAAATTTATTCGAGCGTGGTAGGTATTCACCCACAAGTTAATGCAAGTCAGCCATTCGATTTGTAAGCAAGCCATCAATTTGCAGGATGAACCTCCATATCTGGCCGGATCTTCACAATTTCAATCTGGCTGGATCTTCACAATTTCAGAATTCATGCTCAGACAATTCACGGCACAACGATCTAACTACCGCACCTGAATTTTTGCCAAACTTGATCCTTTATAGTAGTGCAGCACGATTTGCTGATAGTTAAAGCCCTTCTGTGCCAGATTATAGGCTCCCCACTGGCTCATACCTAAACCATGCCCAAAGCCTCGCCCAATGATCTGAAATGCGATCGGGGGTTGCTGGTTCTTGGCAGCACTTGCCACGGAACCATACTGAGGTACGACTTCAAACAATGTGCTCTTCAGCCCCAAAGCCGAACGCAAACTTTCACCACTGATGTTGCGGCTACCTGCATCTCCCACCACCTTCATCGTAATGATTCTGCCGTGGGGAGTCGTGCGTTCTGGAGTCAGTGAGATGATATTCCCCACCCCAGAAATTTTCTGGCTCAGTTCGCTGCGAGAGAAGTTGACAGTCCATTGAAAAACAGGAGTACCCTGATCAAAATCGGGCACGGCTCTCAAATAGGGCAATGCCTGTACCCAAATATCCTCGACATTTTCGGTGTAGCCACCTGAAGAAGAGTGAAAGACTGCTTCAATGATTTGTCCGTTATAGGTGAGAACTTGACCTTCGGTGGCGTTGACGGCTGCTTGAGTTGTAGTGCATTCTTTCTCAATTCCACCATAGACTTGCCATGCTGCCGTGTCTCCTAGGTCAAACATGCCATTGCCAGCGCTTTGTCGTTGCTTTAGGGCATAAGAACGGGCGGCAACTGCCTGTGCTTTTAGGGCTTCTAGGGGCCAGTTACAACTCATTTCAGCTCCTAGAACACTGTAGAGGTATTGTTCTAGATCCACGTAGTTGACTGCGGTTAAGCCGTTGCCGCTGGGGACGACCAGCACCCGCCCCCGATACCAGCGATCGCCAATCCAGACATAGCCATCACCACTGGGCTGAATCCAGATTTCTCCAGCATGCCAGCGATCGATCGCCACTTTGCCACTTTCCAGTTGGGCATCAAAGGCGTTCATGGGTTCGATCTCACCCAGCGCATTGCCAGTTCCATCGGTGACAACTGCCTTGGTCGAACTACCGACTCGTATTTGGCTCGCCCCTTCTTCGATCGCCACTCGCAAATCAAGAGCTGCCTGAGCAGGGGCAGCCATTACCAACCAGACGATCGCCGATAGCCACCAGTACCGTCGCCCCAAGTGGGACATTCTTTGAAGCTGAGTCAATAAGACCTTGGGGAAACAGTTGAGCGCCATTACTTGTGCAGTCTCCTCTCATGTGGGTTGGGAAGCTGAGTTGGGGAGTAGGGAATCATTCGCAATCCGCTGGGAGGGAGCCCCCTCCGTCGCCTAATATAATGAATTTTCTTTAAATTGAGACAGTTCTTAAGAAAAAAAGTTCGGGAAAAACAGATCTTCTCACATCTTACGGTTGTGTCATTGGCACCCGTCTAAGTCTATACCGTCTTTGCCCATGGGTTCAGGACAGATGGGAACGAGATGGATAATACGAATTGCCCAACTTTTCCAGGAGCGATCGACCGGACTCGTCAAAACGCAGTTTAAAAAAGTTTAAAGTAAGGGTGTTGCATTGACGTAACTTTGTCATGTCTGACGGAAGCGAAACACATTCGCGCTCCTGTGACAACCCTTGCATGACTCGTGGATCACTTTGAGAACAAAATGACAGCCCCATCTCAGACAATGGCTCCTCTCAGTTGGACAGCCCTAGAAGCCCTCACCGATTTTCAACTCGATCGAGTCAATGGACCAACTAACGCGCAATCGCGATTGCGTCTCTTTGGTAGATCAGAATCCGATGTGCGGGTAACGCTGTATCGCGACCACCACGCCTGGTGTCCCTATTGCCAGAAAATTTGGTTGTGGCTCGAGGAAAAACAAATCCCCTACCGCATCGAAAAAGTGACCATGTTTTGCTATGGGGAGAAAGAAAGCTGGTACAAACGCAAGGTGCCATCAGGGATGTTACCTGCGATCGAACTCGACGGTCGTTTGATTACCGAAAGCGACGACATCTTGATGGCTCTGGAGCGAGTATTTGGCGCTTTAGGTTTGGGGATGGAAGACCGCCAAGTCATGCCCCTGCGGCAACTCGAACGGTTACTCTTTCGTGCCTGGTGCGCCTGGCTTTGCTATCCCGCTTCGCCCCGGCAAGACCAAGCCAATCGGGAGCAATTTACCAGCGTGGTTGCCAGGGTTGAAGCAGCCCTCGATCGCACGCCAGGACCCTATTTTCTAGAGGAGTTTGGCACTGCCGATGTCATCTTCACGCCGTATGTAGAACGGATGAATGCCAGCCTTTTCTACTACAAAGGCTATTCTCTGCGAGAAGACAATGTACGCTTGTCCAATTGGTTTGATGCGATGGAAAACCGCCCGACCTATCGGGGCACCCAAAGCGATTTTCATACCCATGTCCATGATTTGCCGCCTCAAATGGGCGGTTGTTGGGAAAACGACGATCCACAGACCAAAACGAACCAAGCACGAGTCGATCACGGACCCTGGGATGGGCTACCCGATGTCACCTATCCGGAGCCTGAAACCTCTCGCGCTGAGGCGCTGCGCCGGGTACTCAAGCATCGTGCCGATATTATTCGAGTGAATCCGGCAGATGACTTACTGGTGGATGAAGCCTTGCGTTGCAGTTTGACCTATCTGATGACTCGCGAAATTTGCACACCTCCACCTGGATCAGATGGGGCGCTGCGCTATCTGCGCGATCGCATTAGTGTGCCCAGAGATATGTCCATTTACGCCGCCAAGCGCTTACGGGAAGCGCTGGAGACGGCTGCTGCTCTGGTAGGAGATGGTCAGGGTGCGCCCATTCCGGTACGACATCGCCGAGATCAGGACCCCGCAAACTTTGCCAAGCATTAATATAGAAGGAGTGAATCCTGCTGAGAAATCGGTTTGGCAGGCTCGGTTGCAAAAACTTACTTCAGGTCGATTTCGTTTTGCAGATTACATTTCTAGGCACAAGTTCCGGTGTACCGACGAGATCGCGCAATGTTTCCAGCGTGGCGCTCCGCCTGCCTCAGCGGGCAGAAGTTTGGCTGTTCGATTGTGGGGAAGGGACCCAACACCAAATTCTGCGAAGTGAAATCAGGAGTAGCCAACTCCGCCGCATTTTTGTCACCCACATGCATGGCGATCACATCTTTGGCTTGATGGGGTTGTTGGCAAGTTGTGGCTTGGCGGGCAATCCCGATCGGATTGATATCTATGGCCCTCCCGGCTTGCAAGACTATCTCAAAGCTGCCGGACGCTACTCCCAAACCCACTTTTCTTATCCGATTCAAGTGCATACCGTTGAACCCGGCAAACTCTATGAAGATGATGAATTTGTCGTCAGTTGCGGCTTGCTCAAACATCGCGTTCCCGCTTTTGGCTACCGAATTGCCGAAAAAGATCGGGCTGGACGGTTCGATGTGGCAAAGGCGAGCGACCTGGGCATTCCCTCGGGTCCGTTGTATGGCGAACTAAAACGCGGCGGCACCGTGACCCTGCCCGATGGACGCACTATCCACGGCAGCGACCTCTGCGCCCCGCCCGAAACCGGACGCAAGTTTGTTTATTGCACTGATACGGTCTTCTACGAAGGCTCGATCGAGCTGGCACAAGATGCTGATTTGCTGATACACGAAGCCACCTTTGCCCATGCTGATGCCGAAATGGCATACCAACGGCTTCACTCCACTTCCACCATGGCAGCCCAAGTTGCTCTCTTTGCTCAGGTCAAGCAACTGATCATCACTCACTTCAGTCCTCGCTATGCCCCTGGCAACGCGATTCAACTCGGCGATTTGCTGCAAGAAGCCAGAGCCATTTTTCCAAATACCCACATGGCGCACGACTTTATGGTTTACGATATTCCCCGGAGACAACCCGCCGAACCCCTCCCAGTAACCGTGTGAACATGTCCACTCCTTCCTCCCAACCTCCCGCTCAGCCAACTTCTACTTTGGAAGAAATCCGCGCTACTCGTCTGGAGAAGGTGGATCAACTCAAACAGTTGGGACAAAATCCCTATGCCTATGGCTGGGAAATGACCCACCATGCCGCCGATTTGCAGACCAAGTTTGCCGATTTACCCGATGGTGAAGAAGTTGACTTAGAAGTCTCGATTGCCGGACGCATTCTGGCGCGGCGCGTGTTTGGCAAGCTAGCATTTTTCAGTCTGCAAGACGAAACAGGCACCATTCAGCTTTATTTGGACAAAAAGCGCATCGAAGCTGAAATGGCAGATCCTCCGAATGCCTTTAATCATTTGAAGCAATTGACCGATGTGGGCGATTTTCTCGGGGTGAAAGGCACCATCAAGCGCACCGAAAAAGGGGAACTCTCGGTCTATGTGCGCCAATACAGTATTCTGACCAAATCGCTGTTGCCCTTGCCAGACAAGTGGCATGGCTTGACCGATGTGGCCAAGCGCTATCGCCAGCGCTATGTGGATTTGATTGTCAATCCCGAAGTGCGAGAGACCTTTCGGCGGCGGGCATTGATAACGGCTGCTATTCGTCGCTATCTCGATCAACAGGGCTTTATTGAAATCGAAACCCCCGTTCTGATGACCGAAGCCGGAGGCGCAGAAGCGCGTCCCTTCATCACCTATCACAACACCCTGGAAATGGAGTTGTACCTACGGATTGCCACCGAACTCCACCTGAAGCGGTTGATTGTAGGTGGGTTTGAGAAGGTGTTTGAGTTAGGACGAATTTTCCGCAATGAAGGCATTTCAACTCGCCATAATCCGGAATTCACCACGATCGAAATCTATCAAGCCTATGCAGACTACAACGATATGATGGCGCTGACCGAAGCCATTGTGGTCTATGCCTGTCAATCGGTGTTG
Organism: Scytolyngbya sp. HA4215-MV1; assembly: GCA_019359045.1. GTDB lineage: Bacteria > Cyanobacteriota > Cyanobacteriia > Leptolyngbyales > Leptolyngbyaceae > Scytolyngbya. The sequence goes on from JAHHIA010000002.1 coordinate 507,466, forward strand.
GGCATCCTGCGAGTGGAATATCAGGGGCAGACGATCGATCTTACCCCACCCTGGCGCAGAGTCACCATGCATGACTTGGTGCAAGAAAAAACGGGAGTTGATTTTAGCCAATTTTCATCCCTGTCCGAAGCCAAAGCCGCAGCAACCAAAGTTGGCATTCAGGGGGTAGAGGAGTGCGAGTCGATCGGTAAGTTATTGAACGAAGCCTTCGAGCAAAAAGGTGAAGAAACCCTAATTCAGCCTACCTTTGTGTTGGACTACCCTGTAGAAATCTCGCCTCTTGCCAAACCCCACCGGGCGAAGCCAGGACTGGTAGAACGGTTTGAGTTATTCATCGTCGGGCGCGAAACTGCCAACAGCTTCTCTGAGTTGACCGATCCTCTGGATCAACGTCAACGTTTAGAAGCCCAATCTGCCCGCAAAGCCGCTGGGGATTTGGAAGCTCATGGGGTGGATGAGGACTTTTTAACAGCGCTGGAATACGGAATGCCGCCGACAGGAGGGCTGGGCATCGGCATCGATCGCCTGGTTATGCTCTTGACCAATTCCCCCAGTATCCGGGATGTGATCGCTTTTCCCCTGCTCAAGCCCGAAAAATCTGAAGAAGTTTAGTTCCGAGTGCAGTCTCGTTACTCAACCCTTCACGAAGATCGTGCCTGCGTCCCCCATGCCAACCCTCCCCACTAGAGCACTGTGGGCATAGCCCAATGCCTTAAGGGCAGCAAGACAAGCAGATGCTTGCTGCTCAGGAATACTTGCCAGCAACCCGCCCGAAGTTTGGGGATCGAAGAGCAAGGGGAACAAGGGGCGATCATTCACTTCAGAGACATTCGTAATCCATTGTGTTGCCCGAAAATTCTGCGGGTACAAAGAACTGACAATACCCTGCTGAGCCATCGCTTGAGCACCAGGCAGAACCGGAATAGCGCCCAAGTCTAACTCAACGGCAACCCCAGAAGCTCGTACCATTTCTACTAGGTGTCCTAGCAAGCCAAACCCGGTCACATCCGTGCAGGCACTTGCCCCATGCGCTAGCAGACAAGTTGCTGCTGCCTGGTTAGAAATCAGCATTCCGGCGATCGCCGCATCGATCCACTGAGCTTTTGCCTGTTGCTGCATCTCAGCTGCAAACAACGTCCCGGTGCCAATTGCTTTGGTGAGCACGAGCGCCTGTCCCAATTGCATCCCCCCTTTGCGCAACCAGCGATCGGGGTACGCCAATCCATTACAAGTTAAACCAAACGCTAACTCAGTCCCTTCGCTGGTATGTCCCCCCACTAAAACTGCGCCCGCTGTTTGCAAAACCTGGTTCGCCCCCGAGAGCAACTGGTACAGCGTTTCTTCCTGCTGGGTTGCCGCTGCATAGGGAATCGTGACGATCGCCAACGCACTTTGCGGGGTCGCCCCCATTGCAAACAAATCGCTCAAACAATGATGAGCACTAATCTGTCCAAACAAAAACGGATCATTGACCAACGTCCGAAAATAGTCCACCGTTTGCACTAAGACCTGTCCCGTTGGCACCTTTACCACTGCCGCATCATCCACTGTCTCCAGCCCAATCAGGACATCGGTTCTAGAACTTGGCGGGTACTCCTTTCTGTCCGCAGGAGAGAGCTGTTTACAATGTTCATCGGTTTGAATTCGGCGTAAAACTCGTTCTAGCGTTTCTCCCCCCACCTTTGCGCCGCACCCAGCACAGTGCATCAATGATGGAGGAAAGGGATCAATCGCATCTGTGGCGAGAGGGGTTGCCGTGGTCATGGCAGTCACCTCAGCACTCATCGCTGGCAACGCTCGAAACTGCTGCATAAACTGTCGATCGATTCGATCCTTCCATTGCCATCCCCAGCGGGATTGCCATCCCCATCCTCCACGGGTCGCAACCGCCGAACGATCGCCCGTGCCGATCAAACTTAAGTACGCCTTTTGCGGATGAAATGGTTTTAGTGGTTGATTTTGTAAAAAACGCTGCAAGTTCTCAAATAAAGGCTTGCCCTGTCGCACCGCAAATACCCCTGCTTTGGGGCGAGGATAGTGAATCATGCTGGCAATATCTCCTGCTGCAAATACATAGGGATGTGATGCCGACTGCAGCGTATCCTGTACCTGAATAAACCCCTCGGTATCGACTGCCAGTCCTGCCTTGCTTAGCCAATCTGGAGCAGAGGCTTGTGTAACCCAAAATACGGTGTCACAATCAACTCCCCTACCAGATTCACATTGAATCCTGCCCTGGCTCACCGCCTGAACAGATTCGTTCAAATGTAAGCAAATCCCTCGCGCTAATAAAATACGCTTCATCCGTCGGCGTACCCATCGGTTATGGGTTGACATCAGCTCAGAACCACGATGAAATAAATGAATTTTTAATCGATCGTCCGATTGCTTCGCCTCGAGCAAAATCTGACGTAATCGTTGCTGCATATTGAGTGCCAACTCCACACCCCCTGTTCCGCCTCCTACGATTCCTAAAGTTACCGGACGATCGGGCACTCTCACCAGACGATCGCACATCGCTTGCCACGCCGCCAAAAAGTTTGGCACCGGTTTTGCAGGCACCACAAACTGGTGAATTCCTGCAACATCCGGCAACTTCGGCGTACTGCCAATATCGATCGATACCGTATCAAACGCCACTGGCGGACGATTCGCACAGATCACGCGACGATTTGGTAAATCCAACCCAACCGCACGATCTAGATACAGTTGCGCCCCGGCAAATCGCGCCAATAACCGCAGATCAATGTGGCAGTCTTCATGGGAATAGATCCCTGCCACATGCCCCGGCAACATTCCTGAATAGGGCGTATCCGATGTTTGTGTAATCAACGTCAATCGCACCCCTGGCAAAGGCTTCATGCCAAACAGTCGCAATGCAATTGCATGGCTGTGTCCACCCCCCACCAGCACCAAATCTTGCCCGATCGGAACATTCATCACTCGTTTTCCCTAACCTTCCTCTCGATCTTGCCTCACACCCCACACCCATTCCCCTCCCCGTTAGTTTCTCCACAAAACTGGGCATACTCAACTAACCCTACGGAGAACAGTACCCATGCACCCCCGCCATGCCCAAGGCCAAATTCGCCCCAAAATCAGCACTATGCCTCGCCAGAAAACCGAGGCGGCTGCTTATCTCGATATTTACAAACTGGTCAATGAGAAAAAGCGACTTCAGCAAGAACTCGGGATTTTAGAAGAGCGGCGAGTGCTTATTCAGCAGCGATTAGAAGTGATTGAGCAGCAAGTGGCAGGTCTCGAAAAAGATGCCCATCGGCTGCGTGACCATGACCCCGCCCCCATCGCGCCTGCGACAATTCCCGCTAAAGTCGCCCCTTCAGACAACTTTGACACCCTTTTTCTGGAATACTAAATACCTCACAATGAGCACGGAGTACTCCAAACTCAGAAATTGGCTCGAATTCGGTATTTCGTTCCGGTGTAGGTTATCGCTCCTGACTTCCCCTCAGCCTTTTTGGGATCTGAGGGGATTTTATTTGTAAATTTTTATTTTTAATTGTCAACACTTTACTTGTTGGAGAGAGATTGAACAGTAATCAGAATTAGCCAGCGTGGTTGACAAAATTTCTAACCAGAATGGGAATCTTATTAAAGATAGGGATTGAATCACTCTAAAAAATAATGGGCAAGGTCACTTTCCGACTTCCAATCACCGAGCCTGCTGTTCTAGAGTGTTTAATCGGATGATGAAATCCACAACCCTCAGTGGAGATTCTGGTAGGGGCATCCATCGAATTGCGAGTGACTTGTGTTCCGTGAAGATCTAAGCCCATGATTGAACCTCAGACTGCCCCTGTTTCTTCCACTTCCTTCAACCAGAGTGCGATCGCTCGCACGCAAGCCGGGACGATTGTGGAGCCTGGACGGTTCTCTTTACAGACAGTGGGTAAAACTATCCTGCGGTTACAAGATCCAGCGATTTTGCATCAGCCGACCCCTGCCGCAGTGCCTTGGCAAGCTGTAGAAGCCATGCAGCAATTGGTGGAACTCGTAACCCGTCTGAGATCGCCTGCAGGGGGATGTCCGCCAGAGTTGGAACCAACCCCGATTAGCCTTTCTCCCTACGTCAGAGAGGAGATAGAAGAAGTCTTGGTGGCGTTGCAAGGATTCTCCACATCCGCTCCTGCTCATGCGCTTTTGAATACGCCTTATCTACCAGTTGAAGATTTGATCCCTCAGCTTCTCTGGCATGTCGCTCGTAGCTCCTATGCAGTAATGCAATTGATAGAAGGAGTGCCAGCTCAGATCAAACCAGCCGGGCAAGATTGGCAAACAGGCATGGTACGGCTAGTTGCCTTGCTAGAAGCTGAAGTCGCTGAGAGTCAATGGTCATTTGATTTGGTCACTCGCCGCCCCTTGTTAGATCCTCTGGCACCGACCACCCTCTTACAATTTGATTGGCAGACGACTGCTGGCATCCTCGACGCGACTACTCTTCAGGCAGAAACTGAGCACGTGCTTGTCGAAACTGATGAGACTGTCGAGCAGCATCTAGAGCATTTACAACAAATCATTTGTACGATCGCTTCAGGTATCCAGCCCTTGACCGAAGGGCTAAAGGTCGATCTCCTGGAACCTGGAAAAGGATGGCAATCAGGGCTGTTGAGGCTGCGATTTAATTTTGAGTTTGCCTCGGACTGGCAAGCAGAAATTATCGATTGTTCGGAAGAATCTGAGTCTCACGTCTCGGTAGCCCCGCAGACAAACGCTACACAAAGAACCGCCCCTCAGACCGCCACAGTCCCATCCTCTACCGTTAATCCTTCTATCCCATCCGTCTCAATCTCAGACGATCGCTCAACTACGGCGCTTACCTTAGAAGAATTCGCTGCTGCTGTCGCAAAGGCAAACGGATTCCCCATCCCCGAACAGGCAGACGATTTTTTGGCAACTAATACCTTGGAAGAGTTTGCGATTGACCTTACGGCTCCTTCTTACGATCGAGACACCGCGTCATCCATCGTGCCTGAGAGTCTCCAACCCCAAGAAGGAACCCTGGAGGAATTCGCTATTCAAATTGCTGAAGTATTAGGCGAAGCCGCGGTCAGTCAACCGCACTGGGTAGAAGCCGCTACCACTTTGGAAGACTTTGTGGTAGATGTTGCGCAGGCGATCGAACCTGCTCCAGCTTCAACTCCAGAGATCCCAGAACCGACTGTCACTTTAGAAGACTTTTTCCGCGAAGTTGACGCATCTGAACCGATTTCACCGATCGAGGTTTTGCCGATTGATTCAGTCGCCTCTCCAGCAACTCATTCAGTTTGGACGGAATTGGCTGATAGATCCCAAACGATCGATATCGCTTCCGTCGAAATCTTAACGGCTAGCTTCGATCGGCAAATAGAAACTACTGACTATTTCCCTGCCTCAAACTTGCCAACTGAGGAACTTTACCCGGAAGCTGAAACCACGCTGACTTTTCGATTGGTGGATACCGCGCTTCAACAGACATTTTCTCAAGCCACTGCCCAACAGCACCTCACCACTCGTCTACTCAAATATCCTGAAATTTCATCTGATCAGCGAGATGTGTGGCTCATTGAGCAAGCCTGGGATTCACTGCAATTTTTAGAATCCGCAACTAAGACTCCCGCAGCATCCGAAACAAAACTTACAGAATGGATGCCTTACTTACTCTGGCAAATTAGCCGGGCTTCCTATGAAATGATGCGATTAATTGGTGGGATTGAAGCCACCGTTTTGCAACCCCATTGGGGCTGGAAACTGGGGATCTTGAGAATGTTGGTAATGTTACAAATCACCACGGTGGGAGATACCTGGGAAATGGATCTGGCAACGGGGCAACCAGTTCCTACGGATTTCTTACCGCTTGATCCGAGAGCGATCGTCCGTTCCGATCAGCTACCGCAGTACCAACAACCGACCCTGGCAGAAATTCTCGCCAAAGAAATGATTGCTCAAGCTCAGACAGCTACCCCCGAAATTAAGCAATGGATGGCAGGGTGCCCGGTAGAGCTGCGATCGAGCAATGGCGATTGGCAGCCTGCTACTTTAAAACTTATTCTCAGCCTGGAGTTTGATCTGGGAATACAAACGATAAACTATCGATAGGCGGATTTTAATCTTGGAACCGATCCCCAATCCTATGATTGGGAACTCCGCTCTTCCTATTTCTTCCGTTCTCAGGGCAGATGTATATCTATGCTTTTTGCAAAACTCCTGATGCTTCTCTAGCGATGCCCAAGGGGATTTCAGGTTCAGTGCAGTTGGTTGGGAATGATCAGGTGTCAGCTCTCGTTGAGCCAGAAATTGACTTAGAGAAAATTCAATCGCAAGATGAACAACTCCTTCAGGCAGTTCTCGCGCACGATCGCACTACACGGGAGCTATTTGAACAAACCACCATCTTGCCCCTTCGGTTTGGCACTTTTTTCCTATCCGAAGAGCGGTTGCAAGAGCATCTAGAAACTCAAAAAGTAGACTATCTGACCAAATTGAACTGGTTGCAAGATAAAGCTGAATATACCCTGAAACTGGCCCCAGCAGATTTGTCGGAATCGCCCATTGCGCCAGAAATTACTGGGAAGCAATATTTTCTTGCCAAGAAACAACAATATCAGGCTCAATTAGCGCGGCAGCAGCAGCAACAAGCCGAGTGGGTAGCTCTAGTGCAGACGATCGCGCTTTCTTACCCCAATCCATTTATCAGCGAGAGCCAGGAAGATGCGCCCCATCGCATTTACCTTCTGGTCAGCCGACAAGAGGAAGCTATCCTCATGCATCATCTCCAAACGTGGCAAAATCAATGCGCCTATTGGCAACTGCAATTGGGAGAAGCGCTGCCGCCTTATCACTTCGTTTGAATAGAGCGGGAATTAGGAGTCAGGAGTCAGAAGTCAGGAGTCAAGAATCAGCCGTTAGGGATCTCTTTCCCTCACCCCTTTACTCCTTTCACCCCTTCACTCCCTCACCCTCCCTCCACCCTCAATTTTGATCAATACTGAGAAAGAGCCGAAATTAGGTACTTCGAGGAAAAACGCATGGATTTGAGATCGACAGATACCCAATACCTGGATTGGTCTGGTGATGGATTGGCGATCGGGTTGTTTGAAGACCAGGTGGAATTGACTGGGGATCTGGCAGAGTTGGATGGCAAACTGGCAGGTACGCTCAAGGAATTAATTGCCGAAGTCGAGTTTAAAGGGAAGGAAGGGAATAGTGCAGTGACTCGTGTAGGCGGCAACAACCGGGTTCGTAAAGTGATTCTGGTGGGGTTAGGCAAGCCAGAGATACTGAAGCCAGACAACTTGAGACGAGCAGCGGCAGTGAGTGCCAAACTGGCAAAAAAGGAGCGCTGCAAGACGGTCGGCATTTATTTGCCGATATGGAATAATGACCCGGCAACCACGACGCAAGTGCTGGCTGAAGGGGTGCAACTGGCTCTCTATAAGGACAATCGCTTTAAATCTGATCTTGAAGAAAAGGGATCTCAAGTTGAACAGGTTGAGTTGCTGGGTTTGGGTGGGCAGGAGGGAGCGATCGCCCGTGCTCATCAGATTTGCTCTGGAGTCATCTTGGCGCGGGAGTTAGTTGCGGCTCCTGCAAATGTGGTAACCCCAATTACGTTGGCAGAAACGGCACAGGCGATCGCTCAAGCACACGGATTAGACCTAGAAATTTTAGAACGGGAAGATTGCGAAAAATTGGGCATGGGTGCCTTTCTAGGGGTCGCTCAGGCATCCGATTTGCCACCCAAATTCATTCATCTTACCTATAGGCCAAAAGGTACTCCCCACCGCAAACTGGCAGTTATTGGCAAAGGACTTACCTTTGATTCGGGTGGACTCAACATTAAAGTGTCGGGTAGTGGCATTGAAATGATGAAAACAGACATGGGAGGATCAGCTGCTACTTTGGGTGCAGCCAAAGTCATCGGGCAACTGAAACCGGACAGTGAAGTCCATTTTATTGTGGCAGCGACGGAGAACATGATCAGTGGACATGCGATGCACCCCGGCGATATTCTAACGGCTTCTAACGGCAAGACGATTGAAATCAATAACACCGATGCTGAGGGACGACTGACCTTAGCAGATGCGCTGGTGTTTGCTGAAAAATTGGGTGTTGATGTCATTGTCGATCTGGCAACCCTAACTGGTGCATGCGTGGTGGCGCTGGGCGATGACATTGCCGGGTTGTGGAGTACTGATGATGGGGTCGCGCAAGAACTGACTCAGGCAAGTGAACTAGCAGGTGAAAAACTTTGGCGGATGCCGATGGAAGAAAAATACTTTGAAGGGATGAAGTCGATCGTTGCTGACATGAAAAATACGGGACCTCGCGTGGGAGGTGCTATTACCGCTGCCCTGTTTCTGAAACAGTTTGTCAAGGAAACCACTTGGGCGCACCTGGACATTGCTGGACCCGTGTGGACGGACAAAGAAAATGGCTACAACGGGGCAGGTGCTACAGGCTTTGGTGTTCGTACATTGGTTAACTGGGTGTTAAATTCATCCGCAGTCTCTGGCGAGAAATCATCGATCGGTTAATGAGGGCTAGTTTTTTCTCCTACCCGCAATGCACGCTAGTTTAAAAATCCAGGAGTCAGAATCTCGAATGGTGAAGTCCTTCTGATTTTTGAATTCTGACTTCTGGGTAGGGTTTCAAAGAGATTTTTGGGAGTTTTGAATGCTTTGCTCAGCAAAGCATTCAAAACTCCCAAAACCTGTCTAGAACATAACCGATTCGTGAATTGCCCCTTGGACTTGACTTATTTGAGACCGAAGAAAAAGGATCAATCATTCTGGAGCGTGATCAACCGTGAGTCTGCCAGACGTTTTACCCAACTTCCTAAATAAATGTGATTTGCTTGCTGTTCGGTTGGGTTGGTTGTGGTAATCGGGTAAGGCGCTAATCCCAAAATTGCTGCTGTCGTGACACAGAACATCGATTTTTGAAAACTGATGCAAATTTTGACCCGTAAGTCTTCTTCTCCCCGAAGCCCCATTCGGTAAAGATCATGCAGATATTCTGGCAAGAAATGCGTCATGTCTTGCATCAGCAGCGTTGGTGGAATTCCTGCCCCCCCGATCGGCAGAGGATCGGCATAGAGTGCCCCATAGCAAAACTGGCTTTGATCAGCTGAGATCTGATGGGATTGGGCATTGTAGGTAACGGTTCCCCGAAACGGAAAAGAACGGAAGAAAACTGCCTCGACATAGGGAACGGCAGTATCCATCAGAAAGGTTAGACCTGCTGAAGCAGGCAAAATATCGTAAGTTTGGTTGCCAATTTTGACTTGATACACGATCGGCTTGCTGGCTGCTTCTACAAGTCCTACCAAGATGTGATCCACGACATCCCCGATCGACTGAATTTCACCACGATCGTAGCGATCTGAAAGATCGAGAAACATGGCGCTCATCACGGTCCAAAATTGCCCTAGAGCGCTGTAGTAAGCCATTACACGCACTTGTTCCAGCAGAAATTCGGGAAACAGACGATTGCACCCCAACATCAGCGGATTACCAGCCAGCTTTGCCTGAATTGCCTTTTGGGCTAATTGACGAAACTCATCACTGTCCAGGTAATCATCCAATTTGCCGCCACCATGCCAGAACATGGCTTTCATGCAGTATTCAGAAAACTCATAGTTGATGCGATCGTGCCACCAATGCCGTAATAACTTACTGGCAGTCACTTCACCATTGAAGTATTTGAAAAAGGGAAAGAGGACTAAAAATTGATACTCGGCGATATAAGTGAGATTCAACCGATAAGCATTGAGTACTTCGCCATAGCTCTTCAAAATGCCTACCACTTCGATGAGATTATCGGGAGAATTCGGTAGCAATGCCCCGCCCGTTTCCAGACGACGAACAATCTCTTCCAGGGTTTGGCTGGCAGGTGGCAATACAGTCTGTCCAGTTTTCTGTGGCATCTAGGGCATCCTCTCTTCGGAACGATCGCTGTTGGCAGCAGTTTGAGCAGCAGTGACTTGCGCGATCGTTGGGAAATGGCTTACCAAAGTGGTTGTACTGACCTCGGTCCAACGGGAAAGCCAGATCGGTTGAATGCCGAAGGTGACAACAAGCAATGCCAACGAAATCGCAGGTAACCGCTCCGCCCAGCGCACTCTTGGCAGATTCATGACAGATTCCGAGAGGCGACCAAAAAATACCTTATTGACCAATAGCAGCAGATAAACTGCGGTTAAGCCAGTTCCAATCATACACAGCAGTGTTTGTACCGGAAAAACTGGAAAACTGCCTCGGAAAACCAGAAATTCTGCCATAAAGCCCACCATTCCAGGAATGCCCGCACTTGCCATTGCGCCCAAAACCATCAAACTGCCTAATACGGGCAATCCGCGTTCTGGGTTCAGCAGCCCACGTAGCAGATCGATATCCCGACTGCCAGTTTTGGCATATACCCCACCGACCAACAAAAATAAGAGTCCTGAAATTAAGCCATGGCTGACCATTTGCATGACAGCCCCTAACATACTCAAAGGACTTGCAGCAGCTCCTGCCAACAAAATGAATCCCATATGCCCGATCGAACTGTAGGCAACCATTTTCTTCATGTCTTTTTGGGCGATCGCTGTAAATGATCCATACAGCACACTGACGACTGCCCAACTGGCTAACCAAGGAGACAATAGCACCCAAGCATCAGGAAACATTCCCAGCCCGAACCGGAACAATCCATAGGTGCCTAATTTCAGTAAAACCCCTGCCAGCAGCACCGAAATGGGTGTCGAAGCTTCCACATGAGCATCGGGTAGCCAGGTATGAAAGGGAACCAGCGGAATTTTGATACCGAACCCAACCAGCAACGCTCCTAGCAATGCTACCTGCACCGTCAGTGGTAGAGTCTGCTGCTTCAGAACGGCATAGTCAAACGTAGTGGAACCCGTCAACCATGCCAGTCCCAAAAATGCAATCAAGATTAGCACGCCAGAAACAGCGGTGTAGATCAAAAATTTTGTGGCAGCATAACCGCGTCGAGGTCCCCCCCAGATGGCGATCAGTAAATAGAGCGGAATTAATTCTATTTCATAGAAAATAAAAAACAATAATACATTCTGAGCCAAAAAAGCCCCCGATACTGATGCGTTCAGTAGCAGCATTAAGGTGTAGTAGAGCCGGGGACGTACAGTGAAGCGATCGCTACTCCACAGAGCAATTAACGTGAGAACCGCATTCATCACCAGTAAGGGAAATGCCAACCCATCAACCCCTAACTGATAATTCAACCCCAGTGGCTCGATCCAAGGGAGTTGTTCTGTAAACTGAAAATCACTCAAGCTGGGGTCAAACTGAATACCTAGCAAAATCGAGACAATGACAGTAGCCCCAATCAACCCCAGCGAGAGGAAACGCGGATAGCTTGCTCCCCAAGCACTAGGCAACAGCGTGACCAAAACTGCTCCCAGCAGCGGTATCCAGATCAAAGCACTGAGCATGAGTAGAACCAACTCCCAACGAAACGGTTTACTTCCAAAGCTTGCCAGCGTACATCATTTAGAGCATTCATCAAGTGGAGCATTCGAGAATAAGCATTCTGCTATCAATAATCAATGCTACAAAACACTACACTATCTATCCTGCATCCTCTAAATCGCTAACTTGCGATCGACATGAGATGAGATAAGAAGGGAAAACTTAGCACCACACCGATCAACGCCATTGCCAATAAAATTGTCATAACATACAGCTGCGATTTTCCAAATCCGCTGTACTTCAAACCCTCACCACTGACCAGCGTAAACAGCCCCACCAAATTCACCATGCCATCTACAATGTAGCGATCGATCCAGGCAGCTAGCTTAGATAACAAACTCACCACCAGAACTACACTCAACTGATAAATTCGCAAAATACCAAAGTCTTCAGCTAACAAAACCTGAACTGGCTTCCAGGGAAACCGAATTGGTTTCTCCCAACCAGAATTGGCATAGATCCATGCACCTAAACCAGCCCCTACTAGAGTAGAGAGCATGAGCGAAATAGCAACTCGCCAGTTCACTGCACTCCAACCTGGCAACAGACCCCAGCGATACAACATCAATGGCATTAGCAACGTCAGGATAACCAGCGCCACCATTGGCACTGCCTGTGCCCACCCCACTTCTGGCGCTCTGCGTGTTTTCGGCTTCACCTCGCCCATAAAGACCAGACCAAATACCCGCATCAGACTAAATGCCGTCAGCCCATTAAATAGCAAAACCACAATATCCAACCAGAGCGGCACAACCCACAAGCCATCGATCCACTGCAACATTGCCCAAAAACCACCCAATGGAGGCATTGCAAGAACGCCCATCGCTCCAATGATGTATGCACCAGTCGTAAAAGGCATGCGGCTCGCTAGCCCACCCATCTCAGTCAAATCTTGGGTATAGGTAACATTCATCACACCACCGACACTTAAGAAGATCAAAGCTTTTGTAATGGCATGGGTAAAGAGCAAGATCAGTGCCAGTTCGGTTTGCCCCATGCCCACTGCAATAAAAACGAGTCCCAAATAGCTATTGGTAGAATGGGATAGGGCGCGTTTGATATCGATTTGAGCGATCGCCACCAGAGCCGCTCCGATCGCTGTCATCGTTCCCAAAATCAACAAGACATTCAAAACTACTGGCGACAGGGACAGCACTGGCTGAAGCTTAATCAACACATAAGCCCCACAGGCAACCACCACCGAGTTTCTTAGAATTGAAGCAGGATTAGGTCCCTCCATTGCCTCATCTAACCAAAGGTGCAGTGGAAACTGGGCACACTTACCAACGGGACCCGCAATCAATGCTAGCCCCAACAAAGTTGCAACATTGGGGTCGAGCACGGTTGTCTCAGCCCATGCCCATTGGGTCAGATCAGAAAAATTCAAACTGCCTGTAAAGGTGGAAACCGCAACGACTCCCATCAGCAAAATTAGATCTCCGACCCGTTTTGTTAAGAATGCATCTCGCGCTGCAGTGACCACCAGAGGCTGCACATACCAAAAACCCACCAATAAATAAGTGGAAAGTGTCAGCATTTCCAAAAGGGCATAACTCAAGAACAATGAGTCACTGAGCACAATGCCAGTCATTGCCCCTTCAAAGAAACCCATTAGACCGAAGAACCGAGCAAGCCCCCAGTCAATCTCCATGTAGCCCAGTGCGTAAAGCTGCGCTAGAAGGCTCAATCCCGTGATCAAAACTGCCGCCCCAACGCTCACGGGGGAAATCTCTAGTGAAAACGACAAATCCAGATCGACTGCGCGGAACCACTGGAATTCTAAAAGTTGATGTGGCTGTCCCAAAGTCATTTGCCACACCCAAACACTATGAGCTAATGACAAAAGTGTCATCAATAAATTGAAGTAAGCAGCTGGGCGGGGACCCGTCCGACGAATGATCCCCATTGACCATGGCAGGGTCAAAACTGCGCCAATTAAGCCGTAGGTTGGAATCCACCAACTCGTCTGGATAAGAAATTCATGCATTGAAACGGTTCCTTTTAACCCGATCGCCACCCATAGAGTCCAGCAACTCAATCCAAAAAGTTTTCTTAAAGTTGCTTATAGAAAAACGTCGATAACGAAATCAATACCCGCAGAGCAAAATGCATTAAATAACCAAAAACTTTAGATAGGAAAAGAGCCTAAATTAAGTCCGATTTTTAACTAAAGTAAACTGTTTCTAAGCGAAAAGCAATCACGGAAACAAGCTGATAACGGTTATAAAAATGGCTTATATTAGATCATTCTATGATTTTCATAGAACAAAATCTATGATTATTTTATAGAGCTCGCTCTATAAGGAGATAGGTTCTGATAGATTATTTCCAAGTAGAACGTTTGCATGTGTCGCTTTTTCGCTATCCTAATAAAGCAGTCTAGAATCCCTTTTCTAACGTGATCTGACTTCAAGATGGTGCTCAAAGCTCACTCAAAATTCTGAGTTTGCTGCACTATTAGGTCAGTTTTATTAATGACTGCTATTTGGAACTATCATCGAGCTTTATCTTGTCAAACAAAAAAGACCACTCTATGCTGAGATCAATCCGGTAAAACCCTTGGTAAGGTTGGGGATCATTGCCACTTCCGTCTCATTTTTTGCCCTGAGATTTCACAATTTTTAGTTTCACTTGTTAGGAGAATTTACAAATGCCGATTGCGGTAGGAATGATTGAAACGAAAGGCTTCCCCGCAGTAGTCGAGGCTGCTGATGCCATGGTTAAAGCCGCCCGTGTCACGCTTGTGGGTTACGAAAAAATCGGCAGTGGTCGCGTTACCGTGATTGTGCGGGGCGATGTTTCCGAAGTGCAGGCATCTGTCTCTGCTGGCATTGAGTCAGTTAAGCGGGTAAATGGTGGTGAAGTCCTCTCGACTCATATCATTGCGCGCCCTCACGAAAACCTGGAATATGTCTTACCCATCCGTTACACCGAAGTCGTAGAACAATTTCGAAGTTGATGCGATCGGTCGATCGTAAGACCTATTGGCTATTTCCAGGCCTCTCTTTCTGTTGGTTCTTTTTAGATTTTGTTTACCCGTTAAGGAGTCAAGTACGATGGCAATCGCAGTTGGGATGGTAGAAACCTTGGGCTTTCCTGCTGTTGTGGAAGCCGCAGACGCAATGGTCAAAGCAGCTCGTGTAACCTTGGTTGGTTACGAAAAAATTGGCAGCGGTCGTGTCACTGTCATTGTCCGAGGCGACGTTTCTGAAGTGCAAGCATCCGTTGCTGCAGGTCTAGAAAGTGTTCGTCGAGTCAATGGTGGGCAGGTTGTCTCCAGCCACATCATTGCTCGTCCCCACGAAAACCTGGAGTATGTTCTACCGATTCGTTACACCGAAGCAGTAGAACCGTTCCGTGAAAGCGTGAGCGGCATCCGTCCCTTGAGAGGTGCATAAAAGGTTAACGTTCCATTTTTGTCCTCTCAGAGGCGTGTAGAGTTCAATGCAAATTGCCGAAGTTCGTGGCACGGTTGTTAGTACCCAGAAAGAACCCAGTCTGACAGGGGTAAAGTTCTTGATTGTGCAACTTCTCGATCAGGATGGTAACCCATTACCGCAATACGAAGTCGCGTTAGATAATGTGGGTGCAGGAGTGGGGGAATGGGTGCTTGTGAGTCGAGGAAGTGCTGCTCGTCAGGTGCCAGGAAGTGACAAACGTCCTGCTGATGCGGCAGTCATTGCCATCATTGACACGATCAGTGCTGGTAATCGTTCTCTGTATAGCAAGCGCGATCAGTACTAGACTCGCCCCAGTTTCATTGAAGTTGCCAGACTTCTTGTATAGGAAAGGTTCATTTGGGTTACGCAGCGATCAGCTTGCTTGACAAAAGTGAATTTCTACAAGAAGTCTATTTATCGCTTCTGATTAGGACGACTCAATCATTACCTGGCAAAGAGATTATCTGTCTTACAAGCTAAAGTTTAGTTTTCATGACGATGTTGCTATAAAGCAGTCGGCGGATCAATGACAGAACGAAGCTTCATCGTAATGGTTGGAGCTTCAGCCGTAGGTTCAGGTAATGATTTTCCACTCGATCGAGTGGAAGCCAAAAATGTCCAATCGAGGACAAATATTTTGTCTTGGTCGAACCTGACTTGCAGAGAGTTCTGCTATATTTTCCGTTGGAGAGATTAATCTATGGCTGTCCGTAGTTATGCAGCTCCTCCTACGCCCTGGTCACGCACACTGGCTGAACCCAGTATTGATAAAACGGCCTACGTGCATTCTTCTTCCAACATTATTGGGGATGTCAAAATTGGTCCAGATGTGATGGTCGCCCCGGGCACCTCCATTCGGGCTGATGAAGGCAGTCCCTTTCATATTGGTGAGGGTACGAATGTTCAGGATGGTGTGGTTATCCACGGGTTAGAGCAGGGGCGTGTTGTTGGCGATGACCAGAATTCTTATTCTGTTTGGATTGGGAGAGACTCGTCCATTACCCACATGGCACTAATTCATGGTCCTGCTTATGTAGGGGATAACTGTTTTATTGGATTTCGTTCAACTGTATTTAATGCGCGGGTGGGTCATGGATGCATTGTGATGATGCATGCCTTGATTCAAGATGTAGAAATTCCACCTGGCAAGTATGTCGCTTCTGGATCAATTATCACCAACCAGCAGCAAGCCGATCGTCTGCCGGATGTGCAAGATTCAGATGTAAAATTTGCGACTCACGTTGTTGGGATTAATGATGCATTGCGATCAGGCTATCGCTGCGCCGAAAGTATTGCCTGTATTAATCCGTTGCGTGATGAGCTCAATCAGGCGGAGACCGCTAGCGGGTCAAATTCAACAAGTAATGGTTCACATAGTCAGGCATACGCAGGGGGAAATCACTTGAATTCTGATGTGGTAGATCAAATCCGATATCTGCTTAACCAGGGCTTCCGAATTGGGACTGAGCACGCCGACGAACGTCGTTTCCAAACCAGTTCCTGGAAAAGCTGTGCACCGATTCAGGCAACTCGCGAATCGGAAGTACTGGCAGAGTTGCAAACTTGTCTCAATGAGCATACGGGTGAATATGTCAGGCTCATTGGTATTGATACTCGGCTGAAAAAGCGGGTAGCTGAAACCATTATTCAGCGTCCTGGTAATAAAACTGTTCAAACGTCTGGGCGATCGAATAACTATGTTCAGCCTGCTGCAAGCAGCCATTCTGCTAGCAGCTATACGAATAACAGCTACGCTTCTGCGGGTGGTTTGGTATCAGAGGTGGCTGAGCAAGTCCGACAACTACTGGCTCAAGGCTATCGAATTGGCATGGAACATGCCGATGAACGCCGATTCCAGACCAGTTCCTGGAGCAGTTGCAGTCCGATTCAATCTACTCGCCAGGCAGATGTGATGGCAGGGTTGGAGGCTTGTGTAAAAGAGCACGGCGGCGAATATGTCCGTTTAATTGGCATTGATCCCAAAGTGAAGCGTCGGGTGCTTGAGCTAATTATTCAACGCCCAGCTGGCAAAACGGTACAATCCAGCGGCCGCTCTACTAGCTATGTTGCTTCTGCGCCATCGAGTGCTAGCAAATCCTCCTACACTAGCTCTAGCTTGAAGTCGGAAGTTGTCGATCAGGTTCGTCAGTTATTGGCGCAGGGCTATCAGATCAGTACTGAATATGCAGACAAGCGCCGTTTTCAGACTAGTTCTTGGCACAGCAACGGCATTATTCAAGTGAATCGAGAAGTTGAGGTGCTGGCAAATCTAGAATCTCTCCTGGCGGTTCATAGCAGTGACTATGTTCGGCTAATCGGTATCGAACCTAAAACCAAGCGGCGAGTGGTCGAATCGATTATTCACCGCCCCGGGAAAAAGCAATGAACTAGGGAGGAGCTGCTTACCATTGCTTAACTCGTAAGGAATGAGGTCAGGTCAGGTGCTGGGTGTCAAACAACTTGTCACACCTAGTGCCTGACTTCTGCCTAAAGGATATTAAAACGACCCATGCCAACTTCGTATTATTACCATATAAGTGGGGACGTAACGATTCATGAAAGTGCCACGATCGCCCCTGGAGTCATTCTTCAGGCAGATCCTAACAGTCGCATTATCATCGAATCAGGGGTTTGCATTGGTAGCGGTTCTGTCTTACATGCCCATGAAGGAACGTTAGAAATTGCCCAAAGCGTTACGATTGGAACGAAGGTGTTGCTGATTGGCAAACTAAAGATTGGAGCAAACGCCTGTATTGGTTCTGCTTCTACCCTGTTCAACTGTTCCTTAGAAGCTGGACAGGTTATCCCTCCCGATTCCTTATTAGGAAATTGTGGTCGTCAGGTAGAAGTCTTAGAAACTGCTGATACAGCTATCCCGACACCTGGCCCTGAGCAATCTGTCTCTCCAGACTCCTCTTCCTCGGATGATTCTCAGACGACCGCTGAATGGTCAGTCTTTCAGGCTTCGGGTAAGGTGCAAGGGAAAGTATATGGACAAGTGTATGTCAGCCGGATTATTGCAAAAATGATGCCCAATTCCAAACAATTTGGAACGCCGCAGGATAACCAACCTCAGTCATGAGCTTACTAGAAGACTATACAGATACTGCACTGGGTCTAGTTTCTGTGGGAAGTTTCCCAGCGATCGTGGGGATCGCTGACACGATGCTGAAATCAGCAGGGGTTCATCTCGTTGGGTACGAAAAAATTGGGAGTGGGCTTTGTACAGCGGTGGTGCGGGGTGGCATTGCTGATGTGCGGTTAGCAGTTGAAGCTGGTGCGGAAGTGGCTGAGCAATATGGACAACCTGCTTCAACTTTAGTGATTGCCAGACCTATGCCAAATTTGGAAGCTGTTCTACCGATCGGCAATCGTCTAGCACAATTAGCTAGTGGTCGAGGCAATAGCCGTCTGAGCAACCAGGCAGTCGGTCTGCTCGAAACTCGTGGTTTTCCAGCGATGGTAGGGGCTGCTGATGCGATGCTCAAAGCCGCTGATGTGGTCTTAGCAGCTCATGAAGTTACAGGCGCAGGTTTGTGTACAGCAATTATTCGAGGCAATGTGGCAAATGTGGCGATCGCACTCGATGTCGGAATGCATGAAGCTGAGCGTATTGGCGAATTACACGCCGTCATGCTAGTACCTCGTCCGCTAGATGACTTGGATCAAACCCTTCCTCTGGCAAGTTGCTGGCTCGAAAAACCTGAACCGCTCCGGATGCCGATCGCGATTAAAGAGCAGCAGAAAGACTTGCTTGCTATTCCTGATCTCAAACAGATTACCGTCGAGAAAGAAGAGATTCCCTTAGCAGAAGTCGAAATCGTCAAGGAACTTCCTCTGTTCTTGGCTGAGCTGCCCCCTGAACCGCAAAATCCTCAGGAATAATTTCCTATTTTTTTAATAGCGCTCTACCGCGCTCAATCAAGACCTCAAAGGCGAAATTTAAAGTCTCTTCTTTTAAGGAAAAACTCTTCCTGAAGAATTAGGACTCGATTTCACTCATCCTCTGCATTTGCAGCAGCCCTCGCTTCATCTTCCAAGGCTTGAATCGCGAGTAGCAATTCTTCCTCCTGAATTTCAAACTCCTTTTCGGGAATTTCACCCATATCAAAAGCAAGTTGTAGCGCCAGTAACCGCTTACCTAAGTTTTCTTTGTCATCCAGCTCCGCATCTGCGTGTTCTTGGATTTGTTCAGCAATCCAGCCGATGCCAGTGATAGGAGCGAAAAGCAGACGGAGGAGCATAAGAAGTTGGGTAAGAGGGGTGGTAGGGGAAGAAGGGACGGTCAGACACAAGCATGAAAAAAACAAGATACAGTAAGAGGAGGTAAAGCTTTTTAACGCCAGATTTCTAATACTGACTCTGACTTTCCAACTCTCTGAAAACCTAAAACCTGATATACCGCTAATCTAACTGATCTAAGCGTGCAAAGTTATAGGGGGCAGTGAAGTTGTTATAACGAATTTTAAGTCGCTGCTCGAATTGTTCATCCAGTGCTTCAACTTGCTGGCTAAAGTTAGCTTCAGAGTCCCAATCAATCAAATAGGCAGCATTGTAGATCATGGTATCGGTCATCAGATCATTTTCGGCGATCGTGATTGCCATAGGGTTAAGAATTGCCTGAAATGCTTCAATAATCTCCTTTTTGCGTTGAGCCATTGCTTTCTCGATCGCCTGCCCAATTGCCACCACCTCATCCATGCTCAAATTTTTCCCTTCTAAACTGTCACGCTTTAACCTCAGAGCATCATCTTCTGCCATGAGTGACTGGAGTTCCGTCTGATTGTCCCAAAACAACTTGATCCCCACTTCCCGATACCCGTCCAATTTCTGAAACAGCTTTTCCAGACTTTCTCGATGGGGGGCCGTGAGTTGTTGAGTCACTGCTTCCCAGCTTTCTACAATTAAGCCAAACTGCAACGGTAATAAAGTCCGATAACCTGCCTGCATTGCTTGCTCCAACACTTTCTCGTGCCCCAGCAAATTGCGCCGACTGGCAAGATATCGTTCCTGTAATGCTTCAGAGTAGAGGAATGCAAATCCATCGACCACTTGTTTATAGACGGGCTGCTGATCCAAGCCTTTGAGTTCTAAATCCTCAGGACCTGGAGTGGGAAAAATACCGTAGAGGTAGAGTCGATTGCCCATAGGAAGTAATGAGGGTGCAAGAGTGAAGAGGAGAAGAAGTAGAAGTTGACACTGAGAAGCTCATTCCACTGGATGAATATGAGTTATTCTCTCGATCTCCGCAATACTTAAAGTGGCTTTGCGGTCAAAACCAATTGTAATCTGGCATGAATTAGCTCAAGATTTGCCAATCCCAAGTTGACATCACCCTGGAGGACAACACCAGTATTGAGAAGTCGATCAAGGAGTTCTAAAATTGTGGGATTGGCAGTGTTTTCACCAGGATAGTAACCGCCTGTTTTGGGTAGCAGCGTTCCCACTTCACCCAAATCGATGTTGAGATCAGCCGGATTAATCTCGAACACATCGCACAGTTGAACCACTTGTTCTTCAAGTTTTCGGAGGCTCTCTGCTGCGCGTTCGAGGTCTTGGTCACTCAGTTCGCCTTCTTCCATACGGCGAATAACTTGTGCTTCCATTAGTTGTCGGACTAACTCTACTACCGTTAACAATAACGGAGCCAGCCCTGCATCTTTGCTGGCTTTAGGAGGGTTGGGAATAGCTTGAATGGGTAAATCGGGAGAAGACACCTGGTTTGGGTTGCGATCGCCTAGTGCAATTGTAGGCAGGTAAATCAGATTCAACATCAATTGCGAGTTCGTTTTTAACTGGCAGAATCTACCAGCCCCGAACCATGACACAAGTAGCAATACAAGCCATTTGCTTGATTCGTTCCTGTTCCCCCACAACGTGGACAACTAAATGAGCGGTTTGCTTGAGATTGCACAGCTTTGCCACCACAGGCAAGGCAAGGATTACGAGTTCCCGTAGGAGAAATTCCTGTTTTCCGACAATAGACACAGTCTATCAAAGGAAGTGTTACCCAATGAGTTCCGGTTCCATGACAGGCTTGGCAGGTTGATTGAGGAGACATCACACCAAAGCGATCGCGTCCTTTGCCCTGACAATAGGCACACTGAACCTGAACACTGCCTGAGAGGGGTAAATTTTGCTGAATCATGATGTGCCTCTAGAAGGACTTAGTAGTTCTAGTAACACACACCCTGGGCTGATCAAATGATTCGGTTGCGGTACATTGTATCCAGCCATTGACGACGCGCTTCATTTGAGAGTGTTTGAGCCATACCAGACATCATCCGTGCGCGATCGCTGGCAACAACGTAGGTTTTACCCAGCAAGCTACTTGAGCGAGAACTCAAAATTGTTCTGCTGGTTGGAATCTGTTTCATCGTTCTAATCGTAATCATGCGTGCGCTCACTCATATCCAGTAGGCTGTGTGGGTATTGTTTGTAAAAGGATTGTGGTAGGTTCCTGGCATCCTTAGATAAAAATACTCACTTTTACAGGGTGATCTCAAAACTCCAGCATATCCAGTGAGAGTTCAGACTCATCGTGATTAGTTGCAACACTTCCGTTCGCAGGCGGTAAGCGCAGCGCACGCAATTCAGTTTCCAAACTTTCTACGCGTTGTTGCAGCTTTTGGTTTGCTTCTAACAGATTTTGAGTTTGAGAACTAAAGTGGGGATTGTTTTCCCACCAGTTAATTCCAATTTCTCTGGCTTTATCCACCGAAGAAATCAACAGCCGAATGCGGATATTGAGCAACTCTGTAGACGCAACAGAGACCGAAATATCCCCTGCAATCACGATGCCTTTATCGAGCACGCGCTCCAGTACATCTGCCAGAGTTGAGCCTTGTGTTGAAGTCGTAATGGCTCTGGCTGAGTCACGAGGTGCAATGGGTGAAGAACTTGCCCTGGTTGGTGTGGTCATGGTCATGATGCAACCTCTACATTCACAAAGAATAAGCGATCGCGCTGCACAACTCGACCTTGCTCCGACAGAGATCTGAGCGCATCAACCGTTTGAAATCTGTCCAACTGAAGTGCTTTTTCAATCTGAGAAAGCTTTGCACCAGGATTATCCTGAATATAAGTATAAATCTCTCGCTCATGAGGGACTACTGCCGCAACCGAAGCTGGTACTGTTTCTACCGCTTCGGTTGCTAAAGGATGCGCCTCTGCAAGTATGGCTTTAGTCGGCAATTCATTCTCTTGCTGCAAAGGTAATTGATTCTCATCAGGTCTAGGTGATTTCTCCTGGTTAGGCATCACCATTTCAGCTACCTCTGCTGGCAGTTCAGTCGCTTCTGCCTGGACTGAAGCCAACTTTTCCGGCTCAATTTTGGACTGAATGGACTCAAGAAGGTTAGCTGGTGCTGGCTCAATCTTTTCAGTGCCAGCGGTCAGCGAAACAGCCGATGCTTGGATGGTGGTTTGTTCGGGTTCAGGGGTTTCTACAGCTCCCACGATCGGCAAATCATCAAATTCAGATTGTTCTAGGTCAAGTCCTACCATTTCATTCAGCAAATCCCACAGAATGGTAGTTGCTTCAGCAAAAGGCAAGGCTGAGCGTGATAACAATACATCACAGCACACATCCCGGAATTCCGAATTCTCAGCTAAAACGAAAATTTCATGTTCTCGGCACACTTTGGCAATCATGAGACCGGAACGCAATCCAGATGCTTTATCTGTCTTGGTTCTGATGCGGAATTCTTTTACCAGCCGAACAATTAATACAGCACTGGCACGATCGATTTCAGTTTTCTGGACCAGAATTTCCTGTTGCGTCAGTTCATCTGGCTCTGGCATGTTGATAGTAACCAGGCGATCCAGCAGGGCATCTTGAGTAGCGTGAACTCCACAATACTCTTCTGGGTTTGAAGTGAAGATGGCCCGGAAATTTGGACTGACGCGAATATATTCGCTGCGGTTATTGCTGGGTGGTAATACTAACAGCTTTTCTTCCAGAGCAGATAATAGTACGTTGTTTACTTCTGGGCGAGAACGGTTGAACTCGTCGTAAACCAGAGTAAATCCCTCTCGGCAAGCCAAGGTAAGGCGAGAATCGACCCAGTTCTGCCGTAGCTCATCTTCGACTTTGACAACGCTGTGGATAAAGTTGTCTACTACTTTTTTACGAGTGTAGCCCGATTGGTTACCAATCAAGTCAGAGGTTTTGAACTCGTCATCGCCAAAGATCAGCATGATAGGACGGGCGATTAAATCCGCCAGATGCAGTGCCAGAGTGGTTTTGCCAGTGCCTGCCGGACCTCGCAGATGCACCGAAAAGCCCGATTGCAAATAGCGCAAGGCTCGGATAGCCACTCTTTCGACGGAGGGAGTGCTGACAAATCGCCGGGGGCTGGCTCGAAGTACAGTGGTCACAGTTGATCCTCTTAAATGAAATTAGGATGGGAGTAAATTCAATGAGATGGGGGATGGGTCTATTGTTGGTTCTGCTGCCTAACTGCTGTTGATTGGTTTATTAAACAAACGTTTCTTGTGCGAGATAGACGCGATCTCGCTGTGTGACTAGTCCTTTTTTAATCAAAGATCGCAGAGCATCGACTGCTTGAAACCGACTAATTCCCAAAGCTGACTCGATTTGAGTTAACCGTGCGCCTTGAATTTCATGGATGTAGTTGTAGACATCCTTCTCATAAACGATCGCATCTTCCAGAATTGCCTTGGTGCCTTGGGTAGGCGGTACAGTTTCAACGGAAGGCATTGTCGCTACCGATACCTCAACGTTATTCACCACGGGGTTGGTAGGTTTGTTTTCCGCAACAGGTGTCGAGACAACTGGCGCCGAGGCGACAGGCGGACTCGGTGGAGCACTAGGAACCACCGTTAGCGATCGAGGTGTGCTCTTTACAGCTGGCTCTTTGGCAGTCGGTTGGGTTACTTGTACGGATGAGGACGACGAGTGAGTTCCCCAAACGGTTTGATGCAAATTTGCCTGAAATGCTTTCAGCTCTGTTCGAAACTCGCCTAAACGGGTGAACAAGCTTTGAACTTCCGCAAAACGATCGTCACGGCTTTGGCTTAGTGTTTGACTCAGCTGTTCGGCGCGCTGTTGCCGTTGAGTTGCTACTTCTAGCAGATAAAGCTCAACTTCCTGACGAAGATTGTCGGTGAAGGCTGCCAGATCCTGAGTAAGTTGCATTTTGACCTGGAGGCGCTGCTGCTGGTTGATGGCTAGAGATTGCTGGGTATCAATTCGCAAAGCTTCGACTTCTGATTGGATTTGCTGGTGCAAAAGCTGGATTTCTTGCCGCAGCGCAACGACTGTTGTGGCCAGGCGGGTGTGGAATGCTTGCAAATCTTGAGAAAGTTGTTGAGCCATGGTGGAGCGTTCAGCTCTCGTCAATGCCAGAAATTCAACCGTTTGATGTTGAAGTGCCTGAACAAAAGCATCCAGTTGTTGTGCTAATGCCTGTGCTTGTGCTTGACGCCGATCATTCGCGCTACTTAAGAACGCCTGAGTTTCTTGCTGAAGTGTTTGACAAAATTGTTGCAACTCTGACTGAAACTTTTGGCATTGGAGGCTGCGAACTTTTTCGTTCTGCATCAAGCTCTCACGGAACAGGCTCAAATCATCCCGTAGCTGCGCTGCCGTATGTTGGCGTTCTTGCCGTGCTGATGCCAGAGATTCTTGGACTTGTTGTTGACGTTGCGCGAATTCTTGCTGGCGGTGTTGACGTTGCGCCTGCCACTCATGTCTTAGAGCCATTCGAGATTCCTCCCGTGAGTTGGAGATGGATGAATTTAGAGAATGCTGGGGTTGGAAAGGAGAGAAATCGGAAAGTTGAGGAGCCAGGCTTGACTCCTCAACACCACACACACTAAGCAGCAGGAACAGCAGCTTGAGCAGTCAAACCAACTGCTTCAGCGTACTTGAGGTAGGTTTCTACGGAGGCGATCACGACACGAGCTTCAATTGCTAGCAATTCGATACCGACTAAAGAAACACGAACCCAAGCATCAATCACGATTCCTTTGTCGAGAATACGATCGACAACTTCAGCCAAGCTTGAGGAAGAGTTTACTTTTTCGACAGCCATGGTTTTAATCCTGTAGTGAATTTGAATTGGAACTTGGTTCGCCTTGCCCCTTCCCTTGTCAAGTAGGGATTGTTTTGGGTTTGGCTTCCGTCACTAGGATAGACATCCAACGAGTCGAGAATAGCCAGGACAAACACTGAACCTTACTGATATGTTGGGGGCGGTGTTCGCAGAATTACGGAGATGCTTAGCATTTATTTATATTGTAAAGAGATAATTTCAGATACGGAGAGATACCTGAAAAGCTTGCCTAGTGAAGTCATTCCGTAAAATCACAGGAAAGTTTTTGGGGATTCTACGGAACGACTCGAAGAGCTGAAAGATAAATTTTTACGGATTATTCCGGTTGTCTTCCTAATCTGTTTGTACTCTGCGCTCAAACTCTTCACGGGTTTGTTCGACTTGTGCCAGAGCGATCGGGTAGATATCAGAATGTTCTTGCTTCAGCCAAGCCAACAAACGAGCCAGTTGGGCGTTTCTCAGATCCAAATCTGTTTGAAAAATGGCTGCTGTTGCTATGTGTGCAGCATATTCGGGTGGATGACCCTGGGTGATAAATGTGGCCGTAAGGGCTGCTAACGCTTGTTGTTTAACTGGGTCAGTATTTTGTTCAGAAATCATCGGGTTAACGAATTTTGTAATCAGGTTGATGAACGTTGCTCGGTCAAAATTTGATGGGCAACAGCAAAGTCATCCATCGTGATTTGGATGCTGCTGGGGTCAGTGGCACCTTGGGCACGGTAGCGACGAATCGCTTCTAGGGCTGCCTGGTTAGTAAGCAGTGCCAGATCAGCTCCATTCCAGCCTTCGGTATGGGTTGCCCAATGTGCCAGGTCAACTTCGGTCAAGGGCCGATCGTTGTTATGCACCTGCAAAATGGCAAAGCGACTGGATTGGTCAGGCAAATCTACTTTCAGTTGCAGATCCAAGCGCCCAGCCCGAAGTAGCGCAGGATCAAGGGCGTCGGGGCGATTGGTTGCGCCGACTAGCAGCACATTAGGGCACCCCTGAAGACCATCTAGTTCAGTTAAAAGCTGCCCAACAACGCGATCGCTTACTCCGGAATCACCTGCAAAGCGTCCGCGTGCTGGTGCTAAGGTATCAATTTCATCGACAAAGACGACACAGGGAGCTGCTTGTCGTGCTTTGGTAAATAGCTCTCGCACTGCTTGTTCTGCAGCCCCGACCCAACGACTCAATAGTTCAGGACCATTGATCGCGATGAAGTTTGCTCGTGCCTGGGAAGCGACTGCTTTTGCCAGTAGCGTTTTTCCAGTGCCGGGTGGTCCCCAAAGCAGAATGCCACGGGGGGCTTTTGCGCCCGTCTGTTGGTAAAGTTCAGGGTAGAGAAGGGCGCCCTCAACGGACTCTTGCAGGGTTTGTTTGATGTCTGCCAAGCCGCCAATGTCGTCCCAGGCAATGTTAGGAGATTCGACCTCAACCGATCGCAGCACCGAAGGTTTGATTTCTTTGAGGGCTTGCAGAAAATCTGCCTGTATGACAGTCATATTTTCAGGAATGGGGTCTGCAAGGGAAAGAACCTGCCGTCGCAATGCTGTGTAGGCAGCTTTTTGGCAAACTGCTTTTAGGTCTGCGCCTACCATGCCCACTGAGAGATCCGCGATCGCTGCTAAATCGACCGATTCATCCAATGGCATGATGCGGGTGAGAATGGCGAGAATTTCCTGTCTGCCTGCCCGATCAGGCACCCGAAACTGCACTTCGCGATCGAACCGACCGGGACGGCGTAAGGCTGGATCGAGATGATCAGGACGATTCGTGGCCGCTAAAACAATCACTCCTTTGGTGTTGGCAAACCCATCCATTAGGCTGAGAAGTTGAGCCACAACGCGCTTCTCAACTTCACCTTCTACCTTGCTGCGATCGGGCGCAAGGCTATCAATCTCATCAATAAACACAATGCAGGGAGCCGCCTTAGCCGCTTTCTCAAAAATGTTGCGCAGGCGACCTTCTGCTTCGCCATAGTATTTGCCCATGACTTCGGGACCCACAATGGCGATGTAGTTGACACCGAGTTCTTCTGCCAAGACACGAGCTGTGAGGGTTTTGCCCGTGCCTGGTGGTCCTACTAAAAGAACCCCGCGTGTTGGCTCTAATCCCAACCGATCCAGTAAGTCCGATCGTTTGAGGGGAATCTCAACAAGTTCTCGCAATTCACGAAGAATTTCTGTTAATCCCCCTACGTTTTGCAGGTGGGATGTGGGCGCATCTGCACCTGGGACGGGCGGGGGCGTTATGATTACGTCTGGGTCAGAAGTTGGGTTGGAGGTGGTTGATGCGGCGGTGGAATGGGTTTTCATCCGGCTAACCCCCATCCCCGTTGGAATGTTGCCCTGGGGGGGAATATTACTGAGAGAACGAGCGTTGATCTGAATATTGGTCTTCAGTTCTCCCTTTTCTGCCTTTTCTTCTAATGCTTTGGCAATTTCTAGTAATTGCTCAAATCCTTTAAATAAATCACTCATCTGCCAGTACCGTTGGGTTGAAAGCTCGATAAGACGGCTCTTTGCAATGCACCGTTCGCAATTGAGGAGACCCTTTAGCGAGTAGCTAAACCCTAATCGCTCAAGCCACGCTCTGTAATAAGTGTTCCCACTGAATTTTGGTATGAAGCAGTTCGATCGTTTAAATCTGGCAATGTTTAGCGGCAAGGGAGGGGTTGGCAAAACGACGCTTTCCTGTAGCTTTGCTTATTATTGGGCAAAGAAATTTCCAACTGAAAAGATTTTGCTCTTATCGACTGATCCGGCACATTCGTTGGGAGATGTCTTGCAACTGCCAGTTCACGAAGTACCCGAAGCCGTTTTAGAGCAGTCCAATCTGAAGGTGCAGGCACTGGATGCTCGTAACTTGCTGGAAGACTTTAAAGCAAAGTATGGTGAAGTTTTGGAACTGCTGGTTGAACGAGGCAGTTTCGTGCAAACCGAAGATTTGTCACCAGTTTGGGATTTGGGATTTCCTGGACTGGATGAATTAATGAGTATTTTGGAAATTCAACGCCTATTGTGTGAACATGCGGTCGATCGCATTGTGGTAGATATGGCTCCCAGTGGTCACACACTGAACCTATTTGGCTTGATGGACTTCCTGGATCAATTTTTGAGTGCATTAGAGCTTTTTCAGGAAAAGCATCGGTTCATTAGCCAATCGTTTACAGGGCGTTATACCGCTGATGTGGCAGATCAGTTTTTGCAAGACATGAAAACTGATCTCATGAGGGGGCGACAATTGCTGCAAAACCGGGATTTTACTGCCTGTCTGGTGGTGGCGATCGCCGAGCCCATGAGCCTGCTGGAAACCCAACGCTTTCTAGAAGCATTAGAAAAATTGCACATCCCATTTGGTGGACTGTTTGTGAATCGGGTAGTGACGAACGCAGACTCATCGCCCCAAACTGGTAAGCCCAACCCTCAACCGCTACCGACTACTGCTCGACTCGATCGCTACGCTGAGCAACAACAGTTGCTGCAAAAATTCACTGCCCTGACAGATGCTCAACCCCTCTTTACAGTGTTGCAGCAAGTCGAAGAACCAGTAGGGTTACCTGCACTGGCACACCTCCTGACCCAAGTTCAACCGATTGAAGGGCATCTCAATCTAATTCAGCCGCCTGCGATCGTTTTTCCAGACCCAGTTCTCCCCAGTTTCAGTGATTTTGTCGTTGAGGGACGACAACTGATTTTAGTGGGCGGTAAGGGCGGTGTTGGTAAAACAACAGTAGCGGCAGCGATCGCCTGGGGCATGGCAGAAAAACATCCTGATCGCAGGATTCGGGTAATCTCGATCGATCCGGCTCATTCATTGGGGGATGCTTTGGGTCAAACACTGGGGCATCAGTCAATACAGCTCACGTCGAACCTGAGTGGACAAGAAGTCAATGCTGACTTCGTGCTGGATCAATTTCGGCAAGACTATCTTTGGGAACTTGCAGAGATGATGAGTGGCGAATCTGGCAATGCAGAAAGTACGCTCAAAATTGCTTATGGACCTGAAGCCTGGCGCAAAATTGTTGCTCAAGCTTTGCCCGGAATTGACGAAATCCTTTCCCTCATCACTGTAATGGAATTGCTGGAATCCAAAGCGCAGGATTTGATTATTTTAGATACGGCACCCACTGGACATCTGCTGCGTTTCTTGGAAATGCCTTCGGCATTGGGAGACTGGCTCGCCTGGATCTTTAAGCTCTGGATTAAGTATCAAGATGTGTTGGGAAGAACTGAGTTTATGGGGCGGTTACGAACCTTACGCCAGCGGGTGATGCAGGCACAGAAAAAGCTGAGAGATGCTCAGTACACCGAATTCATTGGGGTCGTGCAGGCGCAATCTGCAATTACCGCCGAAGCGCAGCGATTATCAGCCTCCCTGGACAAGATGGGAATTGCCCAACGCTATATTGTGCATAACCGTTATGAAAGGGGACAACTGCTGCTCGGTGAATTGTTTATCGGCAAAACGATCGTCCACTTACCACAATTACCCCGTTCCATTGCTCCTTTAGAAAGAATTATTGGGGCAGCAAGCTTGTTATTTTAGAGAGTTTTGGCCCAACAATTTGGGCACTGTAAATCGATTTGGAGCGGTAGAGGATGCCTATTGCAAAAGCGATAAGCGGTATGAGTTTTGTAAAAGTGGGCTGAAGCTGACGAGAGATGGCATGTCAATCAAAAAGCTGAGTTTGTACGTTATTCTAAAATTCGCTAAGAACGTCCAAGGAAGTTTTAATTATGGCAGGCGAGCCAATTCCAGTTCTGGTCAACGGTGCAGCGGGAAAAATGGGGCGTGAGGTGATCAAAGCCATCGCTCAGGCAGAAGACATGGTGTTGATGGGTGCGGTCGATCGCAGCCCTCAGGTTCAGGGGCAAGATGCCGGAGAACTGGCAGGGATTGCTCCGCTAGAGGTGCCCATTACCAATGATTTTCAACCCATGCTGGCATTTGTCTCGCAAGAAAAGCTGCCTGGTGTGATGGTGGACTTTACCCATCCTGATTCGGTGTTTGAGAATGTGCGTTCCGCGATCGCCTATGGAGTGCGTCCCGTGATTGGCACGACGGGACTTAGCCCAGAACAGATTCAAGACCTGGCAGAATTTGCCGATAAAGCCAGCACAGGCTGTGTAATTGCCCCCAACTTCTCGATCGGGATGGTGCTACTTCAGCAGGCTGCTATCCAGGCTTCCCAATACTTCGACCATGTCGAAATCATTGAATTGCACCACAACCAAAAGGCAGATGCTCCCAGTGGAACTGCTTTGCAAACCGCTCAATTGCTGGCAGAAATGGGCAAAACCTTCAATCCTGCTTCGGTTCAGGAAACCGAAAAGCTAGCTGGAGCCAGAGGCAGTTTAGCAGCAGAAGGGATTCGTATCCATAGTGTGCGGTTGCCTGGACTCATTGCTCATCAAGAAGTTATTTTTGGTGCATCCGGGCAAGTTTATACCTTACGACACGATACCAGCGATCGCGCTTGCTACATGCCTGGTGTATTGTTAGCAGTTCGCAAGGTCGTGCAGTTGAAATCTCTGGTCTATGGATTAGAGAAAATCCTCTAATTACTCATTGTGCGAGATCGGCAAAAGGTTAGAAGCCGCAGTCGCCTGGGGCAGATTCCCAGGTAGGAGGAAGACACCTTGCGACCCACTGGTTACTCTTCCTAATCCCTTCATCCTTCCCATTTCCTTTAAAAAAAATTGCCTGACTCTATAAGCCCCCAGAGTCAGGCAGTCTACCTGTAAGGACGCTTTCCTAGCCAGAAAAACCAAATCAACTCAGTTGCCCCCTAGTTGTTCAGTTTTTCTGAGCGCGTTCCTCAGATGTATCTTAATTCTGCGGCAACTTTTTGCCAAATACCTCGGCACAAATATGGATATTTTGTAGGAAGATGCCTTGTCGATAGGACGGCTAAAACCGTATTTCCTCTGATCTGCAGAATCTGGAGTTCGATTCTTTTGGATTGTAGATTCTGGATTGTGGATTTTGGCAGCGTTGCTGACTCAGCTTCTCAGCCATTTATTTACCATGATCACCTGGATATGCTCCTAGTCCAATTGTGCAATTGGGATTACGGCATTTGTTGTCCGGCAAGCGTCAGCACTGAACTGAGATCAATGCCTCAAAATCTGCTTGAATTGCCCTGCCAGTGGGTTATGTTGTAGACATGTTGTTGGTATTTTTGAAAGCTTTGCTCAGCAAAGCTTTCAAAAATACCAACAACACCTTTGAAGCACTACTTGCCAGTGCTAGGCTCGTAGAAGTCGATTGGTCAATTTTGAATTGTAGAAGTACAAATTGAATTGCTACCAAGATTTGTCTGTCAGGAAATGACAACACTTGGTGCCGATGCTGCAAAACTCGCGACAATACATGCACAATCCTGAATGTTTTTGGTGAAACCAGTTCTCATCTATGATGATCCCGCTGACCCGTAAGAAGTTTGAAGATCTGATCCCTTTAATCGCCACCGGGGCTCAGTATGTTTATTACTGGGGCAAACTCCCAGATTTTCTACGACGATTACTTTTTTCAGTCGTGGGGGTCGTGCTGGTGCTCTGGCTGGGTAGCTTTCTGGGAGAAGGTGGCAGTTTGCTACGGTTTGTTTTGGGGATTACAACTGGATTTTATTGGTTATGGGGACCCGTACTATGGGCAAGCCTCAGAAATGCTGAATGTCGGAAGTTTCAATATAGCGGCTTTTGGCAAGGGCGGGTACTGGATATGTATATTACGGAGGAGTTGATCGGCAAGGAGGAGACGGTTAACAAGCGGGGTGAATTGGTCATTGTAGAAAACCGGGAACGCCGGCTAAATTTGCAAGTTGGGGATGAATCAGGCTTTACCGACACCATTCAGGTGCCGCTCAAGCGCAATCATCAGGCGATCGCACCGGGGGATATTGCCCAGATGGTGGTGATGTCTTACCGGGGTGACTTAGGTAAAATTGCCAAAACGACCGACATCTACATCTTGAGTCACGATCTTTGGGTTAGCGATTATCCCTACTTGCAACGAGATGTATTTGTTGATGTCAGTCGTCAACTCAAGTCACGCACCCGTGACAAGTTTGGAGATGAGCCACGAGCAAAACGCCCTTCTAGACAGCGTCAACAGCCGCGTAGGAAGCCATCAAATGCAGAGATGGAAGATTATTGGACTTAGCCAACGCTGTTGTTCTCACGCCCGTATGCTTGCCATGCCAGATCCACGAGTCCGTTCACGATCGCCGACGCAACTACTGCACTCCCCTTGCGCCCTTCAATGCGGATATGAGGCACGAGCGAGTCTTCCAGTCGTTGCTTGGTCTCAGCTACATCCAAAAAACCAGAAGGGGTGCCAACCACCAGTGCCGGACGAATCTCTTCTGCCTGGATCAAGTCAACGATGGCTGAGAGGGCAGTTTGTGCCTGTCCAATTACAAAAATTCCTTCAGGATAACGTCGTGCCAGGGTCTCAATTCCCCAAGCAGCACGGGTCTTGTCCTTCTGAGGGCGGGTCAGTGCTTCCATGCTGCAATAGACGGGGTTCGCAAAGGTATTTTGAATATTAGACGTAATGCCGACCTGCACCATGGGAACATCGACCACAATGGTGGTTCGGGCTGCTAAGGCAGCAGCGCCCGATTGAAGTGCCAGGTCTGAAAAACGAATCAGAGATTTGTACTCAAAGTCTGCGGTTGTGTAGATGACTCGCCGCACAATTTCGTATTCTGCGGGCGAAAAAGCATGTTCACCGATTTCGCGATCGATAATTGCCAAACTTTGAGCATCGGTTGTGTGCCATTCCATTACAACTTGGGGGGTAGACGGCTGAAATTGTCCGGCGCAATTCTCTGTTCCGGTGCAATTGATTGGATCTCTTGCGTCTGGGTGAGCGATACTAAAGCTCCAGCCGAAATCAAAGCTGCCGATTTTTAGACAAATTTAGGAAGTATATAATGATACTCCTTTGATCTGCTTACGGAAGAGCCAATTGATGAAAAGTGGTGAACTCGATTTAGTGCACAACTTTCACCTGAATGATATCCCAAACGATCTGCTGATATTTTGGAAAGCTTCATTTAAGCAACCTTCCCAAAATATCAAGTAGTTGTCCGAACAGAACCTAATCAAACCGAACCCGATCGCTGAGTTTTGGGGGATTTAAGTTTCGGAAGTGCTGGATTGATTCATCACAGCAGAAAGGTA
This sequence comes from Scytolyngbya sp. HA4215-MV1, assembly GCA_019359045.1. GTDB lineage: Bacteria > Cyanobacteriota > Cyanobacteriia > Leptolyngbyales > Leptolyngbyaceae > Scytolyngbya. The sequence continues at coordinate 540,651 of JAHHIA010000002.1, forward strand.
AGCGACCAAAGCGCCAATGAGAAAACCCGACACATTCCGAATTAAAGGTAACCATTCAGAAGTGCGGGAGACAACCGGACCAATCCCAAACGCAATGAATAGAATGCCCCACAGTGGCGAAAAAATTAAAGCCCATTGCCAGGCAACGATTTGACCTTCTTTACGGGGCTGGGCGGCAAACCCCATCACCAGACCTCCCACGACTGACGTAACCAGCGTGAGAATCCATTGTTCTCTCGGTAAACCGGGTACGACCCGGCATCCTCCCTGCCGCAAGCATCCTTGAATTGAGGCTAGGGCTTCGAGAATAGATTCATCTTCGCCATGCTCTCGCACGAAGAATTGATTGCCAAAGCGAGTCTGTAACTCAATCCAAAAGGTTCGCGGTAACAGAGGATAAACAGCATCTCCGACGCTAAAGTTCAACAGGTTGCCCCCACGAGGATCTGCAACCAGGAGAATACTTTTTTCATCTAATCCCCAAAATTTTTTTACAGCCAAGCCAGGAGTACGATCGAACTGAGTTAATACTCTCAGTTTCCAGCCAGTTTCAGCTTCAAAGGTTTCTAAATTTTTGGATAAATCTTTTTCTTGGATACTGGTCAAAGATTTTGCCAGATCGATGATTGGAGTGGGAACTGCAGGTAATAAATCTGGATTGTTATAGGCATAGGCGGTTGACGAATTGCCCAGGCTGCCGATCGGACTAAGCCAAACCGACAAAGCCAGAAAAAGAATGGCAATAGAAGCTGAAAGTCTTTGATAAAAAGCGTGATGCATGGGCGATCGCGATTCAGGTTTAAATACAAGAACAGTGGAACGGTTTCAAACTGCGTGTTACAACCGTTCACCCAAAGATAACTTTTCTTTACAGTTGTTAATCTTAATCTAATACTACGAAGCTTTTGTCTGTGCCGTCAATCGCCCAGACAAGGATGCTGTGATTTGGGGATCATTGCTCACAGGGGGGAGCGGTGCAAAAATATCACCTCTGTCTGTGATATGCCCCTTTTATGGACGATAAGGAGGGGGGGGAAGCGATTCAGGATCGGTGTCTGCCCAAAGTGTCTCTAGATTTTCCGACTTCCAGGTTTCTACTGCTTCCAGTGTGGCTTCTGGAGATTGCTCTTTTTGAAAAGATTCATCTTCTAACTTAGAACGATGAGTATTGCTGGTTGCAGAGGCTGACTCGAAGTGCGTTGAGAATTCGGTGGTGGGATGGGCGATTGGGAGAAACCGATCGTTCGCTCGACGCATCGTCGAGTTATTTTTTTGAGAACGAGTAAAACTTTTCCAGGCAGCTTTGACTCCCACTAACACACTGCGAGTGGTGGTGCGAACTCGACTTGCCTGCTTCTTAACCCCTGTAATGCTCTGATCGACCTGTTTAACCACCTGTCCGGCACTTTGGACACCCTGGCTGACATCATCGGTCAGATTACTGATTTCAATCCCAGTTAAACGAATGGCTTCTAACGTTGGCGGAAATTCTCGCTTCAAGGTATCAAATAGCTTTTCGGCACTGCGAGCGGCTCTTGCCAAATCGCGCAATGCGGGGATTGCAACCGCTAGAACAATGGTCAGACTGACGGTTACGAAGAGAAAGGAAAGGATTAGCCAAAAAAGAGGATCAGTCACAAGACTTTGCCTATCGCACGCGATCGCGAATTGAGGGGTGTACTTCGGGGGGTGCCGCAACATCAGCCTCCCCAGTCGCCTGCCGAGCGCGTTGGGTTGCTTCAATTCCCGTGGCGATCGCCTCCTTCAGGCGAACAAGGGTGCCATCCCAGCGCTTCAACGCCGATTCTGAAAGGCGGTCAGCCTGTATTTGCACACTGGTGGTCAGATCTTCTGCCAGCTCTGGCAAGGCTTCTGCTGATTTTTTGAGCAACTGGCGAGTTTCTCGACCCGCACGAGGAGCGATCAGCAACCCTGTCACTGCACCAATGACAGTCCCGATCATCAACCCTCCAATAAATGAACCAGAGCGATTATTTGACATAGCTTGGCTTACACCTTGTCTTAATCAGAACCTTTGTCTCAAACAGAATCAACACGCCAGCTTGAAACCTGACACTACACTTTAGCCTAACCCAATGCTCTACTGCTTAAGGTTCTGCCGATTCTCAGAATATTTTTATCTCAGCTTGAAACACTGCGCTACGAGATGACTACAGAAAGCCTAAGACTGGACAAGTTCAAGCCATCTAATTTCCTCTGTAAGAAGTTTTAAGTGATGGTTTAGCGTTTCGCAGCAGTACCGATTTCCTGGCCCAGAGCGTCCGTCCCAAATTGACTAAAACCAGAATCTGTTGAAGTCGTTGGAGCTGAATTTGCAAATTTTGATACTGTTGTTGCAGCCTGTACGATCCCGATTGCCCCTTCAAAATTGCGTCTGGCGCTGAGTGCAATACCTGATAAATGACTTGCTCAACATAAAGCAAGGTGTCTATGACTCGTGCCAGAGTCCGCCGAAGTTGCCGGAGTTTCCAGGCAACCCATAGGCAAATCAATGCCAGAAGCACATTGATGATCAGAACAACGGTCAGCAGCAGCATGGAATATTCTCTGACGGCGATTTGTTTCTCAAGACTGGCAGTTCAATCCTTGAAAGCCTATTCTTTGAGTTCATCATAGCGGTGAACTTGGCAGGGATTTCAGAAAAACAGTTTCCAGAATTCTAGATAGCGAGCCACTAATAAACCCGCGATAAATCCAAACAGGTGCCCTTCCCAGGCGACTCTTTTGTTGGATGGTAGAAACCCTTGCAAAAATGCGCCGCCTTCGTACGCAACCAGCATCACTAGCATCATGACGGTGAGGAGCAGAGATAGCCCGTTGCGTTCAAAGTAACCTCGTAGAAGGAGAAATCCACCATAGCCATAAATGACGCCACTGGCACCAATGTAAATGGCATTGGCTCTGCCTAACAGCCAGGACGCGAAGCCTTCAAGAAGCATGATCACGATCGAAACGAGTACAAAGTCACTGATGCCTCGTAACAATACCAGCCCTCCCAACATAAAAAAGGCACCCGTATTGCCCGGCAGGTGCCCTAAACTGTCTTTCTCCGTACTATGCAAAAAGGGAGCCAGGGGTATCCCAATTAACCCAGTCAGGACACGTGGACGAATTCCCAAAGTATTGAGTGCACCTCCCATCAAAAAATTATAAAAGTGCACAATCCAGGTGGATGCGGCAATGGTGCCCAGGACGGCAACTCGATCGATCAGTGAATCAGCACTTCCCGGTAAGACTTCCATACACTTTGATACCGTGCGATCGCGATTAAACTACAATCAAGTAATTTTGTTTTTAGAATTATGGCTTGTCTTTGGAATCGAGAACAAAAAATATTGAATAGGCAGGAAAAATAATTGGACTAAGCCCATCAGCCATTCTCGAGATCGCGGCTTAGACTGAACAAAGTTGGTTTAGAGTAATCCATGGATTCTGTTGATCTGGCATTTACCCCGGCATTAGAACAAGCCAAACTGATTCGCCATCGGGAGGTTTCGCCTCTACAACTGGTCGAACTTTATCTAGAACGTATTGGGCGACTCAATCCCAAATTGGGCAGTTACTTCACGGTGATGGCGGAGCAGGCGATCGCAGATGCCAAAGCCAAAACCGAGAAACTGGCAGGTCAGGGCCTGAAGCACACGACTGACCTGCCCCCGTTTTTCGGGGTGCCCATTTCTATCAAAGACTTGAACCCCGTGGAAGGGGCACCTTGTAGCTTTGGGATGCGGATTTTGAAAAACCGGGTTGCCAATTTTGATGATGGGGTGGTCACCAAAATCAAGCAGGCAGGTTTCATCATTTTGGGGAAAACAGCGACGTCTGAAGTGGGCACATTGCCTTACAGCGAACCCAAGGGATTTTATCCTGCCCGCAATCCCTGGAATCTGGACTACACACCGGGAGGATCGAGTGGTGGGGCTGCTGCCGCTTTGGCGGCAGGACTCTGCGCTGTAGCGCAGGGATCAGATGGGGGGGGATCAATTCGGGGACCCGCCTTCTGTTGTGGCTTGGTGGGTATTAAGCCATCACGGGGGCGGATTACTCATGCACCGCTGGGCGATCGTCTAGCAGGCGTTGCAACCAACGGACCGATCGGGCGAACGGTTGCCGATACGGCTGCCCTATTAGATGTGATGTCGGGCTATGTTCCCGGTGATCCTTACTGGATGCCTGACCCAGAACCCTCGTTTTTGGCAGCAACTCAGCAGCCTGTCGGGCCTCTGAGAATTGCGTTTTCGACTGAACTGGCTCCGATCGGAGAAGCCCATCCCACCTGCAAACAGGCAGTGGTGGATACCGTCAAATTGTTAGAAGCGATGGGACATCAGGTTGAGCCGGGCTGTCCCGACTGTTCCGAACTAATTGAACCGTTTACCCTGATCTGGCAATCTATTCTGGCAGAAGCTGGGGTGCCTTTTTTCCTCTTAGGTGATGTGAATTGGTGGTTAGCCTGGCGAGCGCAGTTTTGCTCGACGGGCAAGTATTTGCGAGCCGTTGCCCAAATGCAGGCGATCGCGCGTAAGATTGTCACTTTTTTTGACCAATACGATGCGCTGGTGCTACCTGTTTATATGCACCCTACTATCCGAGTTGGGGAATGGGCAAAGCTAAGTCCTGCCAGGACGCTAGAGCGGATTATCAATTGGGTGGCACCCTGTCCGCCCTTTAATGCTTCAGGACAGCCTGCGATCGCTGTGCCGACGGGTTTTGCTGCCAATGGTTTGCCGGTCGGCGTGCAAATCGTGGGTCGTCCAGCAGCGGAAGCAACTTTAATTGCACTGGCGGCTCAAATTGAGGCAGCCCAACCTTGGAGCCACCATCGTCCGCCTTTGGCAACTGAGGGCTGAGTTGCGATACCATTTCGGATTGTGGATTGGCGTTCGTGTCGTGGTGCCTATCCAAAACGGTATTACGAGGATTGCTCTGTGGTTGGCAAAGTTGAATGGACGAAGATTGCTGCCTGAGTGCGATCGCGCAAATTCAGCCGAGTCAGAATATGGGTTACATGATTCCTGACTGTTTTTTCTGAAATGTAGAGGGTTTGGGCAATTTCTCGATTGTTGGCACCTTGAGCAATAAGATGCAAAATTTCTTGTTCTCTGGGAGTTAGGTCTGCCCAGGCAAGTGATGGTTGGGCAGAGCTTGGTGGGGGCGGTTGCATCAGTTTGTGGGCAATGCCGGGTCCCAATTGGGTATAGCCTCGGTGTACCAGATGGATTGCCTGAGTCAATTCCTCAAAGGGGGTGTCTTTAAGCAAGTAGCCGGAGGCTCCATACTGGAGTGCCTGTCGAACATATACCTCATCATCAAAGGTAGTGAGAATGAGCACTTTGGTTTCTGGAAATCGCTGAGCAATTTCTTTCGTCGCTGCGACCCCATCCATCACGGGCATCCGGACATCCATTAAGACCACTTCGGGTTGTAAAGATTCCACCAGGGCGATCGCTGCTTGTCCATTTTCGGCTTCTCCCACGACCTGCAACTCGGCGTCTGCTTTCAGGAGTGCTCTCATGCCACGCCGGATTAGGTGTTGGTCATCAACGAGAAGGAGGGAAATCATAGCGGGAAAGGTCAACTACCCAAGTGTGGCTTTCGGCAGTCAGTGTGTATGGGCGTGGTTAGACTGCGATCGCTTGCTTAAAGTCCATAATCCTGGTGCGTTTCCAGCAATTTATCGGCGGAGTAATTAGGAGTTGTTGTGGGGAACGCACCCTACAAGATCGGCGATCGCACTGTAAATTCCTACACTTTGGTTATACCGGAACTGCAAGAATCAGTGCAGGCAGATACTAGCAGGTAGCCTTTCTGTGCGTCTCCACCCAGAGACAAAGCAAGCGAAAGACCAAATTAAACGGCGGCAGATAACCTTGAACTTTTACCAATAACCTCTGTACCGTCCGCACTAACGCAGTGTTAGCTTGCCGATACTACAATCTTTGCAGTAACTCATCGTACTCTGAATGGATGCCAATCCAGAACCAATAAATGTGATCCTCTTCAAGCAAACCGAGAACTCGATAGTTTAATCCAACACGGGCAGAATAAATTGGTTGGCGCTGACTAACTCGTTTAAACTGAATGCTATTGTGATAGGGATCTTCTAACCAGAGGGCATACGCTTTGTCGGCTTGCTCTTGAACTTTAATCGGGAGTTGATCAAGCTGTTTGCGAAATGCCTTTGTTACGCTCGATTTCATTGTTTAAACGGAAAGATCTCATCAAGTGGAGTGATGTCTCCAGCTACAATATCTCGCCTTACCATTGCAGCTAAGCTATCCCACTGTTCGTCAGTTGTTGATTCAAAGCGAATTTTCCACTCTTTCTCATCTTCTAGCTCAGCTAACAATCGAGTAGCAATAGCATCTTGTTCTTGATCTGGTAACTTTTCAAGTTCTGCAATAACACGTTGGAGTAATTCAGTCATATTTGAATGTAAGTCTAGTTTCTAAAACACATTACGAAAATCTACATTAAAATTTGTGTTACAATTCAAGCTCGGAAAACAAATTAACCTGTTCTGAAATTGATATTTCTAAACCAGTTATAGGTCTAGAGGCTGGTAATGATCTGGAAGCTTTTCGTTTTTGAGGGATGCGCTCTGACGTTCTAATCAGATAGCAAAACCAATTGTTTGGCTTCAGCTTTACGAATGATATCTTTATTTAAGATACTTGGTGTACAGCGTGAGCGGTCTTCTCTGATAACTTCTAAATCGCCATCTAGTACCATCTGATGAATTACGCCCATATAGTCTTCGCGGGTTGCGGGGTGCTGCTCAACAATGCTAGAGGCTCCAATGGGAAGCGAATGATTTCCGCTGGACTGGAATTTGCAAATTCTGTGATGAATCATCATGATTGGGCTACTAATTTTGTACGCCAGTGGGCAGCCATCGAAACTGCTGCTGATATGCTTGGTTGCAAGAACCTTTTACATATCTGGCCTGATCCTGCATTGAAGGACTACGTTGAGAGTGAGTGTTTAGAGACTTGGTGGTATCGACCAACTGTTGAATCCTGGGCAGCTTTGGAGCAAAACGACACTTGGACTAGCCAAAGTCATCGTGGATCTGAGCCAGAAAGTCAGCCCAAAAGCCCAAAAGCGGAGCATTGTCAGGTTGCTTAAGGCAAGCTAACAACTTAATCATACGATTTTTTTTGGGGTAAGGTCTGACGTGGGACATCACCCAAAATTTTTGCGGGGTAAATACCCTGTAGCGGACATTATCGAGAATTTTTCCGCATGATATGTCTGCATTGGGACATTATCACGACAAAGTATAGATACTCACATTTTATTTTTGGGACATTGCATTTCCAAGTTTCCAAATCTACACCCATCAAACTTTTGCATCAATGATTGTATTTGCAAATCATTGATGTAGTTCTGCGAAACTCGATCGCTCCTCATTCCCTTCCCGATTCCAGTGGAAACGTTGCTACGATTCGGCATCCTTTTCCAGGTGCAGTGTTGATTTCAAACCGTCCTGCCAGAGCGATCGTCCGCTCTTCCATGCCCTGAAGTCCAAAACCCGTCGTATTTTGCTGAAGATCGAAACCTTTGCCGTTATCTTGGACAATCACTTGGAAATTGGGATAGGTTCGTAGGGAAATTTCAACTTCTGTAGCAGCGGCGTATTTACAAATATTGGTTAGCGCTTCTTGCACAATGCGATAAGCCGCTGTTTGCACTTCTGGTGGGATAGGAGCGTTGATCGCCACCTGGTAAGTGGGTGAAAGCTGAGTAGAGCGGCGAAAGTCTTCCAGCAGGTGAGCGATCGCATCCGTGAGCGATCTTTCCTGGAGCGGATCGGAACGCAGCGTACCGACCGATCGACGCACTTCTTGCAACGTGGTTGAGCCAATTTGTTTAGCTTCTCGCAAGAGGTCTCTGGCTTCGTCCGGGGCTGAATCCAGCAGTTTGAGGGCCGCCTCCAGGTGCAGATTAAATGCAGTCAGCGAGTGTCCCAGAGAATCATGGATTTCGCGAGCAATGCGGTTGCGTTCTTGCAGCGTCGCTTGGTCTTCAATGCGGAGAGCATATTGGCGCAGACGGGCATTGGCAACGGCGAGTTGGTCGCGGCTAAGGCGCTCGGCAAGCACTGCATTCACTAAGGATTGCAGAAAGAAAATCACCAATCCCACCAACAACGCCACGCTAAACCAGGCAAAGCCAGAACGTTCTACCAGTAGCGCGGGTCGAGGTGGCGTGAAGGATCGAAACCGATGCAGTAAGGTCACTAAGCAAAGCAGATAGGCGATCGTCGCCACGATCGTGCGACGAGAACCGACAAAAATCAAACAATTGCGAATCACCAACACCACATAGAGAAACGGAAAAAGCCGAATCCCTCCCACCAGAGAAACCAACAAGATCAGGCTAATTTCCAGTCCGGTATATATCCCTTTTTGCCAAGGACGATCGGGCAATCGTAAGCCCATCAACGCAAACATGCCGAGCCCCAGCAAGTTGAGCAGGGGCAACCGGGGCAAAGCGTAAAAGCGAAAAGCAAAAAATTCGCTGAGGGTAATGATGCCCAGCAAGATCCATTCCAGGCGGAGCAGAAATCTAAGGGGATGGGAGGAAGGTTTCAAGCCAAAATCCAAAGCCAAAATCATCTCAACCGTAGCGTGTTGTACTCGATCGCTGCCAGAGCTAGAAGTCCTAATGAAAGTTGGGACAAATGTCCCGGTGCGATTCAGGGCAATTGCCTCAGGTAAATTCTAGTGCCCAAACCTACGATGAAATCACATCAACCACTTTGGAGGCAAACCCATGAAACGTTCACTCATCGCAATTTTGGCAGGTGCACTGGTTTTGGTTTCTCCCCTGGTCGGTACGGTTGTACGGGCAGAATCGTTGCCTGTGCAGTCATTCTCAGCCCAAGAATTACCAGTGTTGCAAGGGATTAACCTGACCCCCCAGCAGCAAGCCCAGCTAACCCAAATTCGGACGCAAACCCGTAGCCAGATTCAGCAGATTTTGAGTACTGAACAGCGCAACCAGTTCAAATCGGCTTTGGAGCAAGGACAGGGATTGCAGCCAGCGATCGCAGCGATGAACTTGACGCCCACTCAGAAAACTCAACTGCGAGAAGTGTTTCGCAATGCCCGAACTCAGATGTCCAGCACCTTGACGCCAGAGCAAAAACAGCAACTGTTGCGAAATCTGCGATCTCAATTAATGGGGAGCAATCGGTAAGCATTGCAGACTCAATCTCCCGCAATTGAAGCGGTGGGGGCAGCATTCGACGCTCGATTCTGACAGGGCGCGATCGCGGATTCTCCAGAGGCTTTGCCCCTCACCTATCTCAGAACTGCATTTCTAAATAACGCATCTGCATGATTGACATTGTTCTTATTCACTCGTATTCAAGGAGACAACCATGAAAGCGTTCTATCTCGTAATGGCTGGATTGACTCTCAGTCTGAGTGCTCTGCCTGCCCAGGCAAGAGACGTGGTAGGTCCGCGAGGGAGCACTGCCACAGGCTCCGGGGTAGTGGTGCCCAATGCTCAAGGGGGATACAGCGGCACCGGGCAAGGTAGCTTTATCGGGGTAAATGGCAGCACCGGCAGCGGGCAAATTCGCTTCAAGACGAATGGACAAGGAAGTGCAACTTACAATGGTAGCGGCACGATGACTCGATCGAACGGTCAATTAGTCAATGTCACCACGACTGGAAGTAGCAGCTACAATTCCACCACTGGCTATAGTGGACAAAATACGACCACCGTCAATGGCAACACTTACAATAGTGTGACCCAGGGTGGGACTTCGACAATCGCAACGCCGACAAATACTTATACCTATACTCGTAGAGCACCATTCCGTTAGTTCAATTTGAGACAAGAAAATCAACTTGAGAGGATGTTTGAAAAGGGATTCATTGTGATGCAAAGCGCTCGACGATTCCCTTAGCCTCTAGCCCGATCAGCCTCAAAGTCCCTCTTTTTGCTAGCGCAGCGGCACAGCAACGTGGGGATTGAAAGGGAGCGTGTCTGTTGCTACTTGCGATCGAACTTTTAAAACATCCTCTAAAATCCAGACCCTAGCGTCTACAATCTAGACGCTAGGGTTCTTTGCTTCGCTGCGGGATACTAAAGGGTATGAAGATTGTTTATCGCTTACGCCGAGCAATTCAACACCGCCCGATCGCACTGTTAGCCATTGTCGCTTACAAGGCTATTGAGGCAATTCTTTTGGCTGCAACTGCCATTGCCTTATTCTTAACTCTGGCAAATTATCGGACGCTGGTTGATATTTCGCAGCCCTATTTGTTGGAAGGGAAGTCAGGAATTATTCATTGGTTATTAGTCAAAATATTAAATGTTCATCCCAAAACATTTGAGTATGGCGGGATTACTGCGGCAGTTTATGCCTTAATCACCGCGATCGAGGCGATTGGATTATGGTATGAAAAAAAGTGGGCAAGCCTTCTAGTGATTGGCTTAGTTGGAATTAGCATTCCATTAGAGGTTTTTGAATTAGTGAAAGGATTCTCATTGCTAAAATTGATTGTTTTTGGCATCAATATTGCCGTATTTGGGTACTTGCTCGATGCCTTCCTGAAGCATAAACACTAAGATTTCTGCCAGAATTTCGCTCGGATTGCTCATGAATTCTCGTGTCTTGAACCGTAGTTTTCGTTGGCTTGCTTTCATTTTGGCAGGAAGTGTTGCGATCGACCTAGGCGTTCGTTTACTTGCAGAAATATTCTGGTTTCAAGAACTGGGATATTTGAACCTCTTAAAGGTGCGACTGATCACCCAAGCCAGAGGCTTTGCGATCGTCACTTTGAGTTCAGCTTTTTTTCTGCTGACAAACTTAGTTCTGGCGCAAAAACTGAGGCATCGAACAGAAACTGAACAGGACAACGGCGATCACCAGCCAGCCAGAGAGATCTTCTCGCTTTATCCTTTAACCTTTCGTTGGTTGCTGCCGATCTCGCTCCTACTCGGTCTGACGATCGGGATGATTTTGCTACATTACGGAAAAATTGCGGCAGCTGCTTGGCAGCCACAATTGGGATTCTCGATTCCACCCACACCGCCGCAATTGAGTTGGCAATCCATGCGGCAACTGGTCTCCGTTCTGCCAGTACAATCAGCGATTTTCTGGCTGCAATGGGGAGTGCTCCTGACTGGAACGATTGTTCTTCTCATCTTTCCCAACCCCGTTTTATGGGGCAGTGCGATCGGTCTCAGCGTCAGCTTTGGATTAGTGTGTGCCAGCCAATGGTCTCGGATTCTACAGTTTTTACATCCAACCCTGTTCCATCGTGCTGACCCGCTGTTTGGGCTAGATATCGGCTTCTACATTTTTCGGTTACCCGTTCTAGACATTTTGGCGTTTTGGTTGTTGGGAATTAGCTTGTTTGGACTGGTAGCGGTTACACTGACCTATTTAACGTCAGGGAACAGCCTGAGCCAGGGCAAGTTTTTGGGGTTTTCACAAGCGCAATATCGCCATCTTGCCGGGCTAGCAGGTTGCTGGTTACTCGCGATCGCACTGCGCTATTGGCTGAACCGTTATGAATTGCTTTACTCCACCCGAGGCGTCGCCTACGGCGCGAGTTATACCGATTTTTGGGTCGAATTGCCTGCCTATAAACTCCTGAATCTCTTGGCAGTGCTAGTCGCATTCTTCCTATTTGGGTATGCCGCTTTGTCACCTACGCGGAAGTTGGCACAGTTTATCCATCGTCCGCATCGCCCCTTTCATTCACTCCTGCCATGGGCTTGCCTGCTCTGGGTGGCGATCTCAATGACTGCTGCATTGCTGTCAACGGCTGTGCAACGATTTGCCGTTCAACCGAATGAACTGGAGCGAGAGCGCCCTTATATTCGTCGTGCGATTGCCCTAACGCGCGAAGCCTTTGCTTTGGAAGACATTGAGGTCAAAACCTTTGAGCCGAAAGATCGGTTGACTGACCGCACCATTCAACAGAACAATCTCACCATTCGTAACATCCGACTTTGGGATACTCGCCCGCTCCTGCAAACCAATCGCCAACTACAGCAAATCCGCCCTTACTATCGCTTTCCGGGTGCAGATATCGATCGCTACACCTTGAAAAGTGAGGTCCCTCAAGTTGAAAAAGCGACGCCCTCGCTCGACCACAACTCGACTCTGGTTGAAAAACAACAGGTGTTGATTGCTGCACGCGAACTCGATTATCAGACGGTGCCCAAAGCTGCCCAAACCTGGGTAAATGAGCGCCTGATTTATACCCATGGTTACGGATTTACACTGAGTCCGGTCAATAAGGTGGCGCCTGGCGGATTACCCGATTACTTTGTTAAAGATATTGGGATTGAGCCGAAGAATGGCGATTTGGGGGGGCTTAGAACCTCGAGCGATCGGATTCGTGCCAGTATTCCGATCGGACATCCGCGGATTTACTATGGTGAACTTGCTAATACCAATGTGTTGGTGGGGACGCGGCAACCAGAGCTAGACTATCCCAGTGGTCGCGATAATGTCTACAATACTTACGCAGGTCGGGGTGGTGTATCGGTGGCATCGTTCTGGCAAAGAGGGTTGTATGCCCTTTATCTACGCGATGGGCACCTACTGTGGAGCCAGGATCTGACCCGACAAACCCGGCTTTTGTTTCGCCGCAATCTTCAACGCCGGGTGCAGGCGATCGCTCCTTTCCTACACTACGACAGCGATCCCTATCTAGTTGTGGCGGATATTGACGCTGGAGAGCAGCGCGAAGCGAGAACAGGAGAGCCAAAACTCAAGAGCCAAAACAATTTGTATTGGATGTTGGATGCTTACACCACCAGCGATCGCTACCCTTATTCTGACCCCGGCAACGACGCTTTCAACTACATCCGCAACTCTGTCAAAGTCGTGATCGATGCCTACCACGGTTCTGTCAATTTCTATATTGCCGATCCGCAAGATCCGATTCTTGCCAGTTGGGCAAAGATCTTTCCGAATGTTTTCAAACCCCTTGATGCTTTACCAAAGGCACTACGAACCCACATCCGGTATCCGGTCGATTTGTTCAGTATTCAGTCTGAGCGATTATTGACCTATCACATGACTGATCCCCAGGTATTTTACAACCGCGAAGACCAGTGGCAGATTCCTCAAGAAATTTACGGTAGCAAATCTCAAACGGTTGAGCCTTATTACCTGATCACAAAGCTACCGACTGAAAAATCAGAAGAATTTATTCTACTTTTACCGTTTACCCCCACTCAGCGCCCCAATTTGGTTGCTTGGTTGGCGGCGCGATCGGATGGTAATAACTACGGCAAACTTTTGCTCTACCAGTTCCCCAAACAGCAATTGATTTATGGCACTGAGCAAATCGAGGCCCGGATTAATCAAGATCCGGTAATTTCTCAGCAGATTTCGCTATGGAACCGGGAGGGATCACGAGCTGTGCAGGGAAATTTGCTGGTGATTCCGATCGAGCAATCCCTACTTTATGTAGAACCCCTGTATTTGGAAGCCGAACAGAACAGTTTGCCAACGCTAGTGCGGGTCATTGTTGCCTACGAAAACCGAATTGCCATGGCAGAAACGCTCGAAAAAGCGCTGCAATCAGTATTTCAAACTGCTCCACAAACGGCACCTGCGATCGTCCGATCCGTTAACCCATAAGCTTAGAATGCTGACTTATCAAGCGGTATGTTTCCCAGACCCGGTGAAGCTGGGATCAATATCGTTTTCTAATGAAACCGACCCGGGGTCTCTGAGTTTGACTGCGAATGCCAATGAATTTTAACTCTACCGAAAAAGGACTCAACCCCAAACCGACGAAGCGATGTGAGAGCACTCAGAAATCTGATCATGAGAGCACTCAGAAATCTGATCAATTGATGAAACAGCAGAATTTTGGGGTTGAGCTCAAAATAGGTGGCTAACGCCTTCCTGCTCAACTCGCGATCCCACGCGGCACCCCTTCTAACGCTTCTTCCTCAGTTTCAAAAATCTCGAACACCGAGTCCATCATCGTCACTTCAAAAACGAGTCTGGCTTCGGGATGGACATTACAAATCCGGAAACTGCCTTTGACTTTGTCTGCATCTCGCATCCCAGCAACTAGAGAAGTCAACCCAGAACTGTCAATAAAGTTGACTTGACCCAGGTTGACGACGACATGCCGACTTAGTTTAGAGATACATTCCTGCAATTTGAGGCGAAATTGCCAGGCAGTGGTGATATCCAAACGCCCTGTAGGGGTCAGAACGATGACATTGGTACCGTCCTGTGCGGTGTAATTTTTCTGCTCCATGTGAATGGTCTTCTGTTCCATGTGGATCGCTGCCCCTCCCCGGATGGTGGATGTGTCAATAGATGGTTGACAAAATGCAAAATCAATCAGCCTGTAGCGATTGAACCCAAAGTGGCGATCGCCGCAATCATGATACCCCTGAACAAGTCTAATATCAGCACTGACAGAGTAAAAGGTTGAGTAGTTTTTCTCGTCGTTCGTGCTTTTCAATCAATCGATATTGGTCGAAGCTTAATCTATTTTTGCCCAATTGTAAAAAGTTACAATACGCTGCCTACAATTCTCAGTATTCCATCTCATTTCTCCGTAGTGTAGCTTAGCCACTGCGGTGGAATTGAGAGACTACCAAATTTTCATAAAACAATCATGCACCAGCAACACTGACGCATGATTGTTACGGCGTGGTTTCTCGACGCGCAAGTGCTAGAGAATTTTAGGCAGTGGGAACCCAATTTGCCCAATCTTGTGGCTTCAAGAACCTTTCATACAGTTCTGCTTCTGGGGTATTGGGTTCTGGAGTGTAGCCATATTCCCAGCGCACCAGCGGTGGCAACGACATCAAAATTGATTCAGTCCGACCGTTGGTCTGTAAGCCGAAAATGGTGCCCCGATCGTACACCAGGTTAAATTCGACATATCGCCCGCGTCGATAGAGTTGGAAGTTGCGTTCGCGATCGCCATAGGCTGTGCCCTGCCGACCTTCCGCAATTGGCACATAAGCTGGCAAAAAGGCGTTCCCACAATCTTGCACAAAGGCAAATAAGTCTTCCCAAGTCCGCTCTCTCACTGTTCCTACTTGCTGGCTATGCTTGGCTGCGTGCCCTTGCCCATCTGGACCTCGATATAAGACCCCTTGCCCATCTTGATAGTCGAAAAAGATACCGCCCACACCTCGAGTTTCACCGCGATGCTTCAGATAGAAGTATTCATCGCACCAAAGTTTGAAGGTGGGATAGTACTCCGAATGATGGCGATCGCACGCTTGTTTCAGCGTTTTGTGAAAATGGGCAGCGTCTTCTGCAAAGGGGTAGTAAGGGGTCAGGTCGATCCCGCCACCAAACCACCAAACGGGACCTGCTTCAAAATAACGATAGTTGAGATGAACCGTAGGGATGTAGGGATTGCGCGGATGCAACACCATCGAAGTGCCGGTTGCATAAAAACGGTGCCCTGCTGCTTCGGGGCGCTGTACCAAAATGGAGGGAGGCAGATCCGAACCCCAAACTTCCGAAAAATTGACCCCGCCCTGCTCAAACAGGTTGCCTTCCCGAATGACCCGAGATCGACCACCACCGCCTTCTTCTCGTTCCCATTTATCTTCCTGAAAAGTGGCACCCCCGTCAATTTTCTCTAAGCCATTACAGATGCGATCTTGCAATGTTTGCAAAAATTGGCTGACCCGCTGACGAGAGTCACTCGGAGGAAGAGGGTTCGATGCAATTGCCTCGGAAGTAGAAAAGGCTGTCATAGTGTCAGGTCGCTAAAAACTAATGACTAAAAACAAAGGACCGAAAAGGGAGTCTAAACGGGAGGTTCCAGCTTGATTAAAACGCGAGGTTTAGACAAGCTTAAAGTCTAAAGGCTACGGACTAAATTTAGACTATCGTGAAATGTGTTCTCACACACACCTCGCTCCCGTTAGTTAGTCTAAATCCAGTACATACAAGCTTTTTTATAAGCTTTGTAAACTTTGCGGTTTTCAGGACTGCTTCAGGACAATCCAACACGATCGATTTTCAAACCCCGAATTGCTATGCCAGGTTTACCTTCCCATCTACTTTGCCGAAAAAATCGTTGGTTTGAGTATTCTCTAGACCAAACATATCAGGCGATTAGTGCTGCCTCAGTGGATGACTTATGGAAGAAAGTCGTAAACTTGGCGGATGTGTCCTGGCATCCCCTGCTGGATAGCACCAACTTACCTAAGGGGCTGGTTGCCAAACCGGGACTGATTTATCGAGCTGTAACCCGATTTGGACCGATCCCCATCCGGCTATTTGTCGAGCATGTTAGACCACACGAGCTTTTGAGTATTCGCATTCTGACCTTACCTGGTTTACAGGAACGAGTGACCTATCAAATCGAATCAACGGTTTGTGGTAGCCGGGTGTCTTATTCAGTCACACTGCAAGGTTGGTTGTCGCCCTTGATCTGGTCGTTGATCCGTCCCTATGCTGCCAAAGTGGCATCTGCCCTGGCGCAAGCAGCGGAGCAAACCGATTTGTCGAGTTTATCTAGCAAGTTGAAACGGTCTCAAAGTCGTTGTTCCGATTTTTGATACATCGATTCATCGATTCATTGATAACGGTCTGATTCACCATGCCACTTGCGATCGATTCTCCCCAACGCCAACTGCTGGCAGAAGCTTTGCAACTTTCTCGTTATTTAGTGGCAGCAGGCACCACCGCCGATCCAGATATCGACAAGCAGCGACAATCTCGCCTGCGCCAAATTCGAGAAGAACTTAAGGCATTTGCTCATCCAGTTTGCAGATCGCCGCTAGCAGTCGAAATCATTCCGCTCGGTGTGCGACAAACCTTTGTGCAGTCAGTTTTACTGTTGACTCGCTATCACCAATTGGGGGGAACTACTTGGCAAGGAGAGCTAGATTCGCCCACGCTCAGACAGTATGCGCCTGATCCAATTCCCGCCCATTGGATGTCAGACGATGCCTGCGATCTATTGTGTCAGGTCTTTGCGCTCTCGATGGAATATCAGGCAGCGTTAGCGCAACGGTTGATCGAGGTCGATCGGCAAATTGCTCAACAGAAGCGGTTAATGCAGGCGGTCAGGGAAGTGGCAGATGGGGGAGATGGAGGGACACAGGGATGGGGAGACGCGGAGAGAGAGAAATTCCCCACTCAAAGTGCCTCTAGCGTTCTCTTTCAATCCTTTTTTGGGGATGTTCCGATTCCTAAAGCCGCGATCGCGTGCATTTATACGGATATGCAGCTTTATTTCTGCATTGACTATCAGGATGGGCAGTTGCGGGATGTCAATCTCTGGAATTGCCTCAGTTTTGCTGAACAGGAACAGGTGCAGGCTTTTCTGCTTTCGCTGCAGCAGTTTCGTTTTGAGCAGTTTCGGCGCTTTCCCACCTTTGGGCCTTGTGATCCAAATAGGATGAATGTTGAGTGGTGCGATCGCGTTGCAGAGCAGGTTGGCATGACTCGGTCTGAGGTGATGCGTTATCTTAGTCGGTCAGTGGGCATCATTCCCACCGCAAAGGCAGAAGCGTTTTTGCTCCATGATATTTGGGGACATCATTGGCAATTGATGCTCACTCAGTTTGAGAGTGACTATACCATTCTCACCACTTGTGATGAACCATTGCGAGCGGCAGAAACCGCTTATACAGTGGCAGGTCCTTTGAGTTGTCGCGAGTTATTCGATCGTCAAGGCGATCAGGTCACAGTGGATGAAGCGCGCGCATTGTTGTTTTTCCATGGCGAAGTACAACAAAGATTGGGTTTGATGTTTACTCACCTGTTGGGTGAGATGATTGCTGATGTGGCAGAGTTTAAGTTTGTTTGGGATTATCCTCAAGCAGTGGAGCAGCTTCCCAGTTCTTCGTTGTTCAAAACAGATCCAACTAAGTTAGATTTGAGTCTAGCCGATGTTGATTTTTTGTTTTTGCGGGTGTTGCGTCCGTTGTTGGAAGTGCATCTATCGGTGTTTGAAGATTCGCTTTTGGAAACGGAGTTGTTGAGCGATTGGCTGAAAGAGCAACCGGATACGTTGGAACTTCGCAGCAGCCTGAAAAGTGCGATCGTTCATCTCTATCAAATCTTTTTACAAGAATATAACGCTACTTATTTGCCGACGCTGACTGGAGAAGTGGGCATGTTTACCCAAATTGTCAGCAATTTACTCTATCTGCAAAATGCAATTAATACGCTCTATACCGATCCAAGCATTGATATCCAGTTACCATTTCAAGATTTACTCATTGTATTTATTGGTTGCTATTGCTCCAGCGAAAGCTATGCCGATTTCTGGACGATCGATGATGTTCTCGCTGCCTACTTTCTCCCCTGCTTGAATTTGCTACAATTCCATATGTAATATCAAGTAAAGGTTGGATTACTATTGTTCACATTCGCATCGAATTAGATTATTGTCAGTTGCTTTACATCCAATCTGCTTTTGATATGCCAAAATTTGAGCCGTTTTTGCTTTTTGGCAACGCTTTGCTTCTCTACCCTGGCGGAGTAAGTAATCACATAACTTCTCGGCAGAATACGGCTCAATTGTAATATTGAAATGAAAATATTGAGCATGTAAACACCCGCCTTCCGGTTGATTTTCGGGATGTATACCAATCTCTTGAAAGTCCTTTTCGGTAAGCCAGATAAAATCAATATTTTGATTTTTTGGACTCCGATATTCGCTTAGAGAAGCTACAATACTATAAAATTCACGATCCGTATTGACTAGCCAAATACTGTAAAGATTATGTGGCTCTCTAAATAGTTTTTCAGCAATAATCTTTGCACGTTCTTCTAGAGTACTGCATCCTTCAGGGTTCCATCGAGCAAGGCTATCAATTTTCCGAATGTAAGCTGGAGTCTCAATACCGTATTCTGATAAGGTAGGTAACATACCTGGAACAAGTTAAAGGCAATGATTAAAGATTTTTCAGTGCTTCTTCAGCATAGTTCCGGATATAAAGATCTGGCTCACGCACAGAAGTAAATCGACCTAATGAGTTCCGGATTGGTGGAATATTCATCTCATCTGAGAGAATCACCAGTGCATCGATAATAGCAGCCTTGATAGCACGTCTTTGACTGCTGGGAAAAAGCTTTAAAATTAAATTAAATCTTTCCTGTACGGGAATCGCTGCTGCACAAGCAACTCCTTGAATTAAAACTTCCCAAAAATCATCTAGGTTCGATAAACTTTGAGTCTCCGATCTAGATGCTAATAAATTAGAAGCTTCTAGATATCGAGCAGTCTCCTGAAAAAGATGGACTTCCGTACATTCTGCCAATAAATCAACAGCGCCTTCATAAGCATCTGCAATACCTCTTTTTTTGCTCCAGATTAAGATTGCTAAGACAGACTGCCATGATTGAATTGTCTGAAAAACACGCTTCCTTTGCTTAGCTCGCTGAACTTGAGAAGCTAGAAAATACTCACGAATCGACAAATCTGGATCACTTTCTTGATAACGAGAGTCAACTGAAGTAGTTTTCTGAGAACTGTAAGACTGAGACGAAAAATCTTTGCTTTCAATATCAACTAATATTGAAAGCGTAGAAATGGTTTTATTTACTGTTTTAACCATTGGAATCCCCACTCCTGCTTAGCACTTTCATGAATTAACTCTAAAAAGGCATGAACAGTATAGTTATGAGCTGTATCAAACCAATCTTTCAATACGAGATCTGCATTCAAACTACGAGATGTTAATTCGAAAAATATTACCAAAGAATTATCTTCGATTTTAATCTTTTGATTAAGAGAAACTGCCAAAGTTCCTTGGTTATCTGGTAATGCAAATTCTAAGTCAGAATTACAAATCTTGGGCTTATCCAAAAAGCCATTCCACGCTTTGCCTGCAAACGTAAAGAATTTGTGTGTATCTCCTGGATCATGCCAACCAAATGTTGCATCAATTTGATTAAGATAAGTCAGCTCGTAATGAGTGGGTTGTAAAGGTAATCCACTCAGTTCTAGCCACCAGTTTTGGAAAGACTGCCATTCCTGTTCAAATCGGGGATAAATTTCCTCAAAATGCGGATATTCCTCAATCTCACTTTGACGACGCCAATTGTAAAGGAAACGATTTGATTGTAATTGAAGCAACTGTCGCTTGTCAGCCGACTCAAACCAGACTCGACGGAGGCTTGGTAGGGGAACTAGAGGAATTTCACCAAGTGGAGGACGATCTAGCGGAGGCAGGGGAAATCGTTTTTGGATTTGCTGCCAATATAGACCAAAATGGACCGCTGAAAACTCCGGAGCACTAAACTCGACTCCGCAGACTACTTCTGTTAATGGGGATTTCGTGAATCGCGCGAGCGCCATCTGTGCAATTGCCCTGAATAAGGAATCACTATACTTTCTAGATTACTCGCAATCTAGGTCATAACAGGAATTCATCAACAAACTCGATTTTGGCGAATGCATTCGGCGTACCAGTGAAAACTGGCTTTGGGAATGCGTTGCTGAGTGGCATAGTCCACGTAGGTAATACCAAAGCGCCGATCGTAGCCCCACGACCATTCAAAATTATCCAACAAGCTCCAGACAAAATAACCCTGCAACGGATAGCCCTCCGCCACCGCTCGATGGGCTGATTTCAAATATTGTCGTAAGTAAAAAATACGATCGCTATCGATCACCTCACCCGCTGCATTCACCTCATCCTGCGCAGCACAGCCATTTTCCGTCATCACGATCGGTAAATCGGACTGTCCCAGTGTTTTCCCCACATGACGCACGCCCCAGTAAATCGCATCGGGCACCACCCACAGCCAGGGCATATGCAAGCGCGGATAGCCAGTCGGATAAGCCAGACACACGTAACCGCACGGATTATCTGCCGCACGGACGTAAGTCCCGGAATAAAGATTCAAACCCAACGCATCTAACGGTTGATGGATGATATCCAAATCGCCCGTTTGGATATCTGGTGCATTGGCACCCAACCGCTCTAGTAATACAGGACTGTAGGCGCCCGTCAGTGCCGGAACAATAATTCCACCATTCCCTTCGATCGTCGAGAAGGCTGCCTGCGCTGCTGCAATATCTGCCGCCGACTCCGTGATCGGCACAGGAATGACCGGATTATCCACCAGCGCTACCGAACAGGGTATCGGCGATGCGGCTCGAATTGCCTGACAGCCCAAGCCATGTGCCAACAGCGCATGGTGCGACGTTTGCCACACTTCCTTGAGACTTTTGACCTGAGTCCCCGGTGCATGGGGCGGAATCTTGTCTACAGCGTAGCCCATGTGCGTGAAACAAAGAATTTCATTCAGCGTCATCCAGTGAGTTATGCGATCGCCCAGCCGACTCACCACTGCCGTCACATAATCGGCAAAATCCAGCGCCATTTCGCGACTCCGCCAGGAACCATAGCGATCTTCCAACGCCTGGGGACTGTCCCAGTGAAAGAGCGTGGCATGAGGGGTAATGCCATGGGACAACAATCCATCCACCAATCGTTGATAGAAATCAATTCCTGCCCAATTTACATTGCCTCGTCCCTCCGGCAGGATACGCGACCAGGCAATACTGAACCGATAATGCCGAATGCCCAGCTTCACCATCAACTGGATATCTTGTTCATAGCGGTGGTAGTGGTCACACGCGATCGCACCCGTATCCCCCTTCAACACCCGCCCTCGAATGGCGCTAAACCGATCCCACACACTAGGTTTCCGCCCATCTGCTGTTGCAGCTCCCTCAATTTGGTAGGCAGCTGTCGCAGCTCCCCACTGAAATGCCGCTGGAAACTGATAGCTAGCAACATTCATAACCCAAACGTGAAACGTCCTTTCAACTTACTGCTTTGCAGTAGAGCGATCGCATTGAAGCAAGGTTTCACCCGCATACTTGGAAAGGTTAACTTGTGTGAGCAGCGATCGCCAATCTGCTAAAACAGCAGGTTTATTTGGCTTAGCACAGCGCAAATTTGCCAAACTGCTTAATGCGTCCAGCCAGATACCATTTTCTGCATAGATTGCAGGCAATTGCTCGGGTGCAGCCGATCTCAATCTTTTGGCGAGTTCCGGAGACAGAGCGATCGGTTGGATGCTTCCCTGCAACAAGGGCATCACGGACGGTTCAGCTTCTTCAACCACGAAAGCCAGCGCCCACTGATACGTTTTACCCGGTTCCAAAGTAACCGATTGAGGGATTGGAATACTGATGATTCCTCGCCTTTCAGGCAGGGAAATGGTTGCGTCATAGGCGCCATCATCCCCGTTGCTACTTCGGCTAAAAATGGAAAATTCTGCTTCTCGAATTGAACTGTAAGGATTGTAAATGAGAAGTGTGGGATGGGAGGAAGTCGTTAAACTATTCGCCGTTTCTGGCAAGAGGGAAATGGCACGTTCCCCATGTAGCGTGTGATATCCGCCACATCGAGTTGTGGCTTGTTCCCGACCTAAAGACGATTGTGACTCGAACTTAGGGGGTTTGAATTGTATGGCTTTAATCACACCACCACATTTTGCAAGATGCATCGAAGACGGCATCGGCTTGTGCGTATTGGATGACTTTGCCTCAGTTGCTATGCTGAATAAACCAACCCCCAACCCTGAAGTGAGCGAAGCCGTAATGAATGCACGAAAAAATTTAGTTTGAGACATAATGGCAACCCTAAAGCACGGGTACAGTCGCTCCGATGCCAGCCTTGTGAATAAATTTTAGGTTAAATCTGAAGAAATATATTTGTGGCTACCTGGAATTTGTGGTAGAAATTCACAAATTTGCCCGATACCAGCCTATCGGCTCAAAATGAACAGTGGTTCTGCATCCTGCAATGTCAAGGAGAAAGTGAATAAAAAATCCTGAGTCACAAAGAGCTGAAGCCCCTTGCCTATTCAGCGTCTAATTTAGAATTGCCTGGTTCTAACTCAATTTGTGTTGATCCGGGTAGGGGCGCAGCATGGGATGCGAAATTCTTGCTTAGCCTGAAAATTATTGTCCAAATGCCACGCCCCTACAGGGTTTGACAGCTCCAACACAAAATCCATCAGAAGCAGAGAATTGCTAGCGTGTTCTACGAATTGGTTGGCTGGACTAATAGCCAGTTGCCGATCGTCCCTGCTTGCTCAGGCGAAACACCACAAAGTAGCCTAGATAAATTACATAGACAACGAGCGCCAGAATTCCTAGAAATCCCAAAAAATAGGGCTTGGTCGAAGCATGGAAAAACTCTCTAAATCCCCAGGGTGGTTCTAGCCAAAGCCGACAGGCAGTGGTTTCCAGTAACTGGGTTTGGCTCATCAGGCCACAACGGAGGGTCGGCACCTGCAACAGCAACCCCAAAACACTGTAAAGACTTACCCCCCAGCGCCAGGAGTTAAAACTGAGCTTCAGCGCAGAACCTGGTTGATCGTCAATTTCTTCGTTGAGATCAACCCAAAACCACAAAGATGCCGGAATCAACCACCGGGCTAACCAACCTGAGATAAACGCGATCGGCAATGCTCCAATCATCAAGTAGACTGTGATTGCCAGCAGGCTAGACACTCGCCAATAGATAATCATCAAGCGTTGCATTGCTTCTGCTTTTTGCACAAATGCCCAGATCAACAACACCAACGGAAAGATAACGGTAAACAACAGCGCGACTCGATAATCAATCCAGACGAATGTTGGCAACCAGGGCATATCTTTCATAACGACTTCCAATTTTCTGATCCGACAATGTTTGATGAGACAAACTGAACACAACCCATAAATAAGGGGCGAGTTCGACCCGCCCCTGACGTTATATTATGACCACTCGAACCACTCGATCCCTGTCAAGTGCCAGCAATTTACAAAACTGCAAGGTTATATCTTGGATTGACTAGACTCAGGACTCTGACAATTCCGTAGGGACGTAGATTCAATAAATCAAAAATTTGTTCCTCGTAGAAACGCAGATACTACGTTTCTCTTGTAGAAAAACACTGATGTTATTCAATCTTCGTTCCTCAGCCCTGAGGATCTTCTAATTAGGAAGACGGTTAGAGAGCAACTGAAATCAACAATGCTCAACTTTGATGCCCGACTTCGTCTGATTTGTGAGTGTTCGATCGCGATCGGATCTAGTTGTCATAAACCCGACATTCAGCTGCATCGGGGTTATCATCGCAATATTGTTCGAGAGAGTTCTTTGGCTTTGCTTGCTTTTGGTGAGAAGCTTCGGCTTGCAGTTCTTCAACCGCATCCCAGGCAGCAGCGCATTCACCGGAAGCGGCTCCTTTAATGTCGCAGACAGCCCGTGCCTGTTCACGCTCTTTATCAATTTGTTCTTGGATATCGCTCATGGATTCTTGTCTCAATCTTTTCTTGAGTTATTCAAACCGCTCCAAATCACCAAGGCTATTAAGAGGGTCAACTCCTGATGCCGGTGAGCACTGTCTCAAAGAGACTATTCAGTAATAGCAGATATACACCATTCCCGAAAGAAATCAAGCCGAATCTTTTAAGATTTAGCTGGTTCACAGAATGGAAAGGGATACCTGACCATGTATACATATTTTAACGCAAAATTGTAGCTTGGTGAATAGAGGAAAAAGCGGCTTGCTCAATGCGGGGAGTGGGTGGCCTATACTGGTGTACCTTGTGCAAAATAGCAGACAATATATATCTGGGGCGCATTTTAACGGTCTGGGTAGACAATGGGAAAAACAGCAGGAGGATTATGGGAGATCACAACACGACCCCAATGCAGTGGGCTTGTGCCCTATCGACCCGTCCTTCTCTAGAAGCCGCCGTTGCTGAGGTGGTTGAGCAGGCAAAACAATCCTTGCAACAGCCCCCTGATTTGGGATTGGTCTTCATTTCATCTGCCTTTGCGAGCGAATTTTCTCGTTTGCTACCGCTTTTGCAGGAACGCTTGCCGGGGCTGACGCTGATTGGTTGTGGGGGCGGGGGAATCATTGGTGCCGATCGCGACAGTCAGTCCAAAGAAATTGAGGGCAGTCCAGCCCTATCGCTGAGTCTGGCAGTGTTACCAGGGGTCAAAATTCGCGCGTTTCACCTCACTGCCGAAGACTTGCCCGATCTGGATAGCCCTCCTGATGCCTGGATTGATCTGATTGGCGTGCCGGTTGCTGAGCAACCCCAGTTTATTTTGCTGGCAGATGGTTTTTCGGCGCGCGTTAATGATTTTCTTCAAGGTTTAGATTTTGCCTATCCTAGTTCGGTCAAAGTGGGTGGGTTGGCAAGTTCAGGAACTTCCAGTAGCCAGATTGGGTTATTTTGCAACGATCGGCTTTATCGAGAAGGGACGGTGGGGTTGGCGTTGAGTGGCAATATTGTGCTGGAGACGATCGTGGCACAGGGATGTCGCCCGATCGGACATCCCTATCGGGTGATCGAAGCTGAACGCAACATTGTTTTGGGTCTGGAAGCTCAACCCGATAGCCCTGCTGGTTATGGGGGATCAACTGTTTTGCAACAGTCGAAACGCACGCCGCTGGAAATATTACAAGAATTGATTCAGGATTTGAGTGAAGAAGATCGGCTGCTGGCGCAGCATTCTTTGTTTGTGGGTGTGGCGCAAAGTGAGTTTAAGCAAACGCTGGAGCATGGCGATTTTCTGATTCGTCAATTGCTGGGGGTTGATCCCCGCGTGGGGGCGATCGCCATTGGCGATCGCATTCGAGCAGGACAACGGATTCAATTCCATCTACGCGATGCCAAGACCTCGGCTGAGGATCTAGAAGTGCTTTTGCAGCGCTATCAACAACAACAACGCAATCATTCTGCCCAAGGGGCGTTGCTGTTTTCTTGTATGGGACGGGGAGAAGGGCTGTATGGTGAACCCCATTTCGACTCGCGCCTGTTTCAGCGCTATGTAAACCAGATCCCGATCGGCGGCTTTTTCTGCAATGGTGAAATCGGACCTGTTGGGAAGAATACCTTTTTGCATGGCTATACATCAGTTTTTGGCATCTGCCGCCAGCCATAAGGGGGCATGGGGAAGTTGGAGGCAGAATAGGAAGCTCTTTCTAGAGAAGGGGTTAGGATTCGACCACTCTCTCCCTCCTCACCAGGTTGTTTAGAAATGGTGTAGAAGTACTTGACTTTCTTCCTAAACAAGAGAAACATAGCGGTGTTCCTCGTTCTGTGTTCCTTGATGCTCGGTTCGGAGTAACCTTTTCCCTATGGTTATGCCAACGCCAGTGTTGTTGTTGGAAGACAACACAGCCGATGCCCACCTGTTGACTAAGATGCTGGCAGAGGCAGACGACCAGCAGTGGCAAATTACCCATGTTAAGCGCCTCAGTGTTGCGCTAGAGTATCTCACCTACGCCAGTTTTGATGTGGCGTTGCTGGGGCTTTCCCTCCCTGATTCGCAAGGCTTGGATACGCTGAAACAAATTCGGGTAGCGGCTCCAGATTTGCCGATCGTGGTTTTGACGGACATTGACGATCGGCTATTGGCGCTCCAAGCAGTTGCCCAGGGAGCGCAAGATTATTTGGTCAAAGGTCAGATTACTGCCGATTTGCTCGTGCGGGCGATTCGCTATGGCATTGGGCGGGGCAAAATTCTCAAACAACTCCAGGCGGAAGTGCTGGAACGCCAGCGATCGGAACAAGCCCTGCGCTTGATTGTAGAAGGCACTGCTTCTGTCACCCGCGAGGATTTCTTCAAAGCGTTGGTGCGATCGTTGGCAGAAGCGTTGAATGTTCGCTATGCCCTGATCAGTGAATGTGTGGGAACCGACGACTGTGTTGCGTTGCTGCCAACGCGGGTGCGAACCTTTGCCTTTTGGCAGGGCGATGGCTTTGGGGATGATATGGAATATGACCTGGTGGGTACGCCCTGTGAAAAAGTGATTGGCAGTCAAGGTTGCCAAACTTATTTCTCCCAGTTGCAGTCTACTTTTCCCGAAGAAGAGGGTCTGGTTGAACTCAATGCCGAAAGTTATTCGGGGATTGCCTTGTTCAACTCCGCAGGCAAGCTGCTGGGACATTTGGCAGTACTGGATGTCAAACCAATGGAGTGTGAACCGCGTAACACTACGATCTTGGAGATCTTTGCAGCGCGGGCAGCAGCGGAGATGGAGCGGCGACAAGGCGAAGAAGCCCTCCGCATTTCTGAAGAAAAGTTCTCGAAAGCGTTTCGATCGTCGCCCAGCGCTATCACTATTAGTGCGTTGTCGGATGGGCGTTATATCGAAGTCAACGATAGCTGTTTGCACATGTTGGGCTATTGCCGCGAAGAAATGATTGAGCGCAATGCTATTGATTTGGGCATTTGGGCAAAATTGGAAGATCGCCAAAAAATTTGGCAAATGCTGAAGGAAAAGGGAGCGGTGACCAATTTAGAAGTGCAGCTTCGCAGAAAGTCGGGAGAACTGTTGTTGGGGTTGCTTTCGGCGGAGATGTTGCACTTGGAGAATGAACCCTGCCTGTTGTGTGTAACGGCGGATATTACGACGCTGAAGCAGGCAGAGAAAGCACTGGCACAACTGGCAGAAATTGGGGAACTGGCGGCAATGATTGTGCATGAGGTACGAAATCCGTTAACAACCGTTTCGATGGCGTTGACGGCGTTCCAACGAGTGGAATTGTCGGAGCAATTTCAGGAATATTTGACCCTGGCAATGGAGGAAGCCGATCGCCTGCAACGGTTGTTGGAGCAGATTTTGCTCTATGCCAAGCCGCAAACGCTGCAACAGATGGAGCTAGATTTGTCCGATTTGCTCCCAGAAATGGTCAATACGCTGTCCAAAATGCCTGCTGCTGCGGGGAAGCAGTTGGAGTGGGTGTCGTTGCCGATGCCGTTTTGGGTGCTTGCCGATCGTGACAAGTTGAAGCAGGTGGTGATTAATCTGGTGACGAATGCGTTTGAGGCGATCGCACCGGGTGAATCGGTTCACCTGCAACTCCAGAACCAGGGAAGCGGGCAGGTTTGCCTTCAAGTTCACAACGGTGGCGATCCGATTCCGCCGGATGGTTTGCCGAATTTGACCAAGCCGTTTTATACGACGAAGGTAGGGGGCAATGGGTTGGGGCTGGCGATCGTGAAGCGCATTGTGGAGGCGCACAATGGCACGTTGCAGATTGAATCGACCGCAGCGACAGGAACGACGTTTACGGTGAGTTTACCGATCGTGGCAACCAGCCAAGGGAATCCTGAATAGCCGAATAAATTGCGAGACTTCCGAGGTTTTCCAAAACTCGGAAGTCTTGCAATGCCAGAATATCTACCCGTTGATTCTTTGCTCCAATCCTGCTTTCGCTTTCTGCGCCCACTCATGCTCCGGAAACATGCGCAGCAAATCTTCTAAATCCTGAATCGCAGCCTGAATTCGCGCCTGGGGTGCGCCTCGATTCAGGGCATCTTGATAGAAGTGCTTCATTTGCGCCAGGTTGCCAGCCGCCAGATGGTAGAGTGCCAGATTGAATGTGTTGTTCCAATGTTCTGGTTCTTCGTCGTATTCTTGTTGAGCGATTTGAATGGCACGATCGAAATCGGCTTTGGCATTGTCAGATTGATTGAGCACTAAATAGGTGAGAGCGCGATAGTGCAAACACCAATCATTTTTAGGATTCAAATCAAGAGCATAAGTAAGATCCGAAAGAGCTGCTTCATAATTTTTAAGCGCTAAGTAAACTACTCCACGATTAACTAGAGCAAATAATACTCGTGAATTAGATGCGATTACTCGATTCAAATCTTCAAGCGCTTTTTCATAAGAACCTATTCTAAAGAGTAGGACTCCACGATCCATTAATATCCATTCATGTCCTTCAATGGACTGAATCAATTCCACAGCTTGGTTATATGCTTCACGTGCTTCTTCATGTAATCCCAGTAAATAGTAAGTTTCTCCTTTACTTGCAATTGCCCAAGCATCTTGAGGATTTAATTCAATTGCCCGATTAAAATCTTTCAGTGCATTATTATATTGTTGTAAATCTTTGTAATTCCAACCTCGACGAACCAGAGTCCAACCATTTTTAGGATCAAGCTCAAGTGCCTTATTCAAATCTCGCAGTGCATCTTCATAACGCCCTAGTCGATGATATATTGACCCTCGACTTGCTAATGGCTTTGTAAATTCAGAATCCAGAGAAATAGATTCATCTAAGTCCTTCAATGCCTCTTTATGACGGTGAAGCAAGCGATAGGAATCTCCCCGCATAAATAAAGCTACAGCTCTCATTTGTGTCTCCAAATCAGGATGTTCTAGTACATCTGTAAATATTGAGGCAATTACCTTGTTCTTATCTTGCCCCATGTACACTTTATCTAAGCTACTAATTAAACGCTTGCCCCAGAAATTCAACTCATTCACTTCTATATCTTGACTCGCTTGACACATTATTTCTGCGTAACGACGTGATAATAGCCTGGAGTGTCTAAGTGAGGCTAAAAAAACGTTAAAGCTTTCCAAAATATAATTCTGTTGTGCTTGGCATAAAGAGTGATAAAAAGATTCCAATTTATAATTTTGCCAATCGATGTCTCTATATTTTTGACCTGTCGTCAACTGTAATGGCTTCCTTTGCTGGTTGTAGTAATCTGCCAGCTTACTATGAAGTTCTATCCATTTATGTGGAGAAATTAACCGCTTATGACGCAGCATTTGAGTACGAGCAATATTATGGTATGCCCAACCATCTATACGTTGTTCCACAAAAGGCATTTCTCGTAGCCAGTTAAAGAGTTCATCAGCATCCTCTTCTCCATGCAAAACTGCAATAACATCTCGGTTGAGGATACGTGGCAAGGCAGCATCCAGAGCTACTTGGCGGTATTTAGGATTATCTACCCACTTTAAAAAACGCTCAACTGCTGTACCGCTAGGATCACCGATCTGGTCAGGGTCGTTGGGGCTTTCGGCTGCTAGCGTTGCCACTAACAAAGGTAAGCAACCAGACAAACGTAAAATTACATCAACAACTTGGGGGTTGGTGATGTCTTTACGATCGAGATACTGAATTGCTTCCGCTTCCGTAAACGGATTGAGTGGAATCCGAATCATTGCCGTTTCATAATCTGCCCAGTGATTTCGGTCTAGCTCCTCCCGTCCCGCAATCACCCCAATCAGATTCAGCGGCAAATCTCCATAGCGCGATTCCAAAATCTCGCGCAACCAACGATCCAAAAAGTCTGCCGTGCGTTCGTAAACATCAAAAAACAAAACCAGACTCGTCTGCTCTGCCAGCTTCTCCAACCCTTGCAAAAACAGCGGCGTTAGCACCTCCACTGGCTCATTCACCAGCCGCACTTCGTCCTTATTGCCCAGCTTCCGCGCTACATAAGATGCCCACTCCCCCGCTTGCGAAGTCATGCCTTCCTCATCCAGAAATGGCGTAACCGCACCACTGCCGGGAATTTGCTTTGCCAACCCCAACCCCGCCTTCGCCACCGACTTACCCAAAAACGCTGAAAAGCCTTGGGGTGCTTCCGGGTCTGCTTCCAATTCCTGCTTCTTTTGGCGATAGACCTTGTAGCGTTCGGCAAACGCTTCCAACGGATGCCCCTGCTGCGCTAACTGCTCTGCCAGTCGTCCCATCGCCTCTGGCACACTGGTTTCCGAGTCAGTAGTCAGGGCTGTGATGCACCCTGCATCTTCTGCCAACTTGCGAAACTGCCGCAACAGCGTACTTTTGCCCACGCCGCCCTGTCCCCAAACATTGAACAGAAACCGCCAGCTTTCCGGCGGCAGCTTCAGGTTGTAGCGAAACTGATCCAGGTGGGCTTCCCGCCCGACGAAAATAGTTTGCTGCTGTTGCCGGAGAATGTCTTGGCGACTGGGCTTCTTGGGCGGGGTCATGAGAAGAGAGAAGAGAGAAAAGAAAAGAAAGAAGAGGGGTTGCGTCTACTGTAACGGTTGTTTTTCATATCTCCAAAGGTTTTAGAACGATTTTTAAAAGAATTTGTTCTCATTGTTTTAATCAAGCAATCCCCTGCAATCTCTCCTTACGTATCTGCCGTTCCCTGCCACTGTTGTTTGAGCCGATCGATACGTTCTAGCAAACTCTCATTTGATAACCGTGAATTTAAGCGCTCAACAAACAATGGAAATGCAAACGGTGAGGGACGTTTAGTCTCTTGCCACACCACTTCCAATTGACTCAAACGCAACAGGGTTTTTGATAAACGATGAACCTCTAATTGCTCCTGCAAAACTTCAGATTCTGCCTGCTGTAACAATAGATTTTCAGGCTCATATTTGGTAAACACATCATAGATCAGTGAAGAACTTACCTGAAGCTGGCTGGAAGTTTTCTTGGCTGAAGGATAACCTTTGAAAACCAAGCCTGCCACTTGAGCGATGCCTCGAAATTTGCGTCCAGTTAATTCAGAAAGATTCAAACTGGTTTTGATTTCTTCATGAAGTGAATCCAGACTAAAAAATGCATCAGAGAATAAATCCTTAAAAGGATAATCTTTGGGGGCTAAAATTTCAAACCCATAATCATTGACAGAAATCGTAAACGTGGCATGTTTTTGGTGGGCAAAGCGATAACCCCACAAAAAACCTAACCCTTCATGCACAAACCGCCCCTCAAATGGAAATACATATAGGTGTTGCCCATCCCGAGTTTTGCAACTTTCAATCAACAATTCATGACAAGCAGGTAAGTGAGAAATTTTTGTTTGGGTCGCAAGAATGGGTTGGAGACAGGTCAATTCCTGATTCAGGTTTTGGTGATTTTTGGCAATTTCAATCTCTTTTCTCAAATGCACACTCAAAGAATCTGAGATTGCCAGATTTCCACCTGCCCAGGTCGGTGTCACAGTTGATTTTTTGCTAGCAGATTTAACATAAACCACCATATCCTTCATCATAAAAAACTCAAGCTGCTTACCGGCAAAAAAGAAAACATCTCCTTTCTTTAGTCGAGAAACAAAACTCTCTTCAACAGTGCCAATTTTGGTCTGATTCATGTAGCGAATTTGTACAATCTGGTTCGAGGTAATGGTGCCAATCCCCATACGATGCATTCGAGCAATTTGTGCCTCTTTGACCTGATAAACCCCTGCCTCCAACCCCACTTTTTGGTAACGAGGGTAGGCATTCAAACATTTCCCACCTGTGGTAATGAATGCGATCGCCCAGGCAAAAGCCGTGTCAGATAGATCTTGATATGCCACACTGGTGCGAATGGCTGAGAGCGTCGATTCTGCCTGAAAGCCATCGCCGCATGCCAGAGTTACCAAGTGCTGAATCAATACATCATAAGGATGATTCAGCGGTCGGCGCGCTTCCACATCGCCCTGTGCCAAACCATTGCGAAACGCAGAAATTTCCAGAAGTTCTAAGGCGTTCGTTGGCAAAAAGAAAATTTCCGAGGTGCCCTGGGGGACATGTGCCGATCGCCCTGCCCGTTGCAATAACCGTGCCAGGTTCTTGGCGCTGCCAATCTGTACCACCCGCTCCACAGGTTGAAAATCGACCCCCAAATCCAATGAAGACGTACAAACCACCCATTTAATCTGTCCAGCTTTGAGTCCAGCTTCGATCTCCTCTCGTTCCTTCACATCAATCGAACTGTGGTGTAGGGCAATGCGATCGCATTGCTCTGGTAATGCAAACGTCAAAGCCTGATACCATCGTTCCGATTGAAAGCGCGTATTGGTAAAAATCAGCGTTGACGTCTCAATATCCAATGCTGACACCAATGACTCAAACATTCGTAAGCCTAAATGCCCAGCCCAGGGAAAGGTATCGATCGATTCTGGCAAAATGCTTTGAATCACCGTCTGTCGCTGCAAATCCGATTGAATCACGATAGGATTTGCCTTCAATCCCACTGCAGCCTGAGCCGCCTCTTGTACATTGCCCAACGTGGCAGAAATCGCCCAGGTTCGCAAGTTGGGGCATAGGCTCCGCAGATGGGACAAACACAACTCGGTCTGGGTGCCACGTTTGGAACTTAGCAACTCGTGCCATTCATCCAAAATCACCCCACGCAAAGCCTTAAATAAGGTTTTTGCTCCAGCGTAGGACAGCATCAACGCTAACGATTCTGGTGTGGTAATTAAAATATCCGGCATATTTTTTAACTGCCGGGTTTTCTGAGCAGAACCTGTATCACCTGTTCTGGACTCTACCCGCAGGTTCCACTCCATGGCTTGAATCGGGCGCAAAATCGACTGTTCAATATCTCGCGATAGGGCTCGTAGGGGGGTGATATAGAGCAGTTGCAGCCCTGTTCCTGGGGTTTGTAGCATCTCTGCGATCGGTGCCATGACGGCGGCATAGGTTTTGCCCGATCCGGTTGGCACTTGGATCATGCCGCTGTGTCCAGCCAAGTATGCCTGCCAGGTTTGCAATTGGAACGGTAGCGGTTGCCAACCTTGTGTTTCAAACCATTGCAAAACAGGTTGTAGACAAGTTAAATCGGTCATGAATAGTTTGCTTGATTGGATGCGATCGGGCAACAAAAGCCTGGCGGGGTTGTTTGGCAGGTCACCATGGTATCGGGTGAAGACGGCGCCTGGGGCGTAATATCTTTAGAACCCTCGCCTCAGCCCTGCATCCATTTTCGCGCGAATGCCTGAGTTTCGGAGTCGATTCGCGATCGTCTAACGAATTGAACCCCCACAACCCAACACCAACCTAAACAAACTGCCCTTTTCATCTCTGTCCCTCAAACCTATCACCTGTTAAGGAGGTGGTTGCCATTCAACGCGGGTTTTTGACTGAATTGCGCCCTCCTACTGATAGACGGTAGAGTTGAGATTATTTCAGCGCTTCTATGTGAGTTTCACGAGCCGGTTAGCCCAGTGTTCAGCAGCGATCGTCTAAATCGTCATGCCATTGCAGAAACCTAAAATTATTCTTGATACCGATCCAGGAGGTGATGATATTTTTGCTCTGCTATGGCTGCAAAGCCTGATTCGACAGGGATTGGCAGATCTGGTCGCAGTCACCACCGCAGAGGGAAATATCTCGGCTCGACAGACCTTTGCCACTGCCAGCAAACTGCTGAAATTAGGGGGAATCCAGGATGTGGAAGTGGGCAAAGGGGTTGCCGTTGTATCCTCTCCTGGGGGGGATGCTTCTCACATTCATGGCAGTGATGGCATGGGCAACCTTTCTCACGGGTTACCCGAGGGTGATCAGGAGTATGAAACGGCACGTGACTCCGACGAAATCCTGATCGAAGCTTTGCATCAATATCCGGGTGAAATCACGATTTTAGCGATCGCACCTTTTACCAATTTGGCTGCCGCATCCGCCAAAAGTCCTGGCATTCTCAGGCAAGCCAAAGAAATCGTCTTAATGGCAGGAGCGTTTCAGTATTCTGGCAATGTCACGCCTCATGCTGAGTTCAATGTGGCTTACAATCCGCAGGCAGCGCAGACGGTTCTGGATAGCCGCAACGACACGGTGATTTTGCCTCTGGATATCACCCATCAGTTGATTCTCACTGAAGCCATGATGCAACCTGTGTTTGAGGTCAATCTAGAGAGTGCGATCGGGCATCTGATGCGCTCCCTCTGTCGCTTTATGATTTCCACTGCGTTGGTATATCGGGAAACAGGCGGTGTCTCTGGTTTTCTAGTACATGATGCTGCCACGATCGGCTACCTGTTTTATCCAGAAATATTTTCCTGGCAACGGGCAACGGTCGTTGTAGAAACTCAGGGACAGTGGACGAGGGGACAAACGTTGATTGATACTCGCCATGGTGCCAAATCGGGAGCGAATGCCTGGGTCGCAACCCAGGTCGATGTTGCCTTATTTTTCATGAGTCTGATCGAAGATTTGAAATTTTTAATTCGCACCTGAAACGCAGCGAATTTGCCCATTTCTATTTCTTTACGGAGACGGTGATGCTGAATAGTAGTTAAATTGGAACGAAGTTTCAATTCATACAACTCTGAATTCATACCCAGAATCAGCAACGCCACAGAGACAGTTCGCCAAGACGCAGCATCTCCAATCCCATGCGGACACTAAATTTTGCCGTCAAATCGCTGATACCAGAGGAGATTGCCCAACACTGTGATGATGAGGGTAATGCCCCCCCCCAGCCAGCCCAACCATGGATTGTAACCACTACGAGCAAGGGTTTGCATCCAAACATGGGTACGCTCCGAGGAAACCCACTGATCCGCTAGAAAGGGGAACAGATACATGAGGGCAGCGCCGACAATCAGCCAGCCCACCATAGAGACAAGGAGAAAAATAGTTTTGGCGGTGGATTGGCTACCCATGGTCATCTCCAAGCACTAGAATTGAGCGTAGCATGAGCGGTGAAACTGCGATCGCCCGATTTGCGTCATCGAAATTACAGCTCAAGACCGAGCGTTAGCTGAAGTTGGGGAGCGGGTTTTGCCTCTTCGGGTAAGGGATCAGGGCGGCTTTGCATGGCGGGGCAATAGCGGGCGTAGCCACACTGCGAACATTGGTCGCCCGGTGTGGGTTGCCAGTTTTCATCAGTGCGTAAGCGGACTGCCAGATCGCTAATCGTGCGGTAGACTTGTTGCTTGTGGTCGAGGGTGACTTTGAAGCGAATTTGCTCCCCCGATCGCAAATAAATCAACGTCAATTGCTGCAACTGTTGCAAATAGCGCTGTTCCAGTGCTAGATAATAGAGACCCAATTGGAGATTGATATCTGTCGGCGATCGTTCTTCAACGGTTTTGGAGGATTTGTAGTCGATTAACTCTAAGCCATCCTCCAATGCATCCAGGCGATCGTAGCGTCCGGAGAGCACAAACTCGATATTCTCGACCTGGAGCGTTGCCTGAATTTTGCCTTCCACTGCGATCGGTTGCCGCATCGACGATCGATTCAGGATAAACAGGTCGTAATAGCGCCTGAGAATGGTGCGACCCTCTAAAATTTGCTCAGGCGTGAGATCCTGCACTTGTTGTGCCCAGCATGTCTCAATCCATTCCAATTCTGGGATCGGGTCTTGGTAGTGCCAATCGCGATAGATTTGGGCAAGCGCCTGATGCAGTGCTGTCCCCAGAGATGCCGAACTGTAGAAAGGTGCGTTCCGCAACCCCCGCTCATAGCGAAAATAGTATGCCTGGGGGCAGCGATCGTAGGTTTGCAGTTTGGCAGCGGAGAGATGGTATGCCATAGGTAAACCGGATTCAGCGCTGAGCTTCTAACTGACGCTCAGCATCACATCCTACTAAAGAAATAAAGTTGTGCTTCCCTTGTCCTCAAATGGGGACAAGGGTGGTTGACCAAACAATAGCATCATTGCCCCGCTCCCGTTCAAGCCTCAGACCCTATCAAAGGCAGGTGGATAGGCGTTGCTCAACAACGGGATGAAAATGATGCTGAATGATTTGAAACTTCGTTCCAAATTATCCTGCTTTTCAGTAACGCCGCTGGATAAACGACTTTGCCCTGATAGGTGGCTGATATGCAGGTAGGGGCTTCACCATACAAACTGCTACTGGCACCAGGAAAGGCGAACTGATGGATTGCATCAACTTCAGCGTAATCTCTAGTTTCTTCTGGACGAATTATCAGAAACGTTCACAGCTGTTATGAATAGGGGTTGAGGTGTCTCAATCCCTACAAAATCAATCCATTAACTCCTAAACTGGCAGGGATAAAGCATCCCCTGAAATTTTTAATGACGAGTGCAGCCTATGACTAAAACGAAATTAATCTTTAGAATAGCTTTAGCAGGTAAAGGGCTTCATCCCTCTGTCGAGAACAATTGAGTCGCAGTTGCTTCTACTGTTTCTAGCAAGATGTCTGAGCCATCTCAAAAATGTTGTTAAGTTTTACCGAAGTTACACGTTGCTCAGCTTCTGAATGAGAATAGAAAGGTACTCGGAGCAGCATCAATATCCTCCCTACAAAAACTGGGGCAAGCAAGCAGTTTCTACAACTGAACAGCAAGATTGCCGTCATGGAAGTCTTTTTGTTTTTGGAGGTTCAAGCTTGAAGCCAACAGGTTATTGATGTCAAACTGCACTGGATTGAGATCGAAAAAAGTTGTCACGCTGACTGGAACCATTTGTTCAAATGACAATGACACCGGATTTTCTCGAAATCGACGATCGTACATTTGTCCCAGCTGAACAGTTTCCCATCTCAGAATGGACCTGTGTTGTCAGTGAGCGCCCTCAACCTACGCTCACGCTCAAAGATGACGATACGTTTTTGTTGACCGATACGTTAGGCAATATTGGCGGTTGTTCCCAGGATGACCTCAACGCCAGTATGGGCTTGTTTTGTAGCGATACCCGCTTTTTGAGCCGCCTGGAACTACAAATTGAAGGACGATCGCCCATATTGCTCAGTAGCACAGCCGACAAAGGCTTTGAACTAACCGTGCTGTGTACCAATCCTCGTATTGAAGACCAGATCGCTGCTGAGACGATCGGGATCAAACGCGAACTGGTGATCAACGGCGGATTGTTTGAAGAGGTGGAAATCTCCAACTACGACACGCGTGCCGTCAGTTTTGAACTGAGCTTGAGCTTTGATGCGGATTTTCGTGATTTGTTTGAAATTCGGGGGGCAACCCGGGAACGCAAGGGGCAATTGCTCCGCTTTGTGCCAAAAGTCAAAGAACCGATCGCAGAAATCAGTCATGAAGAAGCCTCGCTGCGTTTAGACCTCGAAGAAAAGAATGGTCTCTTGCTCGAAGTTTTCCCCCTTGCCGACGAATTGATTCTCGCCTACCAGGGTGTAGACAAGATCTTGCTGGAGTCGCGCATCCAATTTGTGCAGCGCAAGCCCGATTTGCTCAAAGGGCACACTGCTATCTGGCGGTTAAACCTGGCGTCTCACGAAACTTGCACATTGGGCTATCGGCTCCAGATGCTGACTCGCAACCAGTCGGCTTCAGGGGTTAGCGCCCCCATGACGCTGGCTCAAGCAAAAGCTGCTGAACTGATGGAAGAACAAAGCTGGGAAAATCAGGCGACCCAGATCCAAACGGACAAAAACACGTTTAATCGCTTGATCGATCGAGCGAAACGCGACGTGTATGTGCTCCGACAAACGTTTGGGCAAAATAAAGCCTTATCAGCCGGAGTACCCTGGTTTTCAACCTTGTTTGGGCGAGATTCGATCATTGCTGCCTCGCAATTGCTCATGCTCGATCCCCACATTGCTCGCGAAACTTTGACAATCCTGGCGCACTATCAAGGCAAGTTGGAGGACGATTGGCGCGATGAGCAACCTGGCAAAATCTTGCACGAAATCCGTTTTGGCGAGATGGCACGCTGTCAGGAAATCCCCCATACCCCCTATTACGGGACGGTGGATGCGACACCGCTCTGGATCATGCTCTACACCGAGTATTTTGCCTGGACGGCAGATCACGAAACCCTGGAGCGGTTGTGGCCCAATGCCCTGGCAGCGATGGATTGGATCGATCGCACCTCTAAAGAAACGGGCTATCTCAGCTATTTCCGCAAATCCAAGCGAGGGCTGGATAATCAGGGTTGGAAGGATTCTGACAACTGTATTGTGAATCGCAAGGGGCAGTTAGCCTTGGGGGCGATCGCTCTCAGCGAGGTGCAGGCTTATGTCTACTCTGCCAAAGTCCGGCTCAGCCAGATTGCCCGGATGAAAAAGCGCATCGACCTTGCCGATCGCTGGGAAGAAGAAGCCAGAGACCTGAAACTGCGCTTTAATCGTGATTTTTGGATGGAAGATCAGGACTACTGTGCCCTGGCACTGGATGGCGAAGGTAAACAGGTCGATAGCATTACCTCTAATCCAGGACACTGTCTTAGCTTGGGTATCTTTACGCCTGAAAAAGCCTATAGCGTGGCAGAGCGGCTGCGTGCACCGGATATGTTTAATGGTTGGGGCATCCGCACCCTGAGCAGTCTCTCACCTGCTTACAATCCCATGGGCTACCACATTGGTTCGGTTTGGCCCCACGATAATGCCCTGACCGCGATGGGGTTGCGATCGCTGGGTCTGATTGATCAGGCACTGGAACTGGCCCAGGGCTTGTTTGATATGACCCGCAAACAGCCCTACCAGCGTCCACCCGAACTGTTTTGCGGCTATGAACGTAGTAACGATAACGATCCGGTGCAATATCCGGTCGCTTGTTCTCCCCAGGCATGGGCAACGGGCAGCATCTTCCAATTAATTCAAATGATGGTGAATCTCGTGCCCGATGCCCCGGGTAACTGTCTACGGATTATCGATCCGGCTTTGCCCGAAACGCTGAATCACCTATCGTTGAAAAATTTGCGGGTGGGTCCCACCATGCTGGATCTGGAATTCGAGCGATCGGGTTCCATTACGGCTTGTCGAGTATCTCGCAAACGCGGCAATTTGCGGGTCATGATTGAGGCATAAATGAAAAAGAGCGAGAATCCTTAGGGATTCTCGCTCTTTTCAAGCTGTGATCGCAGGCGATCTCAACTCTTAAATCCTTACTTGATAAACAACATTTCTTGATACTTGGGGAGGGGCCACAGATCGTCTGCAACTTCCCCTTCCAGGGCATCCGCATACTCACGCACCTGATCCATCAGCGGACGGAGCGTTTTGGCACAGTACTGCATGTGTTCTTCGATCGAAGCAAAATCATGTTGACTCAGTGCATCGCTCAGCTTGCTGACGGTATCGGTCATCAGCTTGGTCTGAACAGCCACCTTCTCAGCCGTTTCTGCCTCAAACGGTAGCCCAATTTGCTTCAGATTGGCGATCGTCTCAGCCAACTCAGACAGATAACGGATTGCAGCGGGATAGATCACCGTTTTCGCCATACTGATCACCAGTTTGGCTTCCATCTCAATCACCCCGATATATTGCTCGGCGTAGACCTCAAAGCGGCTATCCAGTTCCGGTGTAGTCAGTACTCCTGTTTTTTCAAACAGCTCCTCAATATACTTCTCTTTCAAAATGGGCAAGGCATCGGCGGTGGTGGGTAGGTTCAGTAACCCCCGCTCTTCCACTGCCATCTTGTGCCATTCTTCGGAATAGCCATTACCGCCAAAAACAACGGCACCATGGTTCTCCATCACTTCTTTGAGAATGGTGTAAGCCGCTGTATCCAAAGCGGTTCCCTTTGCCAATTCCGCTTCCAATTTGTCGGCAATCCAGGTCAGAGAGTCCGTCAGAATGGTGTTCATTGCTACTAGCGGACCCGAAACCGACTGATTGGAGCCTACTGCTCGGAATTCGAAGCGGTTGCCGGTAAAGGCAAAGGGTGAAGTGCGGTTGCGATCGCCGGGATCTTTGGGAAACTCTGGCAAGCTATCGACCCCAAGGCTCATCACTCCGGCATGGGAAGAGCTTTTTACCTCGCCTTGCTTAATCTGCTCGAACACATCTTCAAGCTGAGACCCCAAATAGACCGAAATGATTGCCGGCGGTGCTTCATTCGCACCCAGACGATGATCATTGCTGGCAGTGGCAACAACCACCCGCAAGAGCGGACCATACTTGTGTACGCCCCGAATCACCGCTCCGCAGAACAGCAAAAATTGCAGATTCGAGTGGGGAGAATCGCCCGGATCGAGCAGATTACCCTGCGTGGAATTGCCAACCGACCAGTTAACGTGTTTGCCCGATCCATTGATGCCTGCAAAGGGCTTTTCGTGCAATAAACAGGTAAAGCCATGCTTCTTCGCTGTGTTTCTCAACACCGTCATGGTCATTTGCTGGTGATCACTGGCAACGTTTGCTGCTTCAAAGAAGGGAGCAATCTCAAACTGGCCGGGGGCAACTTCGTTGTGTCGAGTTTTTGCCGGAATACCGAGTCGATAGAGACGCTCTTCCACGTCTTGCATAAAGACTTGAACCCGCTCTGGAATGGCACCAAAGTAATGGTCGTCAAATTGTTGTCCTTTGGCGGCAGGGCGTCCAAACAGGGTTCTGCCCGTCAACAACAAATCGGGACGGCTGTGGACAAAATGGGAATCGACCAAAAAGTATTCTTGCTCAGGACCACAACTCGAATTGAGAGGCGCGACTTCTGAATGCCCTAACAGCTTGAGCAAACGGGTAGCCGCTTTGCTCATGGCAGCGTTAGAGCGTAAGAGAGGCGTTTTTTTGTCGAGGGCTTCTCCAGTCCAGGAAATAAAGACCGTGGGAATACATAGGGTAACGCCATTGTCGGTTTCCATGACATAGGCAGGACTGGTGACATCCCAGGCAGTGTAACCACGGGCGGCAGAGGTGTTGCGAATGCCGCCATTGGGGAAGGAGGAACCATCGGGTTCACCCTGTACCAATACTTTGCCCGTAAATTCTGTGAGGACGGAGCCATCGCTCTGCACTGAGATGAAACCGTCGTGTTTCTCGGCGGTGATATTGGTCAAGGGATAAAAGACGTGGGCGTAGTACAGTGCACCTTTGGAAATCGCCCAGTCTTTCATGGCGGCAGCAACGATCCCTGCCACTGAAACATCCAGTTTGCCACCTGTTTGGATGGTGCTTTTGAGGGACTTAAACACGTCTTTGGGGAGACATGCTTGCATTTTGTTCAGGGTGAAAACATCCGTTGCCCAGAGTTCTTCCAGACGACTGGGAACTTTTGGAGGGAGCTTTTCGCGATCGGTAATCTGACAAATTGCTTGAAATCGTAGTTCATTCCCACTCATCGTTGTCGTTCCTAATTTCTTACTTGTAGTTGGCTAGTCAGGGTTACAGATTTTGGCATTGAAGACTATGAGATCACTGGTACGGAGTACCTCCCATCCACGATTGCAATTTCCATGTGTTGCTTCTCATCGTTGCGCTCCGACCCTGGGCAGGGGCAGGGGATTAAATCTCTTGTAAATGATGACGTTAATCGACTGGCTAAGGCAGAGAGCGCTTTTACCCTCACTTCAATTTCTCTCCCGATCTTGAGAGCTACCGTGTACACACAAGTGATCAGTGATGTCATTGAGTGGGTTGATCCCCCTAAATCCCCCTTAAAAAGAGGGACTTTGAGTGCTGAAGCCCCCTTTTTAAGGGGGTGGAGATCTCCAGAGGTTTCGCCTTAAATCGGAGATTTGTGTGTACACCGTAGATCTTGAGAGAGGGAATTGGAATCTAACTCCCCTCCAATTTGAACTCAGTTCGTTCAGAGATTTTTTGTTTAGAGATGCATCAGGTCTTTAGAACCGCTCTAAATCGTATGCACGCAAAAACGGTTTGATTGTATCGAAAATTACCGAGTACAGGAGAAGCAAGAAATCTTTGTACATTTTAAAGATGTGACAATCCGCGAAAAACCACCAACATCATCTAGTAAGACGCGGGGTGTCATTTGCCCAATCCTTGCGTTGCCACGATGACACCGAAGGGTTAGAAGCCATTGACGCGGTGGGTATCGCGGAATACAGATTTATCTGCTTCTGCCGTTAAAGATGCTCTACGGCATTGCAGTGGAACATCGCCAGCAGGTGACAGCGTTGAGGTCATGGATAGGCAGATAACTGGATGTCTGGATTCTGCGCTCTTTTGGGCTTGAAGGAATGCAGATCAAAAAGATGCAGGCAACTGGCAGCCTGAGCATCAACTTGTTTTGCTACGATCGCGGATTTTAATTACTCCTTCCGCGATCGCTTTTCTCTTACCCAGATTTTTTCTGGGATGGCAGGTAGTGTATGAAAGGTGTTGTGGTATTTTTGAAAGCTTGGCTCAGCCAAGCTTTCAAAAATACCACAAACATGTCTAGAACCATTGCTCTGGGAATTACTGATTTGCTTGGGTGAGCATTGTAGTAGGAAGAGGCTGCGTCGATTAAGCTTAGCAGCATTCATCTCAAAGTTATCCATGAACGCCGTACAGTTTGTCTCCTCTGCTGTTGTCCTGTCCACCCTGTCTACGGTTTTTGCGATCGCACCTGTCCAGGCTCAAGATTCCTGTGCTCCGATCGTCAAAGTTGCCGCAGACACCAAACTGCGAGAAATTCGTGCAGATAAATTTGGCATTGGTTTCAAAATGCCCCGAAACTATCGAGCCATTACCAGCACCTCTGGAAAAACCCAATCGATTCGCATCATTAATCCTGGCGTTTATGATTACTTACAGTGTGCCCAGAGGAATCAGGTCATGCTGGAAGGCTTTCAGCAAAGCGTACTTGTGACTATTACTCCTACTAATGGTAAATATCAGACAGTCAATACTTTTATCAATACTCAATCT
This sequence comes from Scytolyngbya sp. HA4215-MV1, assembly GCA_019359045.1. Lineage (GTDB taxonomy): Bacteria > Cyanobacteriota > Cyanobacteriia > Leptolyngbyales > Leptolyngbyaceae > Scytolyngbya. The sequence goes on from JAHHIA010000002.1 coordinate 583,666, forward strand.
AGAAGATATAACACGGTGAAGACATTGAAAGTGGGTGGTCAAACTGCTGTATTAGCCCTACGAGATGGTTTTGGTATCACCGCTGTGGTTACAGTTTTATCCCCTGATCGACAATTTGCAGTGGAAGTTGAAGCCGAGTATAATGGTGATTTGGTAAGTACTTATGATCCGCACAAGGTCTCGGCATTGCCAGAGTTGAAAGCGGTGGTCGAAACCTTTCAATTTGGAGCTAAGTCTGCGGCAAATCTGCAAACTAATCAATCGTCTGTTCCTCCAGCTCAGGTTGCAACTACCCTTCGCCCGCTGATTGCCCAAATTAGAGCGGAGTTGCCAGCCGGTATGGCAATGCGGTTACCCACCCAAATTGAGGGCGTTGCCTATGATGGCAGAAAGTTTCCCATCTACGGCAAAATTCTGCCACCAGACGATGACCAATTTACGATTCAACTGGTCGCAACGCCAGCATGTGATGTAAGAGCCTGTCTGGTGGGCTATCTGAGTGTGGCGCCGCTGGGTTCTGATTCGTTACCGAGCAGCGGCGACAAAGTTGAATCGATCAACCTCACCTCTACACTTCGCGGTAAGTATCTCTACCGAACATTCCCCGGTTCTGCTGCTTCCCCGCCAGTGAATATCATTGTTTGGCAACAAGCGGGCTTTGCTTATGTGGTCAGCTCTTTTATGAATAAGCAGAAGGTATTGGACATTGCTCAATCTATGGCGAATGGCGTGGTGATTCAAAGTCAGCGCTAGAGATTTTGCATTATCTGAATGGGCAAGTTTTGAAGTGAGGCGATCGAGTCGTCTCATCCGATTGCCACAGATGCAAAATAAAATTCAAACGTTTAGAATTGTCGCGTCCCCCATTGAGAATCGGATCATGCAATCTGCTAACCGCGATCGCCAATCTCGCACCCTCAGTCGCATCGCTATTCAGTTCTTTCTGGGTTTAGGGAACAAGGCATTGGGGTGGCAAGGATTCGATTTTTGTGCTGAGCGCTTTCCCTCTACAGTTTGAAATTTGATCCCAGCTTTCCAGATTCATCAAAACAGAAGAATCCAGAGATTTATGTTTTTTAAAGCCGATTTGCTATTCTACGGGCATCCTAAAAATAATTGACTAAACCAATCGTTAGATGTTTATTGATACTGCTGTTCTTACGCAATCTGAGCTAAATACTGCCATTATTCGTGATCCGCTGATTGTCTCGCCGGATGCCACTGTAAGGGATGCGATTGCCCAGATGAGCGGAGTTCATACCCTCTGTTCAGCCTCATGGGCAACTGAGCATCCCCCTGAAGAACTGTACCTTGAGGCTCGATCTAGTTGTGTTCTTGTAGTTGAAAACCATCAACTGTTGGGAATTTTGACCGAGCGCGATGTGGTCAAACTGAGTGCTCAGCAGCGATCGCTTCATGACTTGCCGATTCGAGCCGTCATGACTCATCCTGTCATTACCTTGCGCGAGACTGCATTTACCGATCTGTTTCTTGCCATTAATTTGCTCCAGCAATACCACATTCGCCACTTGCCTATTCTGGATGAGCACGATCTCATCATTGGGATTTTGACCCATGAGAGTTTGCGGCAAACCTCGCGCCCGGTAGACCTATTACGATTGCGCCTGGTGCATGAAGTAATGATCTCAGACGTTATCTGCGTTAATCCAGACGATTCCATGCTGACGATCGCTCAACTCATGGCAGCGCATCGGGTCAGTTCGGTGGTGGTCGTGCAAACACAAGCGGCTGAATCAGCTCAACTCACCCCATCGCAATCTGAGCAACCCCAGGAGCGTTCCGTACCTGCAAGACTCCAGTACCCGATCGGTATGATTACTGAACGCGATGTCGTCCAGTTTCAGGCTTTGGCACTCGATTTAGTCACTTGCCCAGTGCAAGCCGTCATGAGTACGCCCATTTTTGCTGTGAACCCAAACGATTCGCTTTGGAAAGTGCAGCAAATCATGGAACAGCGCTTCATTCGTCGATTGGCGGTGACAGGTGCTCAGAATGAACTACTGGGCATCATTACCCAAAGCAGCCTGCTGCAAGCACTCAATCCCTTGGAGATCTATAAGCTTGCCGAGGTTTTGGAACAAAAGGTTTTGCGGTTAGAGGCAGAAAAAGTGAAATTGCTGGAAGATCGCACTCTGGAGCTAGAGCAACAAGTTGCAGAACGCACTGTCGCGCTCCAGACTCGCGAACAAGAATACGCCACTCTGGCAGCGGCAAGTCCTGTCGGGATTTTTCGTACAGATGTGGATGGCAACAGCACTTATGCCAATCAGCGCTGTTGTGAAATGTTAGGCATGACGCTAGAAGAAACCTACGGCATCGGGTGGCAAAAAGCTCTACACCCGGACGATCGTGCCCAAATTCTGGCTGAACAAGCTCGTGCCCGTCAAGAAAATCGTCCCTTCCAGGGCGAATATCGCCTATTGCAACCCAATGGCGCTGTCCTGTGGGTATTGGGACAGGCAGTGGCAGAATATAGTGCCGAGGGACAACCTATTGGCTATGTGGGCACGGTGACCGATATTAGCGATCGCAAACGGATCGAATCCGAACGCAAGTCCGCAGAAACGGCTCTGCAAAATCTGATTGCAGGGACTGCTGCTGTTACGGGGCAGGATTTTTTCCCAGCGCTGGTCAGGCATCTGGCGCTGGCGCTCCATGTCCGGTATGCCCTCCTGGCAGAATTGCAATCGGGTGAACTTTCGACTCGCGCATTTTGGGCAGATAACCAGCTCCAGGCTAAATTTGTCTATGACCTAGAAAACACCCCGTGCAAACTGGTTCTGGAACGAGGCATCTATTGCCATTCGGTACAAATTCGGCAGGCATTTCCCAACAACCGCAACCTGGTGATGCTAGAAGTGGAAAGTTATCTGGGGATTGCACTCAAAGACCCAGGTGGTCAGGCGATTGGATTACTGGCAATCATGCACAGCCAGCCCCTCAGCGATCTCCCTCGACTACAAGCAATTTTGCAAATTTTTGCTGCCCGTGCTGCTGCCGAGTTGCAACGGGAACAGGCAACCCAGGCGCTTGAACAACTCAACCAAACGCTGGAGGCTAGGATCGAAGAACGCACGGCTGCGCTCCAGCAAAGTGAAGAGCGCTGGCAACTTGCGCTGGAAGGATCGAATGATGGGATTTGGGATTGGGAGTTGAAAGCCAATCGGGTTTTTTATTCCAGTCGGTGGAAGCAAATGCGGGGCTATGCCGATACTGAGATCAGTAATGCCCTGGAGGAGTGGTCAACCCGCATCCATCCTGAAGATTACGATCGCGTTACGACTGAGTTAGACGCCCATCTGGCGGGCACTAGCAATTTTTTTGAAATGGAATATCGCTCGCGCTGCAAAGATGGCACCTATCTGTGGGTGTCCGATCGCGGCAAAGCCTTTCGGGACGAGTCGGGGCAAGTAGTACGCATGAGCGGATCTGAAACCAACATCACCGAACGTAAACGCATTGAAGAAGCGCTACGCAGAAGTGAACATCGCTATGCCAGTCTTGCTGCCGCTGCCCCTGTGGCAATTTTTCGATTTGATAATGAGTTTAACTGCACTTATGTAAACGATCGCTGGAGTGAGATGACAGGCAGACCGATCTCTGCCGCTTTTGGTAGAGGCTGGATTGAGACTTTGCACCCTGATGATCGGGCCACCCTGGTCAAGCAATGGTTAGAACGATACGTTCAATCTACCGAAAGGAGTCAGCCATTCAATGTTAGTGAAGGGAGACATTTGCGTCCTGATGGCAGCATCAATTGGTTCTACGTTCAAATCGTTCAAGAAGTTGATGCAGATGACAATGTGATTGGTTATGTTGGTACCTTAACCGATATCACCGATCTCAAACGCCTTGAACAAGAACAGCAACGTCTGATCGCCATTCTGGAAGCCTCGACGGATTACATTAGCATCTCCGATACCACCGGACAAATTCTCTGGAACAATGCCGCCTTCAAACGCCTTTACAATCTGACAGAGCTAGCAGATTTGTCGCAACGAACGATTGCTGACTATCACCCTCAATGGGCAACTGAGTTGATTTGGGAACAAGGCATCCCCACCGCGATCGCCCGTGGCAGTTGGATGGGAGAAACTGCCTTACTCACGGCAGAAGGGCAAGAAATTCCTGTTTCGCAACTCATCCTGACCCATAAATCATCTCAGGGAGAAATTCAGTATATTTCGTCCATCATGCGCGACATGCGGGTTCGCAAAGAATACGAGCAACGCCTGGAGCAATCCAATGCCGAACTCGCCCGCGCCACACGCCTCAAAGACGAATTTCTTGCCAACATGAGTCACGAATTGCGTACTCCCCTCAATGCCATTCTGGGTATGTCTGAAGGTATGCAAGAACAAGTCTTTGGCGCAATTACAGATAAACAGCGACAGGCGCTACAAACGATCGAACGCAGTGGCGAACATTTGTTAGAACTCATCAACGACATTCTCGATCTGGCAAAAATTGAAGCTGGACAAGTCGAACTCAATTGTACCCCAACTTCACTTAGCCCTCTGTGTCAAGGGAGTTTAGCATTTGTTGCACAACAAGCCCACCAAAAACAAATCCAAATTGAAGCAAAAATTCAGCCCAATTTACCCAACTTGTTAATTGACGAGCGCCGCATTCGACAAGCGTTGATCAATCTACTCAGTAATGCCGTCAAATTTACTTCTCCCGGCGGCAAAATCACCCTGGAAGTCACCCTTCAAACCTCTACTACCGTTATGAGTTCGACCTATCCCTACTCCGTGCGGTTTGCTGTGATTGATACCGGGATCGGTATTTCCCCTGAAGACCTCAACAACTTATTCCAGCCTTTTATCCAAATCGATAGTGCCCTCAATCGCCAATATGAGGGCACTGGATTGGGGCTTTCATTGGTTAAGCGCCTGATTGAACTGCACGGCGGCTATGTCGCAGTCAGTAGTGAAGTTGGGGTTGGTAGTTGTTTTAGCTTTGATTTGCCCTGGAATGGGCAGGAAACAGAGCAATTGCCAGCTCAACTACATTCATTTGGACTGGATTCGACAACTCTGCTGAATACTCTAGCAAACCGATCGCCTCTCATCCTCCTGGTAGAAGACAATGAAGCCAACATCTCAACAATGGCAGACTATCTCACCGCAAAAGGATATCGGGTGCAAGTTGCCAGAAATGGGCAAGCGGCGATCGACTTGATCACAACTGCATCTCCCGATTTAGTTGTGATGGATATTCAAATGCCAGGTATGGATGGATTGGAAGCAATTCAGCAAATTCGTCGTCAACCTCATCTAATGGATTTGCCCATTATCGCGGTGACTGCACTCGCAATGACGGGCGATCGCGATCGCTGTATGAATGCAGGGGTAAGTGATTACCTCAGTAAACCAGTCAAACTCAAACAATTGGTAACGATGATTCAACAATACCTAATCAAGCGCTCCACCTAATTCCTAAGAACTCAAACTGAGGAATTTTTCCAGCGCGATCGCCATTGCGGGGGGCCAGCGACGAATTGCCTTAATCCACTGAATGTCTTTGTAACGCGCATCCAATCCTACTACTGAAGCCCACTGGCTTTCGGCTTCTCCTTGATTGCCTTGCACCCAGAGTGCAGCTGTAAGTGCCGCCCGCATATCTGCAAATTTGGGATACTTGCGAACTAGATTTTTCATTGCACGAATTGATTCATCTACATGCCCCAGTTGGTAAAGTGCCAGAGCATAGTTGGCACGGGCAAAGGCATAATCGGGAGCCAGATCAGCGGCGCGGAGATAATCAACTAAGGCGTCCTCCCAGTTACCTTGTCCCGCTTTGGCATTGCCCCGATTGTTAAACGCCAGTGGGTCTTTGGGGTCCAGTTGCAACACTTTGTCGTAATCGGCGATCGCTGCCTGCCACCTGCCCAGCGCCTCTAGTGCCACCCCCCGATTCAGGTATGGATCTGGGGCTTCGGGCGCCAATTCGATCGCTTTTTGGTAGTCAGGCAGCGCCTCTAAGGGCTTGTTTTGTCCAACCCTGGCATTCCCGCGATTGCTCCAGGCGGCGGCGTTTTCCGGAAATTTATCAATCAGCTGAGTCCAATAGACTTCGGCTTTGGCAAAGTCTCCAGCGTTTGTTGCTGCATATGCTTGTCCTGCCAGGTTATCCAGATCCTTTAACATTTCAACGGCTTGCTGAGTTTGGGCATCCTCTGCTGCCGCAACCGGAGCTACCGCACCCAGATGAATCGTGATCACTAACCCCAACACCAAACCTATTTTGAGAAAAAAGCCAACCATAAAAGCATCTCAGGATTAAGTAATTTTGGATAACCGAAATTTGTTCTTCCTCACCTCGACCGGCGTTCTATCGAGCGTCTTTTCCCCGATACTGGAGAAGGGAATGGTTCATGCCAATACTTTTTGGTCAAGGTTTTGCTGGCATATCTTGAAAAGGAGAGTGAGTGACTTCTCGGCAATGGGTTGTGTTTCAAAAATATCACTGATATGTCTGGAACCTAATTGAGGATAACGAGTTGAAGGGATGACACTCGACATACAGAAGAATTGAGGTCTACCATTGCTTCACTCAATTTATAAACCTCAAACGTATCAAATTTTGGCGATGATTGAACCCATTGTTTGGACAGAATTCTGGACAAACCTTACCCTCTGACAAAATCTTAACTCACTCAATTCATCAAAACTGAAATTCACCCAGTGTGGAGAAAATTATGGTGATGCTGACTAAAGGCTTTGAAATTGAAATGTATACGGGCACACCGACTGGGGAAATTATTGGCATGTCCGATAAGATCGTTGCCACCTTAGATGGGTTTGTGCGCGAACCAGACAGCCGTAATGTGGAATATACCACGCCGCCCCGTTGCCGTTATGAGCGCTTGTTGTGCGATTTGCTACAACCTCGTTTTAAGCTCCGACAATACCTGGAACGATTGGGCGACTATACACTCATTCCTGGGAGTACTTTGTCCCTGGGGGGAAGCGATCGCTTTTATCGCTCTGATCCAGTTAACCCTTACCACAGCTACATCGAGCAAACCTATGGCACTACGGTGGTTACCGCCAGCGTCCATATCAATCTCGGCATCAGTGATCCGGAATTGTTGATGCGTGCCTGTCGTCTGATGCGGGTAGAAGCCCCCCTATTTCTAGCACTGAGTGCGGCTTCTCCCTTTTTGGATGGGCAAGTTACCGGATATCATTCCACCCGTTGGGGGGTGTTTCCCAAAACACCTGCCCATGTGCCTTTGTTTGAGAGTCACGCTCACTTCATCCAGTGGACGGAAGCTCAACTGGTAGCAGGAACCATGCAAAATGTACGCCATCTCTGGTCTTCGGTGCGCCCCAATGGCGATCGTCGTCCTTACAATCTCAATCGGTTGGAATTGAGAATTTGCGATCTGGTGACCGATCCAATTTCGCTCCTGGCAATCACTGCGCTCATCGAAGCCCGGTTGCTGCAAATATTGAATCACCCTGATCTGGACCCCCTGATTGCCAGTCAGCTTCCTGCATCTACTCGTGCCGAAGACTTGGTCACGTTAACGGACGAGAATGAAGCCGCCGCCGCCCGTGCCAGCCTGGATGCCACTCTCCGGCATTGGCAAGATGGTCGTCCCATTCTGGCCAGAGATTGGATTGAATTGCTGTATCAGGAAGTCTGGGAAACCGCAAAGGAACAAGGCTTTAGTTGCTTTCTACTCCCTTTGAAGAAAGTTTTGCGCGAAGGCAATGAGGCTCAGCAGTGGCTGAAGTTGGTGGCGCAGGGGTTTTCTGTGCCTGAAGTAATGAGGCAAGCGATCCAGGTAACGGCTCAACGAGAAATGGCGCTCCAAGCCGAACTCTGCCAACCGCAGGTCGCTTAGACGTTGTCAGAAGCCCCTGTACGATTTGATCGAACGGTTGATTTTGCAAAGCCTCTTGAAAGGGTTTGGCTAGAGCGCCAGAGCGGGTGGTGCTGAATAGCAGTATGAATTGGAACGAAGTTTCAATTCATACAACTCCCAATTCATACCCAGAATCAGCCACGCTTCAGAGCGAGATGGGGGCTCCCGATCGGTTACCCACCACACCCTCTCTTTGCAGCAGGCATGGTAAGCTGATCGGCATTTCGATCGCACTGGATTTGCTTGTCTAGCAGAGGGAGTGCCAACAACACCGAAACTTTTGCTTTTCATTCCACCCTTTGAATGCACCATCCGTTGAATGCACATCAGTAGCCATCAAACTTCCCAGCAATCTGATCCGATTACGTTGGTCATCTCAGAAATCGTGAAACCTGATCGCATCCCAGAATATGAACGCTGGGCAACTGGGATTAGTCAAGCAGCGCAACAGTATCCAGGATTCATCAGTACGGATATGATTCGTCCGCGTGACCACGAGCATCCAGAGTATGTGGTCGTGGTTAAGTTTGACAATTACGAACATTTTAGAACCTGGCGATCGTCGGCAACCTGCCAGGAATGGTTGAGCAAAGCCCAAGACTTTTTGGTCGATCGCACCTCGCAGCACCAACCCGGTGGACTGGAAATGTGGTTCACCTTGCCAGAAAATACTGCCCAAAAAAACGCGCCCCCTGCTTATTACAAACAAGTCATTGTCGGCGTTTTGGGGGTTTATCCGCTGATCTTGCTATCAAATGCGGTGCTCGGTCCTTTTTTGCGAGGCTGGCATCCCCTGCTAGGGTTGTTGTTGTCAGTCACCGCAGTTTCCGCGTTGTTGACCTATCCGGTTATGCCCTGGATTACCCGTTTGCTTAGCTTTTGGCTCTATCCCAAAGCCGTCAAGAAACGAAAACGAAAAAGTTGATGGGAGGCATCCGGGTTGGCGAGGTTTTGCCACAATGGCTCGAGCCATCGTCCGCAACTTTTCGGATGGCTTTCTCCTCCTGTCTACAACCTCTCCCTAATCCTTGGCAGACCACATCCCTGAGAACAGCATCAAGAGCCCCCCCACCAAAATTACCCCTGCAAAGCCAACCGGCAGCACTGTAGACCAATCGATCGTTTCCATGCGGTCATTCTCTCCAATTAATCAAATAGGTCGCTCTCATCACAGGAAGCAACGAGTTGTTCGTCGGGATAAATTTGAGGGGTCACTCAAAGCTACAAAAACCATTTTTGAGATGTTTTGAGGGATTGATAACCCTCAAAGCAGTCTTGACACACCTCTACGGGAAACATGATGCCTTTAGGGCGGCTTTCTCCTCACCTTGCCTAAAATCATCCATTTCATAACACTCCTTTTCCTCACTTGATTGTGGCATGAACCTGGCGAAGAAATGGATTTTGGGTTTTGATGGTTTTTCCCACTCTGTTCTGGAATCTTGCCAGAATCCATGGTTGTATGGAATGAACCCGATTCAACCGGAATGAGTCGATTTTTCGGTCTGGGCTGAGGGTGAATTTTTAATTCAGGTGGGACGAATAGAATGGCAGATCAATTTAGTAAAGGGAATCAAATCGCCTGGTTTCATGATGAAGGAGATGCAGCAGGGATCTTTCATACCTATGATGCGCTGAAACCTGGCACAAGTGAACCTCATAAAATTCATGTTTTCATTCCGAGAAATTACGAAGCCAGTCGCGATCGTTATCCCGTAATTTATATGAATGATGGCGACACCTCCTTTTTTCGAGGTGGCGCGATTAATGAATCCTGGTATATGGCAAAAGTTCTTAGTGATCTCTATCAATCAGGAAAACTGCATCCCGTGATTGTGGTGGCGATTTATCCTCGCGATCGCGAATATGAATACACCCACACCAATATTATGAATCGCAAAGGCGGTGGCATCGGTGCCTATGCTCGCTATGTTGCGAAAGAAATTAAAGGCTTTATAGATAACAATTACCGCACCCAACCTGAAGCCAGCAATACGCTGATCATGGGAGCATCCCATGGGGGGCTGGCATCATTTTTAATGGGAATGTTAGAACCGCAAGCCTTTGGCAATGTGGCTGCCTTGTCCCCCTCGTTTTGGGTTGGGTTAGATTCTAATCCGATCGCTTTACCTTTTTTACGCCCAATCCAATCCTCAAAGCTGATTGAGATGTGCGATACAACCTTGCGTAATCCTCAACAGCGCCCCAAAATTTATATGGATTGGGGATTGATTCGGGATGGACAATTTCACAACACCTTCATTGAAGCCCGTGCCACAGCACGAGGACAACAACTACGAGATTTATTGATTGATGAATATCATTACCAACTTAATCACAACCTATTTGTAGTTGAAGATTCTCAAGGAGAACATTCAGAAATTTCTTGGCGACGACGAGTTCCGAATATCCTGCCGTTGTTTTTCTAGAACACGGTTAAACAGTAAAGTTCCTACAAAATTCCCAGCAAGTTACCGTTGCTGGGAATATCTCTTTCAAGAAAAGCATTGACCTAGAACTCAGCGTTGTCCAGGACTTTTCAACTAACTTAGGACGCTTGTGGATTTTGCGGTAGGGATGAGCGTGCAGAGAGCGACAGCATCAGTCGAGCAAAGCCCGTAAAAATCATACTGATACCAACCAGCAAACCGATCGCAAATGAACCATTAATGGGCCACTCGTAGTAGATCAGTCCACCCAGTGCCAGCGTCGCAATACCATTCAACAGTGAATACACCCAGCCCTGTTGCGGTCTCAATTGAAACGCAAACACAATTTCAAACACTCCTTCAATCAGCAGAAAGATACCTAAAGCCAGCGTCAGCGTCAGCACCCCTTGCAATGGGTAAACTAATAAGAACCCTCCAGTTGCCGTATAAAGAAGGCCCAGTAAAAGCTTGCCGACAAACCCTCCCTCTTGGCGAGATTGAAAGGCATAAACGAGTTTACCGATGCCCGCAAAGAGAATGAGCCAGGAAATCCAAATTTCTGCGGTTAGGGTGCTGAATACGGGGAAGGCGATCGCGGCGACTCCTAATAGGATGAGTAGAACACCAATTGCGATCGATCCATTCAATCCTTTTTTAATTTCTGTGGGAGAGATATTTGCATCCATTGCGATGTCCCCAAGTGATTTCAGCGTAAACATATAAAATCGATGCCATCTTGATTGACATCTTATGAATAGGAGTTTAATTTTCTAAATCTAAATCAACATCTTTCTTGCGATAGGGATTGATGCAGGCGCTTTTTGTGCGGAATAAGGGGGATTGAAATCGCTGAAAGAATTCAGGGAGTCTACTCAAAGCGAAAAGGACGGTCGGCTGACTAGGCAGCGCTGCGATCGCAACAAATGGGCGTCTTCAACCACCCTTGCTCCATCAGATACCGCAAGAAAAATTAAGTTTCGGCCGTTTGTCCCTGGAAGTATGTGACAACTAACAACGTCAGGTCATCGCATAAAGAACAGGAGCAAGGGAACATGGCATCACTGCATCAGCCTGTTTGGACATTGCCTGTTGAAGCCGTGTATGAAGCGCTGGCAACAACAACCTACGGTTTATCCGATTTAGAGGCGATTCAACGACTAGAAAAATTTGGGGCAAATGAGCTTCCCGCTCCGGCTCATCGTCCCCTGTGGCTAAGGTTTACCGATCAACTCACCCACTTCATGGCGCTATTGCTGTGGGTCGCAGGGATTCTAGCATTTGTGTCGCGGACCCCAGCATTGGGATGGGCAATCTGGGCAGTGATCTTGATTAATGCCCTCTTTAGCTTTTGGCAAGAATTTCAGGCAGAACGTGCCCTGGCTGCCCTAAAAAATGTGCTGCCAATGCAGGTCAAGGTCTATCGCAATGGCAGCTTGCAGCAAATTCCTGCCAGAGAACTGGTACGAGGGGATGTCATGCAGTTGGAAGAAGGCGATCGCATTTCTGCCGATGCACGTCTGGTTTCTGCCGAAAGTTTGTATGTGGATGTCTCGGTGCTAACGGGAGAATCTTTACCCGTTGCTCGTGATGCCTATCCGGTGCGGATGCGAGAGGCAGTCTCTGTGCGAGCAGGCAAACCCCTTGCTCGATCGGGCGAACACCCCCTAGAAGAGCCAATCAACCCCGCAGAAATTGCCAATTTGGTGCTGGCAGGGGCAACCGTTGCTGCCGGACGTGCCATGGCGGTAGTCTATGCCACGGGTGCTCAGACCGAGTTTGGGCAGGTAGCACACCTTACCACCATCATCAAACGAGAACCGAGTACTTTAGAAATTCAAGTGGCTCGGATTGTGCGGATTATTACCGCGATCGCCGTCAGCATGGGGATCACCGTCTTCCTGCTCAGCTATCTGCTGGTAGGGATGGAGGTGACAGAGAGTTTCATTTTTGCGATCGGCATTATTGTGGCGCTTGTGCCTGAAGGCTTATTGCCAACTGTGACGCTGTCCTTAGCGATTGGGGTACGGCGCATGGTGCAGCGCAATGCGTTGGTTCGGCGGCTTTCGGCGGTAGAAACCCTAAGTGCCACATCGGTCATCTGCACCGATAAAACGGGAACGCTGACCAAAAATGAAATGACGGTACGGTATCTCTGGATTCCTTGGCAATCTTCGGATCAGGCGACCAATCGGGCACAGGCAAACGGGGACAATCTATCTACCCAGTTCATCGAAGTCACAGGTGTGGGATACGACCCCACAACTGGAACAGTACCCATCCCGACCGATTTCGCTGCTGCCTGGAAAATCCGCTTGCTCCTGATTGGTGCAGCGCTTTGTTCCAATGCCCGCCTGATTCATCCCTCTCCCAGCCGTTGGCAAGAAATTGGCGATCCTACCGAAGCTGCTTTACTCGTTGCCGCCGCCAAAGCAGGATTAACCCTGGAAGCTTTGCAGCAACAGTTTCCCCGATTACGAGAAGTCCCGTTTGATTCTCACCGTCGCATGATGACTGTGGTGTTAGATTGGCGATCGTCCGATATCTGGACTCAGGCATTGCCTCATCTCGCTATCACCAAAGGTGCGCCTCTGGAAGTGTTGCGTCACTGTCAACGGATTTTGCGAAATGGCACTGTTCAGAATCTCACCCAAGCAGATGGTGATGAGGTGATCGCTGCTAATGATCGGCTGGCACGTCAGGGCTTTCGAGTATTAGGATTGGCAGCTCGACAGGGGGATGCGGCGTTCCTGAACCTGCGAGCGCAAGAGTTAGAAGAAGATTTAATCTTCATTGGCTTGATTGCGATGTTCGATCCGCCCCGTCCCGAAGTGCAGGGAGCGATCGCCCAATGTCATACTGCCGGGATTAAAGTCACGATGGTGACGGGCGATTATGGACTGACCGCTGAGGCGATCGCACGAAAAATTGGGCTGGTGGGTAATGGAGAGAATTTGCACGATCGGGTGCGAGTGGTCACAGGCGACGGGATGGGGCATTTGTCAGATGCCCAATTGCGGCAAATTCTGAAGTATCGCACTGCTCTCGTCTTTGCTCGGATGTCTCCTGAACATAAGTTACGTCTGGTACAGGCTTACAAAGACATGGGGGAAATTGTTGCAGTTACGGGAGATGGGGTCAATGATGCGCCTGCCTTAAGAGCCGCCCACATTGGCATTGCCATGGGCATGAATGGCACTGATGTGGCTCGCGAAGCCGCAGACATCGTGTTGACCGATGACAACTTTGCCACGATCGTTGCCGCCATTGAACAGGGACGAGCGGTGTATCAAAACATTCGCAAATTTATGACCTATATCTTGGCATCCAATGTAGCGGAATTGATACCATTCTTGCTCATGGTCGCGCTGAAGATTCCCCCAGCCTTAGTCATTATGCAAATTCTTGCCATTGATTTAGGAACGGATATCGTGCCTGCCTTGGCATTGGGGGCAGAGCAGGCAGAAGTTGGCACAATGGAGCAGCCGCCTCGAAAAAAATCACAACCGCTGCTTGATCGCGCCTTGCTCTTGCGCGCCTATTGTTTTTTAGGTGTGTTGGAAGCCGCTTTAGGGATGTCAGCTTTCTTTCTGGTGTGGTGGATCCATGGCTATGGCTTAACCGAATTACAAGCCGTAACGCCGAGCATTCTGGCTCACTCTGCCAATGCTGCGACGATCGCCCTTTATGCCCAAGCGACCACCATGACACTAGCAACCATCGTCGCCTGTCAAGATGGCAATGTTTTTGCCTGTCGCTCAGAACATACCTCTATCTTTCGCCTGGGATTCTTTGCTAATCCCCTGATCTGGGTTGGCATTGCTATGGAATGGAGCTTAGTCCTGCTCATTACCTATCAGGCATCTCTGAGCCATCTTTTTTCGACTGCCCCTTTAGCACCCTGGCAATGGCTACTGCTACTCACCTGTCCACCCATTATGCTGGGTGCGGAAGAACTCCGAAAAGTGATTCTGCAAAGACGATCGAACAAGTCGTAAGCACAAGGCACATCAGAGAACCCACCTGACTACTCACACTTCTCTACCCCTCCACCCCTCTAACTGCAACCGTCGCTAACTCATTTGAAAATTGCTCTAACTGGTTTCCCGAAATCTTCTCCTTTGTCCAATACTTTAGAGTCGTTCAATCCAAGAGAAGAGTTCACTAAGAAGGATCGTTGAGCATGAAAGCTGAATCCTTTGATGAGGTGCTGCGGTTCTGGTTTCCTAATCCACCCAATGCTGATCCAACAGCAATGGTGCGTCGGTGGGAATGGTGGTTTCGCGGCGGAGCAGATGCTGATATTCCAGCACATTTTTCATTGCTCCTGGAGCAAGCAATTCAGGGCGAGTGGGATGACTGGGCTAGGGAACCACAGTCACGGTTGGCGTTGATCCTCGTGTTGGATCAATTCTCGCGCATCTTCTATCGCGGAACAGCACAAGCTTTTGCACAGGACGCGAAGGCTTGCGCGTTGACGATCGCAGGCATCGACATCGGTCATTACGCAGCGCTTGAAACGCCTTGGGAGAAGACATTCTTTTTTTTGCCACTGGGGCATTCGGAGGATCTCAGCAACCTGGATCTGGCAGTTGAGTTGGCAGATGAGCTAGTGAAGGAGGCACCCCAGGAATACAGTACGTTGCTAGAATTTTCTGCAGCGCAAGCACGCAGACATCGGCAAGTGATTGCACAGTTCGGTCGTCATCCTCATCGCAACGAGGTTTTAGGTCGCCAATCCACTTCAGAAGAACTGGCATACCTGGCAAGTGGACAACTCGTCCACACGCGACCCATGCCACCTCACCTATCGCAGTTGCTCTCCTGATTGAATGCCCCTCCGCACACCTCTGTTAATTCACGCTTGATGGATTCGACATTAAGACGGAGGGCAATTGGAGCGCCAACCGATACAATGCGATCATGGTAGACATTTCGCAATTAGATTTCAGTTCTTGATTCTAGGATTTGTCATGTCTCAGCAAACTCGTTCTCAATGGGATCTCGGACGTTTCTGGCAAACCCTCACCTATTTTGAGACCGTTCCTGTTCTTAGTGGGCTTCAGAAGATGTTTTTTGGCTCGACTCCACCCCCACCCCCTCAACCCCAAGCTGGCTTGCTTTTCGACTTTCGCCAACCTTCCCTGGATTGGCAGCAAACCTGGGGTGCATTGGATGATGTGGTTATGGGAGGAGTGAGTGCCAGTTCGTTCCAGCTTCAACAGGGTGCAGCTCTATTTACGGGAAATGTTTCGATCGCTAACTCCGGTGGGTTTGCTTCCGTCCGGACACGCAACTTTGAGCCACCGCTGAATTTGTCAGGGTCAACCGGGCTAGAGTTACGGGTGCAAGGGGATGGACAGCGATACAAGTTTTTGATCCGGGATGAAGAGACCTGGGATAGTGTGGCGTATGCCCGATCGTTTGACACTGTCGCTAATCAGTGGATGACGGTTCGTCTGCCCTTTGCCGAAATGGTGCCTGTGTTTCGGGCAAAAACGTTGAAAGATGGTAGGACGTTGAATCCAGCGTCTATTCGATCGCTGCAATGGATGTTGAGTAAGTTTGAATATGATGGTGCTCTCAATCCCCACTTTGCACCTGGGACGTTTCGCTTACAGGTAGAAACGATCGGGGTGTATTAAGCCAGCCCCAAACCAGCCAAAAAAGGAACCAGAGACTTGCCCCTCACTGCGCCCTAATGGATCTCTCATGGCACAGCCGATCGCCGTCCTAAAATCCCTGCCAAAATTCTCTCTTCATCTTCCAGGGTTGGTTCCCATAACTCGTCTACAATCTTGCCGTCATACATGACATACACTCGATTGCAGAGCAGGATGGTTTCGAATAAATCGCTGGAGAGCAGCAGAAAACTGAGTCCCTGGGCCGCCAGTGTCTGCATTTGGCGATAAAGTTCCAGTTTCGCACCCATATCAATCCCGGCAGTGGGGTCTTCTAGGACCAGGAGACGGGGCAAGTGAGCGATCGCGCGTCCAAAGAGCACCTTCTGCTGGTTGCCACCGCTCAAGCGCGTCATCGCATCTTCGGTAGATGCATAGCGTACTTGCAGGCGATCAAGCGATTCGAGCGTTTTGAGACGTTCTTGTTGAGTCAGTAACATCCCCCAACGGTTAAAATGACTCAAGTTGGAGAGATTCAGATTCTCCCGAATTGGACGCTCTGCTAAAATTCCAGCTTCTTTACGATCCATCGCCAAATAGCTGATCCCTCGCTTGCGTGCGGCTTTGGGGTGGAGGGGCAGATAAGGATGTCCTAGTAGCGTCATCTTGCCTTGCGTAGGACGAGTCAAACCCACGATCGCTCGCCCTAGACTTTCGCGCCCACAGCCCATCACGCCATAGATACCCACTATTTCACCCGGTCTAACTTCTAGATTGACGCCAGCACATCCGGCAGCAGTCTGTAAATCCTCAATGGTAAAGAGCGGTGGCAGGGTCGGTTGGGGAGGACGGGCGATCGCCAAGGAAAGATTTCGCCCGGTTAACATCTCCAACAATTGCGTTTCGGTTAATGTTGAGGTCACATCCACGGTGGCATTCACCGCACCATCCATCATGGCGCTGACTCGCGTTCCCACTTCCAATACTTCTTGCAAGTGATGGGTCACATATAGAATGGCGACTCCCTGTTGCTTTAATGTTTGCAATCTTGTAAATAATCGCGACTTTTCACGTTCTGTCAGGGTAGAAGTTGGCTCATCCATAATCAGAATTTGTGGTTGTCGCAGCAGAGCCTTGGCGATTTCCAGCATTTGCTTTTGGGCGATCGTCAAAGCGGAAACTGGCAAATCGAGCGGCAGATCAAGTTCTAGCTCTGTTAAGAGCGATCGACACTGCTGTGCCTCCCAGGAGCGATGCAGCCAGGCAAAGGGGTGTTGTCCCTCCTCACACCCCAAAAACAAGTTATCCAAAACCGAAAGATGAGGGGCCAACGACAACTCCTGAAACACCGTGGCAATGCCCAATTTTCGCGCCAACTTCACCGAATGCGGGTGAATGGCTTGCCCATCCACTACGATGTTGCCAGCATCGGCGGGATAAATCCCCGCGATGATTTTTGCCAACGTCGATTTACCCGCACCATTTTCGCCCAGCAAAACATGTACCTCTCCCGATCGCAGCGTCAGGGCTGCCTCACGTAACGCCCGAGTAGACCCAAAGCGTTTAGAGATACCTTCGACTCGTAATCGGGGAGCGGGTTCTAAAGAATGGTTCAGGAGGGATTGGGACACAATGATTTATTTGGCACCCACTAACACGCCCGCCTTCGGTAACCGTGCCTGTCCCGAAGGGGGTTGCCACCCAGTCGGAGGTTGGTCATAGCGGGTCAAATCATAGTCCATTAGTTTATCTTTGGTTAGCTCAAACATAGGAATCAGGAACTGGGGATAGGGAATGGGTCCTCCTTTTTTCAAATTGGGTAGGTCGTCTGCATTCAGTAACCGAATTGAGTACTGAATCAGCGATCGGCCAATCAAAATCCCTGGTTCTGAAACCACCATGGCAATATGTCCATCTTTCACCAGGTCTACCGTCTTGGCGGTCACCGCAGAAGTGACGACCTGCGTGGGACGATTCATGCGCTTGGTCGCCAGTCCAGCCCCTGTGCCCAATCCTCCTGCCGCTGCATAGATATATTTAGCATCGGGATACTTGATCATCAAGTCGGAAGCCTGAGATTGCCCATCTTCGATGGTGATGTCCCCAGCGAATGTATTCCCGACCAATTTCATGCCCGGACAATCTTTGGCACCTGCCTGTACCCCATCAAAGCGCAACTTGTTCCAGGCAGGCCCTTTGGGACCAGGTAGAGTAATCACCAGCGCTTTGGGGTCTTGCTTACAGATGTAGCTAGAGATTGTTTTGCCAATCTCAATCTCATCCATCGTCACTCCCAGTGCTACTTGAGAACTGTTGACCGGGACACCTGCCGCCAACACCTTGATCCCTTTATCAGTCAAGCGTTTGACGACTGCATCATAGCCATCGTAATCTGCTGCTCCCAAAATCACGGCATCCACCTTTAACGCTTCCAGCGCTTCTAATTGCGCGATTTGCTCCGGTACTTTGCCATATCCACCAGCCGCAAAGACCCGTACCACCTCCACTTTGGATTGCTTGGCTTCATCCAACATGCCATAAACCATACCTTTCCAATAGTCATCTGCCAATTGCACCACAGCAATGCCAATGCGATAGGGCTTCTTTGCCTCAACTGGCTGCACCACGCCCCGCAAGCGATCGAACGTTTTCTCTGAAGGAGAAGTCGTTGCTGCTGGCGAAGTGTCTGTTGTCGGTTGCTCTGACACGGGAGTTGTGGAACAGCCTGCAACCGCAATTAAACTGGTCACGACCACACAAGAAATGGCTTTCAAAAAATCTCTCATTGCTTTACCTCGTTTATGTTCTAGGAATTAATCAAGGTTGTCAGACTTCTAGCTATCGCTTGATTCGATGCGATTAATCGACGCGATTAACCCATTGGATCAACCAATTTGACCATACGGTGCAACTCAAATTCACTTGAACGATTGCCAATTCAGGGTTTAAGCCATCATTACCGAGTTTTCTGGCACAGGGTTTCCTCCTTGGCGGGTCTGCCATTCTTTGATCAGAGCATCCGAGTCAACTACTAACCCAAGATGCAGGGAAATGACCAAGAGCGCTGCCTGTTCTGCTTCTTCGGAATATCCTGCCACGATGTCGCGAGGGACAATGACCCGAAAATCCCGATTTGCCGCATCAAACGCAGTACTCAGAACACAAGCATCGGTGAACGTCCCTGTCAGAATTACATTATCAACATCCAAATTGTGCAGCAAAAACTCCAAATCGGTGGGATAAAAGCCACTCAATCTCTTTTTGGTGCGAATGTAGTAATCCGTGGGGGCAGTTTCAACCATTAAATCGAGCCAGCGGGTGCCTTCCCAACTATGCTGATCCATCAGAGGGTTAGGCGACATATACAACTCATAAACATAGCGCCAGTTTGCACCTTTGGTTCGCTTTCGTGAGGCAATATCATCGATTCCACCATGCCGTTGCCAGTGCTGCACCATAACCACAGGTATTCCCAATGCCCGTACCTGTCGATGAAACGTATTGTGGATTTCGATTTTCTCGATCGCCCGGGGAGCCGGACAGGTACATTCTTCTTCCAAGTGTCCACGATGCATATCAATACAAAGGACAGCCGTCCGTTCTGGCTCAAACCACGGATCAAATATCGATGGCAAAGGGGTTTTGTCTCGGTTATGGGTATAGCAATACATATCAGTGTTCATGAGACCTCGATCAGTATTTCGCTTGTTCTAACGCCAACCTGACCTTGCATAATGGCGATCCTTTTGTACAGAGTTCAAGCAGAAAAATCTGCTAACACCTATCCCGTTATTGCCCCCAGTGCTTTGATCCCAGAACTGTTCAGATCACGCGCTCGATCGCAGTTTCAACAGGTAGAATGTCACCCAGTTGCCTGAATCTGGTGAAGGGATACTCCTGGCATTAGAAAATTACACAAGTTCAGATGCAGTCATATTAAATCTGTTTGAGTAGAAAGTAGGAGGGAAATGGATGAAGAGGGGAAGAGGAGGATGGGTGGCGGAGGAGATCCCGATCGCGATCGCAAAACTATACTAAAGTTGGAGTACCAGGTTCCTAAAAAGGTTCGATCGCAAATTTTTCAAATTCATGTCACTTGTGCGTTTGCTACTGCTGTTTGGAATTGGGGGAGGGCTGGTTGCGTTTTGTGTGCAAAATCAGCAACCTGTTGTATCGCTTGTCTTTTTGAACATGCGGACATTGCCCCTCCCCCTGGCATTGTGGGTATTGGTCGCGATCGTGGCAGGGATCGCGACGACAGTTCTGGTGAATGGATTGTTGGGGATTGCGACCTTAGCAGGCAACCAGAAGCGATATCGTCGCCCCAGACCACTCCGCCAACCAGTCACTGAACGGGTGTCCTACGCATCTGCGCCCCAGCGTGAATCAGATCCGGTTGCCGAGCGGGTGCCCCAACCGCCATCTGCTACAAGACCCAACGATCGGCGAGACTCGTATCCAGACTCAGCGACAGAAGAACTGGATGACTGGGATGATATGGCAGATGATTGGTTCGAGGATGAGCCATCAGACCGCCGCCGTGATGAGGTGTGGGAAGAAGCGGAAGCGGAAGAAGAAGCCTTGCCCGTCGATCGTCCTCGCCCCCAACCCCCGGTGCGAGAAACCCCCACCCGCGATCGCTCTAGCTACGAAGCCAAACAAGAACCGAAAAGTAGCTCTCGCAGTGGCTCCGTTTACTCTTACAGCTATCGCGAACCGGGCAGCACAGGCGTTGGCAAAACTGAATCGGTGGTCGATGCTGACTACCGCGTTATCGTTCCGCCCTATCGCAACCTGGATGAGGATGAGGATCTCGACGATGAACGGGACGATCGACGTTCCGATGATTGGTAACTGGATGGACGCGAAGAATAGCAGACACAGGAGGCGCACGAATTCAGTCCCTCTGGTCTGTGCGTCTCTTGTGCTCTGCTATCCTCGTTGTCATAACCTTAGAGGCGCAAGGCTTGTGCCCCTCCAGACACTCTGATCTTAGACCGTGATAAAGACGCTGTCGTAATCAAGTAAATTTCCTCGACTGCTATTGTTGCTTTCATTCGACTCATCAATATCCTTGCCCGAATCGACAACCATGCCAATGTAATAGGTTCCACTCCCTGCCCAGAAGGAACTGGTGAAACCAGGCAAGCTTAAACCGTAGTTCAAAGAAGCCACCCCGCCTGTATTCAGGGCACCGATCGTCGTGCTGCCTAAGAAGTAATCCGAAGTCGAAATCGTATCGTTATAGGATAGATAGAAACTTACCCGGAACGATTGATTAGTCGATTTTGTCCCCACATTGGAAACATCCACATCCACCGTGAAAAAGTCTCCTGAGAACAGAGGCTCAAGCAACACATCAAAATAGGTCCCCTGTAAATCAGCTTTACCCGTAGGGGTTGGACTGCCTGAATTCAGAATTCTCAACCCCACTCGCCAATCAGTGCCGGTAACAGATGGTGCGACGGAAGTGCCCAATACAGGAGTTGTACCATCCATCCGCCAGATCGTATTTTCCCCAGAACCATGACGATGCCAGAAGATATCTGCTTGTCCATCCTGATTAAAATCACCAATACCGCCGATGTACCAGTTGGTGTCTGTGACCGAGGCGATCGCCGTTGAGGCAACTGCCGTAGTGCCGCTCATTCGCCAGAGCGTATTTTCACCCGTTACAGCATTGCGCCAGAGAATATCGACTTGCCCGTCGCGAGTAAAGTCCCCCGTTCCCACAGTGCTCCAATTGGTATCAGTAATTGTGGGCAGAGAAACTGACGATACTGGAGTAAACCGATTCATCACCCAAATCGTGTTTTCACCCGTGACGTTGTTGCGCCAAAGAATATCGGCGTTGCTATCGCGATTAAAATCACCCGTACCGCTGATACTCCAGTTAGTGTCGGTCACTGAGAAGGGTACCTGTACTGAACCTGTAGGCGTGAAACCATTCATGGTCCAGACTACAATTTTGCCCAGGTCTGCACTATTACTCCCGTAGTAGCGCCAGACAATATCCGACCAGCCATCTCCATTAAAGTCTCCGGTACCTTCAATGCGCCAGTTGGGGTCAATCACTGCCACTGGCAAGGTATAGCTGCCTGTGGGCGTGGTGCCATTCATCGACCAGATCACGACTTTGCCTGCTTCTGCACCGCTGGTGCTGTAGTTGCGCCAGACTACATCGGCATACCCATCTTTGTTGAAGTCGGCAATGACATCGCTGCTGGCATATTTACTAGTAGTGCTAGCGGCGGTGCTAGCAGCCAGGGGTGGGGGTGGGGCGATCGCCGCTTGTGCCAACCCTTTACTGCTCACACTGCTACTGCTGGCACTCTGCAAGCGAAAATCATCCTCCAAGCGGTGAGAACGACTCCCTAAAAGGCTGGAATTTGAGTTGGGATCCAGCACTGAACCCCCCGAATTTTGAGTCAATGTGGAAAGGGTTTGTCGATTCAACATCATTAGCATCCTCATCAAGAAAAACACGATTGGCTGTTGTCGTGGGTGACAAGTTTCAATCTTTTGGAAAGCTTGGTCAGAAAAAGTCCTATAAAAAAAACTTCTCTGTTCACCTCATAATATTTTTGCCAGAAAAAATGGCAGGCGATCTCACTGTGAACTCTCTAATAGTGACTGTTCCCATGGTTGGGTATAGCAATCCAATTTGAAGTGAGAGAGGATTTCTGCAGACTCCTTTCTCTCACTTCCTCTCAATTTCGCGCATGGTTTGGGACTACTCGATAAAACTCAGAATCATCACCCCTTAAGCAGGGTTAGTAGACAGACCCCAAAATTTATCCAATCGAATGGCAAAATGTAACTTATCCAATTCAAGAAATTGAAGTGTTTAGCGATGACAACTTTTAAGACAGCTGTAAACAACACGATCGTTGAAGGGACAACGTCTTTTTGAGCCATAATTCAATGACGCATATGTTCGATCAGAATAGTTCGAGAAAACTGTTTTTACTTCATCCCAATGAATCACCTGAATGGAGGATACTGGCACGAGTATGGATAGGAATCAGAGTTACAATCGCCCACGAAAACCAGATCAGCTCCAAATCCAAAGAGACTCGTTACGGTTTTAGACTCCGTTTTTTTACTGAAGTTCCGCTCGCTGAAATGACAAAGCAAAGCCAGATCCTGGAGGCTGGTTTATCGAAGGCGGCGACTGTGGTAGGCGCCTTTCTAAAAAGAATATAGGAGATAGAACGATCAGTTGGCTTTGCGAATTTATGTGCTTCTCCTTGCAGTTTTCAGGCTTTTTTTTGGCAGTTTTCAGCAATTGTTATAGTCTACCGATAGGAATCTAATTTGATTTCTGAGAATAGTTTTAGACGGAACTATTGTCTGATCAGGTTTTGAATCTCAGAATGCTTTAAAAAAGCAAATCAGTATGCGATAAACTTTGTTTCTACACTGAAATTCCGCACGCCAAAGTTAAAAATAAAAACCACATCAATGGGTGAGGGACATGCCAAATCAGACTCATTTACGATGCTGTTCAAGAAAGATACTGTTCAAGAACGATGCTGTTCAAGACGTGCTAACTTTCGCTGGAACGTTTGGCATCCAGATTTCGTCCGATCGAGAAATCCGTGTTTTCACCCAAGTGGATACCCACAAAGGATGAAGTGAACGCTGAGCACTAATTCTATGCTGTACACATAGAGAAATGAGGACAGGGATTATCTTATTTGGAAAAATTGAGTGCTGCAAATTTGCGAATTAGCAGTGCAACTTGTGCAATTCAACGCTCTACTCAGTTTAGAGATTGCTAGGAGAAACAATATGAAATTACTTAATTCCACGATCGTTGCCCAGATGCTCAAGTCAACCGGACTGGTTTCGATGGTCTCGACACTGGTGATCGTTCCGATTTTGATGACGCCGAATCTGGTGTCTGCCGAATCAACGATTGCACAACTCAGCCAGGGATGTATTTTTGGCAGTTGTCGCAGTGATGACGATAACATTTATCGCGATCGCGGCGACGATAATGATCGTTACGACTCCCGACTCGAAGATGAAATTAACAATATTTATCGTGAGGTTTTGGGACGCAATGCCGATCGTCGAGGCTTGCGCGACTATTCTCGTCAGGTGCAGCGCAGTGGCTGGTCGCTGCGCGAAGTGCGTCGGGATATTGCCAAGAGTCGAGAAGCCGAAGATCGCATTAATGACATCTATCGCTCCGTTTTGGGACGCAATGCCGATCGCGATGGCTTGAAAACCTACACAAACCGGCTGGCAGAGGGTTGGACACTGCGACAAGTGCGTCGAGATATCGGCAATAGCCGCGAAGCCAGAAATCGCCGCGATCGCGACTATAACGGTCGCCGCGATCGCACTGACGATAACAATCGTCGCCGCGATCGTAATGACGATAACAATCGTCGTCAGGATGATAATGTCCCTGTTTATCGCTCTCCCGATGACGTTAATCGCCAGACCTCGCCAGTGCTCACTTCGCCTAACGATCTGTAACTTCCAGACTCAAACCCGTTCAGGTAGTGTTTTAAAGGTGTTGTTGGTATTTTTGAAAGCTTTGCCCAGTAAAGCTTTCAAAAATACCAATAAAATACCTGGAACATAACCCTGGTTCGATTTGAGTTGTGGAGGCTGGCTCAAAGTGTCCCTTTCTCACATGAAAAATCTGACGCCAATCATTTTGAACTTTTCAAGTAAAAAAATGTTCTCATTTTGGTTAAAAAAAATTAGGCGTTGGTGGCAGATTCCACTCTGCCTATGTTTGCTATTACTCCTGTTGCAGAGTGGTACTCCTGTCCAAGCCCAGGCGGGTTTAGAGTCGCGGGTCGCACGGTTAGAGTCCGATTTATTTGGGCTTAAGCAACAAATCAGCCAACTCGGAGTGCGATCGCGCTATCCGAGTCAGGCCGGCGGTACCACACCGCCTTCCCAACCACCGACTTCTAGTCGCCCTCAGTATTCCTCCGATCCCATGTTTGATCGCTTGGCAACACTGGTCGTTGAACTAAAAGAACGGCTGAACTCAGTAGAATCTCGACTTTCTAAGCTAGAAGCCACAGTAACCCAGTGAGCAAAAAGGGTTTGATACCAATTTAAATGGAGAATGTGACACTTAGGAGATCCTCCTAAATCCGTCTTAAAAAGGGGGACTTCAAGATTGGCTTGGGTTTCCCCCCTTTTTTCTATCGCAGCGGCGCATTAGCGTGGGGGCTAGGGGGGATCTAGATCTATCGCAAACACAAATCAAATTGGTATGAGATCAGGGTTTGGAGTGAGTCACAAGAATCTTCTATCAAATCTTTCGTTCCGACTGCCAGAAACCCGGATTTGATTTGGGCATCCTGTATTGGTAGATGAACTGTGAGAACTCCACCTCATAACCCTGATTCTTGTGTTACCTAAAATCTTAATTGTTGACGATAGCAAGATGATCCGGATGCAGGTTCGTGACCTGCTGCCTCAAGGTAACTTCGAGGTTTGTGAAGCAAAAGATGGGGTCGAAGGGTACGCTTTGATTGCCCAAGAACGACCCCATTTGGTTTTGCTCGATTTCTTTATGCCGCATATGAATGGCTGGGAAGTTTTACAAAAGATCCAAACCGAACCGGAACTTCAAACTATTCCTGTAGTCATCATGACGGGGCGTAAAGAAGAAGCCCTGGAACGAGTGCCGCCTCATTTGTTTCAGTACTATGAGTGTCTGGAGAAACCCTTTGAGCAAAAAGGATTGATCAGCGCAGTCAAATCTGCGATGACGAAAGCAAAATCACGTCAGCGATTGAGTGCGTCCGGTCGGCGATCGCCAGCCTCAGCTTTAACTCAGCAAGCCGAAAGCCGCCAGAAGCCGACCCAAAATCAAGCATTGCAAGCTCAAGTGGCTGATTTACAAAAACAGGTGCGATCGCTGATGACAGCCAACACCGCAATTCAGGGAGAACTCAATACCCTGAAGCAACAGCTCGATGAATTGACCACATTCGTCAAACGAAAGTTGTGATCCTCAGTTGTCGCCATAAACATTGAGATCCTGATGAGGTGCAGCGTGGGGTTTGGTGCCTGCCTCACAACCGTAATGCTGTTATTGCAAATTATTGCGAACGCAACTGGTCAATCCAGCTAACTTTCACGACTCCAAGGGGGGTTCATCACTGGGAGGCAATTTCGTAAGGGGCTGCGAATTTTCGGGTTCTCCGGACTCGCGTACAATTTCGGAAGCCCGTTGCAACAAATCACTTAGAACGGATCTGACTTGGTGTTCTTTTTTTGCTAGGGCTGTACCCGCTTCACCGAGTTTGGCTTCTAGCTGAGCAAATTGTTGATCAGCTTGCCCTTTCGCAACTTCTGCTTTGGGACGTGCCTGGGCGTACCAGCTTTGTGCTTCAGCCAGGTGCTGTTGCGCCCGATCGTAATAACCTCCTGTCCGCGCGGTCAGATTTGCCCGCAAAATTGCAGCTTGTGCTTGAAGTTGGGCATAGCGACGTTTGAGTAGGGTCACCTCTTCACTATTTTTGAGCGTGCCGATCGCTTCATCGATCAGTTCTTTGACCTGAGCAGGAGTTTGGGCAGCCGCTTCTTGAACACTAACCAGGCTACTGTCAATCTGGGCTTCCAGTGCTTCCTCTTGTTCTGAAAGTTTGGACTGGAGCTGCTTAATTTCTGCTTCGGTTTTAGCGATCGCCTGTTGTCGAGTGCCGCTAATCCCTTCCAATAACCCTTCCACCATGGCAGCCACTTCTGCTTTGGCTTCGGTACTGGTTTCTTCTACCCCCGAGATCGCGCTAGAAAACAAATCCCTGACCAAGCCTTTAAAATCACCCGATCCTTCCTTAAACTCAGAAGTCAGTTGTGCCGCTGCCGATCGAACAATTTCCCGTAACCGTTCAACTCGCTGCTGTCCCACTTCTTTGACTTGCTGCAATTCAGCTACAATTTTTTCTTTTGTAGAATTCTGCATTTCAACCCCCAATGGTGCGATCGTGTTTTAGCGAATACTGAATCTCTAATTGCGCCGATTTCTGACAACTTGATGCGATTTTGGCGCGGGTTCGTCATTTAAACCCATTTCTAAGCAAGCCTTTTAATCATGACAAAGGTATGAGAGATTTGACCACGTCCCTTAGGAAGAATTATTGAGGATTGCGTCTATAGGAAAGCAGTCCCCAGCATGACCTGAGAACTGCTCTTAGCAAGTGATGGATTTTCAACGATGAATGGGCTGACTCAAGCCGAAATTGGATCATAGAGAAAAATCCATTCCTGCTAGCGGAGAAACCTATATTTGAAAAAAGGGAGCCTGGGGATTCAAGCACTTTACATATTATCCTCGACTGAGGAAAATGTTGATTGAATCGAATGCCATCCCCAACAGTCTTTTAGAACCGGAAACCCACTCCTGCTTGAAGACTCACCGCAGAAGCGGGACTGTTTTGGTAAGCATCGATCCCCCACTTGGCATCGCCATAAACGACAACATCTTTGGTAACGGCGGCTTCAGCCCCAGCGGTTAAAACCACAGAATCTTGATTCCCGAGGGGAGTCGGATGCCCATTATCTTCTACAAAAGAGTAACCAGCTCCCACATAAACGTTGGCATTGTTGCTGACGGGCAGATCATAAGAAACGATCGGCATAATGGCTGCTGTTTCGTCACTAAACAGAACGGCTCCCCGTAAGGAAACTGGGGCTTTGGGAATATCCAGCCGCCCTTGAATATTGCCGCCCAGGGTTGCAGCATCGCCATCTTGACCACCATTGGTGACCCCAGCGGAGACCCCAGCGCCGACGTAGCTGCCTTCCATACCCGTTGGCTGTGCAGAAGCGGAACTTGCCCATAGCAGAGTGGGAAAAAGGGCAAGTGCTGTCAAGCTGGAAAGTACGATCGTTTTCAGAGAGAGTTTCATGTTCATCCCCTCAATTATTAGAAGGTGGTTGAGTGTTGTTAATATCAATGTCGTTTAACAGCTCAAAGAAGTTCCGATGAATTTGAAACCTCTCTTAAAAGAAGTCATTTCTATTTGATTAAATTAGTAAAACCTTTTTAGCAAAAGGAATTGGGAGATTGATGAATTTAATTCGGCTTCTAATAATAGTGTAATTAATACTAGAAAACAAATTGTTTTTTATTGCTATTAGCGTATCAAAAAACAATCTGCCAAGGCAGGCAGCCTGTTTTTTAACTGGCACAATGCAGAGAAATAAGGTGGTTTTTTGTTGGTTTAGAAGTGCGCTTTGGTGTGGAGGTTTTGTAACTTTTAGGTTTAGCGCTGCCAGTTTCGCTTTTTCTTCGGCAGAAATGGGGAAGTTGGGCGTGGTTGCCGCAGGGACAAGCGATGAATTGGCTGGGTGGGAAGGGCACGATCGTCGATGCGGTCGGATTGGGTGGCAATCGCTCGCTCAGGGCAATTGTTTCGCCCAGCCAACCCGGATTAAAAGCGCAATGATTTGTAAAACTGCGATCGCAGATTGCCCGTTGATCGTTAAAATCCTTCAATTACAAAAAAGACTGCTTAATTATCCGTAACTTCGTCAGGCTTTACATCGCGATAAACAGCGTTACATCCTGCGGTAATGTGGAAGGAGTGACTGAATCTTCCCTTGAGAAGATAGCCATTCAACCCTCCGATTCATATTGTTACTTATGTCGCCTGCTGCTTCTCCCACGGTTTCCGCTCCGACTCGCACAATCCGCATTGGTTCGCGCAAGAGCCAGTTAGCCCTGGTGCAGACTTATTGGGTGCAGGAGCAGTTACAAAAAGCTTTCCCTGATCGCACCTTTGAAGTCCACACGATGAGCACGCAGGGAGACAAAATCCTGGATGTGGCTCTGGCAAAAATTGGGGATAAGGGACTCTTCACCAAAGAATTGGAACTGGGCATGATCCAGAACGAGATCGATTTTGCCGTCCATTCCCTCAAAGATTTGCCCACTCGTCTGCCCGAAGGGTTGGTGCTGGGTTGTGTGACTGAACGAGAAGACCCTGCCGATGCACTGGTGGTTCACGAACAGCACAAAGACAAACAGATTAGCACCTTGCCTGAAGGCGCTGTAATTGGCACCTCTTCTTTACGGCGACTGGCACAATTGCGTCACCACTATCCCCACCTCAGTTTCAAAGATGTGCGGGGCAACTTGAATACACGATTGGCGAAACTGGATGCAGGCGAATATGATGCGCTAATTCTGGCGGTAGCAGGATTGCAGCGGTTGGGTATGGGCGATCGGGTGCACCAGGTTCTGCCCTCTGAAATTTCGCTTCATGCGGTGGGACAGGGAGCCTTGGGCATTGAGTGTCGCAGTGATGATGCTGAAGTGTTGGAATTGCTGAAAGCGTTGCAACACCAACCCACTGCCGATCGTTGCTATGCTGAACGAGCCTTTTTACGGGAACTGGAAGGTGGCTGCCAGGTGCCGATCGGCGTGAACACCGTGTTGGATGGCGACAATTTAACCCTAACTGGTATCGTCGCCAGTTTGGATGGGCAGCGCCTAGCCAAAGATAGCGTCAAGGGTCTTGCTAGCGATGCAGAAAAGTTGGGCATCGATCTGGCGCAACGTTTGCGCCAGCAAGGTGCACAGGAAATCCTGGACGAAATTTTGGCGACGATTCAGCGCAGCTAGCGATCCCCGATCGTCTATTGCACAGTTCAGTAATGGCACAAGGCCTTGTAGTGGTGTAGATTCTTGTGCCGCTACTGCGCTTTGTGTTGCTATGTCGATATCATAAGTCGTGAACCCACTATAAATTGGTATCGCAAACCTCATGACAGTATTGGTGGTCGCAACCGGCAACCCAGGCAAAGTCAAAGAACTGCAGGTATACCTAGATGGATTGGGCTGGGAATTGCGCCCTAAACCAGATGCCCTGGAAGTGGAGGAAACAGGCGCGACGTTTATGGAAAATGCCTGCCTCAAAGCCTCGCAAATTGCTCAGGCCGTTGGGGAATGGGCGATCGCAGATGATTCTGGTCTCGAAGTTCAGGCGCTCCAGGGTTCGCCAGGGGTCTACTCTGCCCGCTATGGCTCCAGCGATCACGATCGCATCCAACGCCTACTGGACGAACTGGGTTCAACCTCGAATCGGGCGGCTCAATTTGTTTGCGCGATCGCAGTCGCTCGCCCCGATGGCACGATCGCACTACAAACCGAAGGCTATTGTCTCGGCGAAATTTTGACTGTTCCCCAGGGAATTGGCGGATTTGGCTACGACCCCATTTTCTATGTGCCAGAACATCGCCTGACTTTTGCGGAAATGCCTCCCGAACTGAAGCGGCAGGTTAGTCACCGGGGCAAAGCGCTGGAATTACTTTTTCCTCAGCTTCGGGCATTAGAGCAGAAGTAGAGGGATGGAAGAAGTAGAAGAGTTAAGAGCCAGCCGAAAAATGGGAAGTTTTGAGATTCATTCCCGAATTTCTGCGGTCTGGCACCTAACACCTATTCTCTAGAAAAAACCCGTATTTTTAGAGGGCTGCTGAATTTGAGTTTGAGGCGTTGTGCTAGTCGCGATCGGGAGTACAAGCCGACTGAGTACCCGATTATCCTCTAGCTTGTAGAGATTGAACTCACCCCCGATTTGTTGCATCAACGATTGGCAAATCAGCAGGTGTAATCCCGGTGGTTGATCGAGGGTAGAAGGCGCGAGCAAATCAACCGATCGCCCGTTTTGCATATCGGACAACAACCGAGGCTCTACCATGCCGTTATCGGTAATGGAAAGCTCTAGCCAGCGATTATCGATCTGGCGGCACCAGAGATCGAGCCGTCCACCCGATGGAATCCGATGACATGCAGCGACCAAAAGTTCGTAGATCACCAGTTCAATTTTGACAATATCTCCCCCGATGGTCAGGTTGTTATCGTTATGCACCTGTGACCAGATTTGGCGTTGTTTCAAAAAGCTATCGACTCGGTCGATCGATCGCTTTAGCAGACTCACTAACGGCACCGTCGAATAATACGTCCGCAAGCGCCACTGTTCTTCTCTCAGTAATTGGGTGATTGACCCCATTGAGTCGCCCAGCTGCCGCAAAATTTGTTGGTAGCGGGTTCCCGAAAGGGGATCGGTCTGGCTACTCAGCTCATTTAAGCGGCGCAGATTCCAGCCTACAGCACGGTACACCTCTTCCAATCGACGGTGCTTGTACCAGTTCAACCGCTCCAGTTCTTCGCGTTGAGATTGGAGCATCTTGGTCAACATCAGATAGCGACGCGACCAGGCTAGTTGGCTTACCAGGGTGCCAAAAGCAGTCAGGTGACGCTCTGTCCAG
Organism: Scytolyngbya sp. HA4215-MV1; assembly: GCA_019359045.1. GTDB lineage: Bacteria > Cyanobacteriota > Cyanobacteriia > Leptolyngbyales > Leptolyngbyaceae > Scytolyngbya. Next base: position 614,871 of record JAHHIA010000002.1, read on the forward strand.
ATGCGGTCTAGTTCATCAGCAACGATTACCACACCCGTCGGTTCATGCTCAGGTGCCGTTCTCAGAGCCATGACCAAAATTTGACCGATCCCCGGAGAATTTAGCCACTGACGAGTTTCAGGGGTCAAATCGTGTGCACTCAGTTCAATTAAGCCATCGTTTTGCAATGCCCACTGAATCAATGAATCAGTCTGTATCTGAATCACAATTTCAGAATTGAGTGCAAACTTGTCTTGATTGTTGATTGGGGCGACAATCCGCCCTGCTCGGCGACCAGGTGCCCAATTGACCAAAATAGTCAGAGGTGCCTGAAGAACTTGATTGAGATGTTGTAGTGCTGATTGTTCTAGGCGATCGACCTGATGAGATTGCTGAATGCTAGTCAGCCCCCATTGAATGGTCTGGTAAATTTTTTGCTGTTGTTCCGTCTGACGTTGGAGTTGCCACTGATGCAACATTAAGCCAATTTGTTGGCTTACAACCTTGACCAGATCACGCTCAACTCGACTCCAACTTCGGGGAGCCTCGTGACAAATCATCAGCACCCCTTCTAGCGGTTGATCTAGAGAGGTATTGCAGAGCAACAGCGATCGAACCCCCGACTCCAGCAACAAATGTCGCCATGCCAGCAGCCGCAAATCATCATCCAGATTTTCAATAGAAACTGTTTCGAGTGTGCGCTCGAGCAATTCCCAATCTGACTGGTTCAGCGGTTCCAACCCAGTAGGCAATAACCGTCGGTTATTGGGCTGGCTTTGGTAACAAACTTCAAAATGATTTTGGTCTTTATTATGTAGAAGCACCACAAAACGCTCAGCCTGCAAGCGTTTGCAAAGATTATCTGCACAATTTTTCAGCGTATTCTTCCAATCATCATCTCCATAGATGGCTCGGGCAATCTCGGCAGTTAACACCTGATCCAGCTTGGCTTGCTGGATAGAGGTTTCCATTTCATGGAGGGGAGTAGTGAGGGCAATTAATTGAGCCACTGCTCGTAGAAACTCTTTTTCTTCTTTCTCCCAAATTCGAGCTTCATTGCCTTCAACGGCAAGAAATCCCAGCAATTCATTTTGAAACAGAATGGGGGCTGCCAGCAGCGATCGCGCTCGAATTTGTTGCATCAAGCGACTGGTTGTATCCGCCTTGAGGGAACTGTGCGCCTCGCCAATCGACACCACCTGATCAGACAACAAGGCTTGATAGAAGCTATTGACTTCCTGAACCGTGATCCCGGAAGAAGGCTGATTGGCTTCCCCAAAAGCCGTTGCTTTTTGTCGATTGCTCACTCGTCGCCAAAAATAGCGCCGTTCTCGCTCAAACCAATAGATATTGGTACGGGTGGGGCTAATAAAGCGATGGGTTTCCTCAACGACCGTTTCTAACCGATCGCCTAAACTGGAAAGCGTTCGCAACTTGTTTAATAGCGCAAACATCGGCTCATCCGGGCGCTTGGTTTGTTGGCGCTGCCAGTCAGTTTCAATTTGGTCGAGCGATGCTGCCAGATTTCCCAATACCATGGACAGCCGAGCTTTTTCATCAGGACGAGGAGAAATTCCCCATAAGGAAGAGCCCATCATCGCCACTCCAAAACAGCGATCGCGATGCCGAATCGGGAAAATAACCGTTCCTTGAATGTTGAACTTTTGGGCAGCCTTACGCCATTCGCCAGCATGGAGTTCCGCCCGTAGATCGGGCACCCCAACCGGACGCTGCTGAATCACCACTTGCTCTAGTAAATCGCCTGAATTGAGGGCAAACTTTTGTTTCAAGAAGGTATTTTCCCCCGTGGGCGTAAATCCTCCTTTACCAAAGAGGCGATGATCTAGCCGATCGTATAGCCCTATCCAGATCAGGTGATAGTCAAACTCGTTATGAATATAGTTGAGAATTGTATCAATTAAAACATCAGGATTCTCCTCTTCCCGCAGGGTTTGGAGAACACGCCCCAAGGAAACTAGCTGTTTGTCGTGTGCAGTAGAATCTTTCTGCTGAACCATGTTACGAGGCGCGGTAGAGTTCAAAAGTTCTGCTGATAGGTTAGAGCTTGAAAGATTAAAGCTTTTGTATCTATCAACCCTGTATCTATAACATGACCTGATATATGGCAATCCCAAATCCGTTGTAGACGAAAGCGATTGGATAAGACAAGTTTTCTAGAGAAAAGCTCCCCTATCGGATCGCGATTTCAGCCCTCAAGCGTTGGCGCAATTAGAGCCGATAAAGAGAAAAACTTCCCCAGAGAAATGCTTCTTTTATCCCCGAGAGGATTGCGATAGGGATGAAAATAGTTAGGACAATTTGCTATCAAAAAGTAACACTTCTTACCCATAGGATAGCAACGTAAAAAGCGACAAACGGTCTGAGTCTAAAACTTTTTACAGCCTGGTGCAAAATGCCTAACTTGACCTTTCCAAAATGAGCAAATCACGACTGATGAGAACGGGATGGAATCTTGGCAGTTTGAGATGCCATCAATTCTTACAGTTATGTTGTCTATCGTAGAGTGTTCTCTCCATTTCGTCAGAAATTAATAGAAATGAGCGTGGTTCATTAGAATCGTCATATCAGCATCGTCTATGCTTTCTCAAGGCGTTTTTGCCGAGTCTTGTGACTCGTCACGCATCGATCACTTCTCCCGGATTCCCTAAGTTAGCGTGTTGCTTCTTCAGAAGAAAGGGGAGTTCTACGCTCAATTCTACTTTTAAGAAGAAAGTGAGGGAATCTTTGAGTATCTGGCATAATCGACCACATTTTCCTGACCAGACGCTTATACAGAGGGGCAACCAACGTCAGTGATATCAAGTGAATTGAGGGAATTTGTTGACTGAGCGGTTGCACTCTAAGAAATCTCTCAATTGCACTCAAAATGTTATATACCTGAAAACTTATCCTATCATTAGCACTTTTGGTAACATCTGTTTTAATTTCCTGTCCTAATTCAGTACTAAAAAAATTGGATGTTTACCAGACTGCAATTCGTCCCCTCTTATTTTCTGGGCTAAAGGCAGATCCAGAATGGCTGCACCAACAAACCATCCGCTGGTTGGCTTGGCTTGACCAAGTAGGCGATCGCGCCGCCGGAGATTGGCTCCATACTCAACTTCAACAATCGTATGGTTTTGCAGATGCTCGCTTAGGACAAAAAATTTGGGGATCGCCTTTTGCCAATCCGGTGGGTTTGGCGGCTGGGTTTGACAAAGACGGCGTTGCTTCTGGCATGTGGACGCGCTTGGGCTTCGGGTTTGCCGAGTTGGGTACTGTTACCTTTCATGCCCAACCCGGAAATCCCAAACCCCGTCTGTTTCGCTTACCCCAAGACCAGGCAGCCCTCAACCGCATGGGCTTTAATAATCAAGGAGCCGCTGCCATGGCGGAACGGTTGAAACATCGCTGGCAGAGAATCGGAGCGGGAAGTTTGGCGTTCGGCGCGGAACTCAACCCTCAGAACTTAGCCCTCAAAACTTGTCCGCGCTCTGCACCGATCGGAATTAATCTGGGCAAATCAAAAATTACTCCCCTTGAGGAGGCTGCGACCGATTATCTGAATAGTTTTCGTCTACTGAAGCCCTGGGGAGATTATTTCGTAGTCAATGTCAGCTCACCTAACACACCTGGATTGCGATCGCTCCAGGCAACTGAACAACTAGAACCAATTTTGGCAGTGCTCCAGCAAGAAAATGCAGGCGAAAAGCCGCTTCTCATCAAAATTGCGCCTGACTTAGAGTGGGATGAAATTGCTGCGATCATTACCCTGGCGCAACGATACAACCTGGCTGGAATAATTGCGACCAACACCACTATTCAGCGCGATCGACTCACAACTCAAACCCTGGCAGCGACAGGGACCCTAGTCCACGAAGAAGCCGGGGGAATTAGTGGTGCTCCTTTGCGGCAGCGATCGACCGATATCATTCGCTTCATCTACCAGTCCACCCAGGGGCAACTTCCCATTATTGGGGTAGGGGGAGTTTTCACGACTGAACATGCCTGGGAAAAAATCACTGCTGGAGCCAGTCTGCTCCAGGTCTACACGGGCTGGATTTATGAAGGTCCCTGGATGGTACGCCGCATTTTGCAAGGATTGGTACAGAAATTAGAGGATCAGGGATTGGAACATTTAAGCGAGGCGGTGGGGATCGCAACGGGTATAAGGGGTGCGGCAGGAGAAAATAAAAGTTTTGAGCTTTGAAGTTTGAGGTCGCTGTTGGTTAAAAGCAGCGTTATTACTGCAATCTACTCACGAATTTCCTCACCACTCAGCCTGCAAAATTTGATGAGTATAATTTAGAATTCTGGTGCCAATGACACAACATTCTTCCATAACTGGACAGTCAGCCAGGCAAACGACTGCAAATGCTGACGATATTCGTCTGCTGGTGCTAGACATTGACGGTACGATTTCTGGGCGCTCTAATCAAGTACGAGAGCCTGTGAAGCAAGCGATTCGGGCAGCACAAGCCAAGGGAATTCAGGTGGCGATCGCCACAGGGCGGATGTACCGTTCAGCGCTACGATTTCACGCTGAAATCGGCTCCAGGTTGCCACTGATGGCATACCAAGGGGCATGGATTCAAGATCCAACCAATGGCACAACCCATCGCCATTGGTCGGTGCCGAAACCCTTGGTACTCCAGTTGTTAGACGACTTTGAGCAACCGGAACTCAGGCATCTGCTCTCAGTCCATTTTTATATTGACGATCAGCTTGTTGTCCGGGAAATCACAGAAGAGACCCGCCTCTATGCTGAGCGATCTGGCATTGAGCCGATCGTCGTGGGTGATTTGCGCCGAACCTTAACCACCGAACCCACTAAAGTCTTGGCGCTCAGTGACGATAGTGCTTTAATTACAAAGCTTTTGGGAAATTTACGGCAAAAATACCCCCCTGCCGAGCTATATTTAACCACTTCGGTTGCTACTTTTTTTGAAGCCACTCATCCCCTGGTGAGTAAAGGCACTGCAGTTCGTTATTTGGCGGAAGAAATTTTGGGCTGGCAAGCAGCCAATGTCATGGCAATCGGCGATAACTTCAATGATGTAGAGATGCTTGAGTATGCCGGGATCGGAGTCGCCATGGCTGAGTCGCCTGAAGCAGTAAAGGCGATCGCGCAATGGGTTGCTCCCAGTGTTGAGACCGATGGGGTTGCCGCAGCGATCGAGCAGTTTTTGTTACAGTAGCTTCGTGTCCAAGCCAGGTTTACCTCTTGGCGCTGGCGCTGGCACGGCTTGCTAATGGCTGAAGGGCAGCCTGTAGAATCTTTAGATCAGAAAGAGCGCCGACGACTGACCGTGTTTCGTCTCGGCGCTCTTGCTGGTTCGCTCCTCACACGTTCTTACTATAACCGACTGACATAAGATTGTCACCTATTTGAAAAATCAGAAAAAATTATGTTAAATCCACTTGCTATCAGGAACCCTGTACCTAGCGGCAGAATAGCCTACTAATGATCATTAACAGATTATCCTTTTTCTGCTCACAGCTCTGGTGGAGCAGGAGTTGCCAGCCGATCAACTAAAATTTGCCCCAACAAGAGTTGACAGACTTGCAAAAGTGCCAGGCGCGCCTGAGCCAAGGGCAGTTCCCGATTCACGGCTCCCCAGATGCTGCATCCCTGATGAAATTGCTGAAAAAATTGACTGAGACGCTTTGCCCGCTTTGCCCAGAGGATGGTATCTACTCCTCGCCAGTTCGATTCCGCATCGTTTAACTCATCCCAGACTCCTAATAACTGACAGATGAATTGTTGCTCAACGGTTGAAGAGAGACGAAAGGGGCTGGACTGAGCGTTGGAAAGGGTGGAGTCTATACACAGCCAGGGAATGGGCTGGGGCTGACGAATTTGCCAAAGTTTAGGTATCTGTTCTGAGTTTGCCAGGGTGATCAGATTTTGCCCGTGGGCAAGGCGGAGCAAAGCGCAACACCGAGCGTAGGTATGCTGAATTGCGAATCGATCGATCTCAGGTAGACAGGGTTTGGTCACCTGAAAATTCGACTTTGGCAAACGATGATTGCTGGGGCTTAAATCTACCGCCAATCGATTTAACCAGGCCGCCAGACCCCGATCGCTCAACTCGAACCGCATAAGACCCGATGGCACAACGGCCACCGAAAACGCTGCCAGGTCTGGATCAGGCAACAGCTCTGGCGTTGGTGGGTTGGTCGTGAGCTGGAGTTGGGCAAATTGATCGGCAAGCCGATGAGCTAGCTCATGTGCCGAAATTTGACACCTCCCTGCCCAACGTAACGCGATCGCAGACGCATAAGTGGGACGAGGCAAATTCTCAATTCGTTTAAGGAGAGAAGATGCGGCGGATATTTCAATCGCTGGGAGATGAGCGTTTGAATTACAACACGGGTATAAATCTATCTCTCGGTGGATGGCACTTTGAAGTTTGATGAATAACAATGACCGGGTGGTTAAATCAGACTGGAGAATTTGTTTTTTGGTAGAAATAAATTTTTGTTTCAAAATCCAGCAATTCCCAACGGATTGAATTTGTTTTTATCTTTTGAGATAGAATGTTTTCTTCCCCATCATGAGTGCACCTAAACTTAACACTCCAGTGAAGCTTCATCCTCAAATCATGTATCAAAATCATGCATCAGGTTGATAGGTTTGTGTTTTTGATCAATTATCTGGGGGCATCAATAATCGCTGAATTAGGCTCAATTGAACCGTTTTAGTTCCATTGAAACTACCAGGGACGCTGTATTTGAGGGTCGATCGCCTACTTGTGCCAGTTGAGATATCTGTCCACTCTCCCGTAACATTACTAACCAAACATGTTTCAAAATAGACGGGGAACAAACATAAAGCACTGCTCATTTTTTTACATGATTCTTTACAAATAGACGAAGTCTATAAAAAAGATGTAAAGCTAAGCTAGTCCTAAGTGCCTGGACGACCTGGGCTAGAAGGTTAGCTTTGTTTCCTGAACCTCGGAACCAATTTTCCCGTAACCAGTAACTCTCCAAGAGCCTCCCGCTTATGTATTCCACATCTTCTAATTCAGAGGCATCAAGACCTTTTCTAACCTGGCAGCGAATCATTGATTGGTCCCAGGAGCACTACCGTACCCGCACCTTTAACAAGGACGAAAAGATCCCAGCACGCTCAGGACTGTTGTATTTGGTACAGCGAGGGTCGGTTCGGCTGGTGGGCACCGCTCAGGTGAATGCAACTGGCAGCAACTCGCGCATTGCTCGCGTTAGCCAGGAAGAAGCCTTCTTGGGCTTTGTGGGAGCAGGACAGCCCTTTGAAATTGTGGCGCAGTCTCCGTTTACGTTGCAGAGTTACGCGCATGTTGACCAAACTTCAGTCGTATGGATGTACTGGCACGATTTAGATAATTGGCCCCATTTCCGCCGAGAGGTGCTGGATGCTTTCCGCTATCAACATCAGCGTAAGTTGCTCTGGCTCAGTACCTTGGGGCAACGCCGCACGATCGACCGTTTATTAGGCTTTTTAACGCTGCTCATTGAAGAGTATGGGGAACCCTCGGAGCAGGGCTATTGCTTGCCCTGGCCCCTTACCCATGCGCAGATTGGCAGTGCGATCGGCTCCACGCGGGTCACAGTGACTCGTTTGATGGGCAAACTGCGTCAGCGCGGCATGATTAAAACGCAGGGCGATAATTTGCTCTGCTTACCGACCGAATTTGCTGCCAATCGCTAGAGAATGAGACTCTAACTTGTGGACTTAAGACTCCCATCTAAACTTGGGAGTCTTAAGTTTAGCGTTCGTCTCTTACTGCAAACCCGCTTCCAGTTGACTACGCGCTTCTGCTAGGGCGGACGGGAGCTTGCTCGCATCACGCCCGCCTGCTTGCGCCAGATTCGGTCGTCCGCCGCCGCCACCCCCACATAATTTGGCGATCGCTCCGATAAACTTGCCAGCCTGTAAGCCTTGCTTGTTCACACTGGGGCTAAAAGCAGCCACTAAACTGACCTTGTCGGTTTCGGGCACTGATCCGAGTACAACCGCGCCTTCGCCAAGTTTTTGTAGCAAAGTTTCGGCTGCGGTTTTTAGCGACTCTGGATCAATGCCTTCCATCTGCGCCACCAGTACTTTCCAATTGCCAATCGGCGTGGCTTGAGTCAAGAGACTATCGGCTTTTGCTAGCGCCAGTTGGGCTTTCAAGGTTTCCAATTGCTTTTGGGTCGCTTTCAACTCGGTTTGCAGGTTAGTGATGCGATCGGGCAATTCTTCGGGTTTGACTTTGAAGCGATCGCTCAAGTCGCGTACGACACTCTCCCGCACGTTGAGATACTCCAGCACCGAGGGTCCGGCAACTGCTTCGATCCGACGGATGCCTGCTGCCACCCCTGCTTCCGAGACGATTTTGAATAGCCCAATTTCTGCTGTGTTGCTGACATGGGTGCCGCCACACAGTTCCATAGAAACCCCGGGAAAATCTAGGACGCGCACTGCTTCGCCGTATTTTTCGCCAAACATCGCGATCGCGCCTTTGGCTTTGGCTTCGGCGATCGGCATCACAGCAATATGTGCCAAATGGGCTTCGGCAATCCAGGTATTGACTTGATCTTCTACCTGTTGCACCTGCTCTGGGGTGAGCGGTTGAACATAGTTAAAATCGAAGCGCAGCCGATCGAACGCAACTAGCGACCCTGCCTGGGAGATCGATGCATCTACCAGTTTTTTCAGGGCTGCCTGTAGGAGGTGGGTGGCAGTGTGATTTGCCTGGACGCGACGACGACAGGCAAGGTCAATTTGGGCGGTCACGCGATCGCCCACCTGCAAGCTGCCTCGCTCTACCCGTCCATGATGGACAAAGAAACCAGATTCCTTCTGGACATCTTCCACCCGGATAAGCAGGGTGTCGCCGGTAAGGTAGCCGCGATCGCCCATTTGCCCTCCCGATTCAGCATAGAACGGGGTTTGGTCGAGAATTACCTGCACAAGTGTTCCGGCTTCTGCAGTAGTGACCGATTTCCCTTCTATTAGAATCAATTTAATGATGGATTGACTTACCGCCTGGGTATAGCCCAAGAACTCGGTTTCGTGCAGGTCTTCTGCCAATTGGTCGAGTGATTCCTGCACCGTCAAGTCAATGGTTTCATGGGCGGCTCGGGAACGATCGCGCTGCGCCTGCATCTCAGCCGCAAAGCCTTTCAGATCGACTTCCAGTCCTTTTTCAGCAGCAATTTCTTGTGTCAGTTCTAAGGGAAAACCGTAAGTGTCGTAGAGAATGAAGGCATCCTGACCTGAAATTTGTTGAGTCGCCTGTGCCAAAATATCTCCCAACAGTTTTTCGCCCCGTTCCAGGGTTTCGCCAAAGCGTGCTTCTTCCCGTTGCAGTTCGGTTTTAATCGTAGCTTCGCGGATGCGGGTATTGGGGTAGGCGCTTTCAGACAGAGCGATCGCCGTTTCTGCCACGATCGGGATAAATTCTTGCTCAATCCCAATTAAGCGTCCATGCCTGACCACCCGTCGCAGTAACCGCCGTAATATATAGCCCCGTCCTTCATTCGATGCGGTAATGCCATCAGTAATCATGTGCACCACCGCTCGAATATGATCCCCGATCACCTTGAGCGAAACTTGGGTCGCCTCATCGGCTTTGGCATAGTCGATCCCCGCCAATTTGGCAGCAGTTTGAATAATTGGGAAGATTAAATCGGTTTCATAGTTGTTGGGCTTTTTCTGAAGAATTTGTGCCATGCGCTCCAGCCCCAGCCCAGTGTCAATGTTCTGGCTCTGCAAGGGAGTGAGCTTGCCCTCAACATCCCGGTTATATTGCATGAACACCAGATTATAGAACTCGATAAAACGAGTATCATCTTCCAGATCGATCATCCGATCGCCCAATTCGGGCTTGAAATCGTAGTAGATTTCGGAACAGGGACCACAGGGACCCGTAGGACCCGACACCCAGAAATTATCTTTTTCGCCCATGCGCTGGATGCGGTGTGCCGGAATGCCAATTTCGTCGCGCCAGATGGCAAAGGCTTCGTCATCCTCTTCAAACACGCTGACCACCAACTGCTCTGGCGGCAACTGGTAAATCTGGGTTGATAGCTCCCACGCCCAGGCAATCGCTTGCGACTTAAAATAATCCCCGAAGCTAAAGTTGCCCAACATTTCAAAGAAGGTATGGTGCCGGGCAGTGCGCCCCACATTCTCGATGTCATTGGTGCGAATGCACTTTTGTGAGGTGGTCGCACGGGGAAATTCGGGCGATCGCTGTCCTAAGAAAATCGGCTTAAACGGCAACATTCCGGCGATTGTCAACAGAACCGTTGGATCTTCGGGCACGAGAGACGCACTCGGGAGAATCTGGTGTCCTTTGGCCGCATAAAACTCAAGAAACTGTTGTCGAATGTGAGCGCCGCTGAGAGGAGTTGACATGGGAGTTCTGGCTTTTAATCGAAAATCTGAGGGAAAAATAGCTGGCTCGGTTCTTGACGAGTGGCGGATATTTTTTGGAACATCGCCCAGACCACAAACAACAAGACGTAGGATTTCCTATCTTAATCATGCCGTATTAACAAAGTGTATCCGGAGCTTTGAACCGAGCGCTTCACTCCGCCTAGAATAATACTTTCGGGAGACGCTGCGACGGCAGTCAACACGATTCTCGATAAACCAACCAAAATCTCCCAATTCAATTTGCGGTAATGATTTAGAGAGATGATGGCTATTTTTCTCCCCACCTAGATAGATTGCGATGGTTCAGCGCCATTTTCCGTGGAAAAAATGACCCAAATGGGCATCCTAAGGGTAGTGCGTTGTCCAGATCGATCAATGCTAGGTTCCTGGTATGTGCGGTTGCTGATCGCCTTTTGCTCCTCTAAGTTACAGAATTTACCTCTTTGATTGCGTAGCTTTAGATTGGTATAAAAGATTACATCCAATGACATAGTTCATCTATATTGGAATATTCTTCTTTAAATCTGTGATTCCCGTTTTATTTCGTCAGCCCTATTGCTCGTGTCTACTGGGATGGATTATTAGAAACCGATGGATGCTTCAATTCTTATCGTCGGAAGTAGTGATTTCTCCGCAGAACTTCTGGAGCAGATTCATCGGATACAGATGTTTGCCATTGTTGCGCCTAATTCTAGTGAGGCAATGCCCCTCATTCAGGCACAGCAGCCCGATCTAATTGTGCTGCAAGCCAATACAGATAGCTTGGAATTGTGCAGTTTAATCAAACAACAAAAAAATCTGTCCTGGATTTATTGCATTCTGGTCGATCAATTGCCCATCGCCCCTGTGGCAGCCAACGAGATGGAAAAGATACTGGAACTCCGGGCTGAAGCGCTAGAGAAAGGAGCAGACGCTTATCTGAATCTTTCACAAGATGCGACTGGAACAGGTGGTATTCCGGATCGACGGGTCCGGTTGCTACAGGCACAAATTAAAACTGGACTGCGATCGGTGCTCAATCACCGTGAACTGATGCGAACCAATGATATTTTGTCCGCGATCGCGCTGTCTGACCCCCTCACTGAACTCAACAACCGCCGCGCCTTCGACTGGGAGTTGCCTCGACAGATCAAGAATTCACGCGATCGATCAGAACCGCTCAGTTTACTCATGCTGGATGTAGATTATTTCAAATCCATCAACGACACCTATGGGCATCGAGTGGGCGACCAGGCATTACAGCTCGTCTCTGCCCGCTTGCGGCACAATCTACGGTTTCACGACACCCTCTTCCGTTACGGCGGAGAAGAATTTGTCATTATTCTTAGCAAAACGGAAGGGCAAGAAGCCGACCTGGTTGCCCGTCGCCTCTGTCGCTTAATTGGGGGACAGCCCTTTACCATTAGTGACAAACAGGACCTCAACATCACTATTAGTGCTGGAGCTGCCTCTCTCTTATCCGAAGATGATGCCAAAGGAGCCAGCCTAATCCATCGAGCTGACCAAAACTTGCTGCGCGCCAAAGCAACCGGACGCAATCGGGTGGTGAGTAGCTTTGAGACGGCTTCTGAGGAGCGGAAGGGCGATGGGGTAAGGCGGCGAGAAGAAGCCACGGAAAAGCCAGCGAGTGGCGAAATGGGGAAGCGGGAAGATGGGGAAGTGGGAAAGCAAAGAGAAGGGGCAGATGGAGAGATAGAACAGATGGGGGAGTCCTAAAGGTGGGGAGTTCTGAGTTTTGGATGGTCTTCCTCCTTTATCCCTCTACCCTCTCTCCCTACCACCGAATCCCGACACCGATTAATATCAACACAGGAGGGGAGTAGGCGCAGGCGGTTGCGGACGGGGAATGGCTCTGCCAAACCTGCCAGTCTGAGGAAAGTCCGGGCTCCCGAAAGACCAAACTTGCTGGGTAACGCCCAGTGCGAGCGATCGTGAGGAAAGTGCCACAGAAACATACCGCCGATGGAGTTTCTAGCTAGCAGCGAAAGCTGATTGCGAAGGCTCACAGGTAAGGGTGCAAGGGTGCGGTAAGAGCGCACCAGCAGCATCGAGAGGTGCTGGCTCGGTAAACCCCGGTTGGGAGCAAGGTCGAAGGGGCAAGGGTTGGTCTTTTTCCTAGCTCCGTGCAAAGGTACCGCTTGAGGTGTTTGGTAACAAACATCCCAGATAGATAACTGCCCTCTACTTTGCTTCGGTAATTTGGAGAACAGAACCCGGCTTATGTCTTGCTCCCCTCCTTTCAAGTCATTTTGGATTTTGAAATGCTTACCCGGATGCGATATCAGTAATTGGTCGAAATGAAACGCATAAGCCCAAAATTGTTTTTGCTATCACGATGCCTGCTTTCAACCAGGTTGCCACGCTCACTCCGGTTTTCCCTTTTGGCGATCGTTGCCATTTTCATTTCTATCTTTTGTTCTATGACACTCTCTTTTGCCCAAAATGCCACGATCGTTCCCAATGAGAATCTAGTTGCTGAAGGCATTCCGCCGATTCCGGCTGAGTTGTCGAGCACAGTGCAACGCTATACGGAGTTTCGGGCAGCCGTTTTTTCCAGTTGGCATCCAGTGAAACGGGAGATGCTGATCTCGACTCGGTTTGCCGACACCCCTCAGGTGCATCGGGTCAAGGTACCTTTGGGAATGCGGCAGCAGTTGACGTTCTTCCCGGAACGGGTGTCGGGAGCGACCTATCAACCAACCCAGGGTGATTATTTTGTCTTTAGCAAAGATACCGGGGGCAATGAGTTTAGCCAAAATTATCGCTATGACCTGGCAACGGGCGATGTAACGTTGCTGACGGATGGTAAATCGAAGAACAGTCGTGGTATCTGGTCGAACCGGGGCGATCGTATGGTGTACACGTCAACGCGTCGTACCGGACAAGACAATGACCTGTATATCATTGACCCAACCCATCCTAAAAGCGATCGCTTGTTGGCACAGCTTCAGGGTGGCGGTTGGTCGCCGAATGACTGGTCACCTGACGATCGGCAGTTGCTCGTAGGCGAGTTTGTTTCGATTAACGAATCTTACCTCTGGTTAATGGATGTTGATTCTGGAGAGAAAAAGCTGATTACTCCCAAGGGCGAAGCGGAGAAGGTTGCCTATCCAGCTGCGGTATTTAGCAAGGATGGTAAGGGGTTGTACGCACTGACCGATCGCGGTTCCGAATTCGCCCGCCTTGTCTACATTGACCTCGCCACCCAGCAACATACTGATTTGAGCAGTCAAATTCCCTGGGACGTGGAAGATTTTGATCTCTCTGAAGATGGCAAGTTGCTGGCATTTGTCACCAACGAAGATGGAATTAGTATCCTCCATTTGCTCGACACTGCCACCCGTGAGGAAATCCCGCTGCCTAAATTACCCACCGGGTTGATTGGGGGAATTGCCTGGCACCGCAACAGCCGAGATTTGGCAATTACCTTTGTTGCTGCCCGATCGACCGCCGATGTTTACGCCATCAATGTGATCACCAACACCCTGGAACGCTGGACCGAGAGCGAAACTGGGGGACTCAACACCAGCAATTTTGCGGAACCGGAACTGGTTCGTTGGCAAAGCTTTGATGGTAAAACCATTTCTGGTTTTCTCTACCGTCCTCCAGCAAAATTCACCGGCAAACGTCCGGTAATGATCGACATTCACGGTGGACCCGAAGGACAGTCTCGTCCCGTATTTTTAGGACGCAATAACTTTTACCTGAATGAACTGGGAGTGGCGATTTTATTGCCCAATGTGCGTGGCTCTTCGGGTTATGGCAAAAACTTCTTGAAATTGGATAATGGTTTTCTACGCGAGGATTCGGTCAAAGATATCGGTGCCTTGCTGGATTGGATTAAAGCCCGACCTGACTTGGATAGCGATCGCATTTTAGTGACAGGCGGTAGTTACGGTGGCTATATGTCTCTGGCTGTGGCAACTCACTACAGCGATCGCATCCGGGCTTCCATTGACATCGTCGGCATCTCCAACTTCGTCAGTTTTCTAGAACGCACCGAAGGCTACCGACGTGACCTGCGGCGAGTCGAATATGGTGACGAACGCGATCCTAAAATGCGCGCCTTCCTAGAGAAAATTTCTCCTCTCAATAATGCTCACAAAATCCAAAAACCGTTGTTTGTCATCCACGGTAAAAATGACCCGCGCGTACCGCTCAACGAAGCCGAACAAATCATCGCAACGGTTCGCAAAAGTGATACCCCTGTTTGGTATCTGATGGCAAAAGACGAAGGACACGGCTTTGGTAAGAAGAAAAATGTAGATTTCCAGTTTTATGCCACGGTGATGTTTATTAAGGAGTATCTGCTGAAGTGAGGGAGCAGGAGTTAGGAGTCAGAAATCAGGAGGCAGAAGTTAGGAGTCAGGATCCAGAATTCAGAAAACTGCCTCATTCCCCCCTCCCCTTATTCCCCCCTCCCTCATCCCCCCCTATTTCCAAGGAGCGCTCATCAATGAACCCTAAGATTCGACGAGTACTGATCCTGGCAACGATCGGTGGAATGATGCAAGGGACGATCGTCCAAGCTGCCAATCCTGACCATGTGCAACGATTGCTCAAAACCAATCAGTGCCCAGGGTGTGACCTAAGCAGCGCCGAACTGAAGGATGCCAATCTCTATGGGGCAAATCTGGTCAATGCGAATCTCAAAAATGCTGACCTGAGCGGTGCCAACTTAGGATCCGTCAACCTGACTGACGCAGACTTGACGGGGGCTAAACTGACCCATGCCTATCTCCATGCCGCAATTTTGGATGGCACGAACCTGAGTCAGGCAGACCTCAGCAATAGCTATCTCAGAGAAGCGAACTTCAGCAATACGACTCAACTGAGCGGTGCCATCCTGCAACAAGTCAACCTCAGTCGTTCTAATCTGAGTGGGGTCAATTTTCAAGGGGTGGATTTGAGGGGTGCCAACCTATCGGGAGCCATGTTGACGGGGATGATTCCGGGCGCTTTCAGCCGTAGTCTTGGCTTCTCTGGCAGCGCTTCTTTTGGGGAAACCTATTTCCGACAAAGTTTGTGTGATGCTGGCAAGAGTAGCAGTGCGCCGCCTCCACCTGAAGAACTGGAACGCTACGGCATTGCTCTGGCAAAACTGCAAGGGGCAAACTTGCAGTCATCTGACCTTAGTCAAGCCCTCTTAGTGGCAGGGGATTTGCAGGGAACTAACTTAAGTCAGGCTAACTTGACGGGTGCTTGTATGGGCTACGCCAAGTTGAATAATGCGGTGCTGGATGGGGCTAATCTTCAAAATGCCCGGTTAGAAAATGCGGTTTTAGAAGGTGCCAGCCTCAAAGATGTGAAAAATGCCAATTTGAAAGATGCTTTTACCTCGCAGGCGGCAATGGAGGCACAACCGCTACAATCGCAGGCAAAGCAATGGGTGGGATCCATGAATCGATCGCAACAAGCGCATTTTCTGGAAAAGAATGCGTTTGCCAAAACCCTCGATCAACTTTATTTGGGCATCAAACCCGAAACTGAAAGTTATCTCTACCGAATTTTTGTGTTGGGGAAAGGCGATCGCGTCATCAATGCAGGCATTGCCAAACAAAATGGACTTAAGAGCTACATTGGCTTTGTCCGACTCTCCAAACTCGCTGGGACCAATGAAGTCACCAGTATGGCTACCCTCTGTGAAAGTGAGCAACCAACTAAATTACTGCCTTCCAGAGAAGCCCTCAATCAACTGAATGAAAAAGCGCCCTGTCCGACTGGTTACAAACCGTTTTAGATGGGGTCATATCGGATCGCAACGAATTTCAATCAGAAATCCATCGGGGTCGTAGAAATAGAATCCTCTCCCGGTTGGACGAGTTACGGGACCGTGGTCGATCGTCACCTGATTTTGCTGAATTACCGCAACCGCGCGATCGAATAGCGCCGGATCAATATCAAACGCCAGATGATTGGCGCGGGTAAACTGGCGTTGCGGGTCAGCATCGGGTGGGGCTAAATCGGGTTCATAGAATAAATCAATTACCGTGCCATCGGGGGTGACAAAGTTGGCAACTTTCCCCTCGGCTACCAGCGTTTTGAGCGTTGAAGGCACTTCTTCGCCCGTTAGCTCATGCAACCCCAAAATCTGACCATAGAAGTGACGCGAAGCATTCAGATCAACAACATTGAACGCGATATGATGCACACGACGCAGAATACCGGGTGTTAAGGCAAAGGTTGAAGTCGTCGATAGCATAGCGCAAAGAGGAGGATGGTTGTGAATTGGGGGAATGAACTGATGATATTTGTCAGCGCATCCCAATCTTTAATCTAAGCACTTCCCTCTAAAATGGGAGGGCTCCTGAGCACAAAACGACTGGCAATGCCTCAATCTCTGGATCACGAAAGCTCGCCCTCACCGCTTACTGCCAAACGACAAGCCAAGTTAGGTTTTTCTGGAGTGGGCAAATTGGTTTTGCCCCTGTTTATTTTGACCCTGGCGATCGTCACTGGGTTGATTGAGCCTCGCTTCTGGTCGAATGAAAACCTGCTGAACTTGAGCCGTCAACTGGCTGCTTTGATGGTAATTTCCGTCGGACAAACCTTTGCGGTGATTAGTGGGGGATTGGATTTGTCGATTACAGCGGCGCTGGCGCTGGGCGGTGTGTATGGTGTCCTGGTAATGAACAAACTGGGTCTGGTGGCAGGTGTACTGGCAATGCTGTTCACTGGGGTGGTGTTTGGCTTCGTCAATGGCTTGATTGTGACGCTGTTTCGGGTTTCCCCGTTTATTGTCACTCTGGGTACCGCTTCCATTGGTCGTGGGTTGGCACTGATGGCGACGGGGGGCACTCCTATCTATGATGTGCCAGAAGCCTTTAGTAACTGTTTTGGTTACGGCTTTTTGTTGGGATTGCCTGCGCCTGCATTAATGGCGGGATTCACATTATTGGTTGGACATGTTTTGTTGCGTCATACGGTTTTTGGGCGCTATGTCTACGCGATCGGCTCCAATATCAGAGCTGCCTTCAACTCTGGCGTCGATGTGCAGTTGCAGATGTTGCTGATCTATACGCTGGCTGGTGCCACTGCTGGTATTGCGGCGATTGTCCTGACTGCCTGGGTCGAAGCAGCGCAACCTCTAGCAGCCTCTGGTTTAGAGCTGCAATCGATCGCTAGCGTGGTGGTCGGTGGCGTTGCCCTCACTGGTGGCACAGGCAACCTACTCAACACCTTCTACGGCGTGTTGATTTTGGGGATGCTTTCCAATTCCCTCAACATGATTGGAGTCTCTTCCTTCATGCAAACTCTGGTGATTGGCTTAGTGATTGTGGTAGCTGTCGTGCTTGATCGGTTTCGCCAACGTCATAATTTCGATGGCTAACACAACACTTCTTTTAAGCCAAAATTCCACTCTTGCGAATCCAGATCCAACTCCTGGCGCACGGTGTAGAGATACTGATCCACCACATCATTAGCAGAACCTTGCATTTTTAACTGTCCCCGATCGAGCCAAATCGCCTGATCACATTCTTGTCGCACAAACTCCAGATCGTGCGAAACCAGCAGCACTGTGGTGTTTGAGTTCCAAAAACGCTCAATTCGCTGTTTGCACTTGCGCTTAAAGCTGGCATCTCCTACCGACAACACTTCATCCAGGATTAAAATATCGGGCTGGACATCGGTGGCGATCGCAAACCCCAATCGGGCAACCATACCCGACGAAAGCGATTTAACTGGAACCAAAGCATAATCCTCCAGCCCCGAAAATGCCAGAATTGAGGGGGTTCGACCTTGCATTTCTCGTCGCGAGAACCCCAACAAAACACCGTAGAGAATAATGTTATCCAGGACTGAAAGTTCAGGTTCAAATCCGGCTTCCAGCTCAATCAGAGGGGCAATTCTACCGCGCACTCGCACCTGACCGCTGGTGGGTTGCAAAATGCCACAAATCAGCTTCAACAGGGTTGACTTCCCGGCACCATTCGCGCCAATAATCCCTACTTTTCGACCCGACTCGATCGCCAGATCCAGCCGATCTAACACCAAATGCTTCGGAGGCTTATGATACTTACCCTCCAAAATGGACAAAATGGTTTTCTTCAGGTCGTAAGAGAACTCTTCTTGTGTCCGTCGCCACAGGGAAACCCGATCAAGGCAAATGGTTTGCATTACAACAAATCCATAAACTGGTGATGCCACCGCTTGAAACATATCCATCCTACCACCAAGGTCAGCGCTCCACTGAGCAGGGCGTGTCCAATGAGACTGTAATCGGGTGCGTGCCCCGAAATCGCAATTTGCCGCAGACTGGCAATAATGCTGGACAGCGGATTGAACACCAAAATTGCCCTTACATTTGCCGGGACAATTTCCTGAGGATAAAAGATGGGGCTACTAATCAGCAGGAGAAACAAAACTAATTCATAGAAATAGCTTAAATCTCGAAAGAATACAAATAGGGCACTGACCAGTAGCCCCACCCCAGATGCAACCAGGATCAACGCCAGTAGGGGCAAGAACAATACCACCACATTTGTCAGGCTATGGGAAATCAGTAAGGTCATCATCATCAGCAACGGCAACGCCCCCACGGCAAATTGGAAGACATTTGCTGCAATCATAGAAACAGGGAAGATGCTGACTGGCAACCGGATCTTATTCATTAGCGACCCATTCAGGACAATGCTGGTGAGTGCCTGGGTGGTGGATGAAGAGAAAAAGTTGAGCACTGCCAGCCCAGAAAAAGCCCCCAACATATATCGCACGATGGAATTGTCATAATAGGAGGCAAACGCAGTGCCAAAAATCAGCGTATAAACGCTGGTCATAATTAGGGGATTGAGCAGTGACCAATACACTCCCAGTAAAGAACCGCGATACCGCACTTTCAGGTTTCGGCTCACTAATACATACAGCACTTCTCGATACCGCATGAATGAGTTTTGAGCGCCGAGATCCCAGAAGTCTCTCCCTTCACTTTGATACACAAATACACCCTTAAAATCTGAGAGATTACCATAGATTTCAGGTGTTTGTCTCCCTACAGCACGACTATTTTTCCCTCAACGACTATGACAGCTTCATCCATTCCGACCTCTTCTCCTCTAGCGGCCGAGTCCTCCTCGGCGTCTTTAATTACAACGGCGCAAAAAACTCGGGCTGCGGCTCGGCAACTGGCAAGTTTGCCCACTGATGCCAAAAATCGGGCACTGGAAGCGATCGCCCAAGCCCTGGAAGCCTCTGCTCCCGAAATTTTGGCGGCAAATGCTGCCGATCGCGAAGCCGCGCAACAAGCCGGCATTGCCCCTGCGTTGGATGCCCGGCTGAAGTTGGATGCGGACAAGCTGAAGGGGGCGATCGCCGGGGTACGGGATGTGATTCGGCTGGCAGATCCTGTAGGGGCGGTACAGATCCATCGCCAACTGGACGAAGGATTGGTACTCAAGCGGGTCACCTGTCCACTGGGCGTTTTAGGAATTATTTTTGAAGCCCGTCCCGATGCGGTGGTGCAGATTTCTTCGCTGGCGATTAAGTCGGGCAATGGGGTGATTTTGAAAGGCGGACGGGAAGCGGTGCGATCGTGCGAGGCATTAGTGAAGGCAATTCACCAAGGGCTAGTGCAATCTGAGGTCGATCCGTCAGTGGTGCAACTGCTGACCACGCGGGAAGAAACCCTGGCGTTGCTGAAGCTCGATCAGTATGTCGATCTGATTATTCCCAGAGGCTCCAATTCCTTTGTCCGCTTTGTGCAGGAGAATACACGCATTCCGGTGTTGGGTCATGCCGATGGCATTTGCCACCTTTATGTCGATCGCGCTGCTGACATTTCGCAGGCAGTGAAGATCGCGGTGGATGCCAAAACCCAGTATCCCGCTGCCTGTAACGCGATCGAAACCTTGCTGGTGCATCAGGCGATCGCGTCGGAGTTTTTGCTGGAAGCGGTGACGGCGCTGCAAGCTCAGGGGGTGGCGTTGCGCGGGGACGATCTCACCCTGGAGATTCTCAATATCCCACCCGCCACCGAGGCAGATTGGAGCACAGAATATTCAGATTTGACCCTGGCGATCAAGATTGTGGATTCAACAGAGGCAGCGATCACCCACATCAATACCTATGGGTCGCGGCATACCGAGGCGATCGTGACGGAAGATGCTCAAACGGCGCGTCAATTTATGGCAGAGGTAGATGCGGCGGGCGTATTTCACAATTGCTCGACCCGCTTTGCCGATGGCTTCCGCTATGGCTTGGGGGCGGAGGTGGGCATCAGTACGCAAAAGATGCCGCCACGCGGTCCGGTGGGGTTGGAGGGGTTGGTGACGTATAAGTATGAACTGGTGGGGGATGGGCATGTTGCCGCGACCTATGCTGGCAAAGATGCCAAACCCTTTCAACATCGAGATTTGTAATTCGTTGGCGAGGCGCTTCGGTATGATGAGAGGGAAAATTCTCAGCCCTCTGGCATTTCCTTTCTGGTATGGAGACCGATCGCCTCGACCGTTTGACGCAAGCCTACCGCAACCTGGAGCTTTTTCCGCTAATCGAACCTGCCCAGATCAAGGCGTTTCGAGTGGAGTATGGCAAGCGCACGCTGGCAAAACTGAAGCAAGAAATCCAGGTCTCCCAGCCCGATAGCAAGCTGATTTTTACGGGACATCGAGGCTGCGGCAAATCGACGCTACTGGCGCAGTTTGCCCAGGATATGCGAGAGCGTAAGCTGTTTGTGGTGTTTTTCTCCATTGCCGACACCGTAGAAATGTCGGATGTAAACCATGTCAATATTTTGTATGCGATCGCCTTGCAACTCCTCAGCCAAGCCACTCGGCTTCAGGTGCCCATTCAGGAGGCGACGAAACAGGCATTGCTGACCTGGTTTACCCAAACCAAAAGCCAGATCTATTCTGACCAACTCAAAGCAGAATATTCAGCCGGGGTAGACCTGTTTAAGCTGCTGACCGGCAAGCTGCAAAAAGAAGATACGTTCCGCGAAGAAATTAAAATTACTTACGAGCGGCGGGTTTCCGAACTCTCCAGAAAAATTGACGAAATTGCCGCCGCCATTCAAATTGCCACCAAAAAAGAAGTGCTGGTGGTGATTGATGATTTGGATAAGTTGGATCTGTCGGTGGTGGAATCGATTTATCGCGACAACATCAATGCCCTGACCTCGCCCAACATCCGCATCGTCTACACCATTCCGATTTCGGTGGTGCGCGAACTGAGACTGCTGGCAACGCTGGAATCGGCGGTTAGCCAAATTATTTTGCTGTCTGTGACGAAGTTTTATCCCCAAGAAGTGGCACACCAGGCTGAGGCGGAACCGATCGCCGCAAATGTCGAGATGCTCTTATCAGTTTTGCAAAGGCGGATTCCGTCCGACCTGGCAGCGCCGGAGATTTTGCGGCAAATGGTGTTGCTGAGTGGGGGCGTGTTGCGGGAACTGGTGCGACTGGGACGAGAATGTTGTCGGGAATGTATGTTGGCGCTGGAAGACAATCCAGCAGCGACGATCGATGCCAACATTCTGGCAAGGGCAGTAAAGAATTTGCGGCATCAGTTTGACCGCAGTTTGGGCAGCCAACTTTATGACCTGCTGGTGACGGTCTACCAAAACTTCACGCCGCCCGATGCCCGCAGTGCCGAGTTTTTGGAACTGTTGCATGGCTTGTATGTGTTGGAGTATGAAAATGATGATCTGTGGTATGACTTGCATCCGCTGATTACGGATCTGTTACGTCGTAAACATCTGTTGCCTGCGGTCGCGTAAACAGCTTTCCAGCGATAGTTTGGAAAAAGTTTTACAGTGATGCAAAATGCTTGGCGATCGTCCTTTACTCTCTTGCCAAAGGTTACGGTGTCCACATCCTCTCAGATTCAAGGCGAAACCGCTGGAGATCCCCCCACCCCCCTTAATAAACTACGGTGTACACACAAATCTCAGATTCAAGGCGAGACTCCTGGAGATCCCCCCAACCCCCCTTAAAAAGGGTAGGGCTGATTCTTTAGAAAAAGATTAATTCTTGAACCCCTATTCTGCTGTAAACCACTGAAATGGTTTTAACGGAAGAATGAGGCTTTTAAGGAATGTCTCTCGCAAGAGAATCAACCCTACCTTAAAAAGGGGGGCTTCAGATTTCAAAGTCCCCCTTTTTTCTAGCGCAGCGGCGCGCCAGCGCGGGGATTTAGGGGGATCAACCCACTCAATGACATCACTGATTACTTGTGTGTACACGGTAGCCTTAATAGGGGGAGCTTCAGACTTCAAAGTCCCCCTTTTGAAGGGGGATTTAGGGGGATCGTGCTTGTGGCGATGCACGACAAGATCTTTAAAATATCCCCGAAAACCATGTCCAATCTGCCGCCGCTCTCAGAACTAGAAGCCCTCAACCAACGCGAGTTGCGGAAACTGGTGCTGTCGGTGCGCGCCAGCAGCCAACGGCTCGATTTGTTGCTTGCCATCTGCGACGATCGCAACCTGCAAATGCAACTGATCGAAGCCTACGAAACCCAACTGCGGCAAGCAGGCTTTACGCCCTATCGGGCACTGCTGAGCAACCAACAACCCAGCCTCAAAACCACCCTCACCAACCTGGTGGCTCAGAAGCCCCACATGCAAACGGACGATCGCATCATTGTCACCATCCTGGGAGCCACCGAACTGCTGGGTGTGCGCCTCACCACCGACACGTCTGAACAAGAGCAATTTTTCTTTTCGTTGCAATGGACAAGGGAGAGCCTGCGCGAGTTTCAGTTTCCGATTGTTTTGTGGTTGACCGATCGCATTGCCACCGAGCTATCCAAAAAAGCCCCCGATTTTTGGAGTTGGCGCAGTGGTGTGTTTGAGTTTGTTGCCCTGTCCCAGCACCCCTTGATCTCCACCGATCTGAGCACAACTCGCCCCTCTGACCCAGCCCAGACAGAACCCCCCGCCGACCCCCGCACCCCCGCCGACTGGCAAGCCCAAATCACCGAGTTGGAGCAACAAAACCCCAAATCCCCTTTGCTGGTGACGCTCTACAACAATCTGGGGGATGCATATCGATGGCAATATGCCTATGAGCCAGCCTTGCAAGCCTATGAACAAGCCTTGACGCTGGCAAAAAACCAGAAGAATCAGGAAGGCGAGGCAAATTCGCTCCTGAACCTGGGCATCGCCATGAATGGCTGTAGTCGTTACCGAAAAGCCATTGAGTTTTGTCAACGGTCTTTAGAAATCTATCGCGAAATTGGCGATCGTCGTGGAGAATCTAGTTCTCTGAACAATTTGGGCAATGCCTACTATTCTCTAGGGCAATACCAACGGGCGATCGAGTACTACGAGCAATCCCTGGAGATCGATCGCGAAATTGGCAATCGTGCTGGTGAAGCCATTTCTTTAGGCAATTTGGGAATTGCCTACGATTTTCTAGGGCAATACCAACGGGCGATCGATTACCACGAGCAATCTCTGGCGATTAAGCGCGAAATTGGAAATCGTTTTGGGGAAGCTACGTCTCTAAACAGTTTAGGCTATGCCTACGAATCTCTAGGGCAATACCAACGGGCGATCGAGTACCACGAACAAGGCTTGGTAATTGAACGCGAAATTGGCAATCGTTCCGGTGAAGCTAGTCCTCTGATTGGTTTGGGCAAGGTCTACGATTCTTTAGGGCAATACCAACGCGCGATTAAATACTACGAGCAATCCTTAGTGATCGAACGCGAAATTGGAAATCGTTTTGGAGAAGCCACGTCTCTAAACAGTTTAGGCTATGCCTACGAATCTCTAGGGCAATACCAACGCGCGATTGAGTACCACGAACAAGGCTTAGTAATTGAACGCGAAATTGGCAATCGTTCCGGTGAAGCTAATTCCCTGATTGGTTTGGGTAACGCTTACCAATCTTTAGGGCAATACCAACGCGCGATCGAGTATCAGGAGCAATCTCTGGCGATCAAACGCGAAATTGGCGATCGCTCTGGTGAAGCTATTGCTCTGGGCAATTTGGGCTATGCCTATAATTCTCTAGGGCAATACCAGCAGGCGATCGAGTATTACGAACAATCCTTAGCGATCAAACACAAAATTGGTGAGCGTCACGGTGAAGCAAATGCTTTATTCAACCTGGCATTAGCGCTGGGTAAGGTCGATCGGCACTTTGAAGGCATCTCATGTCTCCAGCAAGCACTAGCCATCTACCAAACTCTGCAACTCGATCATGAGGTCGAAAACTGTAAAAAAGGAATTGCGACTTATCATCAAATCATTGCCGTGGAGCGTCGTCGTGCGCCCGCGATTGGGGACGATGCACCCCAGCAGCGTTCCCGCCAACTTCCGCCTTTTTGGTTCTGGGTGGCAGTGGGCTTGGCTGGGGCGCTACTCATCTGGTGGCTCATGCAATAGCTTCACTTGGCTTATGATGGATGCACGACATCCATTTCATCAATGAGCCAGGTTGCCATGTCATCCCTAGCACATGTGGTTCACCGCGATCCCGATATATTAGGGGGCACCCCCGTTTTTATCGGTACCCGTGTGCCTGTAAAAACCTTGCTTGATTATCTTGAGGCAGGCGAATCACTCGGTGAATTCTTAGACCATTTCCCCAGTGTGAGTCATGAACAAGCGATCGCAGCCCTTGAATTAGCAAAAGAAATGCTGACCACCGATGCGAATCTTGCTTGATGAGTGTGTACCACGTCCTCTAAAGCGTGAACTGAGGGACTATGAGGTACAAACGGTAACAGAAGTGGGATGGTCGGGGAAAAAGAATGGTGAGCTACTGCAACTGATGGCTCAAGAAGGTTTTACGATTCTACTCACAACCGATCAAAATCTGCGATATCAACAAAACTTGCAACAGGCTGGGATTGCGATCGTTGTCTTAATAGCACCGACTAATCGACTGACTGATTTACTTCCACTGATGCCAGGAACTCGCAACTTGCTAAACACAATCGTTCCCGGTGAAGTCGTTGAGGTTGGCAAGTTCGGCTGATTCCCCTTCATTTCACCCGATCGCTGAACGGGCTATCCTGGACAATAGATGAGACTGGACCATAGACGAAATAAGTGGGCAACAGCATGGTTGCATCGATCGATCGAATTGAAAAAGACCTGGCAGCATTGGAAGCGGCGATCGTGGCGATCGCCCAAGAATTCCACAAAACCTATGCCAGCTATCTCGAGGCATTGGGCAAAACTACCCGCCAGCAGCTCATCCTGGCGAGCTATTATCTCTGTACTCAAGCCTATCCCCGGCATTTTTTGCACCTGTCGCTCAGCCATCGGCAAGAACTCCAGCAAACCCTACGCGACCTAGGCACCCAGACCCAACAAGAACTCCTGGCAAAACTGATTCCGCCCCTCGCCCATCAGCAACCCGATGCTGTTGCAGGCGCTGAAGCCGCTACTTCGCCAGAATTGATCACAACCGAGCTGAACCCGATCGTCGAATCCCCCATTGCCAATTCTCCCGAAATCGAATCGACAGACACCGCCACTGCCGCGATCGAATTTTCAGAAACTGAGCGCTTCAGTCCTGCACCCGAAATTTCCCAAGGCAATTTCTTTGCAACAACCAACCCCTCGGCTGGAATGAATCTGGGAGAGGCCTTCTTTCAGGCTCGTCCTCATGCCAAACCCAACCCTCTAGAAGAACTGTTGCTCTGGCAAGAAACCCTGGAACGAGCGATCGGCGAAGAATTGCGATCGCTGTCCCATGCGGTCAACCGACTGTTTCAGCAAACCGGAATTTTGCCCAAAAAATTGCCCGAACCCATTCTGGAAGCCGCCATTCGGGCAGAAGCCACCGAAATGGTCGGCGGTCCTCCCAACCTGCTCAACCTGATGATTGAAACCGTCGGCGATTCGCCAAAACACCCCTCAGACGACAAAGACGAAGATGAAGACGAAGACGAAGATGGTTCATCCTTGATGCGAGTCACCACCGTCCACCTGCGCCTCTCTGACATTGAGTTTGCCGACAGTACCACCATGGCGTGGCGAACTCGCCTGCGGAGCCTCGCCGCTCGCCTCAAAACCCTGGCACGAGATTATCGGAAAAAGCAGCAGGAACGGACGATCGCGGAAGCGGAGGCTGCGTGGCGGAGTGTTTGGGTAGATGAGTGAAGGGGTAGAGAGGTGAAGGGTTGGTGGTTCGTAGCCTGAATCGGCGACTAAGATTAAGAACGAATGGCTGATCGCGAACTTATGGACTGGGTACGCCTACAAAAAGCGCTATCGGTGGAAGCAGATCGGGGATTTAATGATCTGGAGGGTAAGCAATACCGCTTCAGCGAATTTCTCCGTCTGAATCTGAGTGAACCGCCGATCGACTTGCCCGATCGGGAGCAACGGCGCTGTCAGGAAATCGCCACTCAGTTTTCTAGCTATGCCGAACTCAGCTTTGCCCAACGTCAACATCTGGTTGCAGATACGCGACGGTTTCTTTATGAGACGCGGAGGACGATCGAGGAGTTACCTGGCAAGCGGGGAGTCAGGAGTCAAGAGTCAGGAGGCAAGGCTTCTGATTCCACCAGCGAAGCAGGAATTAGAAGTGTTGAAAGGATTCAGCAGTCGGGAGTTGGGGGGAAAGCAGCAAAACCAGCAGCGATCAATTCGCTCAAAGCTAAAGTTTCCACTGCAACTGCATCCGCGTTGCCGTCCCTCGACCAAGACCTCACCTATCTCAGCGGCATTGGACCCAAGAATGCAGAACGGTTGGCAAAGCTGGGACTCCGTACCGTGCGGGATTTGCTTTACTACTATCCGCGTGACTATATCGACTATGCTCGTCAGGTGGATATTCGATCGCTGGAGCCAGGAGAAACTGTGACGATCGTTGGCACGATCAAGCGGTTCAACTGCTTTACCAGTCCTCGGAATTCCAAACTTACCATTGTGGAACTCACCCTGTCTGATCGCAGCGGACAGATTAAGCTGAGTCGTTTTTTTGCTGGAACCCGCTTCAGCAATCGCGGTTGGCAAGAGCAGCAGAAAAAACTCTATCCCGTGGGCGCGACGATCGCTGCATCGGGCTTGGTCAAACAAAGCAAATTTGGCATTACCTTGGAAGATCCTGAACTGGAAGTCTTGAACCAGTCGGGAGATCCGCTCGACTCTTTGACGATCGGGCGGGTAGTTCCCGTCTATCCTCTAACTGAAGGAGTGGGAGCCGATCTGGTGCGTCGGGCGGTACTTGCTGCTCTGCCTGCTGCCCAGACCCTGGACGATGCCCTGCCGAAAAATGTACGCGATCAGTATGGGTTGATTGGGGTGACCGATGCGATCGCCCAGATTCACTTTCCTGCTGACCCACCCAGCCTGGACGATGCCCGTCGCCGTTTGGTATTCGATGAATTCTTTTACTTACAACTGGGGTTGCTCAAACGCCGCAAGCTTCAACAAGCTGCCCAAACTAGCGCCATTCTTGCCCCTACCGGAGAATTGATCGATCAGTTCTATCGCCTGCTGCCCTTTGCCATGACGGGGGCACAGCAACGGGTGATTAACGACATTCTCACTGACCTGGCAAAGCCCACTCCCATGAATCGACTGATTCAGGGTGATGTGGGATCAGGAAAAACCGTAGTGGCAGTAGTGGCATCGCTGGCGGCGATTCAGTCGGGCTATCAGGTGGCATTTATGGCACCGACGGAGGTCCTGGCAGAGCAGCACTACCGCAAGTTGGTGGGTTGGTTCAACCTGTTGCATTTGCCTGTGGAGTTGCTGACGGGTTCAACCAAAGTCGCCAAACGGCGACAAATTCATGCCCATCTGGAAACAGGCGAATTACCATTGCTGGTGGGCACTCATGCCTTGATTCAAGATGCAGTGACGTTTCAGCGTTTGGGGTTGGTGGCGATCGATGAGCAACATCGTTTCGGCGTGCAACAACGTGCCCGTCTCCAGCAAAAAGGGATCAATCCCCATGTGCTAACCATGACTGCTACCCCCATTCCTCGGACTCTGGCATTGACCTTGCATGGCGATCTGGATGTCAGCCAGATCGATGAACTGCCACCGGGACGCAAACCCATCCAAACTACCGTACTGGCAGGGCGCGATCGGCTTCATGCCTATGACCTGATGCGACGTGAAATTGCCCAGGGACGGCAGGTTTACGTAGTATTGCCGCTGGTGGAAGAATCGGAAAAGCTGGATCTAAAATCGGCGATCGATGAGCATCAAGAACTTCAAACCAATGTCTTTCCAGACTTTCGAGTGGGCTTGTTGCACGGACGCATGAACTCAGCCGACAAAGATGATGCCATCACCCGCTTTCGCGACAACGAAACCCAAATTTTGGTGTCAACGACGGTGGTGGAAGTGGGGGTAGACGTGCCCAACGCCACGGTGATGCTGATCGAACACGCCGATCGCTTTGGACTGTCCCAACTGCATCAATTGCGGGGACGAGTGGGTCGCGGGGGTTCCCAATCTTTTTGCTTATTGATGAGCAGTTCCAAAAGCGAAACCGCTCGTCAACGCCTGAAAGTCTTGGAACAATCCCAAGACGGTTTCTTCATTTCCGAAATGGATATGCGGTTTCGCGGTCCGGGTCAGGTGTTGGGCACTCGTCAGTCAGGCTTGCCCGATTTTGCCCTGGCAAGTCTGGTGGAAGATCAAGCAGTGCTGGAACTGGCACGAGAAGCCGCCGAAAAGGTAATTGCTCAAGATGAAACCTTAGGTGGTTGGTCACTGATGCAACAGGAATTGGACTATCGCTATCAACGCCTCATGGGCGGCGCAATTTTGACCTAAGTAACGTCAGTTCGGTTTAAGCACGAACGTCACTCCCTATGTCCACCATTCTTCCCTTGCTGTATTGTCCTAATTTTGGGTTCGATGACGTCATGAAAAATGGCACCCCCAGGCGAAGCAAACAAAACCACAAATCCCACGTACGCCTTTGGCGGGGCGAAGCCTCATATGATCGTCAATTTATCAAGAATCCGACTTTACCAAGGTAAGACTACGAATCAAGAATTTTAGGGGGGTCACAAGCGCTCATGTCTCAGCGAGAAATTGTTCAGCGGAATTACGATAAGCAAGCCTCCACTTATGTAACACGTAAACACTTACAAACAGCCAACCTAAATCGACTACTGAATATTCTATTTACACAGCCCCAAGTCCCCTTAGAGGGAACGCTATTAGATGTGGGTTGTGGTGACGGAATATTACTGGATGTCTTGATGGCACGGTTTCCTGCGTTACCGTATCGCTATCAAGGAATTGACCTTTCACCTGAGATGATTCGCATAGCACAGGAATTACACAGAACACCTGGTTGTTTCGATGTATGTGATGCAGAAAATCTACCATTTGAAGATGACTCTCAAGACTTAGTCATCTCGAACTCAGTCTTTCACTGGCTTAATGTGCCTGAACAGGGCATCACTCCAGAAGCAGCTATCAGAGAAGTTTCTCGGATTTTACGTAAAGACGGGAAATTTGCATTGAGTATCGCAGGCTTCGGTACTACTATGCGCTTCCTCAAAGCTTACCGGAATGTAATGGATCGTCTTATAGCAAATGGTAAGTTAATGGATAATACTTTTTATCGAAGTGATCCGATTGGTAGTATGAATTTACACACTGCCGTTAATATGCTGCTATCCTCGGATTTCAGAATAGACTTCGCTCACCTTGAATATGAGCCTGTAATATATGAATCGCCATTAAAGTTCGCTGAGGTGGTAGAAGCTTACGGATATGATGTTTTTTTGAATTTAGTCCTGGAGAGTGAAAAACCAGATGTATGGTGCTCAATTGTAAAAGAATTCGAGCATTCTCTTCAAGCTGGCACTTATGTGCATGATCAATATATGATTTACGTCGTTGCTACTCGAAAATAAAACTTAGGAGAGCAAGTTCTACCTGATAATCATTGAATAGTCAACATAGTGAGTTGGTTTTTCTCGTTCTAGTGCATTACTTAAAATCTAAATCTGTTACTCCGTCCCATCCTTCCAGTACACCAGATTGCTTATATTTTTGGCAGCGTCTCACATAAAGTATTGCTGCCTTATCTTCAGGATTTATAGCCAAAACCTCCTCAAATGCAGATTGCGCTCCTACCAAATCTTGTTTGTGATAAGCCATAACTGCAGGTTCAAAAGTGTGTTTGGTTTGAGTCTTTAGTTGATTAATTAGATCTTGTGTTTCACCGCATAACTCATAAATTGATACCACATCACTCTTACCTTTCACTCGTACTCGATCAAGAAATCTAAAGTTATAGTTTTGGGGTTCCTTGAGTTGAGTCAAAGTATGTTCACTAATCAAGATTCCCGCACCATATAGCTTTGTTAACCCTTCCAAACGTGAGGCTAAGTTTACTGCATCGGCAATTACCGTAGTTTCCATTCGCTCTGGTTCGCCGATCGTTCCCAGCGTTAAATTGCCTGTATGCAAGCCAATTCCAATTTCGATCGGAATAAATCCTTTTTGTTGCCGCTCTTGATTATAAAGTGCAACCTTTCCCTGCATAGAAATTGCTGCCTGAACCGCTGCATCTACTGATTTGGGAAACAGTGCCATGATTGCATCACCGATATACTTATCAATAAAGCCATTGTGCTCTCTAATCACCGGACTGACTCGACTTAAATAGGAATTAATAAAATCAAACGTCTCTTGGGGGGTCATTTGTTCAGCAAGGGTTGCAAACGATCTAATATCTGCAAACATTACTGTCATTTCTTGTTGAACTTGGTTACCGATTTGCACATCAATAATACTTTCTTTATCTAAAAAGTTGAGAAAATCGCGGGGAACAAATCGCCCATATGCTAAAGTCAGTTTGGCTAAATTCAGATGCGTCTTCATCCGAGCCAACATTTCTTGTTTTTGAATCGGCTTAGCTAGATAGTCATTCGCACCTGATGTAAACCCTTCAACAATATTTTCGACCTGGCTTTTTGCAGTTAACATTACAATAGGGAGTTCATGAGCAAAAAAACGTTCGCGAATTTTCTGGCAAACTTCATAACCTGTCATCCGAGGCATCATTACATCTAGTAAAACCAAGTCAGGGATTAGCCCATTTTCTATCACTGTCAAAGCTTCTTGACCATTACTTGCTTCGGTAATTGCATAATTGTAAAAAGAAAGGTTGTTGATTAGTACTTGCCGATTAATGGGTTCGTCATCAACAATGAGAATCTTAAATTGTTGCTCGCCAGCGGCAGAGTCACTCACTTGTAGAAGCGAGGCTAAAGGCATGATTGTAGGACTCACACTGTCATGAAGCACCGAAATCGGCTTCATACTTTTATTTTGTTCTAAGACAATAGGTAAGGTAAAGGTAAATTGTGAGCCAACGCCAATTTGGGATTGCACGCTAATCTCACCCCCGTGCAATTCTACAAGTTGTTTGGTAATCGCTAGTCCCAAACCAGTGCCACCATGTTCCCTGGCAGTTGAACCTTCCGCTTGTTCAAAGGATTGAAAGATGCGATCTAGTTTGTCCTCAGCAATCCCAATACCTGTATCGGAAACAGTGACAGCTATAAGTTTTCTCGCTTCTGAATTTATGACTTGTGCAGACACTTCTACAGTACCCGATGGAGTGAACTTAATGGCATTGCCAACCAGGTTGTAGAGGATTTGTTGTAAGCGATTTTCATCTGCTGCGGCATTAGGTAGGTCTGGAGAAATAGCATTGATAAGCTGTAGATTTTTCTGATTTGCTAGAGGCTGGCTAAGGGTGAGAATGACTTGAGTAATACTTCTTAAATCTACTGATGACAATTGCAGTTCAAGGTTCCGATGCCTGAGTTTAGAGAAGTCGAGAATATCATTAATTAAGTTGGAAAGGCGATGACCACTGGAAACAATCAATTGAAGATTCGTTTGAGTGAGTACTGAAAGCTCTCCAGTTGCCCCATCAATCAGGGATTCAGCAATCCCAATAATGCCATTGAGTGGTGTGCGGAGTTCATGGGAGGTATTTGCCAAAAATTCGTCTTTGAGTTGATCAAGACGTTGCAGTTCTTCATTTTGATTAGCTAAGGTTTCTTTCTGGGCTTCAAGGGTTGTAAAAAAGTCCTTGAGTTGTGTAGCCATGCTGTTGAAGGACTGCTCTAGGGTCTCAATTTCTTCAATCT
This sequence comes from Scytolyngbya sp. HA4215-MV1, assembly GCA_019359045.1. Lineage (GTDB taxonomy): Bacteria > Cyanobacteriota > Cyanobacteriia > Leptolyngbyales > Leptolyngbyaceae > Scytolyngbya. The sequence goes on from JAHHIA010000002.1 coordinate 647,302, forward strand.
CAATCACATCAATCGTTTCTACCTGTTTGTCCAGTTGTCCTGCGGCTAGCTCTTTAGAGGCTTGAGTCAGTCTAAGCACAGGTTGGGTGATCAATCGCGCTGTAAAGATGCCAATCATAATTGCTAGTCCTAGTGCCCCTAGACTCAGCCATAAGGCATTTTGCCGACCTGCATTAATCTGCGCCATAAAGTCCGATTCAGGTACTGTCAACACAATCAGCCAATCCAGGTTACGATTTTGGAAAGGTGCGACCTGAATGTATTGCCGTTCACCATTCAGGCTAAAGTTAAGTTGTTGAACGGATTGAACCTGGTTCAAATCGGTAAAGCGACTGTCCAAATAGTTGGCAGTTTCTTGAATCGCAAGATTTTCACTATCTCGGGCAAACAGTCGCTTGGTATTTTCTCCGCTACCCTGAATCATGGGTTCTTGGGTCGAAGTTGCGACCAACTTCCCGGAACGTTCGATAATAAAAGCAGTTCCATTTTTCCCTATTTTTAGAGATTGTAAAAATTTGCTTAGTTCCTGTGGTAAAAAGAAGTCAACTCCACAGGAACCGATGAATGAGTTATCAACTTTACTGTAGATCGGAATGCTAGCAGTAACGGTTGGGAGAAGAATGGAAAAATCCAAATAGATTTCGCTCCAGACAGCCTTTTCTGCTGTTTTTGCTGCTTTATACCAAGGACGCAGGCGAGGATCGTAAGGTTTAGTAAATATGATGCCAGTCTTTCCTGTATGATTGCCCTGACTATCAAGCTCAATACTTTTTCTAACAAATTGGGTGGATGGATTAACAAGCTGGAACCTTAACCTAAGTTGATTCTGTTCCATGTAGCGTGCAACACCCATAAATGCCCCGCTCTCATTACCGCAGTAGATGTAGCTTATGTCAGGATAAATCTGCATCTGCTGCCAGAATTGATATTCTCCGGCGCCATTGAGGATATCAATATCTCCCTGGGCGACGGCACTGGCATTTAAGCGATTAATGGTATGAGGGATTTCGGCATAAGACGCTAGTTTTTCGTTAATGCGGTTTGTCAACTCATCGCGTAGTTGGCTTGCAACTTCATTCACAGCTTGTTGTCCGCTACGGAAAGAGAAATAACCTACCAAGCTCGAAGCAGCGACTATTTGCAGAACGAAGGGCATAAGAAGCGTATTACGGAGGCGGAACTTTTTTCGGATAGTTTTCTTCGGTTCCATAACTGGGTAAGATGTCGAATTACTTGAATTGATTCTTCCTTGGTGGAACTGACACAATCAATTACTCGCTTTCTTTACAAGTCAGTTCTGATATCGCACACCCAATTGCCCATCTCGTCACCCCAGAAAAAAGTTGCGCCTATGCACCTATCTTGACATGCAGTAGTCTAACGTCTCAAAACAGCGGCAGCAAAGAACTTGAATCGTATGTCCGCTGCCTTTGAATAGTTGGGATGCTGGCTGTAAGTGAAGCTTGTGCTAACACTGAGTTATTTCGCCTAATGCCTCTTGAATAACTTTATCACTTACACCATGACGCTTTAAGCTATCAATCAGTGCAGACACTGTATCCCCTTCTAGCCGTTCCAAGTCAGCTCGCAACCCTTGTCCAATGTAAGCACGCACGAGAGGTTGATAACCAGAAAAACCAAGCAACGGCGCAACCCGCTTTAAATCTTCAATCACATCTTCGGGCATACGAATCGTGATCGTAGTCATGGGTCGATTTCTATCTAATCGTTTTTTTAATGCTTCAATTTTCATAGTATTCACGTTCCTTGCGGGTTGCTTTACGAGCCGAAATGATCCGAAAGATGTTGTTTTCACGCTCAATGTAGACAACATACAAAAGATTACATCGCCTATCTAGACCAATAACAGCCTCGCGCGCCTCTTCATTGCGACTGGCATAACCACCAGCAGCAGCGGATCGAAGAAAGCTTCTGCGGCTTGCTGAAAGGTAACACCGTCATGATTTATCGGGTTGATCCTAGCTTTTTCCTTATTCCAGACAAAGGTAACGCCGTTCAGTATGAAATACACATCCATGCCATAGTGTAGGCAAGGCGTATTTACACTGTCAATACATATTTGCTGTCGTTGCGTTGATGCGATCGCTGTAAACACCCAGTCGAGCAATTTCAGTACCGTCCTACTAATAAGCATTGCAGAATCGACATCCGAGAAATTCATCTGTCTCGTTCGCCCTTCAAATCGGTATGAGATAGTGAGATAGAAAAATATTGGGACAGGGATCGAATGACTGTAACCGGGGAAGGAGCAACGCTAAAGCGATGGATTTTAGCTGGGTTGACAATACTGGCGATCGTGTTCACCACTCTACAACTCTTGAGTAGCTGGAACCAACCGCAGTTTCAAAGCCGCCTGGAACTTTACCAAACTAATTTGCTCCTGCGTGCTAGCGAATGGCAGGGCCCGCCTGGGGAAGAAGCCAACTTATCAACCACTCGGCGAGCGATCGTGGGGGCAGATCCTATCCAAGCTGCCACCAAGCAATATCAAGAAGCGCGACAATCCAACCAGGAAAGCCTGGACAAAATTCGCACCCGTTTAGCGTCGTCCAATCCTGACGAAGAAAATGCTCAATTGCAAGCTTCTGTCCAAAAATTAGCGCGCCTCACTGCCGAATTAGATTTGAACTTAGGCGTTTTGCAAGCTCATCAAGGGCAAACCCAAGCTGCCCTAGAAACCTGGAAACAGTTGCAGCAATCTGACCAGGCAAACCCTCTCTCCTCGCTGCCCCAAACTGCCCAAGTTCTGTCGGGGTTATGGCGTAACCCCCCCCAACTCTTGCCCGACGCCGAAACTAGTTTGCAAACTGACCTCTCAGGCTGGTTTCGCGATCAGGCACTAGAACGGCTGTTTCAACTGCAACAGCGCCAGGATGTCTTACAAGCGTTGCACGCCACAGAACAGCAGGCAGCAGAACAAGCTTTTATCAAATTGGGTCTGGTTTCGCTGTTACCAGGATTGGGACTGTTGATCGGGGGCGGCTTATTGATTTTTTGGCTGGGAGGATGGTTGCTCTGGCTGATTCGGGGTAGACAACCATTGCCCGTGGAAAAGCAACTGACCGTCTGGCAAGTCCCCTGGGACTGGGAAGTGATGGTACAGGGATTAGTGATTGGCTTTTTCTTTGTTGGACAATTTCTAATTGGTCAGTTCCTGTTGCCATTGGGTTTGGGGCTGTTGAAGATTACCCCCACCAGTTTGGATAACCGAGGGCAGGCAGGCCTAATTCTTCTGAGCTATTTAATGCTGGCAGTGGGGGGTGGTTTGGTTATCTATCTTTCCCTAAAGCCCTTTTTCCCGCTGCCGGAAGGATGGTTTCGGTTCCGATTGGACCGGGAAGGGCTGTTTTGGGGCGTTGCGGGTTATTGTGTGGCGTGGCCCGTGGTATTGGGAGTTTCACAGGTCAATCAGCTGATTTGGCAGGGACAGGGGGGCAGCAACCCGATTTTGCCGATCGCCCTGGAAGGCAAAGACCCCACCGCGATCGCCATCTTTTTCATCACCGCATCACTTGCCGCGCCGATTTTTGAAGAAATCCTGTTTCGGGGATTTTTGTTGCCTTCACTGACGCGCTATTTGCCTGTATGGGGCGCGATCGCTGCCAGCGGGCTATTGTTTGCCGTTGCCCACTTGAGCCTGTCAGAAATCCTGCCGCTGACAGCCTTGGGCATGGTGCTGGGTTATGTGTATGTACGATCGCGCAATCTCCTGGCTTGTATGTTGCTGCACAGCCTGTGGAATGGGGGGACACTGCTGAGCCTGTTTATTTTGGGGGGGAGTTCCGGAGTGTGACACAAAAATCGGGCTTTTCAGTCCGAAAGCGGTAATCGAATGCAGAACTCGCTACCTTGACCTAACTCAGACTGCACTTCCAGACTGCCGGCGTGGGTCTCGGTCACAATTTGGTAGGCGATCGTCAATCCCAAGCCGGTGCCCTTACCCACCCCCTTGGTCGTAAACAAATGGTCAAAGATTTTCGCTTTCACGTCTTCGTCCATCCCTTTGCCGTTATCGAGAATTTGAATTTGCACCTGATTGGAGTCAACTGTGGTGCGAATCGTAATTTGTTGAGGATTAGCTTCCAGTTCCGAAAAAGATAAGGATTGCGCCATTTCATCAAACATATCGATCGCATTTGCCAGGAGATTCATAAATACCTGGTTTAATTGTCCAGGGAAACATTCGATGAGCGGCAATTCACCATAGTCTTGAATGACCTGAATCGCCGGTCGATGTTCATTGGCTTTGAGCCGATATTTGAGAATCAACAGCGCACTATCAATGCCTTCATGCAAGTTGGCGCTGACTTTATGCTCCGTGTCGGCACGGGAGAAAGTCCGCAGACTCGTGCTGATGGACTTGATCCGATCGATCGCGCCTTTCATCGAGTCCATCAGTTTGGGTAGGTCTTCGCAGAGGTAGTCTAGCTCAATATCTTCCGCATTCTCCTGCACAGACTCAGCCGCATGGGGATAATGCTGTTGATAGAGCGTCAAGTGACCCAAGAGATCTTGAAAATACTCTCTCACATTTTTCATGCTGCCATTCAGGAAGCCGATCGGGTTATTGATTTCGTGCGCCACCCCTGCCACCAGGTTGCCCAAAGACGCCATTTTTTCGTTTTGTACCAGCTGGAGTTGGGCTTGTTGAAGCTCTCGCAGGGCTTGTTCTAGCTGAGTTGCCTGACGACGAGTTTCGAGAAGCAATTCGGTTTGTTGCAGCGCTATCCCCATCTGAGCGGCGACTTGTTGGGCAAACTGACTCTCAGCTGGTTGCCAGTTGCGCGTGCGATCGCATTGGTGAATGCAAAGTAGTCCCCAAAGATTACTGTCTTGCAAAATCGGCACAACTAGCGAAGCTTGAATACCAAATTGCATCAAAATTGCCCGATGGCAGTCTGGTATTTCGGCAGCTTGTACATCACGGATGGTGCAGATGCGTCCCTGTTTATAAAGGGTTGCATAGTCTTCACTAAAACAATGATCTTGTACCTTGATCGCTAAAGCCGATGGAAATTCGGGGCGAACATCTTCTGCAATAAACTCACCATATTCGTAGTTCTGTTCTGTATGAAACTGATAGATGCCCACGCGATCGGCACTGAGAATCGAGCGCACATTCTGAGTAACTGACTGAAAGATCGTCTCCAAATCCAAAGACTCGCGCATCTGGGTAACCACATTGAACAAGATTTGCTGTTGTTCAAGTGCCAACTCCACCTGTTGCGCATGCGCTTGCGATTCCTGGTACAAGCGGGCATTTTCTAGGGAAATCGCTGCTTGGGTACAGAGGAAGTTGAGAATGAGGATGCGATCGTGGGTAAAGACGCCACGAGTTGATTGATTATTTAGATATAGAATACCGAGCAATTTTCCCTGGTTGAGGATAGGCAAGCATAAGATACTTTTGGGTTGTTGCTGCACTAAATACTCATCCAGGATAGGCAAATCGGTTTTGAGGTCATCAATGACCACGACCTCTCGGGTATTTTTGACGTACTGAATCAGTTTGACAGGCAAGTTCGGATGCTGCTCCAAAGGCTCGGAACAAAGTTGGGTTGCTTCTGGCGTAGCAATGGTTTGTACCTGCCATTGCCCTTGACGATCGGGTCGAATCAGGGCGTAGCGATCGCTGCCAGAATTTTGCAAAATAATTTGGGTGAGTTGATGCAGTAGCTCATCCAACTGAATGGTTCCGGATAGGCTCTGGGAGGCTTTCAGAATAGTGGTAAGATCCAGAGCCGTATTCACACTCGTGCTGGAAGAACGGCTCAGTTCACTGGTAGGATTCAAGGCATAGGGATTGGTAATTTTTGCCAGCGTCTCGATCACATTCAACGGTTGTGCTGTTGGCTGGAGAATGGGGTGCAGCAAACGTGGGTAACGCTTTTCCAGATCATTCGTTTTAGCTTTGGCTCTCCAACGTACATAGCAGTAGTAAGCATCTTGCATATACCCTGCGGCAACTTTCTCTTTACCCCAGTCAAGGTAAAACTTGGCAGCCAACTCGTTCGCTAAAGCTTCGTCCTGAAGATACCCATTCGCCTGAGCGCCCGCGATCGCCAGGTCAAAGTGTTCGATCGCTTCAGCCTGCTGTTGCAAGACACGATACTGCTCGGCAGCCACCAGTTGCCAGTGATGTTGATGATTAAAAGGGGCATGAGTTGCCCATCCCTTCAACTTGCCCTGATGCATTTCCACTCGGTCAAGAATTTGGCGCTGCGCTTCTTCGGAAGCATTTCTACACCTTGCTAACTGCACCAGTGAGTCGTAGAAAGAATACAGAGGCACCATAAAAGTACCGATTCCACCGTCGAGATGATGCTCTGCCAGGAGAGAGTCCTGAGCAGCTTGTTGATAGTCACCAAACAAGTAACCCAGAACCATTTGATTAAAGTGCAAATAAAATAAGGCTGTCCGGTGATTGGCTGCCTGTAACCGGGGGCGTGAGACTGCTTCGTTAAAGACTGTCCCCCTGAGTTGCACAGGCACTTCATTGCGTCCCAATAAGTTGAATACTGTTTGTTGATAGATCTCTAGATAAAGCTGTGAGGTGGTTTGCTTGAGTTGACCGATCGTCTGACGGTAAGCTTCGATCGTGTCAGCCAACTCGATCAGTTCCTGCCCAGCCCAATAGGCGTAATAGCAATAGGCTGCGGCACTCAGGGCAGTCGTTTCAATGTCTCCAGTTTCTAGCCCGCTTTGGTAAGCTTCTTGTAATTGTGGAATCGATTCCTGTAATGGAGTTTTCCAGTGTTGAATATAGGTATAGACAACATACCAGGCTCTACATTTGAAGGGAGTAACCTGCGATTGCGCTAGCAACTGCAACGCCAATTGACCAAAGTCATAACCTGATGGAATATCTCCAATGACACCGCACAGAATCAGACCATAATCCACATAGCCATAGATGGAGATTGGGCAATTGCCATGCTGGATAGACAATTCCACTTGCTTGAAAATCAGTAGCACCATTAAAGTGGGATTTGCCACATACGCACAGGGCACCAACCAGCTCAGAATTTTCATTGCTGCTAGATGGCTAGGATCAATCATTGGGGGCAAACCGAGTAAACTTAGAGGCGCTTGGTCCTGCCAGAGCTGGCAAGATGCCCCAAAAGCTTGCTCAATATCTGCTTGCGTAGGCTGAGCGGGAAACTCTACTCCCAGTGACTGTAAGACCTGTAAGCCAAGCTGAAGTGCAGGCAGAAGTTGCCCCTGAGCTTTCGTCCCCATTAACCGGGTGTGCTGGACTGGAATCGTGTCTAATAAGGTTTTGGCATGTTGCAACACTAGAGTCGCCCATTGCTCCATCTGTTCAAAATCAGTGTTGAGATAGGCTGCCTCTGCCACTTCTCGATGAAGTGCTAGCGTCAGATCGTAGTGACGCTCCCAGGCATCGGTGGGCAAGCAGGCGATGCCAGTAGTGAAATAATCTACCGCTGCCCCATAAGCCGTAGCAGCTCTGGCTTTCTGTCCTGCCCTCAGGTTCAATTGCGCCAATTCTACTTGTTCTTGGGAACGCGCGATGAGGGAACGTCCCACATTCAAATGATTGACAATTTCAAAGAGTCGTTCTTCCTGTTCACTGGCTGGAGTATTGCGTAATAGGAGTTGCCCGATTTGCCAGTGTGCCGTTTGGCGCTGATCTTCGGCAATGAGTGAGTAGGCAGCTTGCTGCACCCGATCGTGCAAAAAACGATAAGTACAGGCATCCACCTGACGCGGGGATAATTTTACTGACTGCTGGCTGCTGGCGATCGCCTCTGCTTGGAAGAACTTATAAATTTCATTCAGCGGTAAAATCAATCCCGCTTGCAACGCCGCCCATAGGTTTAAAGCAACTACAGTGGGTGGCTGTTCACAGACAGTTGCGAGTGTGGTTAAGTCAAATTGGCTGCCGATACAGGCCGCTAACTTGAGCATCTCCTGACAGGAGGCAGGGAGTTTCTGCAATTGCAGCCTCATGAATGCCACCACATCATCGCTGAGCACGAGCGATTGAACCCAGGTCATATCGCACTGCCACTGATGGGTTTCCTGATTCAAGGCAATTAAGCCTTCAGCATGAAGAGATTTAAGCAGTTGAGTTGTAAAAAAGGGGTTCCCCTGCGCCTTTTGATCGATCAGTTGGGTCAGGGACAAGGCAGCATCAACAGAGCAATTGAGGGTATCCGCAATGAGGTGATTAATATTTTCTTGGCTAAGCGGAGGCAGGGTCAGCGTATGAATTGGCATCTTGGCTTTGCCCAGTTTATCCACCAGCCGTATCAGAGGATGGGTTGCACTCACTTCATTACTGCGATAGGCTCCAATCAGCAGCAGAAAGCGACATTCATGCTGCTCTACTAGACGTTCTATTAAGCTTAAGGAAGCTAGATCTGCCCATTGTAGGTCATCCAGGAAAATCACTAGTGGATGTGCTGCTGTCGCGAAGACGTGAATAAACTGTTGTAATAAACGATGGAATCGATTTTGTGCTTCACTGCCCGATAGTTCGGGCACAGGGGGTTGGGGTCCCAGAATCGCTGCCAGTTCCGGAACCACATCGATGATGACCTGCCCACTTTCACCAAGTACTGTGAGAATTTTGGCTTGCCATTGTACTAATTGAGCATCGCTTTCGGTCAGCAGTTGCTGCATCAAATTTCGCAACGCTTGGACAAAGGCGGAAAAAGGAATGTTGCGATTGAATTGGTCAAATTTGCCTTTGATAAAGTAGCCGCGTTGGCGAACAATGGGTTTATGAACTTCGTTGACCACGGCTGTTTTGCCAATTCCAGAGGATCCAGCAACCAGCATCAATTCGGATGTGCCGTTGGCAACACGGTCAAAAGCAGCCAAAAGCCGATGGACTTCTACTGCTCGACCATAGAGCTTTTCGGGAAGCAGGAACCGATCGTTAACATCTCGCAAGGCGATTGTAAAGGGTTCAATTTGACCCGTTTCCTGCAATTGACTCAGGCAATTTTGCAAATCATGCCGCAAACCTAATGCACTTTGATAGCGGTCTTCGGCATTTTTCGCCATGAGTTTGCCGACGATCTCCGACAGCACCCCAGGAATTTCGGGACAAAGACTCTGAACAGTGGGAGGCTGTTTTGCTAAATGACAATGCACCAATTCCATTGGGTCAGATGATGAGAAGGGGAGTTGTCCAGTCAATAACTCAAACAACGTTGCCCCAAATGCATAGAAATCGACGCGGTAATCAATCCCTCGATTCATCCGCCCGGTCTGTTCCGGAGCCAGATAAGCAAGCGTTCCTTCTAGTCCATGGGGGGGGCTCAGTTCTGGCGTTTCTTTCGGCAACAGCGAAGCAATACTGAAGTCGATCAGCTTGACCTGTTTAGACGTTGGACAGATTAGAATGTTGGCTGGTTTGATATCTTTGTGGATAACGTGGGCTTGGTGTAAGTCATGCAGGATTTCGGTAAGTTGCAGGGCGATCGCCAAAGTCTCTGGCAGCGCCAGGGTATGCGTTTGGACATACTGCTGTAAAGAGACACCGCCAAAATCTTCCATGACTAAAGCATAGCCATTACCGTAGAATTCCAAGTTGTAGGAACGAATAATGCCTGGAATATTCAGATTTTGAGCGATCGTATACTGATTACGAAATTGCAATAGCTCGTTAAAGGTCGGATAGCTCTGTTGCAACAGCTTGATGACCACCGGACGCTGACTAGAGTTCTCAACTGCTCGATAGACGATCGTTCGCGAACCCACATAAAGCTGCTCAACTATGGAGTACCCAGGAATGTGAGGCAAGCGATTAGGGTCGGTGTTAGCTGTTGGTACCATAGAATTGAACGAATGGTTCCAGTCGGCTCGTGGGTTGTCAACTTACGGTTTGAGAGGTTGCTGAATTGCAGTATGAAGTGGAACGAAGTTTCAATTCATACAACTCCAAATTTATACCTTGATTCAGCAACGCCGTTTTGATGGGTTGGTTGTGTGAGCGTCTTGTTCACGACGAGAGCAAGATTCTATCTCTCATTTCAACCTTGATGGATCACTAGGATGAGGCTCTAATAGGTTCAAAACAACGGAGATCGCACCCAATGCCTGAATGACTCATTGAGAACTATCCTGTAGCGGATTATTCTAGCCAGAATTCTAAACTACCAACACATTAGCATTCTGAACTTAGGCAGACAACGATCGGAGGTTCGTCCGCAGTCAATTATTCTGTCTCTGACTGGATGGGGGTTCCTGCTAAAGCAATCCCGATCGCATCGACCACTCGTGCCACTGGAATCACTTCCAACCCGACTTTGGGAACCGTTTGCCCTTTGGGGATAATTGCCCGTTGAAACCCTAGCTTTGCTGCTTCCTTCAGGCGTAATTCCATTTGCGAAACTACGCGCACCTGTCCGCCTAACCCCACTTCTCCAATTAAAACGGTCTTAGGATCCACGATCCGATCGCGAAAACTGGCAACCACTGCGATCGCCACCCCCAGATCGGCTGCCGGTTCCCCCACATTTAGCCCACCCGAAGAGGCGACATAGGCATCTAGCCGAGACAGGGGAATGCCAACTCGTTTTTCTAGCACTGCCAGAATTTGTAGCAGCCGGTTGAACTCAATTCCTGTGGTCGATCGTCGAGGCGAACTGTAACTGGTCGGACTCACCAATGCCTGGAGTTCTACCAAAATGGGGCGTGTTCCTTCACAAGCCACGATCGTGGCAGTCCCCGGCGAAAATTCTTCTCGATTACCCAAAAACAGAGCGGAAGGATTGGTCACTTCTTCCAGTCCCACATCGACCATTTCAAACACGCCCAGTTCATGGGTTGCCCCAAAACGATTCTTAACCGATCGTAACAGACGGTGACTGGCAAAGCGATCGCCCTCAAAATACAGCACGGTATCGACCAAATGCTCCAGCACCTTGGGACCAGCGATCGCGCCATCCTTGGTGACATGCCCCACGATGAATAGGGTGATGTTCTGCTGCTTTGCCACTCGCATCAATACCGATGTGCACTCCCGCACCTGTGCGACTGACCCCGGAGCCGAAGTCAGCGCACTAAAAAAAAGTGCCTGGATACTGTCAATCACTGCCACTTGAGGTCTTAGTGACTCCAACTCCACCAAAATGGCATCCAAATCAGTTTCGGGTAACAGATAAAGATCCCCCTCTCCGTTTCTCTCCGCTTCCCTCTCTTCTCCCTCTCCCCCTTCTCCCTGCCTCTCTCCCCGCGTCTCCGTGTCCCTCTCCCGGCGCTCTACCGCGACCCCCAATCGGTGCGCGCGCAACTTCACTTGTTGCCCCGATTCTTCTGCACACACATATAACGTGCGGTAATGCTGCGCCAACCGATTGGCAACTTGCAGGAGCAACGTCGATTTACCAATTCCTGGATCGCCGCCAATTAAAACTAGAGAACCGGGGACAATCCCCCCCCCCAGAACGCGATCGAGTTCTGAATAACCAGAAGAGAGCCGCGTCTGGGGATGGTCAGAAATTTGTGCTAGGGTCAAAGCAGCAAAAGGTTTGGCTGGAGTATTTTTGCTGACATGGCGTCCTTTGCTAATGCGAGTTGCAGCTTTCAAGGTAGAGGAATTGGCAGAACTCGTACTCGGTAAAACCACTTGCTCTTCTAAGGAATTCCAACTATTGCAGGCAGGGCATTTGCCAAAATATTGTGAAAACTCAGCCCCGCATTCGTTACAAACATACTGCGATCGTGCTTTTGGCATTTCTCAATACTTAAATGATCAAAAAGAAACAAAGTGATACGAATATTAAGAAAGTCTGAAAAACCGACCCGATAAGAGCTTTGGCGATCCCAAAATCCCCGATCGGGTTACGATTTTAGTGATACAGTACTGAAAATTAATGATTAAGAGATAGAGCTTTAAGGAGTATCAAGAAGTTGGAAAACCACAAGGAAAAAATATTGGTAGTGGATGATGAGGCGAGTATTCGTCGCATCCTAGAAACCCGTCTCTCAATGATTGGCTATGATGTTGTCACGGCAGCTGACGGTGAAGAGGCTCTAGAAACCTTCCGCAATGCCGATCCCGATCTGGTGGTTTTGGATGTCATGATGCCCAAATTAGACGGGTATGGGGTCTGTCAGGAGCTACGGAAAGAATCTGACGTGCCTATCATTATGCTAACAGCCTTGGGAGATGTGGCTGACCGAATTACCGGCTTGGAATTGGGAGCCGATGACTATGTGGTCAAACCATTCTCTCCCAAAGAACTGGAAGCACGTATTCGGTCAGTCCTACGTCGTGTAGAAAAGACGGGAACTTCTGGGATTCCCAGTTCTGGCGTAATTCATGTCAATACAATTCGGATTGATACAAACAAACGCCAGGTTTATAAAGGGGATGAGCGCATCCGGTTAACCGGTATGGAGTTTAGTCTGCTCGAACTCTTGGTCAGCCGTTCTGGGGAACCCTACTCGCGCTCCGAAATTTTGCAAGAAGTGTGGGGCTACACACCCGAGCGCCATGTGGATACTCGTGTGGTCGATGTCCACATTTCGCGACTGCGGGCGAAACTGGAAGATGACCCCAGCAATCCCGAATTGATCTTGACGGCGCGTGGCACAGGTTATCTGTTCCAACGCATTGTTGAACCCGGTGAACTTGAATAATTCTTTAAAGATTTCAATGAATGCTTTTGGAGTAAGAAGTTTCAGATTTTTACTTCTCTGTTCTGCTTTTCAGTCGGTTTCTGGATGTTAGCCATCCGCCTGGATGGGGTGCGAATGTTTGAGGAGCGATCGCGATCAAGGCAGAATTTACCGCGCTACAGTTGAACAGATGCGATCCTTATGGGGTAAAGCGGTGATGCTCAATGAAGGGCTGCAAAGCTGATTCAGGCTCACACAGACGAGCCAAAGTTGTCAATCCAAAATGCTGCGAGTGGGTGCTTCAATCATCATGAGGGAATGTGGAACATGCGATTTAACTGAACGTTCCCGAAAACTGGTAGGTCGGTTGTGAAGCTTGACGACGAGATTTGTCGAGTTACAAAAGGCTTTCGTTAGGCACAATGTCCTTCTGGTAAAATTTCTAAGGTTTCTACAAATTTGTTAATCAATGGGATCGACTCAGGCACGGATTGCAGTTGACGCGATGGGCGGGGACAATGCCCCTGCCGAAATTGTTGCTGGAGCTTTAAGAGCACGGGAAGAATTGGGTGTCGAGGTGCTGCTAGTCGGTAACCCGGAGCAAATCCAGGCATCGGTAAAACACCACGCAAACTTCTCCCAAATTGAAATTGTGCCGGCGGAAGGCACGATCGAGATGCACGAAGAACCGTTGGGGGCGCTCCGGCGTAAACCCAAGGCTTCGATTAATGTGGCGATGGATCTCGTCAAGCAGAAACGAGCAGATGCGGTGGTTTCTGCGGGACACTCCGGTGCTGCGATGGCAGCAGCCCTATTGCGCTTGGGGCGGTTGTCCGGGATCGATCGCCCTGCGATCGGGGCTGTTTTGCCCACCATGATTGCTGGCAAACCTGTCCTCATTCTGGATGTCGGGGCAAATGTAGACTGTCGCCCTAAGTTTTTAGAGCAGTTTGCAGTAATGGGATCGATCTACTCTCAGCATGTGCTGGGAACGGTTGATCCAAAAATTGGGCTACTCAATATTGGGGAAGAAACCACAAAGGGCAATGAACTAGCGGTTCGCACCCATGAAATGCTCCAGGAAAATACCCAGATCTCCTTTATTGGCAATGCTGAAGGGCGGGATGTGCTCTCAGGGCATTTTGATGTCATTGTCTGCGATGGGTTCGTTGGCAATGTATTGCTCAAGTTTGCGGAAGCTGTTGGCGAAGTCGCCCTCCAAATTCTTCGAGAGGAGTTACCTCAAGGGTTGAATGGCAAACTAGGCGTGACCTTGCTAAAGCCGAATTTGAAACGGATTAAGCAACGCATGGATCATGCTGAGCATGGCGGTGGATTGCTGCTCGGTGTGGCTGGGGTTTGCATTATTAGTCATGGAAGTTCTCAAGCACCCTCCATTTTTAATGCCATTCGTTTGGCGAAAGAGGCAACGGATCATCAGGTACTTGAGTTAATTCAATCTCGTTACCAGAAGGGTGTGAAGGAGCCAGCCATGGGTGAAGTGAGGGCAGAAGAGTGAGCAGCGAAGATGCCATGGAGCCGATGTCAGCGCAATTTTTTACAGGCTTAGGCGTTGCCATTACGGGAAGTGGCTCAGCCACGCCAGAAACCAATTTGGACAACGCTGCTTTGAGCCAAATTGTGGAAACGTCGGATGAGTGGATCTCAACTCGCACGGGGATTCGACAACGGCGGCTGTCCAGTGCCTACGGGTCGCTGAACGAGATTGCCGCTCAGGCTGCCCAAAATGCACTGGAGATGGCAGGCGTTAGCCCGCAAGAGGTGGATCTGATCATTCTGGCAACTTCTACGCCGGATGATTTGTTTGGCACTGCCTGTCTGGTACAGGCACGGCTGGGAGCCACGAAGGCGGTGGCGTTTGATCTTACGGCAGCTTGTTCGGGCTTCGTGTTTGGGCTGGTAACAGCAGCCCAGTTTATCCGCACAGGGGTTTACCAAACGATCGTGCTGATTGGGGCAGATGTGCTGTCCCGTTGGGTGGATTGGGGCGATCGTCGCACCTGTGTGTTGTTTGGCGATGGGGCGGGAGCTGTGGTGATCCAGGCAAATGCTCGCGATCGGCTACTGGGGTTTGAGTTGCGGAGTGACGGCAGCCAAAACGCTTCGCTAACCCTGGCATATCAAGGGCAGGCGCATCCGTTGCTAGAAAATTTGGCGATCGCCCAGGGAACTTTTTCGCCCATCGGTATGAATGGTCAAGAGGTGTATCGCTTTGCTGCCAGACAGGTGCCAGAAGTGATTGAAAAGGCGCTGTTTCGTGCCAATCTCAGTGTTGAACAAATAGATTGGCTATTACTGCACCAGGCAAACCAACGAATTTTAGATGCGGTGGCTCAGCGATTAAAAATACCCAATGAGAAGGTGATTAGCAATTTGGCGAATTATGGGAATACTTCGGCTGCTTCAATTCCGCTAGCACTGGATGAAGCGGTGCGCCAGGGCAAAGTGCAAGCGAATCATATTATTGCCTCTTCTGGCTTTGGCGCAGGGCTGAGTTGGGGATCAGCAATTTTTCAGTGGGGCAGGTAGGATTGAGCCAATTTTCGGTTTAGGGTATGACATGGATAGGGGTGTAAGGCGTTATGCCCTTAGAGGATGTTTTAAAAGTCCTTTCGCAAGTAGCAACAGACACGATCCCCCCAAATCCCCCTTACAAAGGGGGACTTTGAGGCTGATCCCCCTTTGTAAGGGGAGCTAGGGGGGATCTCTGAGTGATCAACATCACACACAGCGAACACCTTTTCAAACACCCCCTTACAGTTGGTTGAGGATATCCTATGGGCAACGCTTTTGTAATTGGTCTCGGCAAGTCGGGAGTGGCTGCGGCACGACTGTTAAACCGAGAAGGTTGGCAGGTCACGGTGAGCGATCGCGGCACTTCTGCAACCTTGCAACAACAGCAGCAGGAGCTGGGAACAGAGGGGATTCTGGTCAAACTGGGTCATTCGTTTGCCCCCACCACCTCTAGTGAGGCTGATTTGGTGGTCGTTAGCCCGGGTGTGCCCTGGGATATTCCAGGTTTGATCCAAGCACGTGCCTTGGGCATCCCTACGATCGGTGAAACAGAACTGGCATGGCAGCATTTGCAGACAATTCCTTGGGTGGGGATTACGGGTACCAATGGTAAAACGACGACGACAATGTTGATTGCTGCTATCTTCCAGGCAGCCGGTTTTTATGCTCCCGCATTTGGCAATATTGGCTATGCTGCCTGCGAAGTTTTGCTGGCAGCGCGTCAACCGGATTGGGCGATCGCGGAACTCAGTAGCTACCAGATCGAGTCGTCGCCTTCGATCGCGCCACAGATTGCCGTTTGGACGACCTTTACACCCGACCACCTCAGCCGCCATAAAACGCTAGAGAACTACGCTAATCTCAAAGCCTATCTGCTCCGCCAAGCAAAATATCAGGTTTTCAATGGCGATGATCCTTATCTGCATCAGTTAGGGAAATCGGGCAATGCTCCTATCCGTCCAGATGCTTGCTGGACTAGTGTTCAGGGTAAAGCCGCGCTATTGGGCGATCCTGATCTGGGGGTTTACATCGAAGATGGCTGGGTCAGAACCACCAAAGAACTGATTTTGCCTACCAATTTACTCAAAATGCCCGGTGCCCACAATCGACAAAATTTACTGATGGCGGTGGCAGTGGCACGCTTGGCAGGCATCGAAAAAAACGCGATTGCTGAGGCAATGGCTGCTTTTTCAGGGGTGCCTCATCGGTTGGAGCAGATTCTTACTTGGCAAGGCATCGACTTCATTAATGACAGCAAAGCCACCAATTATGATGCAGCGGAAGTAGGCTTAGCCGCTGTCTCCAACCCAGCCATCCTGATTGCTGGTGGAGAAGCGAAAGTGGGGGATGATACCCGTTGGCTGCAAACGATTCACACCCAGACAGTAGCTGTTTTGCTAATTGGCAGTGCGGCGCCTGCATTCGCTCAGCGCTTGGATCAAATCGGGTATGCTGCCTATGAAATCGTTGAAACGATGGAACGGGCAGTGCAGCGATCGACGGAGCTTGCGCCCCGACTTGGGGCTAAGGTGGTGTTACTATCCCCTGCTTGTGCCAGCTTTGATCAGTATCCCAATTTTGAGCAACGGGGAGAGCATTTCCGTCAGCTCTGCTTGAGCCTACTTTAAGACGCTCGTTGTGCTCAGAATGAACGCCTTCTCTGTCAAGTCAGAGGGCTTTGCAATTCGCTGAAGGTTACTCCTTAGATTTTGGACAATTGACTTTAGACTGGATTGACATTCTCTAGAGCGCGTAAACCTGTCCGTCAATTAAGAGGCGAGTAATTCCCTTCGCTTGCAGATGGGAGGAGGTTTTTTGCAAAACTCGCCCATCTGGCACTTTAATTACTCTTTGAGTGCGGTGATTAGAAAACCGTTTGGCAACTCGATGATTGTCGAACACCGGCAGCGTCTTTGCCTGAATCTCTTCAGTTGGAATTTGCCCCAAATCGGCAAACTCTCGCAGTGGACGGGCAACTAACTCAGCAGTGCGATCAACCACCAGATAGCAGGGACGCGGAATAGCAGCATCGGCAAGCGGCAAAACCTTAACAAAAGTTTCTGCTCGAATGTGAAGTGATCTGAGATCAGGAGCCTCATCGTCCTCATCAGTCAGAGCGACATCATCGTCCAGATCATCATCCAGATCATCCTCGTCGTCCTCATCCTCTAAATCGTCCTCATCCTCTAGATCCAAAAGGTCGGTTTCTTGATCCAGCAACGTTTCCTCTATCAACTCTTCGGCAACGGCTGCGGTTTTGTAGGGTTTTTCTGCTTCTTCAGCTTTGAGGGGGATCGACAGTTGCGCCAAGGCAGCATCGAGTTCTAACTGGGCTTCAGCGATCGACTCAAACGTCACCTCCGAACGCTTACGAGAGCGCTTGCGAGAAGTCTCTTCAGGGGCACTGGGAGGTGATATCGCAGGTTTGCTAATTTCTTCTTCCAGCGATCGCGATGGCGCTGATCTCAACTTAGGCGGTGCAATTTTAGGTTGGGTTGGGATTTCCACCAGCACTGGCGCTGCTTCCGCAGGTTTGCTCACTGGGGCTGCCGCCGCAGTCGATTCAGCCAGGGGAGCGTCAGAAGCCGTTCGTGCAACTCTTTTTTGCTGAATCAGTGATTCATACTCTTGCTCAGACAGTTGACTTTTGAGCAGTCGGCTGATGGTCGTATTGCTCACGCCATAGCGACCAGCCAAGGTCGAAGTTGTCTCGCCTGTTTGCCGATACAGGTGAAGAATATCTTGAATGTCGGAATCAGTTAGCTTTCTGGGAGTCATGCCGGGGATTTAGCAAACAGGCGTATTCATTCTATAAGCTGTTGCCAGCTTAATTTCAGTTTTGCAAGAAAGAAACTCATGTTTTAATGCTCAATTCTTTCATCAAGCATCAAAACACTAACCTTATCTTGACTTAAATCTTGAGGATTGGGTGAAATTACGATCGTCTACGACTTGTCCGTCGAGAACGACTGGATAAGTCATACTCCAGTGCTGCCCCAACCCCAAACAAAACCGCGCTAAATACCCAAAAAACTTCGGGTAACCCCCCACTTTGATAGTTCTGCAAATTACTGGTTGCGTACTTAAACCAGATATCCGCGATATAGAGAGAGAAGGCCGCCGCCGCAATCACCTTCCAGGATTGGGAGAATCTGCCTCCCCAAAATGCGAGGAGCAGCGTGGTGGCAATGACCAGCAAGCAAACATCCCCAACCACATACAGCCAATCCAGAATTGGTTTCAGGGGCCTCAGGGCGTCTTCCAAACTGCTTGCCCATGCAGGCACCGGTTTCTCAGGCTCTGCTGATGGTGCTCCTGGGGCTGGGCTAGCTTGCCCTTTCACAGGCGCAGTGGATGGATGAACACCTTTAGGCTTGGCTACCGAAGGTTTGGGGCTAGCTTTAACTGCTGGAGTCGTGGCTTTGGCTGAGGGCTTTACTGGCGCAGTAGGGGTCGCCTGAGCGATCGCTGGAGCCTCTAACCACAATTGGGAAGATGGCACCGGTTCCGCAGCGGGTTTGCTCAACGAAAGTGCCAAGGCAACCCCAACAATGGCAATGCCACCGACCGTCAACCATTGCCAAAGTAGCAAATTTAGCCGCCGTGAAATGACTGCCAGCGCCATTCCCCAGGTCAAGAAAATGTAGGTCAGAACAAAGAAAAAATCACCCGGTGAAACGTCTGGCTCAATGCCCAGCACCAGTTCCCAATAACTGAAGAGAGTACTACCGATGCCGTAGAATAACATGCCCAAGCCAATGCCTAGCCAGACACTGCGTCCACTCACAATTTGAGAACTGCGATAGTTTCGGAAGCACAATGCTGCTGCAGCAAAAAAAGCGACAATCTCAAAAATCGAGGTTCCCCACGAGTACCAAACGGGTCGAGACTGTCCGGGTGGGGTTGCACTGAATAGTAGAAAGAACAGTAGTGCTAGTACTGCCCAGGCAATTTCAGCCAGAATGATCATCTGGACTGAAGGAAATGATTTAGAACCGGATGACTTATCCACGGAGCCGCTCATAGAAATTTCAAAGAAAGGGCTGGCAAGAAAATAGGAAGCCAGTTAAGCAGTCACAAAACACAATTTTACGCATGGGGCGCAAATTGGGAAGAAAATCAGGCGTTTATCAAACATTTCTTCAAGCAATTTGCTGGTTTTATCCTTTTACAAAATTCTTGCCGAAAATAACGGAGAGCCTCTGAAATGTAATGAGTCTTCCCAGCGGCTCATTTCCAAAGTTTACCCAGAGGAGATTGCTTAAGCCAATTTAAGAACTGGTTGCGATCGGCGGCGGGTAAATCTTGCAATAACTCACCAACCTGCTCAGCAAAACTGGTATTCCCAAAATATCGCTTACCGATGCGATGAAGTTCTTGCAGCAACGTATTGAGATGGTGTTCTTGCCAGTTGGGCACCTGCCCAGACTGTAAAGGATCGGCTGTCAGTAAATATTTCACTGCATCAGGGGTCTCTGCCTGGGGAAACCGCCATTGCTTCATCACCTCAGTGATATCTTTTTGGAAACCAGTGGCTTGTTTCGCACCAAATAAGTCTTCAATATCGAGGTAGACGGCTTGCAGGATGAGCAAACAAGCCTGGGTCAATCCTGGCGGTGATTCCCCACTTGCTGCAGCATCTGTTTCAATCTGATCCAGCCGAATCTTCCCCCACACACTGTAGCGCTCTGGCTCTTCTAACAGAACGCAGGCTTTGCCCTGGTTGTCTGTCAAGTCGCGCCAAAAAGCTTTGGCATCCTCTTCCTGGCTGGCATTAAAGACACTAATCAGCCGGAATGTCTGTCCCTGATAGGTAAGAATCGGAATTTGTTGGTCCTTTTTAGGATGCTGGACGTTTGAGATTTCAACATCCTGCCTTTTCAGAATAAACATGACACTACCAATGAACTCCTATCAGGGCTGGGGGTGTCAGGCGGGTGAAGCACTACAGAAATTGCTCATCGGGAAAAGCCCCAGTTTAGGAGCAAGTTGCTTTGCTCATGCCGTCGTGACTAACACACTACTTTAACTAAAGCCATTGTGTGGCTTCTTTTGTACATATTATTCCCTAGCATCGGGAAGCGATCGTCCTAAGTAAATCAGGACTGATATCAATTCTGGATTCAGAAAACCCAGGGCTACATCAGGAAGCTTGAACATTCTAAAGCTTAAAGTCTGTAATATAACAGCCTCAGATTATTATTCACACCCTTCTGCCAAATCCATCGACCTTGGGACCTTTACGATTCACAACACAATTCGGTCATAAAGCCACCCCCCGCCTGCCTTCTATTAGGAGGCAGGTCAAAGACATAAACGGTCTACACCCATGCCTGAAGCCGATCCCAATGCCCGAAGACAGATTGAACAAACTGCCTTTGCTCAGTCCTATCCAGTGCTGGATAGGACTGAGCAACTTTTGCATCACCCATCATCAAAAAATCTGCTCTCAGAGCAGAATCAGTCTGATTTTGAACCCTCTCAAACAGATGTCAGCAGAGAATGAGCAGCCATCCCGCAGACAGCCGCAATTTGGCACTTCAGAAACTCCTGACTTTTCCACATTTTGCAATTCTTATTTTTCGCCCAAGTTTTCCCCACGTATTCCACAGAGTTTCCACAGGTGAGTGGGATCTTTTCCACAGGTTAAGGAAAGTTTTCCACAGGGTTGAACGAGAGAATAAGGCTTTGGGGGATTGCTGGGGATTTCTTGGCTAGCACGTCCAATTCACATGGGAAAGGAATTTTTGTTTAGAAATATTACAAAAAATAGGCTGAAACCCTTATTGTTTCGTTGAGGCGTTTTGGGTAAGCGTAGATTTGCAACATTTTGCAGCATTGACAACCCCACCCCCTCATAGCGCAGAATGATGCGACCAACCTAAAAAGTGTCCGGCTTTTTCCACAAAGCCGCTGAAAAAACTTCGTCTGGCACGTTGCTCTCAAGCCAGGTTCATTCCTGTTCAAAGGGTGGAGTTCTGTGGGTCTATGCACAGAAATGTTTGTGCTGCCTTGTTTTCACAAGTTTTCCACACCTTTTTCTGTCACCCAGCCACTTCTCCTGCATTCACCTACCAAACAAATCGAGGTTCTTATGATGAACGCAACGGTTAGTATCCTGGCAGAAATTCCTGAAGGTCTTCATGATTCGCTCAGAATGTATTTGGAAACCCATCCTGATTGGGATCACGATCGCGTCTTTGCGGCTGCGTTATCGCTCTTTTTGTTGCAGAATGGAGATTCCGATCGCCGGGCAGCACGGGTTTATCTCGACACGTTGTTCAAGCACCCAGTCTAGCGATCGTAGATTACAGATTGTGGATTTCGGATTGTAGATGACGGACTTCAAGTTGTAAATTGCAGTTTGTGTGCTGAAATCTAGAATCTTCAATCTCGGCGTTTTGATCTGCAATTTCTTGGGGGCGATTGTCCATGGCTTACTCCTGGTTTAAGGCATTCCATATTGTTGGGTTTGTTTGCTGGTTCGCTGGCATGTTTTACCTGCCTCGGTTGTTTGTGTATCATGCGGAAGCAAACGAACAGCCCGAACCTGCTCGCAGCATTCTGAAAAACCAGTATCAGATTATGGAAAAACGCCTCTACAGCATTATTATGACTCCGGCAATGCTGTTGACAATCGCCATGGCGATCGGGCTGGTCACCACAGAGCCAGATGTTTTGAAACAGCCTTGGCTGCATGTCAAGCTTGCCTGTGTCCTATTTCTACTGGGCTATCACCACTACTGCAAGCGGATTATGAAAAAACTGGCAGCAGATGAGTGTCAGATGACGGGGCAACATTTTCGCTGGTTTAATGAGCTGCCGACAATATTTTTTGTCATCGTTGTGATGCTGGCAGTGTTTAAGAATAGCCTGCCTGCCGATGGCACGACTTGGACGATTGTGGCAATGGTCGTTGCGATGGCTGTAACAATTCAGCTCTATGCCCGTAAGCGGCGTCTAGACAGAGAGCGTTTGGCTGCGGAGGCAATGAGTTCTGAAAGCCCGACTGGGGCAGGTGCTTAAAGATTCTGAATCAGTCGAAACAAGGGCGCGCAGATTTAATCTGTGCGCCCTTGTTTTGGGCCTATTTGCCCAGAAGCTTCACTAATCCAATGCCGCCAAAATAAAGCCCAATAACAGCCCCTCCCAGTAAACTCTGTGTCAATGGATCAGTCGATGGCGTCAAAACAGCTCCCAATACGGCAGCGCCTAATAACACATAGCGCCAGCCTGATAGCATTTGCTGAGAAGAGACAATGCCCAGTAACCCTAGCAATGCCTGAATCACTGGAATCTGGAATGCCAGCCCAGTGCTGAACATCAGCAGTAAAACGAATTCAAAGTATTTATCGATCGACCACAACTGCTCTACGACATCTTCGCCATAGCTGATGAAGAAGTTGAGCGCAGCTGGGATCAAGGCAACGTAGGAGAAACAAAGACCGGCAACGAACAAAATGCTAGAACCGAGAACGATCGGACCCAGCAAGCGTTTTTCTCGGCGAGTTAGCCCTGGCAAAACAAAAGCAATCACCTGGTACAGAATGAAGGGGCTGGATACCAACATGCCGCTGTAAGCCGCGACTTTGAGCGAAACGAAGAAGTATTCTCCTGGAGCCAGTTGCAGAAATTTGACGCCCTGAGCTGGGACTTCGAGCAACTGCACGATCGATTTCACCACTGCGAAGCAGGCAACGATGCCAATGCCCACTGCAATCAACGCATAAAAGATCCGCTGGCGTAACTCCTCCAAATGGTCGAATAGTGACATTTCGACATCGTTGAGTTCATCTTCATCCGCGATCGCGTCACCGCTCAGAGCATTGGCAACCACGCTGGCGGGACTGGCATCTGCCAATTCTAGATTTGGCTGGGCGGTAGTCTCTAATTCGGAGGGAGCAGTCATGGGTTCCACAGTCGAGCAACAGGATAGGCAAAACTGAAGTGATCACGGCAAACTGAGTCTGCATCATTCAGTCGCATCGCAATCCATACTAGCCTAGCGCTTTCTCGGCGTATAGCTCATCCGGGACGATCGGGGGATGGGGAGATGGGAGATGCTGCTGAAAAGCAGGATGATTTGGAAAGAAATTTCAAATCATTCAGCATCATTTTCATCCTGTTGTTGAGCAACGCCAGATGGGGAGATAGGGAATTGAGGAGATGGGGAGAGCTCAAGTTTTCTCTGAGATGTAAATTTCAGGAAATGTAACGTAAGATTACGATCCTTTCAAAAAGATTGAGAAACTACCCAAACCCTCATCAGGGCTTTACCTTATAAACTCATAAGCAATGTTATATAGAGGCAGGTCATGAACGCACAGCGCTATCGGTTTGTCTGTACGTTATCTTTTGGCGACATCTACGGTCAGATTATTGTTTGGTTAATCGTAATTTTTATCAGTTTGGCAGCGGCAATGGCTCTGATGGGAGCCAGTCGCCCAGTTTATGCTCTGGCAACCGTTGGCATCATTTTGGTACTGTCTTTGCCCTTCCTGCTTTTTGCGTTTGTCACCACTCTTTTGAATCATATTGAGTTTTCCGCAGTGGATTCTGCCACGGCAGCCCGCCCCACGGTGAGTGGTGCCGATCCAATGGGGCAACGTCCTGCCCAGGCTGCGGGTTAGCCGGGTGATTGATCACGACGTCGTTATCATTGGGGGTGGTCTGGCAGGCTCGCGGGCTGCCCTGGAAATCGTTCGCACCAATCCCCGCCTGAGTGTGGCACTGGTTGCAAAAACGCACCCGATTCGGTCGCACTCAGTGGCAGCACAGGGAGGGATTGCTGCCACCCTCAAAAATGTGGACGAGGCAGATAGTTGGGAAGCCCATGCTTTCGACACGGTCAAAGGGTCTGATTATCTGGCAGACCAGGATGCGGTTGAAATTCTCACCCGTGAAGCGCCCGATGTGGTGATTGACCTGGAGCACATGGGTGTGTTGTTTTCTCGCTTACCAGACGGGCGTATCGCTCAGCGGGCATTTGGCGGGCATTCGCATAACCGCACCTGCTATGCCGCTGACAAAACCGGACATGCTATCTTGCACGAATTGATTTGTAACCTGATGCGCTACGGAGTCAAGGTTTACGACGAGTGGTATGTGATGCAGCTCATCCTGGAAGAAGGTCAAGCCAAAGGGGTGGTGATGTATCACCTGTTGGACGGACAGATAGAAGTGATCCGTGCCAAAGCGGTAATGTTTGCAACAGGGGGGTATGGCAGAGTCTTTAACACCACGTCAAATGATTTTGCTTCGACGGGGGATGGACTGGCGATGACTGCGATCGCCGGATTGCCCTTAGAAGATATGGAGTTTGTCCAGTTTCACCCCACTGGGTTATACCCGGTGGGGGTCTTGATCTCCGAAGCCGTGCGGGGAGAAGGGGCGTATTTGATCAACAGCGAAGGGCAGCGGTTTATGGAAAACTACGCGCCCAGTCGTATGGAGTTGGCTCCCAGAGATATTACGTCGCGGGCGATCGCGCGAGAAATTCGCGCAGGGCGGGGCATTCATCCCGATGGCAGTGCGGGTGGACCCTTTATTTATCTGGACTTGCGCCACATGGGACAAGAAAAGATTATGAGCCGGGTGCCGTTTTGCTGGGAAGAAGCCCATCGGCTTTTGGGAATTGATGCAGTTCATCAGCCCATGCCTGTGCGTCCCACTGTGCATTACTCGATGGGTGGCATTCCGGTCAATACGGAGGGTCGGGTGCGTAGTTATGGCGAAGCGCTGGTAGACGGGTTTTTTGCCGCTGGCGAAGCGGCTTGTGTGTCGGTACATGGAGCAAATCGCCTTGGTAGCAATTCCTTACTGGAATGTGTGGTGTATGGCAAGCGTACGGGAGCAGCGATCGCTGAGTTTGTCGAAAATCGTAAACTTCCTCCGCTGGATGCCTCTCCCTATCTACAAGTGGCACGGCAACAACTCCAGTCCCTGCTCGATCAGGCAGGGCAATATCGCATTGCTCAAGTACGGCAGGCATATCAGGACTGCATGACCGAACATTGCGGTGTGTTTCGGCAGGAATCAGTCATGCGGGAAGGTTTGGCAAAATTGAAGCAAATTCAGCAGCAATATGCCCAAATTCGGCTGGATGATTCTGGCAAACTCTGGAATACCGAAATCATCGAAGCTCTGGAACTGAAGTATCTGATGATTGTGGGTGAAATCATTCTCACGGCAGCACTGAATCGTAAGGAAAGTCGAGGCTCCCATGCCCGTGAGGACTATCCCGATCGCGACGATCTCAACTTCCTGCAACACACTCTAGCATATTATTCTCCTGCAGGAATTGATTTAACCTATCGCCCCGTCTGCATCACCCTATTTCAACCGCAGGAGCGAAAGTACTAAACTAGTCACACGCGAAACCCGGGAGACACGAAGAGAACCACCGTGTGCCTGTGTGCCTTTGGGTTTCTCGATCGTTCTCGAATAGGGTGATTGACTATGCGATACGTTCTGACTCAAATACTGCTCGGTATTCTGGTTTGGTTTGGCGTCCTCGCAACGCCCTCGGCTCTGGCAGCATCCGCGCCAGCAAGTGCCGACCTTTCGCGTCAACCTGCGATCGAAATCACCGTTAGTATGGGCAATGCTGACAATGAACTCAAGTTTTTTCCCGATCGCTTGGAATTTGTTGCAGGCAAACGCTATAAACTCCTGCTCAGCAATCCCAGCAACCAAAAACACTACTTTACTGCCAAAGACTTTGCGGATGGAATCTGGACGCAAAAAGTGGAAGCTGGCAAAGTGGAAGTCAAAGGTACGATTCATGAGCTAGAGTTGAAACCCAGTGCAAAAGCAGAATGGCTATTTGTGCCCATCAAGCCAGGAAATTACCAACTCTATTGCTCCATTCCGGGACATGCAGAGGCAGGGATGAAAGGCTCGATTCTGGTATCGGTTTTGTAAGGTGATGCCGAAAAGCTCAAAGACTCCTTTTTTCTCGATGCCTTCTCATCACGAATTTGAGTTACCTTAGAAAGGAACGCGCCTCAGCCCGTTTAATTGGTAGTTGTCTGGCTGAATGCGATCCTTCAGTTTTTGCGTAATTGTCTTCAGACTTTTCTCCATCTCCTCCATTCCATTACTGACTTGATTCTCATGAACATTCTCACCAATCTAATTCCCCAGTCTGCTCAACCCGCCGCGCCTAAGCAACGGAAAGGGATTGAAATCAAGTCAAAACGTGAAATTGAGATCATGCGTCAGGCATCGGCGATCGTTGCCACAGTATTGAAAGAAATTTCGGAACTGGTGAAACCCGGAATGACGACTGCCGATTTGGACGCCTATGCCGAGAAGCGCATCCGGGAAATGGGAGCGGCTCCCAGTTTTAAGGGCTATCACGGCTTCCCAGCGTCTATTTGCTCCAGCATCAACAACGAAGTTGTGCATGGCATTCCCAATGCGAAGAAAGTGATTCGTTCAGGGGATGTTCTGAAAGTAGATACCGGCGCTTATTTTCAAGGCTTCCATGGGGATTCTTGCATCACGATCGGCGTAGGAGAAGTGACACCAGAAGCTGCCAAGCTGATTCGGGTGGCAGAAGAATCGCTCTACAAGGGGATCGAGCAGGTCAAACCGGGGAATTATCTGCTCGATCTGGCAGGGGCGATCGAAGACCATGTAAAAGCCAATGGCTTCAGCGTGGTGGAAGACTTTACCGGCCATGGCGTGGGTCGCAATCTGCACGAAGAACCTTCGGTGTTCAATTTCCGCACCCGCGAAATGCCCAACGTGAAGTTGCGGGCGGGCATGACCCTGGCGATCGAACCCATCGTGAATGCTGGCACCAAAGTCACCCGCATTTTGTCCGATCGCTGGACTGCTGTGACGGTAGACAATTCTCTGTCTGCTCAGTTCGAGCATACGGTTCTAGTGACCGAAGAGGGTTACGAAATTTTGACCGATCGCTCTAAAGTGTAGTTCCGACCCTAAATCCCTGGAATTTCTAAGATTCCGGGGATTTGATTTTTTTCACATTAACCCAAAAAAGAAAGCTGACTATCTGGCGGTTGATAGCCCAAATGCTTCCAGGCAGCGGCAGCAGCAACTCGTCCACGAGCCGTCCGATTCAGATAGCCAATTTGCATCAGATAGGGTTCGTACACTTCTTCAATCGTTTGGACATCTTCTCCGGTCATCGCTGCTAGGGTTTCAATTCCTACCGGACCGCCGTTGTAATGCTCGATCATGATCGTGAGCAGGCGACGATCGGTCCAATCTAACCCACAGGGATCGACATTGAAAAGTTGCAGGGCTTCCGCTGCGATCGTTTGGGTAATAGCACCAGGGGCTTTGACTTGAACATAATCGCGCACTCGCTTCAGCAGCCGATTGGCAATGCGAGGTGTACCACGAGCTCGCCGGGCAATCTCGTCTGCCCCATCAGCAGTAATTTCAGTCTTGAGCAACTCGGCAGTGCGGAGCACAATCTGCGTCAACTCATCCAACTCATAAAAGCGCAGCCGTTGAATTAAGCCAAAGCGATCGCGCAGGGGGGAGGTTAGCGCACCCACACGAGTAGTTGCACCGACCAGGGTAAACGGAGGCAGCGAAAGGCAACGCGTGCGGGCACTTTGCCCTTTTCCGATCGTAATATCCAAGCGCGAGTCTTCCATTGCCGGATAGAGAATCTCTTCTGTGACTCTGGGTAAGCGATGAATTTCATCAATAAACAACACATCCCCCGCTTGCAGGTTGACTAACAAGCCCACAATGTCGCGGGGACGCTCCAGCGATGGCGCACTGGAAATTTTGCAGCCCACCCCCATCTCAGATGCCAAAATTAGCGACATCGTGGTTTTGCCCAGACCAGGCGGACCGTAGAGCAACAAATGATCCAGCGGTTCCTTGCGGGCTTTGGCTGCCTGGATAGCAATCTCCAGGACTTCTTTCAGGTCTTTTTGTCCCACATAGTCTTTCAGAGTGCGGGGGCGGAGTTTTTCTTCCTGCTTACTTTTTTCCTCCGGAACCGCTTCTGATTGTAAAAGTGAATCTTCACTCGATGCAGACGTGAGGCGATCGGAAGACACCGTGACAGAGGGAGTGCGTTTGGCGCTTGCCTCTGGCGGTTGGATCGGATCGGGATCGCTCGGTTGTTTAGAAGAAATGATTGCCATACGACTCTCATCATAGAGAGTTTTGAGGAAAGAAGAACAGATGTTCGTTTCGTTTTTACCTTTTCTCTCAATCTGCTAAATCGGCGATTACCCGTTCTAGCCCATAGACCACGCGCGCCAGGCGATCGTAGTCCAGTTTATCGGGGGTATCGGCTTCGGTGTGGTAATGGGGATAACGGAACGGAGCGGTGTCTGTCACCATGACAGCAGCATATCCCTGTTGCCAGAATGCCCAATGATCAGACCAGCCAACCCCTGGCAAAGCATTGGGCAGAGCCGCGCCTTCCGAGGGGAACTGGGTATGCTGCCGGAAAGAGGCGATCGTCTGCCTAACCAAATTCCCTGATGCCACATTGCCGATAAAACTGATGAAGTTGCCCTGTAAGGGATAAATCAGTCCCAGAGGGATGGGATATTTCTGACTGCCCACCTCATCGGAATAGTAGCCCATGGTTTCCAGACTAAGCATGGCAACGATATTTTCCTGGCGCTGCTTACAACGTTTGGCATAGACTAGACTCCCCATCTGATCCGTCCAAAAGAAGGGTGGTTCTTCGTTGACAAATTGGACAAATCGCAAAGTGCGGGAGGGGTGTTTTCCGACAAACCGCTTTGCCAGTTCCAGCGTGGCAGCGGCACCGGAGCCATTATCATTGGCAGCGGGGCTAAGATGAACGGAGTCGTAGTGCCCACCAATGACGACAATTTCATCGGCGCGATCGCGTCCTGGAATCTCCACTTCCAAATTGTCGTAAGTTTGCTGCTCGATCGGGTAACTTTGCCGCTGTACCCGATACCCTGCTTGTACCATCTGACTTTCTAAAAAATTTGCGGCTGCTGTTAACCCTTGGTAATACAAATAGTTGCGTCGTCCAATTTCCTCCGCCAGGACTTTGACATCTTGTTTCAGGGCCTCTCGCAGATCTATCTCAGTGGGGGTTAGAGGGGGTAACTTGCCTGTATAGCTTTGACCGGGCATTTTCATCATCACTCCCCATCCTCCCATGCCAACCATAACCAGCAAGGCAAAAAGTATCCCCAACCGCATCAGCGCAAAACGGTTGAATCGTTTCAGTTTAAACCAAGATTTTTTTGCCATTAAGCGCTATTGGGATTCTACTCACGCTCTTGCAACGATTGCCATCCGGCTTGCCAAAGCCGACGATCTTTGAGTAGCCGAGCATTGAGCCAAAACCGAACATCGGAATCGCAAGCAGCCACCACTTCGGCAAATACCCAGGTTCCCTGATTTTTGCGATTGATGACCTGGAAATGCCGCCATCCCATCGTGGCTTGCTGCGCTGTCCACTTAGAACCTACTAAGTAGGGAAATTTCTGCTTTTTTGACATTTCTCAAATCACGCCTGATATCCTATTAGAAGCTTTGTAACACTTTGTAAACTCCCTGGACAAGTCTTGCGTCCTTTCAACCCTCAATCGATGGGGACTTTCTTCTTGCTATCCTATCCTGATTCTTTGCTTCAACCATGACTGCACCGATCGTCCAGGAAAAAACCACCATTTTTCGGATTTCTCCCCTGATTCGCATTACCTTACTCAGCCTCTATCTGACGCTCACGTTGCCTTTGCCTTTTTTGGCACGGCTCACCGCTCCCTACATTCCGCTCTGGTTTTGGGCAATGGGCATCGGTTTGGGTTGGATGGCGCTCTACGCTGCACTCTGTGAGCGGGTGATTTTGAATGAGCAGGGGATTCAGGTGGGTTACCCAATCTGGGTGCCGCACGTTTTGCGCCAGGGTTGGTCGTTGTCTTGGTCAGAAGTGCAAGCTCTGAAACCTCGCACAACCGGGCAAGGTGGCATGGTGTACTATTTGGTCAGCCAGTCGGGACAGGCATACTTGCTGCCTATGCGAGTGGTGGGGTTTACTCACTT
The DNA here is from genome assembly GCA_019359045.1 of Scytolyngbya sp. HA4215-MV1. Classification (GTDB taxonomy): domain Bacteria; phylum Cyanobacteriota; class Cyanobacteriia; order Leptolyngbyales; family Leptolyngbyaceae; genus Scytolyngbya. Next base: position 677,485 of record JAHHIA010000002.1, read on the forward strand.
GGTGCAACAGGTGGAGGCAAAAACAGGGATTGATACGCGTGATGTGCGTCCCCTCGCCCAACCCTGGATGTATTTGATTTTGCTGGGGTTGACACTGTTACTTGCATGGGTCGATGGTTGGACAATTTGGACTGCGCTGACCGGAATAAATTGATCTCAACGGGGCGGATGAAAAGTCGATAGACTAAACTACAGAAGTTTTTTGAACCCATTGCTGAAATCTTTGCCTTCTCCAACTGCCCAAATTCATGTTGATCAAGTCAGTCTGATTTCGAGACAGATCGTCCCTGGCGATAAGACTGATAAAAAACGGCTACCGATGGGTGCTCAGTATTTGCTTCAGGATCTTTCATTGGAAATCTTTCGGGGCGATCGCATTGCCATCGTAGGTCCCTCGGGTGCCGGCAAAACCTCCCTCCTGCGCTTGCTCAATCGTCTCAGTGACCCCTTTCAGGGCACGATTTATTTGGAGGGGCAAGACATCCGTCGTATCCCAGTGACACAGTTTCGACAAAGCATCCCTCTGGTGCTGCAAGAATCTAAACTGCTGGGTATGACCGTGGAAGAAGCCCTCAGCTATCCGCTGATATTGCGTCATTTACCGCGTTCCACCATTCAGCCACGAATTCGCGACTGTCTGGAGCAACTCCGCATTCCGAGCGAGTGGTTGGAACGCACCGAAGCGCAACTCTCGGTTGGGCAACGACAACTGGTTGCGATCGCTCGGGCATTAGTCATTCAGCCGCCGATTTTGCTGCTAGATGAACCCACCTCATCACTGGATGCCGGTCGGGGAGACAATTTGATGGAAATCTTGCGAACCTTTTCCCAGACGCACCAAACCACTATTTTGATGGTCAACCACCAACTGAACCTGGCAGAACAGTTCAGCGATCGGTTGCTTTATCTCCAGCAGGGTAAACTTTTGCAAGATCAAGCAACCTGTGACACTAACTGGGCACAACTTCACCAAACCTTGCTTCAAGCAGAGAAACAAGCCGCCCAAGAGTGGGAATAGGCAACAGGAGCATCGATCACACAAAAACATCCATCATTCATCACCCATCATGGATGGATGTAATTGATTCATCAAAATAACTCAAACTGAACTCACCCTAATCATATTGAAGAACATCAAACGCTACACACTCAGGCTGCAACTGAAAGTGCTGTGAACCCACGGTGGTGCTGAAGCTTAACAACTGGATAGTGCTGATGCAAAAAAGTATCCTCCAGAACAGAGGCTTCAAGCCAGGTTTGCGGGAATACTATACGAATCTGCCGTAAAATTTCAGAACAGCATGGCAGTGCATTGACGGCACCGAGCAATTCAGAACCGAGTACAACAATTCTTCTTTTACCTTACCCATTCCACTCCACTTAAAGAACCTACCATGTCTAGCAAAGGGAAATCGATCACCATTTTGGTTGCAGAAGATGATGAGGACGATCGTCTATTAATGCAAGAGGCATTAGAAGAAAATCGCTTAGCCAATGATCTGCATTTTGTCAGCGATGGCGAAGAACTTATGGATTACCTACTGCATCGGGGCAATTACAGCACCCCGACCCAGGCACCCCGCCCTAGCTTGATTTTGCTGGATTTGAACATGCCCCGCAAAGATGGACGAGAAGCGTTGAAGGAAATCAAAGCTGATCCCGACTTGCGGCAAATTCCGATCGTCGTACTCACCACTTCCAAAGCCGAAGAAGACATCCTCCGCACTTATGATTTAGGCGTCAGTTCTTTTATCGCTAAACCTGTGGTATTTGAATCGATGGTGCAAATTATGAAAATGCTGGGTACTTACTGGTTTGAAATTGTCGAACTGCCAGATAGGGCTTCGCGATAGAAGTCCTACGATTTAGTCCGTTGAGACGTACCCTCCTCACCTGTCATAAATCTGCAACACCATGGCTTCAGATATTTGTCGAGTGCTCTTAGTTGATGACGACGAAGATGATTACATCATGACTCGCGATTTTTTGAGCGAGGCAGAGCAATTGACTTTCAAACTCGACTGGGTCGATAGTTACCCAGAGGGGCTAGCGGCGATCGCTCAAAACCAGCATGACGTGTATCTTCTGGACTTTCGCCTTGGCAAAGAGGACGGGCTGGAATTGTTGCAAGCAGCCCTAAAGTTGGGATGCACGAAACCGATTATCCTACTGACCGGGGTAGGAGATCATGACATTGACCAGAAAGCAATGGCAACTGGCGCTTCCGACTACCTGGTCAAGGGCAATACCTTGAGTGCGACGTTGCTGGAGCGATCGATCCTTCATGCCATGGAACGCAAGCGAGGGGAAATCCGGCAAGCCCAACTGATGGCAGAACTGGCAACTGCCAATCAGGAACTCAAAGACTTCGCCTACATTGTTTCCCACGACCTCAAAGCTCCCCTACGCGGCATTGCTTCTCTCGCTGTCTGGTTGCTAAAAGATTATGGCGATCGTCTCGACGAAAACGGGAAAGAGATGCTGCAACTGATCGACGGGCGAGTGCGACGCATGGGCGACCTGATCGACGGGGTGTTGCAATATTCTCGTGTGGGTCGAGTGCGAGATGAAAAAACAAATGTCGATCTGAATCAGGTTGTGGCAGCGGTGAAAGATGCGATCGCGCCCCCCGTTGGGCTTGAAATTCTTGTAGATTCTGAATTGCCTATCGTATTTGTTGAAAAAACGCGGATTCAGCAAGTCTTTCAAAACCTGATTAGCAATGCGGTTAAATACATGGGCAAGCCGGAGGGGCAGATCCGCATTGGGCATACTACGGACAACGGCTTTTGGCAATTCTTTGTGTCCGATACAGGAATTGGCATCGAAGAACGCCATTTTGAGAAAGTCTTTCAAATCTTCCAAACGCTAGCGCCTCGCGATCAATCGGAAAGTACAGGCGTGGGACTGGCGATCGTGAAAAAAATTGTAGAACTCTACGGTGGCAGGGTTTGGGTGACTTCCCAAGTGGGTCACAGCAGCACATTTTTTTTCACCCTACCCCAAACTCTTGAGGATCGGGATGTATGAAAAGTTCTGATCCGATCTTACTGGTTGAGGACGATCGCATTGATGTGCTCAATGTCAAACGTGGATTCAAAGACATTCATGCCGAAAATCCACTCTATGTGGCTGAGAACGGTGAAGTTGCCCTAGAGTTTTTACGTAATTCCCAGAATCCCAAACCTGCCCTGATCTTGCTAGATTTGAACATGCCCCGCATGAATGGTCTGGAATTCCTCAGAATTCTCAAAAATGATCCTGGTTGGCGGCTAATTCCAGTCATTGTGCTGACCACTTCGCAAGAAGATCAAGATCGGCGCCATAGTTTTGAACTCAGTGCGGCTGGCTATATCGTGAAGCCGTTAGATTATGACAATTTTGTTAAAATCCTTCAAACAATTTATCAATATTGGTTGTTAAGTCAATCTTTTGAAGGAGGGTGATCAGACTGTAGGAGCCGCACTGGGGGGCAAAGTTTAAGAACTGATTTTAGATGACTCATTTTACAAAACAAAAAAATTGGATGCCTTACTGCTCTCAGTTCAGTGATTTCTACATGCAGCCTCAACTCTTTTTCCTATCTTTCTGGCTATGAGCGTCTCTATTGATTCTCCCATCTCACTGATCAAAGTCATCCTAGTTGAAGATGATGTCATTGACCAGTTGGCGTTTACTCGTTGCGTAAAGCAATTTGCCTTGCCCTATAACTATACGATCGCAGGCTCTCTGGCAGAGGCGAAAACCCTATTAGAGAGTCAGGCTTTTGATATTGCCATTTTGGATTTTCACCTGGGGGATGGCAATGCTTTAGAGTTGCTAGATCGGGTCAAGGCAAAGCAAATCCCTTTTATCGTAGCGACCGGCAGTGGTGACGAGGAAACAGCGGTGCGGTTGATGCAACGGGGAGCCCACGACTACTTGATTAAAGACCCCGATCGCCACTATCTAACTGTTTTACCAGTCACTGTCGATCGAGCGATTGCCCGAAAGCACGCTGAGACACAGATCCGGTTGCTCACTTACGCGATGCAAAATATTCGAGATGGGCTCTACATTCTCGATGAAGAAAACCGCTTACTGTTTATCAATCAATCTTTGAGTGAAATTTGCAACTGTCCGATCGAGGCGGCGATCGGGCAACCCATTCAGGTATTACAACAACCGGACTTGAGCCGATTTGGCACCTTAGAAGATGCTTGCTCAAAAAATACCTGTTCTTCAGATATTGAAGTTGAGATCGTCCAACCTAATGGCTCATCCTTCCCAGCCTTGCTCTCCGAATCCTGCCTGCAAGAAGGAGAAAAGCGAGTCCGAATTGGCATGCTCCGCAATATTAACCACATTAAACAAGTCGAGCGAGACTTGCGAACTGCTCGTGAAGAACTAGAGCAACGGGTTGAAGAACGCACCATCGAGTTAAAAGCCAGCAAACAACGTTATGCCACCCTTGCCGCCGCTGCCCCAGTTGGCATCTTCCGGTCGAATCATTTGGGGCATTGTGTCTATGTGAACGAACGCTGGTGTCAAATTGCTGGGCTGACGTTGGCTGAAGCATTAGGCGAGGGCTGGTCTCAATCGCTCCATCCTGAAGATCTTGCTGCCATTGCTGCCGAGTGGGAGCAATCTACTCAGGAAAATCGACCATTTAAGTTAGAGTATCGCTTTCAACGTTCGGATGGCAGCATTACCTGGGTCTTTGGGCAATCCATCGCAGAACGAGATGCAGACGGGCAGATTGTGGGATATATCGGCACGATTACAGATATTAGCGATCGCAAACGAGCCGAATTGACGCTGCAAAAATTGATTGAAGGAACCGCAACTGTGACGGGAGAAGATTTTTTTCCAGCGCTGGTGCGTCATGCTGCTGAAGCGTTGAACGTTCGCTATGCGCTCATTAGTGAATTGGTCGGCGATCAACTCCATACCCTAGGATTTTGGGCAAATGGAGCCTTGCAGCCCGCCATTTCTTACTATCCGGCTCGCACTCCTTGCCAAACGACCCTGCGAGATGGGGAATTTCATTGCGAAAGCCAGGTGCGAGACCTTTTTCCTGCTGATTCAGACTTACTCATGTTGCAGGCAGAGAGTTACCTGGGCATTGCCTTAAAAGATGATTTTGGTAGAGCGATCGGAAACCTTTGCATTTTAGATGTGCAGCCTTTGCGAGAGTCACAACGCAACGAAGCGATTGCCATCCTTCAAGTCTTTGCAGCTCGGGCAGCCGCCGAATTACAACGCAAAGCCGCCAACGATGCGCTTCATCGCTTAAATCAGGATTTAGAAGTTGGGGTAGAACAGCGGACGATCGCACTCCAGGCGCGTGAAGCTCAACTGCGCGATCTCTTTGACAATGCCACCGATTTGATTCAAAGTATTGCGCCTGATGGTCGGATCTTATTTGTCAATTTGGCATGGAAAGCCACCTTAGGCTATACCGATGCCGATCTGGAGCAGCTATCCATTTTTCAGATTATCCATCCCGATGATTTGGAACACTGCCAGATTGCGATGCAAAGACTGTTTGCGGGGGGCCCCTCTCTGGCAGTCGAAACCCGGTTTCTGAACAAACAGGGCAAAGAAATCGTTGTGGAAGGGAATGTCAACTGTCACTTTCAAGATGGACAGCCGATCGCCACACGGGGGATCTTTCGAGACATTACCCATCGTAAACAAACTGAAGCTGCAATCAATCGACAACTGGCTGCTATGGAAGCAGCGATCGATGGCATTGCAATTTTGCAAGGAGGTACTTACCTCTATGTCAATCAAGCCCATCTCGATCTGTTTGGCTACAAACGTCCTGAAGAACTGTTGGGTAAATCCTGGATGCTCTTGTATCCTCCGGAAGAGGTAGAACGGCTTGAGCGCGACATCTTTCCAGTACTGGAACGCGATCGCTCCTGGCAGGGGGAGGCGATCGCGATTCGCAAAAATGGCTCTACTTTTGATGAAGGGCTATCGCTGACTTTGACGGAAGATGGGTTGCTGATTTGCGTTTGTCGCAATATGAGCGAACGCAAACGTGCTGAACTCGCTCTGAGATCGAGCGAAAAACGATATGCCACACTGACCAGTATGGCTCCTGTGGGGATCTTTCGTGCCGACGCTCAGGGCAACTGTGTATATGTCAACGAGTGCTGGTGCGAAATGACCGGGCTGTCTCCAGTGGAGGCGTCCGGACTGGGATGGATACGCGCTTTGCATCCAGAAGATCGTAAAAAATATCGTGACGAGTGGCAGCGGGCGATCCAAATTGGTGACGCATTTAATTTAGAATATCGCTTTCAAAAAGCCCAAGGGCAGGTGATTTGGGTCTTTGGTCAAGCGGTTCAAGAGCGAGAGATTGATGGAACCTTGGCAGGGTACGTAGCGACAGTGACGGATATTAGCGATCGCAAACGGGCAGAGCAAGTACTTCGCCAACAGGCTGAGCGGGAAGCACTCTCACGAGAAATTACCTTACGAATTCGGCAATCCCTTGAGCTCCAAACGATTTTCGATACGGCTTGTCAAGAAATTCGCCAATTCATCCAATCGGATCGAGTGGGTATTTTCAAGTTTGATCCTGAATCCAGCTGCGATGATGGTGAATTTGTCGCTGAGTCAGTTGTAGAAGGGTTTCCTTCGGTTGTTGCTATCAAGATTCAGGATCATTGTTTTGGTGAAAGACATGCCCCACTGTATATGCAAGGCAAGATTTATGCCTTAAGCGATATTCATCAAGGGGAACTCTTAGAATGTCATACGAGTTTGTTGGCAAAATTTCAGGTGCAAGCCAGTTTGGTTATGCCGTTACTCACGGGTGGTGTTTTGTGGGGGTTACTCTGTATCCACCAATGTTCTGCTCCCCGTCAATGGCAAGAGATCGAGATTAATCTGGCTCAACAAATCGCTAATCAGTTGGCGATCGCGATTCAGCAAGCTCGCTTATTTGAGCAACTTCAGCAAGAGTTAACCGAACGTCAACAAGCCCAAAAACAACTTACAGAAAGCAATCGACAGCTTGCCATTTCCAACGAAGAACTCGCCCGTGCCACTCGGCTAAAAGACGAGTTTTTGGCTAATATGAGTCACGAACTCCGTACCCCATTGAATGCAATTTTGGGTATGACTGAAGGCTTACAAGAAGAAGTATTTGGTCCGATCAATGAAGAACAAAAGAAGGCGCTCCAAACTGTTGAACGTAGCGGTACCCATTTACTAGAACTAATTAACGACATTCTCGACTTGGCAAAAATTGAAGCGGGACAGGTTGAACTACACTACACCCTGACAGGCATTCGCCAACTTTGCCAGTCCAGCATTCTATTTGTCAGACAGCAAGCGTTGAAAAAAAATCTTCAGCTTCAGGTTAAAGTGCCAGATGCTCTCCCCAATTTGTTGATTGACGAACGCCGAATTCGCCAAGTTTTGATTAACCTGTTGAATAACGCGGTGAAGTTTACGCCCGAAGGAGGGAGCATCCTGCTAGAGGTCAGTACCGAACTGGAGTCTGATGCAAACGCTGCTTCCTCGATTTGCTTTGCAGTGATAGATACTGGCATTGGGATTGCGCCAGAACATCTTCAAAAACTCTTTCAGCCTTTTATCCAGGTCGATAGCGCCCTCAACCGTCAATATTCGGGTACGGGGCTAGGGCTCTCTTTAGTCAAGCGCATTGTTGAATTGCACGGTGGTCATGTAGACGTGAGTAGTGAAGTCGGGGTTGGGAGTCGATTTACGATTACGCTCCCTTGTTTCCAAAAAACGATGCAGATTGCCTCGGACTCTGTGCCATCAACTCCCTTTACTCCGAGTCGCTCCGAAACCAGCACTGCTGCGCCGCTAATTTTGCTGGCAGAAGATAATGCAGCTAATATTGCGACCATCTCTAGTTATCTCGAAGCGAAAGGCTATCGTATGATCGTGGCAAATAATGGCGCAGAGGCGATCGCCTTGACCCAGTCCCATCAGCCCAATTTAATCTTGATGGACATTCAGATGCCCGGTATGGATGGGTTGGAAGCTATGCAGCAAATTCGGAGCTTGCCCCATTTTTCAGATCTGCCGATTATTGCACTCACTGCACTTGCGATGACGGGTGATCAAGAGCGTTGTCTAACAGCCGGAGCAAATGACTATCTCGTCAAACCCATTAAGCTCAAGCAACTGGCTGCCACGATTCAACAATTTTTGAGGGGATAAGGACACCAACTCATGAAGATGCCTGCAATTTTGATCGTGGATGATGAACCTGATAACTTTGATGTGATTGAAACCTTACTCAGCGATCACTTGACGGATTCAGTCAGTCATCCGATCGGCAATCCGATCAATCATCAAGATTATCAACTGCACTATGCGTTTGATGGACAGAAAGCGATCGATGCACTCGATACCATTCAACCCGATCTGATTTTACTCGATGTAATGATGCCTGGATTAGATGGCATTGAAGTTTGTCGGCGCATTAAGGCCATGCCCGAATGGCAGGCGGTTCCCATTATTATGGTGACTGCTCTCAGTACAAAAGCAGATTTAGCCCGTTGTTTGGAGGCTGGAGCCAATGACTTTGTCAGTAAGCCTGTCAATCGCATTGAGCTACGGGCTAGAGTCCACTCCATGCTGCGAATTAAGCAGCAATATGATGAACTGCAAGCTGCTGCTAAGCAGCAAGCTGCGTTAGAAGCAGAGAAAGTGCTTTGGCTGACACAACACAATTCTGAATTGGAAGCGAAAGTGGCGGAAAGAACCGCTCAATTGCAGGCGCAAACTCAGCTAATCCAGCACAATGCTCTGCACGATCCTTTGACCGATTTGCCCAACCGCACTTTGTTATTGGAGCAAATTGCTCAAAAGATTGACCGAGTGAATGATTCCGACAAAAAGCAATATGCAGTTCTATTTTTAGATCTGGCTCGCTTTAAAGTGATTAATGACAGTTTGGGGCATATTTTTGGCGATCGGGTACTTACAATCATTGCTCAAAAACTGAAAAAACATTTACAAATCACTGATTTAGTTTCTCGGTTTGGGGGGGATGAGTTTGTCATTCTGCTAGAAAACATTACGGATGCCGCTGAGGCGATTCAGATTGCGGAAAACATTCTGGCAGACTTCCAAAATCCCCTGTTGCTCAATGGTTACCAACTATTCATTGGGGTCAGTATTGGAATTGTATTGGGTAACGAGAGTTATCAGGAACCAGCTGATTTGATTCGCGATGCCGATATCGCGATGTACCGCGCCAAACGCAAAGGAGAAAATACCTATCAAGTGTTTGATGCGGCGATGCATACTCAAGCGTTGCATCGGCTGACATTGGAAAGTGATCTACGACAGGCGTTGGAGCGACAAGAGTTTATCGTTTACTACCAACCGATTATTGATATTTTGAACGATCGTTTGATTGGATTCGAAGCGCTGGTACGCTGGCAACATCCCACAAGAGGGTTTGTTTCGCCTGTCGAGTTTGTGCCGATCGCGGAAGAAACGGGGTTAATTGTCCCGTTGGATCAATGGGTGTTTCAATCTGCCTGTCAACAATTGGCGACCTGGAAAAATCAATTTCCCAGGGAGGTGCCTTTGAAAATGAGTGTCAACCTTTCGGCTCAAGATCTGCGCAAAACTAGCTTGGTGGAAGAGATCGATCGTGTTTTAAAGCAAGCGGGGTTAACCGGAGATTCGCTGACACTAGAAATTACTGAAAGTATGTTGGTAGAAGATATCAATAAAACGATTGAGTTGCTGAACCAACTCAAAGCCAGAAAGATTCAAATCAGTATTGATGATTTTGGCACAGGCTATTCGTCTCTCAATTACCTGCATCGCTTGCCTGCGGATTTTCTCAAGATCGATCGCTCTTTTGTGGGGCAAATGCAACCCGATAATCGTAATTATCAAGTCGTCAGTACGATTATTGCCTTAAGTAATCAATTGGGTTTGGCAACGGTAGCAGAAGGGATTGAAACGCAACAACAACATCAGTGGCTACAACAATTAGGTTGCGAGCTGGGTCAGGGCTATTTATTTTCTAAACCTTTAGCTGCCCATGAAATTGAGATACATTTTCTTCAAAACGGTGGGCTGGACTGCAAATGAACCCAGGTTCCTGTGTGAGGATTGCGAAAGTGGAGCGCTTGAGCGTGCAAATGCAGCCGATCGGCAAGAATGGGACATTGATAAAGCCGATCGCCCAAAATGGGGATGCCTAATCCCTGCGGATCGGCGGCATGAACTCGGAGTTGGTGGGTGCGTCCGGTGACAGGGAAAAAAGTGATGCGGGTCATGTTGGCAGTTCTGGCAATGACCTGAAAGCGAGTCAGGCTGCGTTTGCCCCGTTGTTGATCGACTTTTTGATAGGGGCGATCGTTCGGATCTGACCACAGTGGCAAGTCGATCATGCCCTTGTCGTCGGTGACCGTGCCCGCTAAAACAGCTTCATAGACCTTCTGCACTTGCTGTTGCTGAAATTGTTGGCGCAGATGGGTGGCAGTTGGGCAATCGCGTGCCAGGAGTAAAATGCCTGAAGTGTCTTGATCGAGGCGATGGACGGGAATCAGTGCCCTGCCATCAGGCAATTGGTATTGCAATCGACTCAAGACGCTGTCCTGACGATCGTGATAGCGACCGGGGACGGACAACAATCCAGTCGGTTTGTTGACGACAATCAACGCCTCATCTTCGTAGAGAATGGTGAGCGGTTCTGGTGGATTAAAAATGAGGGCTTGGGAAGATCTTGGATTTTGGATAGTGCTCTGTGCCGCCTCGCGAGAGGATTTTGGCTGCTGAAGCGGATTCGGGAGCGGGAGTAGGGCGATTTCTTGAGGATTGCTATTCAGCAGGTTAAATGCCGGTTGGGGAGAGACGGTCTCAGAAAAACTTGCCTCAGTAGAAAGTCCAGACAGGAGAAATCCCAGGATGGGTTGGCAACGATCGACACAGGCTTCGTAAAATTCTCCCGGTACTTTATCCCCCTTCGGGGAGTTAACACCCCACCAAAACTCTGCCATTGCTAGGGGTTTGAGTCCATGGGTCGCTGCGTAGTGCAGGAGCTTGGGCGCGCAGCAATCCCCTGTTCCGGTGGGCAACGCCCCCCTTAATTGCAACTGCTGGAGGGACAAAGATTCTCCAGCAAAGTTGGTGAGATAGTAGTGCGTGTGCATTTGTGCCTGTAGCTGGCGGGATAGGGCTTTGCGCTGCTGCTTTAGGGTTTGAATGCGAGCATCTGCCTGGTCGATCGCTTGTTTAAGAGGATGTAAAGTTAGGTCTCGTAGTCGTTTGAGCTGCCGTCGATCGCTGCCATCCCGACGGCTTTGCTCATCTAATTGCTGTAGAATCTCGATTTGTGATGCTTTGAAGTCACTAGATTGAATTTTTTGACGTTGGTATTGACGCTCTTGTTTGCGTTGCTGATGTTGATGAGTTAATTGCTGTAATTGGTGCTCAAAGACTTGCAGTTGAGTTTGATAGTGTTGTCGTTCAGGCAATTGCTGGAGAGAAATCAGTTCTTGCTTAATGACTTCTAACTCTTTTAAGGTCAAGGTTTCTGCGAGTACCAGTTGGTCTCGCCCTGGAATAGCGGGCACCCATCCGGCAACCGTACTCTTGCCCTGCCACAAGCCAGAAAAAGCTTTTAAGACAAACTGGGTGCGATCGCAGGTTTCAACCAGCAAAATCCCATACATTTTTCCTTCATATGCCATCGTCTTTTGCATTTCAAGTTGCTGCATCAAACTGTGAGCGATCGCTTTTGCCAAGGGCGTGCGGGGTAGGCGCAGGCGATCGCCTGTTTTGGGGCAAGTTCCTTCATACCAATAGTCAGGTGAGGTTGACGCGATCTTGCGATCGGGCGGGATAAAATCTATCAAGGGATGCAGCGATTCAAGTGCAAGCATGAGGCAATTTTAGAGGAATTCATCCTGCTCCAGATGGAGGATGAGGCATCTGGTAGAGTGCGTTTTAGGGTGAAGATGGATCATTATCATGCTTGAGCGTCTCTAATCAGTCTGTTTCACGGCTACGGTCTCAACCATAAACCATAAAATCCGTCAGAATCAGGAAATTGAAGATATCTCGTCTATTTTCTCTTACCATCCTCAATGAAACTGCAATTGAAAAATTTCTGGAAGCGTAAAAATAAGCAGCGTCCCCTCCCACGGATTCATATCAGAATTCAGAATGGACGGTTTGAAATCGATGGACTGGGAGTCTGGTATCACTACTGGCGCGATCCCTACCATCTGATGTTAACGATTCCCTGGTTGGGCTTTCTCAGCCTCATCACTTGCCTTTATCTGTCGATTAATGCCCTGTTTGCCCTGCTCTATTTGCTAGGGGGAGACTGTATTGCCAATGCCCAACCTCATTCCTTCCTCGATAATTTTTTCTTTAGTGTGCAAACGCTTGCCTCGATCGGGTATGGCGCCATGTACCCGAAAACACTCTACGCTCATATCATTGTGACGATTGAGGCGATGGTCAGCCTGACCGGCATTGCGGTGTTAACGGGGTTAGCATTTGCCCGTTTTTCGCGATCGACGGCGCGGGTCATTTTTAGCCGAGTTGCGGTCATCGCTCCCCATGACGGGGTGCCTGCTCTAATTTTTCGGACTGCCAATAAACGCCGCAATCAGATTTTGGAAGCCCAGTTACGAGTCTACTTAATGCGTGATATCGTTACCCCAGAGGGGCAATTTTTGCGCCGGATTTATGACCTGAAACTTTTAAGAAGCCAAACTCCTAATTTTGTGTTGACCTGGTTGGCAATTCACCTGATCGATGAATCCAGCCCCCTCTACGGTATGAACCCGGAATCTTTGGCTCAAACCAATGCCATGATCGTTGCGTCCCTAGGTGGCATTGACGAAACTGTCTCGCAACTGGTTCATGCCCGTCATACCTATGCCGCCCAGGAAATTCTCTGGAATCATCGTTTCGTCGATGTCATCTATCACACGGACGATGGTCATCGCTATATTGACTACAACTATTTTCACGAGGTAACACCTTTTTGACCACCACTCGACCGTTCTCGACGACCGTACAGGTTTCAGTCGAGAGTTGACAGTCGGTTGCGGGTTGGCAAGGCTCAACCGGTGCATCACTGCACTGGTTATGGTGTTGGGTCATTTGCACTTGCCGCTGTTGCATCGTGGATATACAAGCAGAACCGATCGGAACAGGCATACTGTGCCCTCTAAAGTTCTTCTTCTATTATCCTCTGATTTTGTAGGGAGAAAACGATTCGTTTACAGATTCTTTAATCGATCGCAGGCGCAGGTGGTTAGACCCGTCGAGACCGTAGTCTTAGACAGAACCTATCCCAAAAACAGTTTGTAAGCGAGGTTTTGGCTCTCGTCCCAGTAGCGATAGCCCAATGTATCTAAAAATGCCTGCCATTCTTCCATTTCATGAGGCGGTACCTGCATCCCTACCACAATACGTCCATAGTCGGCACCGTTGTTGCGGTAATGGAAAAGGCTAATGTTCCAATCGGGACTCATTGAGGCAACAAATTTCATTAGCGCACCAGGACGTTCCGGGAACTCAAAACGGTAGAGCAATTCATTCTGTGCCAAAGCAGACTTGCCCCCGACCATGTGCCGTAGATGCAATTTTGTCAATTCATCATCGGTTAAGTCAATGGTTTGGAATCCACAGGCTTCAAACGCAGAAGCCATTTTGTGGGCATCTGCCCGATTCTCAATCTGTACCCCCACAAAGATATGGGCTGCTTTTTCGTCGGCAATGCGGTAGTTAAATTCGGTGAGGTTGCGTCTACCCATGCATTCGCAAAATTTGCGGAGGGTGCCACGTTCTTCGGGAATGGTGACGGCAAAAATCGCTTCACGGCGTTCTCCCAGTTCAGCGCGTTCAGCGACAAACCGTAGCCGATCGAAATTCATGTTGGCACCACAGGCAACCGCCACCAGAGTTTCTCCCTGAATCTGTTCGCGCTCGACATAGGCTTTGGCTGCGGCGATCGCTAGCGCTCCGGCAGGTTCCAGAATCGATCGGGTGTCTTCAAACACATCTTTGATCGCAGCACAGGTATCGTCAGTATCCACCAAAATGATTTCATCGACATATTGCTGACATAGACGAAAGGTTTCTTCCCCCACTTCCCGCACTGCTACGCCATCAGCAAACAGACCGACCTGCGATAACCGAACCCGCTTCCCCGCGTTCAACGACTGGTTCATGGCATCGGAATCGACAGGTTCTACGCCAATAATTTTGATATCGGGACGCAACCGTTTGACATAGGCACTAATGCCCGAAATGAGGCCACCACCGCCGATCGCGACAAAAATGGCATGAATGGGTTGTTGGTGTTGGCGCAAAATTTCCATACCGATCGTGCCCTGTCCAGCAATCACATCTGGGTCATCAAAGGGATGGATGAAGGTCAGTCCTTTCTCGGCTTCCAGTTGCCGAGCGTGGGCATAGGCATCGTCGTAGGTATCGCCGTATAGCACCACCTCGCCGCCCCTGGCTTTGACCGCATCCACCTTGACTTGGGGAGTGGTGACAGGCATGACAATGATAGCGCGGGTGCCCAACTGACGGGCGCTGAGAGCAACCCCTTGAGCATGGTTACCCGCCGATGCGGCAATTACCCCTTGTGCCAATGCGGTTGGCGACAGTTTTGCCATTTTGTTGTATGCCCCTCGCAACTTAAAGGAGAAGACAGATTGCATATCTTCTCGCTTTAAGAGCAGTTTGTTGTTCAACCGTGCCGATAGGTTGGGAGCCACTTCTAGAGGGGTTTCCTGGGCAACGTCATAGACACGGGCGGTCAGGATGCACTCAAGATATTCGCAACGCATGGGTTTAGGGGAGGAGCAAAGCCAGATGAAGAATCATTGTACGCTACTCCGAAGAGCGATTCTGTTGAGGGCAATCTGTCAATGCTGCAATCTCATTAAGTATGAATCGCGTCGCTTGAAAAAATTGAGGAGAAGTTGGGGATAATCTTGAGTCACAGCATTTTGAATCGATGGACGCACGCTTAAGGTTTGTCGCCAGGCTCGAATCCTGGCAGTATCTGCAAAGAAATTAAAATCCGCGATCGCCTCAAATCCATCAAAATAGCGAAAGATTGGTCCATACACCGCATCCACCAGCGAGAAGGTTTCCCCGGCAAAGTAGGGGCTGCCCTGCCAGTGCCGATCGAGCCACGTAAATTTGTTGATTAGCTCGTATCGCTTTTGCTCAAACACCGCTTCGGTTGGAGCATTGTAGAAGCCTGCGATCGTATTGAGAATGCTAGAACCAAATTCAATCCAGGCGCGATGTTTGGCTTTGATCAGAGGATCAGCCGGATGGAGCGAACCCAATGTAATTTCATCCAGGTACTCACAAATGACCGCTGATTCAAACAACACCTCCCCTTCCACTTTGAGCAGCGGCACTTGACCCAACGGAGAAATTTGCTGGAACCATTCCGGCTTATTCGCTAGATCAATGTAGGTACGCTGATGAGGAATTTCTTTTTCGAGTAGCGTAATCACCGCCCGCTGTACATAGGGACACAGATGATGGCTGATCAGTTCTAATTCGGGAATCGACATAGCTGGAATCCTTTTGTTCAAAATTTGGAAAAATACTGGCAATTTCAAAACTGAGATCGGTGCTTGCCTGAGGGATCATGCTGTTGAGAAGGGCACTCCTCTTGTCAGGCAACCTTTGACGGGTCGAAGGTTGCCAAATTTAACCCAAATTAAAATTCCTAGAAACAAACCCCTAAGAAGGGGAGGAAGACGGTTTCTGTAACTGCAGTGTCGTAACCGCAAGCTCCAGCCAATTTAAGCGGTTGCACACCAGCCAAAACAGGCTGTTCGCAACATTCACGGCGATCGCCCAGGCAAGCGTAGCGAGAACGATAGAAACGAGACCCAGCAGCTCGGGTGAGTCGCGATCGAAATTCTGTAGTGCGTTGCAAGGGGGATGAGACATGAAATGGATCCTTGACGGTCGTATTCGAATTTAGTTGTAATTTTGATAGTTAAAATTTCAACTAAAATAACCGTAACACTCGATAGTTGAAATTTCAACTATTTTTCACGATAATGCCGATATGGCGACTAAACCGAACTTGGACAATCAGCGGAATAAAGTCTGGAGGCTCTTCATGACTGCTCACGTTAAGGCGTTGAGATGCATTGAAGAACGCTTCTCTGAGGCGGCACTGCCCGGTATGGATTGGTACGATGTGCTGTTGACACTCAAACAAGCCCCGGATCAACGAGTGCGGTTGAGCGAGTTAGCGGAGCAAGTGCTGCTCAGCCGCAGCAACCTGACCCACTTAGTCGATCGCCTCGAAAAAGCAGGACTGCTCAGGCGAGAACGATGTCCCAGCGATCGTCGGGGCACCTTTGCTGTGCTCACGGAGGCAGGTTTCGCCATGCAACAAACGATGTGGACAGTGTATGCCGAGGGAATCATCGATTACTTTGGCATACATCTGGATGAGGAAGAACTACAGGTGATGGAGCGTGTATTACAGCGCATGATTACTGCCACGACTGAATCTTCTTTCTGAACACAGATCATGGGATGAAATAGCGAACTGATGAGCGGCTCAGGGTGCTGAGCAAAATGGCGATCGTCAACTGCCTTCAAACCCATGCAGAATCACTTTAAAAAATGCCCCTGGCTGTAGTGAACTGCCAGGGACTCCTTTCATCAGAGTGCATCTACTGGGTTTAGTGTTCCCAGTTCTGCTGATAGCTCCCATTTTCTGAGGAAATCATAGAATCGTGATTCAAGTCATTCATTACTTCGACATCTGTAGAACCTGAACCGTCTAAACCCCAGAGTTCTTGCTCAATCTACGAAGATAGGTTGAGTACGGACTTGAGTTTGAGCTTAACATCAGTTCCTTTCTGAAGCTCAACTTCTCCACCAGGACTCGATAAGACAAATGCTGCTGCCGCAGCCCCCCCTGCTAAGCCACCATGCTTGAACTTTGCCTTATTTCCTAAAAAGTGACCCGCTGCTGCTCCAGCTAATACAATCCCTGCGTTTTTCAAAAATTTGCCTTTCGTTTTACTCTCAACTTGGGTATTAATGAGTGTTACATCGATGGGGTACAGGTCTCCATTGCTGAGCTTGATGTCATCAAACACTAAATGCAGACTTGCCTTTTTGCCTCGCGCTGCTTTTACGACATCTTCCAGATGCCCTTGAATTTCAGCATTTTTGAGAACAGGATTGCCGCCCAATAAGCTGCCCTTCACTCGTAAGGTAAAACGATCCTGGTTGTGATTTTTACCCGTTGAAATCGCTTGCTGAAGATCAGTATCAAAGGTCGTTCCAGCCGCAACCTCAGTTTGTTTTGTCGAAGCTGTATTTTTTGTCGATGTTTTGGAGGCTGTATTCGTCGATGAGTCAGGAGTCGTATTTGCCTGCTCTGGGGCTTTTTGGCAAGCAACGGTACTGCTTACCAGTGCAACACTTAAAAAGAAGGGAATTGCTCGTTTCATGATGAGTATATAAATAATGGATTTTGACACTCTACATTACTCAGATCGTAGATTAACCGACAACTTACATTTTTCAATCTACATTTTTATCAGAATATTGATCCCTTAAAAATATTTCCGATCGTAGAAAATTTTAAGGGAGTCGATCGGGCACATCCGGCGGTTGGGGGACTTGAAATAGGATTAGCGAGAATGGAAGAGGAAACAAAAAAGGTGCGCCTTTGTAGACGCACCCCTAACAATAAAATTGTGCTTCCATGCTAACGCTAAAACAC
>JAHHIA010000027.1 GCA_019359045.1 Scytolyngbya sp. HA4215-MV1
ACACGTCTTCGTTGACCCGCGCAGCGTAGGCGGCGAAGTTGGGGTGCAGTGCTAAGCTCACCCGGTGAGAATTGATGATGGTGATGGCGGCGTTGTCAGCGCAGGCGACGAGTAAGCCGTCTGTTTTTCCGGCAAGTCCGTTGCTGATCGGGATGTTGACGACGCCACCTGCAGTGCTGGTGCAATCGGCAGTCACCACATAAGGGTTAGAGTCGCCAGCAATTTTGATGATGTCACCCGCTTTGAGGATGCCAGCGATCGAGGCTGTCCAGCCGTCGGTGGCGAGTAGGGTGGTCGCGATCGGCTGCACGCCGTTGGTCAGTGGCACGCCGCCCAATACGCCACGGGTGTGCTGTTTCATGTTCTGGTTAAACGCCCAGTCGTAGCCGAGGGCACGGCTGATCCGCCCTTCGCGAATGACATCAGTAGAGCCGAATGCTTGAGCATTTTGGAAGCCGGGTAAGCCGAGGGCGTTGACATGGGCGAAGGGGTCGAGGATGAGTTTGCGATTTCCCGGTTCTGCCAGGTTTTGGATCAGGTAGCCTTCTGCGGTTTGCAGGTCAACGGTGCTCGTTGCGAACGGGGTTGTGCCTGCGGTGCCTGCGTAGAACGGGGTTTTCTTGTAGAGGTCGAGGACGGAGCCGTCTACGTCGTTGGCGATCGAGCGTCCTGCTTCGGTAAGTTGGGTGTTGATGTAGGAGCCGGGGGTGTCTAACCCACCCAGATCCAAATCGGAGATTTTGAAGGGGGCTTCTTTCCAGAAGCTTAAGGGAACGTTGACGAAACTCGCAGCGGGTTCGGGCGCACCGGGGGAGACGGGTCCCGGTACAACATCGCGAGTGGGGACTTGTCCGGCGATTTGCACGTCTACGCTTTTGCCTTTTTGGGAAAGCGAGGCGGCGAAGTCGCGGTTGATGCAGCGGGGGGTGACGCAGTTTTGCCGCGCTGATTGGACGATCGTGGCTGCCATGCGGGTAAAGGTTCGGTCGTCGAGTGCCATGCGTTTTACCTCACAGCGTGACCGCAACTTTGCCGTCGATTACGTCTTGCGGGTTCAGCCCGGAGACGATTTTGGCATCGGTGCCACTGACGACGCTGGTGGATGCGGGAGCAGTCGGTGTCGTTGGTTGGGTGCCTGATCCGGTGGGGTTGTTTTCGGCAGCGAAGAGGGCGGGGTATTGGGTTTTTAAGCCTGCGGCAAATTCGGTGAGGGGTTTGCCGTCTTGGGTGAGGACGGTGTCCCCGTCGAGTTTGAGTTGGGTGATTTGGTCGGCGAAGCGATCGCGGTATTGGGGCAGGACTCCGGCGGCGTTGAGGGCAGTGTCGAAGGCAGCGCCCAGGCGCAGGCTTTGATTTTGAGTGCCGAGGGTTTCGGCTTGGGTTTTGTAGGTGTCGCGTTCGGAGGTGAGGGTGGTGAGTTGTTGTTGCAGGGGGGTGAGTTGGGTCACCTGATCTTGGAGTTGGGTGACTTGGCTTTTTAATTGTTTGGATTCAGTCTCAAAGGTTTTGAGGCGGGTGTATTCGTCGTCGCTGATTTCGGGCATGGGGGATTGTCTCACGCAAGACTCAATGAGACAAGGATAGCGTGTACATGCGTATTCTGTACATGCGTATTACGCAGGTTTTAGATGCGTGAGTTATCGTGGAAGCGCATTACTTTGATTGGAGGATATGCAGAGTAGCTCTGTACATTAAATTGTTAGACCTACTGAATCCCCTAAACTACATTCAAATCTAATCTTGTCAAAAAACCTTAGGACTAGAAGTGGTGTGGTTTGATGCCTGTAAATCCAACTGCCCTCATTTCAGCAAATAGAGCTTAGAGCTTGGGGCATTTAAACTGTGCTTGGACAACACGCCTGAGCCGTACTAAGGCTGACAAAGCCTCAGCTATTTAGAGTTGCCCAGTACGAGAAATAAATGACGAACGGACTGAACGGAAACAACGCACACAAGAAAAAGCTAGAAACTCAGCTTTGGAATATTGCTGACTCGCTGCGGGGCAAGATGAATGCCGATGAATTTCGGGATTATTGCCTGGGGTTCATCTTCTATAAGTACCTGTCCGAACGGCAACACCTCTATGCCAATGAAGTGTTGGAAGAGGATGGCATTGATTTTCTGGAGATTGATGAAGCGACCGAGGAAGGGCAAGCGTATTTAGAGGCGATTAAAGAAGAGTCGATCGCGACGCTGGGGTATTTTCTCAAGCCGTCGGAGTTGTTCAGTTCTTTGGCGGAACGTGCGTTAGGGGCTAAGAAAGCCCATGAAGAAAATCTGTCAGAAGAGGATTTTGAGTCATCTAACTTTATTTTGGATGACCTAACGCAGGTGCTCAATAGCATTGAACGCTCGACAATGGGCAAGGACAGTGAAGAGGATTTTGATCACTTGTTTGAGGATCTGGATCTGACTTCGACGAAGTTAGGTCGAACTCCAAAGGCAAAGAATGCTTTAATTGCCAAGATTCTAGTGCACCTGGATAAGATTGATTTTCGGTTGGAAGAGACCGATAGCGATGTGCTAGGGGATGCCTATGAGTATTTGATTGGGCAGTTTGCCAGCGGCGCGGGGAAAAAGGCAGGGGAGTTCTACACGCCGCAGCAGGTGTCTAAGGTGTTGGCAAAGATTGTGACGACGGGGAAAAGTCGGCTGAAATCGGTGTATGACCCCACCTGTGGATCGGGATCGTTGCTGTTGCGGGTGGCGCGAGAGGTGGAGTCGGTCGGCGATTTCTATGGACAGGAAATGAACCGCACGACCTATAACCTGGCGCGGATGAACATGATTTTGCATGGGGTGCATTATCGCAATTTTGACCTCAGGCAAGAGGATACGCTGGAGCATCCGCAGCATGAGGGAATGCGGTTTGAGGCGGTGGTCGCCAATCCCCCATTTTCAGCAAATTGGAGTGCCAACAAACTATTTGAGTCGGATGATCGCTTTAGTCAGTATGGGTCATTAGCTCCCAGTTCTAAAGCCGATTTTGCCTTTGTGCAGCACATGCTTTATCACCTGGATGACAACGGCATGATGGCAGTGGTGTTGCCTCATGGGGTTTTGTTTCGGGGTGGATCGGAGGGGCGGATTCGCCAATATGTGATTAAGGAGCGCAATTGGTTGGATGCGGTGATTGGCTTGCCTGCCAATATTTTCTACGGCACGAGTATCCCCACTTGCATTCTGGTGTTTAAGAAGTGTCGGGAACATCCGAACGATATTTTGTTTGTGGATGCGAGTGCGTATTTTGAGAAGGCGAAAAATCAGAACTATTTGCGAGATGAGGATGTAGACAAAATTGTCTCTACCTATCGCCAGCGATCGCAGGAGGAGAAATACAGCTATTGCGCTCCGCTAACGGAAATTGAGGAGAACGACTTTAACTTAAATATTCCCCGCTATGTGGATACGTTTGAGGAGGAGGAGGAGATTGATCTAGCGGCGGTGGCAAAGGAGATCCGAAAGGTTGATCAGGAAATGGTAGAAACCGATCGACTGATTCGGGGGTTTTGTGAGGAGTTGGGGATTGATGCGCCGTTATGAGAAAGGAAAAATCCCTATACTACTCAATCGATCAAATTTGCAAAGTAATTGATTGTGAACACAAAACTGCCCCATACGTGGAATCTTCTGAATATTTCGTCGTCAGAACGAGTAATGTTCGCGATGGAAATCTGATATTAGATGATATTAAATGCACAACAAAAGAAGGATTTATTGAATGGACACAAAGAGCCGTTCCTGAACATGGTGATGTCTTATTTACAAGAGAAGCTCCAGCAGGGGAATCTTGTCTTGTACCTCCATCTTTAAATATATGTATGGGGCAAAGAATGGTTCTTTTAAGACCAAAAAAAGATCTAGTTAATCCATATTTTTTATCTTTTTACCTAAATACAAGAGAAGGCAAACGCGAAATATATCAACATGTGATCGGTTCAACGGTTACGAGGATCAACATTGATGACATTTTAAAGATAAAGATCTTTTGTCCCTCGATCGCAGAACAAGAGAAGATCGCGAGTTTTTTGGGGGCAGTAGATACGCGCCTAACCCAACTCCGCCGCAAACGGGAACTGCTGCAAACCTACAAACGCGGCGTCATGCAAAAACTCTTCTCTCAACAACTCCGCTTCACCCAACCCGACGGCTCCCCCTTTCCTGCTTGGAAGTTGAGAACGCTTGATGAGTTAATGGAAATCAAAAATGGTTATGCCTTTTCAAGTGATTTTTTTTCTGTTGATACAACAGATAAGATACTATTAACTCCTGGGAATTTCCATGTTGACGGAGGTTTGTATTTTGGCTCCAATACTAAATACTATCAAGGAGAAGTGGAAGAGAAATATATTTTGTCTAACGGAGATTTGCTTATTGTAATGACTGATTTAACCAAGGAAATGAATATACTGGGGAATACTATATTTCTGGAATCAGATAAGATAGTTCTTCATAATCAACGAATTGGAAAGATTTTAATTAAAAAAGATGGCTTAGTAACAAAACAATTCTTGAGGGATGTTTTAAATTCATATGCTTGCAAAAAGGAGATTCGTGAAAAGGCAACTGGTTCAACCGTAAGACATACATCGAATAAAACTATTTTATCTATTACTTTACACATTCCCTTAATTAAAGAGCAAGAAAAAATAGCAAGCTTCCTAACTGCAATCGATCGCAAAATCGAAGCCCTTTCCCGCCAAATCGAGCAAACTGAGCAATTCAAAAAAGGCTTGCTCCAAAAGCTGTTTGTGTAGATTGTTAAAATTAAACCAACCTACCCAGAGCCAACCCTGCCCCAAACAACTACAAACCGTAGGAGGTCACGAACCATGATTGTGGCAAAAGAGCACGCATCACCGCTTACCCCCGCAGAGTATTTTGCTTGGGAAGAACAGCAACTCGAAAAGCATGAACTGATCGACGGGCAAGTTTATCCGATGGGTATCAACGCCATGACCGGCGGGAGTAAAAACCATAGCTTACTCGCTGCCAAATTGATCACTTTGTTTAGTAATCACTTAGAAGGCAGTAGCTGCGACACCGCCACCTCAGACCTGCGGATCAACATCGTCGGCACTAATGATTACACCTACCCCGACGCCAGCGTCACCTGCGACGATCGCGACAAAACCACCACTCAATACATCACCTATCCCTGCTTAATCGTTGAAGTTTTATCTCCTGGCACCGAAGCCTACGATTCTCCGGTGGAGACGTTGCACGAACGCGGCGGCAAATTCCGCATGTATCGCCAAAACCCCATGCTGATTGACTATTTGTTAGTCAGCTCCACCAGCATCGAAATCGACCTATATCACAAAAACGAAGCAGGCGACTGGGTGATCATCAACTACCAGGCAGGCGACACCGTTGAACTTAAAAGCATTAACCTCAGCTTCCCGATCGAACAGATCTATCGCGGTTTAACTCTCACGCCAGAACCCGAATCGGCTTAATTTCCAACCCGCTTATTCTCCGTTGCCCTATCTTCTCTCGCTCCTCGTTATGCCCCAAACTGAAGCCGAACTCGAACGAAAACTGATCGATCGCCTCACAGGGCTAGGCTACGAACCCGTCACCCTTCGCAATGCCGAAAATCTCAAAGCCAACCTCAAAGCCCAACTGGAAAAGCATAACGGGATTCAACTGAGTAACACCGAGTTCAAAAGCGTCCTCAACCACCTCGACAAAGGCAACGTCTTCGATCGCGCCAAGCGCCTGCGCGACAAAATGGAGTTGAGCCGCGACGACGGCACCACCTTTTACCTAGAATTTCTCAACACCGAACATTGGTGTCAAAACCAATACCAAGTCACCAACCAGATCACCAACCAGGGACAATACAAAAATCGCTACGACGTCACCCTGCTGATCAACGGCTTGCCCCTGGTGCAAATTGAACTCAAACGCCGAGGGCTAGAGCTTAAAGAAGCCTTCAACCAAATCAACCGCTACCAGCGCCACTCCTACGGCGCAGACAATGGGCTATTTCAGTACGTCCAAATATTCGTCATCTCAAACGGGGTCAACACCCGCTACTACGCCAACAACCGCAAACAAGAATTTAAACAAACCTTTTATTGGGCAGACCCAGACAACACGCTGATCACCCCACTAGACGACTTTGCCGATCGCTTTTTGGAGAAATGCCACGTCTCCAAAATGATCTGTAAATACATCGTCTTGCACGAATCTGACAAAGTGCTGATGGTACTGCGTCCCTATCAATACTATGCTGTCGAAGCCATCATTGAGCGGGTCAAAAATACCAACAAAAACGGCTATATCTGGCACACCACCGGATCCGGCAAAACCCTCACCAGCTTCAAAGCCGCCCAGATTCTCACCAACCTGCCCACCGTCCATAAAGTTCTGTTTGTGGTCGATCGGGCTGACCTCGACTACCAAACCAGCAAAGAGTTTAACTACTTCAGCCCCAATTGCGTCGATACCACGGATAACACCAAGAAACTCGTTGAACAAATATCCGGGGATAGTCCTCTCATTGTCACGACAATCCAGAAGCTCAATCGGGCGATCACATCCAAACGCCATGAAGCAGACATGGCTCCCCTCAGAGACAAACGGATTGTCTTTATCTTTGATGAGTGCCACCGCTCCCAATTCGGCGAAACCCACCGCAACATCGTTCGCTTTTTCCAAAACGCCCAACTGTTCGGCTTTACAGGCACTCCCATTTTTGCCGAGAAAAATGTCTACGTAAAAGACGGCTTAAAACTATCGACCGCCTCTTTATTTACAGAGTGCCTGCACCGATATGTGATCACCAATGCGATCGCGGATGAAAATGTGCTTAAATTTTCTGTCGAGTATTGGGGCAAACTCAAACCTAAAGATGGTACTCCAACGACGGAGCCAAAATTAAATCGTGAGGTTTTTGAAAATCCCGACCGAATTTCCCTAATTGTCGATTGGATTATCGAGAACCATAACCGGAAAACCCACGGCAAAAAGTTCTCAGCCATGCTTTGCGTCAACAGCGTCGATAGCCTGATTACCTATTACGAGGCATTCAAAGCCAAACAAAAACAGGGCTTACACGATCTGCGAGTCATCACCATCTTTACCCCTGGCGACAATGAAGCCGATGACGATGCCAATGGACTGATTGGTGAACCCGATTTTGATATCACCACCGATACCAGTAGCCGTAGTCATAGCCGCGACAAGCTCAATGAGTTTATCGCGGACTATAACCAGATGTATACAACTCAACATTCCGCGAAGGATAGTCAGGCATTCTACGCCTACTACAAAGACATTTCTAAACGGATGAAAGACCGCGACAAGGAAGATGCTAAAGATATCGAACGGGCTGACATTCTCCTAGTGGTCAATATGTTTCTGACGGGATTTGATGTCAAAAAAATCAACACCCTTTACGTTGACAAGAACCTCAAATACCACGGGCTGATCCAAGCCTACTCGCGCACCAATCGCATATTAGGCGAACTCAAATCTCAGGGGAATATTGTTTGCTTCCGCAACCTCAAAGACAACACTGACGACGCTGTTGCGCTTTTCTCTGATCCCAATGCCAAAGAAGACATCTTTATTGAACCCTATGAGTACTACACTGAAAAATTTAATGAAGGGGTGCAGGAGTTGAGGGCGATCGCCACGATTCCTAATGATGTCAATAAATTGATTAGTGAAGACGATCAGGTTGAATTTGTTAAAGCCTTTCGTAATCTCATTCGTACATTAAATGTTAGTAAATCATTCACTGAGTTTAGTTTTTCCGATTTGAATCTGGATGAACAAACCTTTGAAGATTACAAGAGCAAGTATCTAGACATCTACGACAGAACGAGAAATCGAAACGAGGAGGAAGCGGAGTCCCCGGTTGAAGAAATCGATTTTGAGCTAGAACTCATCCAGCGCGACGAAATTAATGTCTCCTATATCCTCAAGCTCCTGGGCACTCTTCAGCGCGAGCGGCAAGTGGATGTTGCATCAGAGGAGTACCAGACCCAGAAAGCAACTATCCTTGAACTCATTACCCAAGAAGCTCAACTACGGAGTAAGCGAGATCTATTAGAAAAATTCATTGAAGAACGGCTACCCACTATTGAACCTGAAGAGAAAATCGAGACCGTCTTCCAAGACTTCTGGACTCAAGAACGGATTGCAGCAATTCAGCAACTCTGCCAGGAGGAGAACCTGAAGGTCGATGTTGTTCAACAGATGATTGCCGACTATAAATTTTCTGGGAAAGAGCCACTCCGAGACACCGTGCTGAGTGCTTGTAACGAAAAACCCAAATTGTTGGACCGCAAAAAAGTCTTTGATCGAGTCGTGTTGAAATTGCTCGACATCGTTAACAAGTTCGATGACGCGATCGGCAATTTGGAGGAGGGAGAATAAATATTGTTTAAAGCAGGTTGTATTTGCGGCTGGCTATGCCTAAGTCGCACTGGTATTGAAAATGGGTCTAACAAATCGTTGCAGCGGCAGAATAGAAATTATTTGGTTGGGTGCCAAAAGTTACTCGTCGCTGCTCAACTCAAACGTTACCCCCCATTCAAACTCGTCCCCGGCGGCGGCAAAAACCGATCGTCCGGCGTAGGTTGCGCCCGCAACGTTCCTACCGCAGCGATGCGAATCGTTTCCCCGGTCGCGGAGATCGACGCATCGATGTCAAACTCAGCGGGCAAATAGCCAAACTGTTTAATCAGCGTCAGAAATTCGCGCTTGGTAATCGCATCCCCTTGCACCAGTTCAAACAGGCGTTGCAACATGCGTGGGTCACGGTTGAGTAGCGTGGCTCTGGCAATGTCGAAGTCTTCGGGCAGGAACTGTTGATCTTTGAGCAGAGAGAGTAGGGAGGCTGCATCGATCTGCCCACGTTCACCCAGGTTGCTGTAGGCAATCAGCAGATTTGCATCTTTGCCCTGGTCTTTAATCACATTGCCGCTCAACGTCGCAGAGCCGCCGAAATGGAGGCGATAGTAACGCCCATGGAGCGCCAGGCATTCGGTGATGCCTTCGGAGACAGTATCAGCAAAACCCTGAAGGTCGCTTTCTAACTCCACCACCTGCGCCATCGTCGTCGCAGCGGCTTGCCGATCGCTGGGACTGAGCAGATACGATGCACCCAACAGATCCATCGTCGCTTCGAGGTCGAGGACTTCGCGGCGACTCTGTTCGATGCTCGTTGCCAGCGGTTCTTTCCAGTTAAAACTTCCCTGCGGGTCACGAATGTGGACAAACGAAGTGGGTCCCAGTTTCAGCGGTTCCCCATCGGGACGCATACTATCGCGCAACTCTGGCACGGGCATACAGCAGAGATGCAACTTGCGAAGATGGTCTGACCTGACCTGGTAATGGGTGAGGTTCAAGTCTGCCAGCGCTTTCAACGGTGGACGTGATTGGAACACATCGATCTTCGTACCCCCGTAGATGCAGACGATCGGGATGAAGGGGAAGGGTTCCACCAGACCCGAAGGCAGAACCCAGCCCATGACCCCGGAGCGATCGGGATGATGAATGGCAATCTCTTCACCGCGATCATTCTTGACCACAGTGAAACTGTCGAACCTGCCAGGCTTAAACACTTTGTAGAACGTTTCCTGCTTCTCGCTGAACTCCCCGTCGCGAATCGTCGCAGTTTCCATCAACGTCAGTTGCAGCAGGTTTTGACCATCGTGAATCCAGTCAATCACCTGCGTAGCCGGGAGATGCACCCAATAGGGACGACGACCCGACGCGGCGTACTGCGCTTCGTTCATCGGTTGACCCCCAGCCGGAAAGTCTACCAGCACAAAGGTATGCCCCCGACGCAGCACTGCCAAGGCGATTTCTTGGGTCATGCGCCGCAGCGTTGAGCCATGCAGGTCGATGTTCGGAAGTTGATCCTCAATCACCGGGGGAATGGTTTCCAGGGTGATGCCATTCGCCAGCAGCAGGTTAACGAACTGGCGCAGCGACCGAGCAAAGCGATCGTCGAAGGGCGATCGTTGCAACCGCGTCGAGTAATCCTGGTCATCTTCCGCAGCTTCGCGGGGAAGGTAGGTTTTGGCTTTTTCGGTAATGGGAATCCGCCCCGTGTCGTCGCGCCGCAGCCACGACGCGGAGCACACGTCATCCACCAGCCGCCACGCCGAAAGCTGGTTGCGGTATGCCGCGCATTGATAGTTGGGAAGACCCGGTGCCATCGGAAAGTGAGTTGCGATGACGGCAGTGTAGCGCAGTACAGACGCACCAGTTTAAAAAAAATCTTGTGAGTGCCTTGATTTTTTTAGGTTGCTTTTTACTTGGGGGGTGTAGGGGAGTGTTTTGAATCGATATCCCAGTTGCTATAGGCGGGGGAAACCCGCCAATGTCGTTACCAATCGCCCGATTTTGTTACCGATCGACTCCTGACTCCTAACTCCTAACTCCTGACTCCTGACTCCTAACTCCTGACTCCTGACTTCAACTTCTAACGATCCTACTTCCCCCGCCACTACTCACCGCAAACACATCCCGCATCACTTGCAGCCCCAGCAGTTCAGCCAGCTCCCGCGCCAGTCGTTGCCCCTCTTCCCGGAACGTCCGCATCGTCTCACCCCGGTAGTAATCCGTCGAAGACCCCGAATTACTGTGCGAAGCCGAACCCGCGTAGGGACGCTGCGAATTAATCGAATCCCAAACCTTCCCCAACTCATTCAGCAGCGTTTGCGCCGTAGTAACGGAGTCGGGTGACAGCCCCGCAACGTTGTCCATTTTGGCTTGGATCTGGTTCAACGCCTCAGCTTGCACCGGATAGCCGAGGAACCGTCTTATCTTTTCTCTGTCGGAAACCAACCAACCCATCACTCACCCATCCTCCATCCGCTTCATCCGTTCCCATCTGCTGCTAACCATACACCTTACGTTTTACTTCTAACCCCAGCAGGTTACTCAACATATAGCATTGCCGTTGAGCTTCACTGCGAAGTTGATCGTAGCTAGACCCAACGATATTCCGCGCCGCAATTAGCTGACCATCGATCGCCGTCAACGTAGTGAGGATAGAACCGACCCGCGTTTCCAGCGTAGCTTCCGCCTCGATCGCCGACAGCCGCTGCTGAACCTGTTCAACCGTTTCAGCATCCCCTGCATACCCCAACGCCTCAATCACTTGGGCCCGCTGCGCCGCCGAAAAACTCATACAACCCTCCCCAAAATGCCGAATCACCCCTCAATCACCCAACCCAGCCCCTGAATCAGTCCCCCTCAACCACCCAACCCAGCCAACTCCAATTCGGGGGGTCTGGGGGAGTTAGGACCCCAGATTCGCGAGGGTTTGGGGGCTAAGACCCCCAATGCCTTTTCCCACCCATCATTCATCTGCTGCGATTTCTTTGATAACGTTTCCGTCGAGCCAAAAACCGCCGATATGCTGCTGAGTCCGCATTGCTCAGATACTTCTTCCTGACACGATCATTGCCCGTCAATTCCTCTTGTAAATAGTCAGTAAAATCGCGTCGTTGAGCCGTATCCATTGCCTTGAACCGCTGCCACAGCTTCGACTCGGCGCGACGGATTGCCTGTCGTTGTCGTCGTTGTGGAGCCAAGATGTTGCGGTCGATCGCCTGGTGGCGTTGACGGCGCAGGTTCCTCAAGTATTCCCGTTCTCGCTGGTTGCGTCGCTTGATTTCTGCGAGTGAAAGCTGTTCAACGCCCGTTCTTTCACCAATCTGTTCCAGTGTGTTATTGATTGCTTGACGGCGACGGCGTAGAAACTCGGTGCGGCGATTGCGCCGATCCGCCGCGCGTTCTCGTTTCCAACGCTCTTGTTCTGCTGGGTCATCCGGTTTGGGTTCTGGCAGCGGCACGTTGAAGTAGAAGCGTGCCGAAACTTCGTGCTTACAAAAGCCACTTGCCCCAGCACGACTTGTGGAAAAGTCCCGTAGCCTGCGCTCAGAGCGCCATGGAGAGCGCGGGTTAGCTTCCTGCACTTTGCTGCTATCAGGGCAATTGCATTGCCCGAAGGTATAGAAGCCGTCAGCATTACCTTCCTCATCGCCACCACCACCACCACCGACATTCACACCACAGGCAAGATCAGCCTCAGAATAAATTTGTTGCATTGGTGCAGCATAGCCACCGGGGGGACTGCCAGAAATACCCGTAGCAGTGCGGCGATAGGCGAGGGCGATGTTATAGCCCAGTCCATCCGGCATCCCTGCCCCGTAGACAAAGAAGAAGGTCTCAAAAAACCAGGCATCATCGGGAATGATTTGCGCCCCTACGGGTTGAATTGATGAGCCATCCCAGTAGTAAAGCCCTGTTGTGGTATACCATTGCAACGCTCCCGTCGAGGACTTGGGCAGAAAGGCAATGCGGGTAGTGAAGCGAAACACTTTGCTACCATCTGCAACATTGCAGATAGGTGAAAAGGATGTGTAGGGCAACCCTGGATAAGTCGAAGCTTCCTCGCTGCCATCGGTAAACGAAGCCCAAACCGTATAGTAACGGCTACCACCGCCGCCACCCCCCGAGCCGCCACCCGAGCCACCGCCAGAACCACCCCCCGGACTCACATCCAATTCCCAAAAACCATCCGCAGCCCGAGCCGATCGCCACCGCAGGCGATAGCCACCGCTGGCAGTGCCAATCACCTGATCCGGTCGCAGCTCCCGCCCCCGCAACCAGCGCAGCCAGCGCGACTTATAGCGCTTGGTTTCAGCGGGTGTGTAAATCGGTTTAGTGCCAACGTGACGGCGCGGTGTACCTTTGCCACGGGATGGCAAACGGGCAGAACGCAGACGCGGTTGACGATGCTCGAAGTCTGGTGAACCATGCCCCAAAGCCATCGCAATCACCTATTCAATAAAGGTATTCATTAGTCATTAAGCAATTTTGAATTTTGGATTGGGCAATTTTGCCTACACATCATCCGCTTCATCCATTCCCATCCGTTGCCTAGTTCCTCTCCTGCGACGAAACATAAGCAATCCGCCTTGCTCTCCATTGCGGCAGAAGCAGTTCGGGCGTCGAGTGGTACATAAACTGATGCTTCGGTTGCACCACGACGATCGTCAAATGGTTAATCGCCTCATGCAATTGGAATTGGTAAGCTTCGGCATAGCCCGTTGCTTGCAAAAAGGCTTCATGTAGCTTTTCTGCTGGCATTGGCTTTGCTCTGGTTTTGAGTTCCATCAACACAACGCCCTGGCGCGATCGGTCCCAGAAAATCAAATCTGGCTCACCAGCAAAGTCGAGATGAAACAACGGTTGACCCAGCGATCGCAACTGACAGTTTGCTAATAGGTGGTCAAGCAGCGGTTGCAACCGATGGCAGTAGGGCGCAATCACCCTGTCACTAGGAGGGGGGATTCTGCGGTCTAAGTAACCCACCATCCAATCGTGAACCGCAGTCCCCCGATCGCTACTGACCTGCAATTCCCGCGTAGCGTTGTACGGGTTCTTCGTCTGCCACGCCGCGATCGCCTCTCGCATTTGCCGAGGACGAGTCGCCGCCAAAATCGTCGTCACCGAAGGCAACCAACCCGGAATCGGCATCGTCGATCGTTCCTTCGTTCTCGGACAATACCAGTGACCCATAAATCCAACAAACTGCTCCTTCCCAGCAAACTAAAACACCCAGCCAACCCCACTCTTATTCGGGGGGTCTGGGGGAGTTAGGACCCCAGATCCGGGGGGCTTGGGGGGCATCCCCCCAATGCCTTTCCCCACCAACCCCACTACGCCAAGAATGTTTAAATCCTCATTTGTCCAGTCGTAGCGGGTACCATGCCCGTTGTGCCCATCAGTTCGTTATATGCCCCGCTATGGGTGTCAGCATCCTCATCATGCTTACCATCGGGGAATAGAGAAAGACCGTTAATCACTCTGGTGTTCCACCCCCCCCGCAGCATCTTCACTTCGCCAAATTCACAGGCAGAACTGAAGGGAGAAAAGCGTGCAACTTTATCCCCACGCGGCAGCACCCCCATGGCATCAAACCCCGCCAGCAGTTGACGACGATGGGCAGAGTCACGAATCCCCGCAGAGCCACCATGCTCCTGTTCCCATCGTTGCAGGCAGTACACCCCATCTTCAATCGCGGTATTCCGCATCATCCGATCCACCTGAAGTGGCGAAACCTGCTCTTCTCGATAGTCCAGGATATAGATGGTGCCATTGATTCGTGCCAGCTTCGCGCCAGCGGTGAAGTCGGGGTCATTGCCCGAAACCTTTTTGGCAGTGGCAGCCAAGTCCCAAAAGCGCACCATCTTATCTCTGCCAGGGATGAACTGGGGAACGGTATCGACAATCTCAACCCAGTGAGGTCGCCACAGTTTTCCAGCGCTGGCTTTAATGTTCCAGTTGCCACCTCTGCCCTTGATGCCCAGGAAGCGATCGCGGTCTACCGCTGACTGTGCCATCAGGTTTCTTAAATACCCGGGGTCTTTTTTCAGCAATTCTTCGTTGTCCCAGACATCGGCTGAGATGTAAGTGAAAGAAATGGGTGGGTTCCCCAGTTCATCGCGATAGCTCTCGTCTACAAACTTGAATTGCTCATCTTCAATGATGAGGTGCTTAATTGTCCCAACCTGGTCAAGGTCAACATAGCCGTCCTCTGCCAAGAAGGGTTTGACCAAATCCTTGACCCAGCTATCAGCATCCGGGTTACAGGTCGCTCTGATGTAGGGGCGAACACCACAGGTAGAGCGGTTGGAACCCATCAAGAAGATGAATTGCGACTTGCTGAAGTGGGTCAACTCCTCAAACATCAACAGGCAGATTTGCAGCCCCTGCCAGTCAAACTTGTGTTCCTCGAGTTTCAAATGACGGAATGCGATCGTTGTTCCAGCGGGGAAATCCCATTGGCACTTTGCCAACGATGGCTTTGCCCCCAGCGAAGGGTATAGCTCGGTACTCTTATCCCAAAGCCCTCCAGCATTGGTGATTTGTGGGTAAGTCCTGCGGAAGATGACAGCGTTGAACCCAGGCACATTCACATGACGCAGCGGTTCGAGCAGCGCAGCGAACGTCTTACCACCGCCGCGCGCACCGCCATAAAGAACAAAGTCTGCACCGCTTGATAGAAATGCCGTCTGCGGTCCTGCTTGTGGTTTAACCTGCTTCACAGTTGCCATCCGTTGCGGCTCTCCAGTTCACAAAGAAAACCACGCAGGTCGCTGACGTAGACGCTCAGGTTGCCATACATCACAAAGTCCAGGCTGTACTTCAGCAATCGGATATGCAACGAGTAGCGTTCAGGTCGGTTGATTGGTTGGGGCAAAATCTCGGTCGTTGCTTCGGAGTCTGCGTTGGTTGCGAAGGTAGTCGTAGCGGTAGAGGCAGCATTGAGTTGCATAAAAAATCCTGTGAGTGCCTTGATTGATTGGTGTGTGTTTGTACTTGGGGGGTGTAAGGGAGTGTTTTGAATCGATATGGAAAGTCTTATAAACGGGGGAGACCTGCCAATGTCGTTACCGATCGCTATCGTTCAGCGATCGTTCCTGCCTCCTGACTCCTTCTTCTAACTTCCGTAGTTCGCAACGCGCTTCTTCGGCAAGTCGTTCCAACGCTCCAGCGAGAACTTCGAGATCCCGTAGCCCACCGGAGAACCAACGGACTAAGAACTCTGCCATCTCACACTTCATCGTCTTGGGAACCGGAATGATTTCGATCTCAGGCATTGTCTTATCCTCTAAGGTTGATTGCCGATCGTCTTCGTGGAGAACTCGCAGCGGCAGCGTTCAGCGGGTTTCCGTACTACGCAACGGCGCGTTGATTGTCGGGTAAGTAGATGACGACTTGCTGTCCTGCATCGTCAGCAGATTTTGTTTCAACGACTAGCCGATCGGTCCAGTTGGCTTGAGCTTTGAGCCAGAAGATGGTTGCAGTCAGGGCTTGTTTGGTGGGATTGCCTTCTTGGTCATCTTTCATGGCGATGTCCCAGAGTCTTGCTGCCATCGCATGTTTCGCTTCGGCTCTACCCTTGCGGTAGGCTTCATCTACTTCAGGTAACTTCAGCCAGCGATCGAGCGTGGAGGGGGAGATGTTGAGCGCAGTGGCGATGTCATCTAACCGATTGCCGACTTTCGCCATTGCTTCAATGATGCTGAGGTCGGTTTTGCTGACTTCGATCGCAGGGCGACCGGGTTGTTTCGTTGTTACGGTTGCAGTTGTGGTCTTCCCCATTAGTGCCCCCTCCGCTTCAGTTGTGGCAGTTCGGAAGTTGAAGTTGAACCCGACATCTGCATCAACACTTTGATCTGGACAATCTCAAGCTGGAGGTCTTCAACCTTCTCATCCAAATCTGATAGGAACTGGGTAACTTGTTCGTGGTTTCGTTGCAGGTGTGCCAGCGCCCGCTCTTGCCCGTACCGCTCTCTGGTGAAGTTGCGGAACCAGGCAATTGCCCCAGCGATCGCCCCTGCCAAACTCAAACCCAATGCAATCATTTCAGTTCCCATAGCAGAGATAGTAGAGACTGGTGAAAGCCACTCCAGCCCTTGATTTCCTTATCTCTACTGTCCTAAATCTGACGATTTTTTAGATTGGGAATTGCGGCGAATATACGACCTGATTAGAAGAAAGATTGGTAAAGTCCCACGCCCCAATCGCTCTATGAGTTGCGACTTGCTCAGGTTTAAATCTGACGCTAGATAATCAAGTCCTTGTGAAGCGATCGGCGTCAGCCTTACGTAGAAACCCTCGCTTTTGGTTTCCTCGTAAATCTCTCCCTGATTACGTTTCGACTTGATTCCTTTCTTGCCCATGCGAAAATATTACCGGGAAAAGCTAGCTCCCCCTCATCCAGATCTCGGCACCCCGGCTGTATGCAGGTAGTTGGATGCTGGCTGAAAAGTCCGTTCATGCCCCACGCCTTAATGCAGCGTGGGGTATTTTTTAGATGCCGATTGGTTCAGCGATCGCTACGGTGTTCTGAAGCCGTTGCACCTTCAGCGACCGAACTGCAGCGACAGCGACGACGCACGACCCCTACCGCAGCAGCGACACCAGTACAGTGCTGGACTAATTGTGGACTATGTACTGATACAGAACAGGCAGTACAGCAGGTGATGTTGGCTGCAAAACTCCGGTGTTCTCGTTGCCTGGTTGCAGTGGTAAGCAACTACTCAGCGACGGCAGCGACGGCAGCGACGACGCAGCGCCCCACTCCAGCCGGACTCCTCCCACCAGCCCAGCCCGCTCGACAAGCTCACTAAGCTGGGGTGGTGGTGCCCTCCGCAGGAATGGGGATGTATGCAAATGGTCAGCGATCGCGTCAGCGTCTCCGCAGGAGAATCGCCGATCGTCTGACAAACCGTAGCGACGACGACAGCGTTAGAGCCAAAGGAGATTGCCACTGCTTCGGGGGTGGGGGAAGCCTGCGTTCGCGACGCGACGCTTTCGCAGTGTCGCAGGCACCCCCACCCCACTCAGCAATGGCGTAGCGATACATGGTACACACACATGTTTCCGCAGGCAAGGTAGCACACCCCAAACCTACGCCGCGTCAAGCTTGATCGCCCATTGCAAAGAGAGTCGCCAGGGCGCGGCTCCGGCACGCTGTGCTGCACAATCTGTCGCACGTTGGCGGTGCAACGGTTGATCGCCAGGAACCCCGGTGAAATCGCACACCGCCAACGCAGCAGCCGTATCGCTAGGGCGCACAGCGGCGCATCGCGTCAGCACGACGCAAAAGAGTCGTGCCCTCCACAGCCATATCACTAGGCTGAGCGCGTGCTGCCTTGTGCGTTTGGGGCGTGCTATCCGAAGGGCACATGTGTGCGCGTTTTTTGTTTTTTGTTGCGAGGTGTGTTGTGTCGTTTGCGTTGTCGTCGTTCTCGGTGGTTGGGTTCTCTGGGTCGCGTCGCGGTTGTTCGGCTGCTGCGTTGTCTGCTGCGTTCTCGCGGGTTGCTTCGGGTGCGTCGGTGTTTGTCGGTTGTGCTTCGGGCGTTGACGCAGTTGTTCGGTGTCGGTTTGGTTCGCGTTGTCGGGTGTTCTCTGCTTCCTCGCGTTCTCGCGGGGGGTTGGCGGCTCGTTCTGCTGGCTTGGTGCGGGCGGTGGCTGCTGCGGGGGGGTGTTGGGTTTCTTTTCCCAGTTGTGCTTGTCCTGCGGGGTTGGTGCCGTCCCCGGTGTCGGGTCGGTGTTTCTGTGGGTTTGGTTCGGGTTCTTGGGCTTCGTTGGCTTTTGCGGTCGGGTTGGGGGTGCCGTGCTTGGTCTTTTCTCCGTGGGGTGTGCCTGCGGGGTGGGGGTTCTCTGCTCTGGGTCGCGGTTGGTTTGTTCGGGTTCCCTAGATCGGTTGTCGGTTCGTTATTTGCCCCGGTTGGTTGCCAGCTGGGGTTTTTCGTTTCAGTTCACTTTCTTCTAGCGAGGTTTGGTTATGTCTTCATCTCACGTTCCGGTTCTCTGCATTAGCAACCGTTCTGAGTTGTTGCAGTTCAGCAACAGCGGCAAGTTCAGTGCAGTTCGCTTTCGTCGCAGTGCTGATGGCAAAGGTTGGGCACTACTCGGCATTCCGGCTGAGTGCATCAAGCCCTTTGCTGCTCAGTTGTTTCTGCTCAACTGCAAGCTGATTGAGCGGGTTTGGTTCAGCAAGTCAGGCTATTACACCGCTATCTGTTTCACCGCACCGCCAGAGGTAATCGCAGCACTGGCGAAGGCATTCCCCGCCCCGGCAGATACAGAGCCGTTGGTGTTCTCTGCAAAGGGCGATCGGGTGCTCACTGGCGCAACCGCAACCCGCGCACGAGGGCATCTCAGGCAGTCGGTTGCAGCCGGTCCCGCTCAGTTGGTCGCAATCTAAGTCTCAAAGCGCGGAGTCACACGCGCTTTCTAAATCTGCTCATGGCAAACCCCGCATGGTGGCACCCGTGCGGGGTTTTTGTTCACCTTTCTTCTAGCAAAAGGAGTACTCCCATTATGGACTATTCACTGCTTGCCGACTACGACAAGCACCACCGAATTTCACTCGATGACGCACTGCTCACAAAAGCGCAGGCAGCGCCGGAGCCACCTACACTAACCGCGCAGTGTGGTCAGTGCATCAATTACCGCGCAGAACGCACCCGCAACGGCACGCAGCTTTGGGGACATTGCACCTTACGCGCAGCCGCAGATATTCATCCTTGTAATCTCCCACCTTGGGATGAGTACGCAGCGCAGTGCAGCTTCTACGAACAGGAGGTGCCTTTCTAATGAGGCAACCGATTACTTACCTCCTGCATCTATCGCACCCGTTGATTGCAGGCACCCATCAGAACCGCCATTACATCGGTTTCACTTACGACCTACCGCAGCGGTTAGCGATGCACCACGCAGGCAAGGGCGCACGATTCACCCAGGTTGCTGTTGAGCGTGGCAGCA
Organism: Scytolyngbya sp. HA4215-MV1; assembly: GCA_019359045.1. Lineage (GTDB taxonomy): Bacteria > Cyanobacteriota > Cyanobacteriia > Leptolyngbyales > Leptolyngbyaceae > Scytolyngbya. Next base: position 19,321 of record JAHHIA010000027.1, read on the forward strand.
GCTTGGAACTCGCACGCACCTGGGAAGGGGGCAGAGCCACTGAGCAACGGCTAAAGCGGCAGAAAAACGCCAAGCGCTTCTGTCCGATTTGTCGTTGCTTCGATTTGTGAGGTTGCCATGAGTGACCCACGCGACGACAACCTCATTCGCATCATGTTGCAGCCACCGAAGCGAGGCAAAGACGATCCGATCGTCGTGGTAGCGCGGGAGTCGGAGCGCAAAACGGCGAAGGAGGCAGCGGCGCGGCGATATCGCGCTAAGCGCAGACAGCGGCAAACGCCATTGGGGGAGCCGCAGCAGTTGAGTTTGTTCTAACGACATCGGGCGATCGCGAAAGCGGTCGCCTTTTCTTTGCACATTTACGAGGACTAATCAAGTGAAAGGTGATCCGCGTGTTTATTTCTCCTGCTTGGCAAGCTACAACGCAGGCAGGTTATTTGGTGTTTGGGTTGACCTGTTTGAAGGCATCACAGCCGAAGATATCCAGCTTGCAATTGACTACATGCTCCATAAGTCACCCGTCGAAGACGCTGAAGAATGGCGCATTGACGACAGTGAAGGCTTTGCAGATATCAACCCACCCACCGATTTAGAGAGGTTGGCAACATTAGCCAACTTGATCCACGAACACGGAGAGGGAATCATCAAAGGCTATCTAGCACACCAAGGCAACGACGCAGACTTAGACGAGTTAGAAGACTATTACATCGGCACCTACAAATCAGAAGCTGACTTCTGCCAGGAACACTTCGATATTGCCGAAGCAGCCAAGAAAATTCGGGTTTTTGACTGGGCAACGCTTGACCAGTACATCGACTGGGAAGCGATCGCCAATGATGCGTTTATCAATTCGTACTACTCCCATCAGGAGAGTTACGAAGTGGTTCACGTTTATACGAGGTGAGGAATGTTTGAAACCCTTACCTACCGCTTTCTGTATGACCCGCAGGCGCAGCGCTGGCGAGTTCCCACGCCGCGACGTTGGCAGCAACCGGGACGCACCAAGCGCGGCTTCTACGTTTACGACATTTGGGGTTGTCCTGCTTGGGAGACGCGAGAGCAAATCGCACGGCAATTACCCAAGCCCCCCACTGACCAATTCTTTCTCAGCTTTGACTATCGACACTACTGGAGCAAGACCCATGAGCAAGCCTAAGATTCTCACTCACCAACAAACCGCACTGGTTAAAGTCATCGACTTGATTAACAGGATGGAGAGCGACACCGCAGACGAGGAATTGGGGACGTTGCTGAACGATTCGGTACTCCTACTCGAAGGAGCGATCGACCGAATCACAGCGATTGAAGAGGAAATCGAAGCGATGGCAGCAGACATCGAGTAACCACCCGCGCAGAGCCGGGAGTCGCGCCCCGGCGTTCTTTTATTGAGCATCAAAACTATGAACCAAGCACCTGTTTATTGGGCACAACTCACCCTCGATCCAATGGATGCCCAGACCAAAACCCAGACCCCAGAAAAAACCTGCCTGGTGCAACGCGACGGTCAAACCCAGACCGATCGTATCTACTGGAAAGCCGGAGGCAGCGCCGACTACTTACTCAAAGGCGATTGGGTTTGTTTGGATTGGGACGGCAAATACAGCAAATGGCGCATCAGCAAAACTCAAACCCCTGAGTTAATGGCAGTGCTGGAGCAACGACGCGCAGCCGCAGCACCGCCAGCCCCACCGCCCCAGCAACCGCCAGCGCCGACGATGCAGCAGCGCCCCCCGCAGACGCACCAGGCGCAGGCAACCAACGGCTCACCGATTCCACCGCACGATCCAGACATCATCGAGTGGATCAAAATCTTTGAGGAGTTCCGACGCGCACTGCCCAACGCGAAGGAAGAAACGTGCAGAGCAGCAGCGAGTACGGTGTTTATGTCCCGTCGCAAGCAGAGTGAGTAAAAGGTGAGAGAGCGATCGCCCGATGTCGTTGGGCGATCGCTCTCTTTTTTTTGTGCCAACCAATCGCCGCGCTGACTGCCCAACCAGCCCAGCTACGCCGCCCTCGTCAGCGCGGCGAAATGTCCTTGAACTTGGCGTAACTCAACTTAAGTTTGTTCAAGTGCGTCAGCTATTGCAAAATTCCTTTGACAGGCACATCACAGTCAGCACCATACTGGATCTCGCGTCGCCCATCTGAGTAAAAATCGACGCAATATCCATGATCCACGCCGCCAAAGCCAGAGGTGCCAGCAGCACACGCATGAGCTTAGAACTTCCGAACGAACGGGAGCGCGTAGAGGTTGATCGCGCATTGTGGGGACATTTGCCCCCTACTTGACCGCGAGGATGATGGCTCATGATGCACTATTCGTCAACAATTACGCGCTTATAATTCCCAGTTTGCGCTTTGTGCGAACGAATCAGACGCACGATTTCCCGATCGCTCTTTCCCGCTGCGATCGCCTCCCTTACAATTTGAGCATTCCGTTGGGCGATCGTATTCGCAGTGTTGCCGCCACGAATCGCGACGTGCTTCGTTTTGAGTCGCTGCGTTGCTGCGTTCCACTCTTGATAGTAGAAACGGAAGTAGCGCCCCCCGCGAACGCAGGCATAATCCCCCACCCAACGCGAGGGATTAGAGGGACAAACACCCCGCCGCCGCGAGGGGTCAACCCCCTCCGAGCGTTCGGAAGTTTTAAATAGAGAGAGTTGAACCACGGTTTTGGCTTTGCACTGGCAAACCTGCCACTTTAACCGGACATACCGATCGTAAAGTTCACTGCCAGCAAGCGGCATTCCGCAATCGGAAGCAAAGCAAACTACACATGAGATGGTATCAAATCAAACGCAGAGAGCAGTTGATCGACACACTGAATAATTGCAAAAAAAGAAATTACACGGGTACTACTCTTGATTCTTCAACAGTTCAGCTAACTGTTCTAACGTTTCCAGCTTCTTCTCTGCTCTCTCCTTCTCACGCTGATACCACTCAATGCATTGTTCCGCGTCACCCAACTGATCTTTGACCTCCTCTATCAGTTGGGCAAGGATTCCCCCAGTAACAAGGGATTGGATATCGGGATTTGCTTGAGTCCAATCATCGTGATCAATTCCGACCTGCCGCCCTTCAACCCCAGTAATTTCGCCATTGAGTCCAGGTTGTCGATCGCAGTTTGGGGCATCGTGACGGTAACGTCTTTGGTTGGTTCTCCGTGTTTTGGTTTCCGTCCCATCAGAGTTTTTACCCATGTTGTAAATATTTCCTTATTTTACCCGTGGTATACCGTTTCATTCTACACGGGCAAATGCTAGTATGTGTTAAATTACATGGGTAAAAATGCCCTACTCCAACCACCCACCCCGCCGACGCAAACAACGCCGTCCCGTGCGACCGTTGCGCCCCGATCGAGTCGCAACGGAATTCGAGCGGATCAAACAACGCTTAGGGCAGGAAGGTTACAAACTCAGACGCAGCCCCAACAACATCCATTTATGGAGAGTCACCGGGAGGTTTGAGGGCTTCTACCTGCTCAGTTGGTATGCGTCGTCAGGGTGGAACGTGCAGCCCAACGACTGGAGCCAAGAGCGCGACACACTTTTGCAACTCATCAAGGAGGCACTATCTGAAAGCAGCAACCTGGAACATCACCCGTGACGGCAACCACGTCACACGGGTCGAACGCAAACAAGAAGCAGAGCGCATCATTGCCCAGCTTCAAAAGCTTAGTCCTCGCTCAATTTTCCGCATTGAATATGTCGGCAAAGCCGTAGGCATCCAATAAAAAACCCCAGCAGCTTAACAGCGCCAGGGCGAAAGTTCTTTTAACTGAAATTCCATCATGCAACAGAAACCCATTCTTTGGGCGATCGCAAGGAGGGTGGCGATCGCCCCAGCTTTTCCACGCCCCAGTAGCGCCCAAACCGCCGCCCAACGCATTCGCGCCGCACTCACAGGACGACCCGCTTACAATCTGGTCGATGCCGAAAGGCGCATGAGTGAACGGCAATTTTACGAGTTGAACAACATCGCAGACGGCAATAGCAGCAAGGCGATGCACAAGCGCTTTGGCTTGCCCCACGGCAGCATCGGACGCACCGAGTATTACCCCTACGATCGCCCCGGCGAGAACGTCTGGATTGGCATCAAATACAACGACCAAGGGCAATACGCAGGCTGCCAGTTCTCAAAGCCCATTGCCTACAACCAGACCCAAGCGCCCCGCGTTACCTATCGCAGAACCCGCGACGGTTGGACGATGACGCAGCGCAGATGGGCAATTCCCGCAGCGCAACGTTAATCCCTGCTTACTCAACTCACTGACACATTACGCATACTGGAGCAAATATGGTAGACAGATATAAGCCAAGTGCAGAGGAAATAAAAGACCTGGTAGCGGAGACTGGGAACAACCTTGAAAAGGAGGTGACGACAATTGAACACATTGATGGAACACCATGCGCGACGGTGATCGATGTAAGCAGCCACAATATTACAGTAGTACATGAGTACGATTCGGGTCTGACCACCGTTGAGGAAGGTGATCCCGTTAGTACATGAACACGGTGCAGATAAACACGTTGAGGGAAAACCGATGAAAATTGCAGTCTCAGAATTGAAGGGCACACCTTTAGAAAGTTACGCAGTAGAGCTAGAAGCGTTAGCCGAACAAATGCGTAACCAGCCAAGGGGGAAAAGCATCAAAAAACTGGGCTTCGAGATGGGCAGGGTTATGAGAAGGATGGTAAAGGATACGCGAGGGGCAGAGAACACCAGCCAATGAACAGCGATTACCCTCTATCCCTCCCTTGGGAACGCACCGCAGCGAAGGAACTCGCAGATTGTTTGCATTTCCTGACGCATGGCATGTTCCAGGATTACGACGACTGTTGCGATCGTCTAGCCAGCGCCGCCGAGCGCATCCGGGAAACCGTTGCGTTCTACGCCAATGAAGCAGCTTGCGAACAACCTCAGCGGAGCCAGGACGATAACGAAGGGTTGGGCGAATACCCCGAAGCGATCGCCACTATTGAACCCGCATCTCAGGTGCAGAAAGGGCAATCGGTAAGATTGTTCACTCGAAAACCAAATCATCCACTTAGCTAACCCGCCTGATGAGCCGCAGTGACGCAGCGGCGAAACTCCGCACTCAGCGGAGTCGCGGGAAGCGTCCAAAACTTCTCGTAGCAATTCTGGAGGCTTTCATTCGTAGTGGCATCCCTTATCGGACGCTTGAGAGAATACTTAGGCGAACAGATCGGTGGAAGCTTTCAAGAATATCGGCGTCCGAATTGCTCTCACCAACCATGATTCAAGGAACTATGGCATCCAGTATAGGACGCTTCAGAGAATACTGTCAGTTAAAAAGGTTGGTCATCTAAATAATGGTGAAAAATCCTACGGTTCAACTCTCGATCGCGGGGGTCGATGTGGGCAGAAACAAAGTGACCGTTTGCATTTTGGATGACATTCCCGATGATCTCAAACGGTTTAAGTCAAAGTACAAAAAACTGGAATTCAAGGCAAACGCTGCGGATATCAAGAGATTCCTTGCGCTGCCTTTCGATGGCGCTATTCTTGAACCCACAGGAGGACACTACAGCCGCATTTGGGCGTATCAGTTAAAGGAAGCGGGCAAAGTAGTGAAATGGGTAGGACATCAAGAAATAGCCGCTTACCGCGAATCATGGCGAGTGTTTAACAAGAGCGACGCAACCGACTGCATTGCTTTGGCTTGCTATGGCTTGGAGCGGTGGAATAGACCCGTTTTTTTCTTGTCAGAAAAACAGGCGGATCTGTCTGCTTACTATCAACAACTACAGCACTTGAACAGGGTCAAGAATCCGATCATCAATCGACTCAGACAGCAGCTTTGCCATGAATGTCCAGAAGTGGCCGAAAAAAAAATAGATCGTCCGTGGCTTGACGATAATCCGCCTGGCTTATTGCTTGTAATTGCACAGGAAAAAGAGTCTGTTAAGTGGCAAAAGATCATTGACGATTCGATCGGCACAGGGATTAGCGAGTTTTCCAGAGAGGAAGCCAGGATGCTTTGCCATATCGAACGCCAAGAGCTTGAGATAGAGAAGATGTTAATGCTTTTGCTAGAGCGTCCTGAATACAGTCCCTATAGACAGGTCTTTGACAAGTTCTCCATTTCTAATCGCACAGCGATTGCACTGCTCACGGTCATTTTTCCCATTCGGCGGTTCCTAGATGATGGGCGCGAAATCAGGGAGCATGTAACCACTAGCAACGGCAAGCGCGCAACGCGCAACCACAGCCTATCAAAGTTTAAATTGGCGTGCGGACTGGGGCAAGTCTGGCACCAATCCGGAGATACTTCAAAGTGGGTGCCGGGGGGAAATTCGGATGTTCGAGAAGCCTTATGGAGGTGGTGTAAGGTTTCGGTTGTCATGACACCGGATCTGTCAAAACCCGATATCGCTGCATTGAGAAAATACTACGAAGAAGGTACAACCATCATGGTTGATGGCAAAGAAAAGCATCTCGATCCAGGGGTGCGAAATCAAAAGGTCATGAGGGTTGTACGACGCATGTTGACCAGTTTGTATAAGGAGCTTTTGTCTGTGGGGTGATCCGGCCCTCCAGTACACACTCTAAAGCAGTCGATTAAATCGGCTGCTTTTTAAGTTTAAATTTAAGGGTCGAACTCTTGATTGTCCGTAAGATTTCTGTAAAACTCCTAAGGACTATTCTCTAGAGTTTTTATGCGGGAATCAGGGTTTTAGAGATTTCAATAATCCTGAAGATTTTCTCCTTTCAAACTACCTTCAATACCCAGACATCCCCCACGATCGCCCCCTCCACCACTTCGATC
>JAHHIA010000028.1 GCA_019359045.1 Scytolyngbya sp. HA4215-MV1
CGGCGGAAGACCCTGAGTTTGAAACCTTCTACACCAAGAACATCTTGTTGAATGAGGGCTTGCGCGCCTGGTTGGCAACCCAAGACCAACCTCACGAAAAATTTGTATTCCCTGAAGAGGTTCTGCCCCGTGGAAACGCCCTTTAATACAGCCATGATGAGTGGCGGTCGTGATCAGGAATCCACCGGATTTGCCTGGTGGGCTGGTAACGCCCGTCTAATTGACCTTTCCGGTAAGCTTTTGGGCGCTCATGTTGCCCATGCTGGACTAATTGTTTTCTGGGCTGGTGCAATGACCCTCTTTGAGGTCGCTCACTTTCTGCCCGAAAAGCCAATGTACGAGCAGGGCTTGATCTTGCTACCCCACATTGCTGCGCTGGGTTGGGGTGTCGGTCCCGGCGGTGAAGTCGTGGATACTTTCCCCTTCTTTGTGGTGGGAGTGCTTCACCTGATTTCTTCAGCGGTTCTAGGCTTTGGCGGTATCTACCATGCCGTTCGGGGACCTGAAGTCCTGGAAAATTATTCTTCCTTCTTCGGTTATGACTGGAAGGACAAGAACCAGATGACCAATATTATTGGCTATCATCTGATTCTGCTCGGCTGTGGGGCTTTGTTGCTGGTTGCCAAAGCCATGTTCTTTGGTGGCTTGTATGACACCTGGGCACCGGGCGGTGGAGATGTGCGGGTTGTGACCAATCCCACCCTAAATCCTGCTGTGATCTTTGGCTATCTGCTCAAGTCTCCCTTTGGTGGAGACGGTTGGATCGTCAGTGTAAATAACCTGGAAGATATTGTAGGTGGTCACATTTGGTTGGGGCTGATCTGCATTTCGGGCGGTGTTTGGCACATCTTAACTAGACCTTTTGGTTGGGCACGCCGTACCTTTATTTGGTCGGGTGAGGCTTATCTCTCCTACAGTCTGGGTGCATTGTCTTTGATGGGCTTTATCGCCTGCTGTTTTGTCTGGTTTAATAACACAGCTTATCCCAGTGAGTTCTACGGTCCTACTGGTCCAGAAGCTTCTCAGGCACAGGCAATGACCTTCTTGATTCGCGACCAACGTTTGGGGGCAAACGTCGGTTCTGCTCAAGGTCCTACAGGTTTGGGTAAATACTTGATGCGCTCTCCCAGTGGAGAAATCATCTTTGGTGGTGAAACCATGCGCTTCTGGGATTTCCAAGGTCCCTGGTTGGAACCGCTGCGGGGTCCGAACGGTCTGGATTTGAACAAAATCAAGTATGACATTCAACCCTGGCAAGCTCGTCGGGCTGCTGAGTACATGACCCACGCGCCTTTGGGTTCTTTGAACTCTGTGGGCGGTGTGGCAACGGAGATTAACTCGTTTAACTTCGTTTCACCGCGTTCCTGGCTGTCTACTTCTCACTTTGTTCTGGGATTTTTCTTCCTCGTCGGTCACTTGTGGCATGCTGGACGCGCTCGTGCTGCGGCGGCTGGTTTCGAGAAAGGGATCGATCGCGAGAATGAGCCAGTGTTGTCAATGCCAAACCTCGACTAGTTTTGAGAGGGTGATTATCGGTTAGCGAGGGCTGCACCTATCTGGTTGTCTTCAATCCCGATCAAACTTTCTGAGAACTTAGTTTCAGGTTTATCCTATAAAAAAGGCTTCTACACTTGCGTAGGAGCCTTTTTTTGTTTTCTTCCATCATCTGTTTCAGTTCAACAGGATTGCGGGATAGAGGTTGGGAAGCTGTGGCAAAGTTATGACCAGGTTCACGAAAAGATTGCTGGAATGGACGGTTGTGCTGTTAATGATTTGGGGCGGATTGACAGTCTGTGGTTTGCCACTGACCCCGATCGCGTCTACCCCCACTTCTTCTTCTGAATCAGGAACACGATTGCCAACGCCGATCGCCTCAAGCAACGCGAACTCCACCAGAGGCGTAGTCCAACCTGCTGCTCATCCGCCTCCAATAGATGCATCCAGGTTGCTGGAGCATTTAAGGATCTTGAGCTTTGAGCGCTACGACGCGATCGATCGTGCTCGAGCCAAACAGTATCTCATCCAAACCTTGAAAACATTCGGTTGGACACCTGTTTTGCAACCGTTTGAGACGGGTGTCAATGTATTGGCAGAGCGAGCGGGCACTGATCCACAAGCAGGAACTTTGCTAGTCGGCGCTCACTATGACACCGTCCGTGGCTCCCCCGGTACGGACGATAATGCCAGTGCGGTTGCCACAATGCTGGAAATTGCGCGTCTGTTGCGATCGCGCAGCACACCACGCACTCTTAAACTCGTCTTCTTTGATCTGGAAGAACAAGGTTTACGCGGTAGTCTTCACTATGTGGCTAGCGATGAGCAAATTAAAACTGTGCGGGGAGCTGTGATTTTGGAAATGCTGGGTTACGCTTGCTACACTGCCGGATGTCAGCAATATCCTAGCGGATTACCCGCTAACCCACCCAGCGATCGAGGCGATTTTCTTGCGATCATTGGCAATCAAGAGTATTTGCCTCTCCTCAATGCGTTTCAAACCGCCAGCCAGTCTTCCCTCCCTCCTATCCTGACATTAGCTGTCCCGCTCCAGGGATTGCTCATGCCTGATTTGCTCCGCAGTGATCATGCGCCTTTCTGGTATCAAGGCATTGGGGCGGTAATGGTAACAGATACCGCTAATTTTCGTAACCCCCATTACCATCAGCCCAGCGATACCTTAGCGACGATCGATCAAAAATTTCTCGCAGGCTCAGCTCAGCTTGTGATGAATACCATTACGGCCTTACTGGAAGATAAAGGTGCCTTAAAAGCTGAAAAGTCCTAATTGAGCAATGAAGATTATTTTTGCTTCGTTTACGATGAACTCCAGATCAATTCTTCTCAGGTCAATTGCACTGATTCCGATCCCATTACCAATCACAAAATACTTGACAACAAGTAATGCTTGATACAAATCGATTGTTTTGCTGGGGTTGAGAATTTACTATCCAAACTCTAGATGATTCGATCCTGGAAAACTTCAGGTTGAATCACGATGATCGGGGTGAATACCTTTACAATGAGTTGGATTTTTTAAAACCTGACCTCACCAGTAAATCATGCCTCGCCGTAACGACCTGCACAAAATTCTACTCATTGGTTCTGGTCCGATCGTCATTGGACAAGCTTGCGAGTTTGACTATTCTGGCACCCAAGCCTGTAAAGCGCTGCGAGATGAAGGATATAAAGTTATCCTGGTCAACTCCAACCCAGCCACCATCATGACCGATCCGGAGACTGCCGATCGCACTTACATTGAACCCTTAACACCAGAAATCTTAGAAAAAATTATCGAGAAAGAAAGACCTGATGCGCTTCTGCCAACCATGGGAGGGCAAACCGCTCTCAACCTGGCAGTCGCTCTATCCAAAAGTGGCATCCTGGAAAAATATGGCGTAGAGCTAATTGGTGCAAAGTTGCCCGCGATCGAGATGGCAGAAGATCGCAAACTGTTCAAAGAAGCAATGGAACGGATTGGGGTCGCTGTCTGTCCTTCCGGTCTGGCAAACACGCTGGAAGAAGCACGGGTCATTGGACATCAAATTGGCAGCTACCCATTAATTATCCGTCCCGCATTCACCATGGGGGGAACAGGGGGCGGCATTGCCTACAACCAGGAAGAATTTGAAGAAATCTCTCAATCTGGAATAGATGCCAGCCCCGTTTCGCAGATTTTGATTGAAAAATCCCTGCTGGGTTGGAAGGAGTACGAACTGGAAGTGATGCGTGATCTGGCAGATAACGTGGTGATTATCTGTTCGATCGAAAACCTCGACCCCATGGGTATTCATACTGGTGACTCGATTACAGTCGCTCCCGCCCAGACCCTAACGGATAAGGAATATCAGCGGTTACGGGATGCTTCGATCAAAATCATCCGCGAGATTGGGGTAGAAACAGGCGGTTCTAACATTCAGTTTGCTGTCAACCCAGTGACGGGCGAAGTGGTTGTGATTGAAATGAACCCCCGAGTCTCTCGCAGTTCGGCGCTTGCTTCCAAAGCGACCGGCTTTCCGATTGCCAAAATGGCAGCTAAACTTGCTATTGGCTACACCCTGGACGAAATTCCAAACGACATTACCAAAAAGACGCCAGCAAGTTTTGAGCCGACGATCGACTATGTCGTCACCAAAATTCCCCGTTTTGCCTTTGAGAAGTTTCCCGGTTCCCAGCCCTATCTCACCACTCAAATGAAGTCGGTGGGTGAAGCAATGGCGATCGGGCGCACGCTCCAAGAATCTTTTCAAAAAGCCCTGCGATCGCTAGAAACAGGACGAGCAGGCTGGGGTTGCGACAAAGCAGAAAAACTACCCAGTCTAGAGCAAATCCGGGCAGGGCTTCGCACACCCAACCCTGAACGCATTTTCACCGTGCGTCATGCCTTCCAAATGGGCATGACCGTAGAGGAAGTTTTTGAACTGACTAACATTGATCCTTGGTTTTTGGATCAGTTGTACGGACTATTAGACACAGAAAAGTTCCTCAAACGCACTGCCCTGAAGTCATTGAGCCGCGATCAGATGTATGCCATCAAGCAACAGGGCTTTAGCGATCGACAAATTGCCTTTGCGACCAAAACGATCGAAGACGAAGTCCGGGCTTATCGCAAAAGTTTGGGCATTATCCCCGTCTACAAAACCGTTGATACCTGTGCAGCAGAGTTCGAGGCATTCACCCCTTACTATTACTCTGCATACGAATTACCTGTCGAAAAAGTCACCACCGACGCCAATGCCCTGCCCCTGGATGCACCCCCAGCTGAATCTGAGATTTTACCTTCAGAAAAACCTAAAGTTATGATTTTGGGCAGTGGTCCCAATCGGATTGGGCAAGGGATTGAGTTTGATTACTGTTGTTGTCATGCATCCTTCGCACTGCGGGCAGATGGCTTTGAGACGATTATGGTCAACTCCAACCCAGAAACCGTTTCAACCGACTACGACACCAGCGATCGCCTCTACTTTGAGCCCCTCACCAAAGAAGATGTTCTCAACATTCTGGAAGCCGAGCAACCCACTGGCATTATCATTCAATTTGGTGGACAAACCCCGCTTAAACTAGCTGTCCCCTTACAGGAATACCTGCAAAAAATAGAGGATGAAAGTGAAAAGGGGAATGAAGAGGTAAATCTTTATTCCCACTCACGAATCCCAAAGATTTGGGGAACTTCTCCTGACTCGATCGATATTGCCGAAGACCGGGAGCGGTTTGAAAAAATCCTGCGGCAGTTGGACATTCGTCAACCTCCCAATGGATTGGCTCGCAGCTACGGTGAAGCACTGGAAATTGCCAAGCGCATTAGCTATCCAGTCGTTGTCCGTCCCAGTTATGTGCTGGGGGGTCGGGCAATGGAAATCGTCTATTCGGACGCCGAACTCGAACGTTACATGACCTTTGCAGTGCAGGTCGAGCCCGAACATCCTATTTTGATTGATAAGTTTCTCGAAAATGCGATCGAAGTAGATGTCGATGCGATCGCCGATCCCAATGGACAGGTCGTTATCGGTGGCGTCATGGAACATATCGAACAGGCAGGCATCCACTCTGGTGACTCAGCCTGTTCTCTGCCCACCATTTCTCTAGGTGCCCCAGTGCTTGAGCAAATCCGTACCTGGACGGTTCAACTAGCCCAAGCACTCAAAGTTGTGGGGCTGATGAATATTCAATTTGCAGTTCAAGGAGAACAGGTTTACATTCTGGAAGCAAATCCCCGCGCTTCGCGAACGGTGCCTTTCGTCTCTAAGGCGATCGGGTTTCCCCTAGCAAAAATTGCCGCGCGTGTGATGTCTGGAAAAACGTTACCAGAGTTGAACTTTACCGAAGAACAAATCCCCTCTCACATTGCAGTCAAAGAAGCGGTCTTGCCCTTTGAAAAATTCCCCGGCACTGACCCTATCCTAGGTCCTGAAATGCGCTCTACCGGAGAAGTCATGGGTATTGACATGGACTTTGGTCGGGCGTTTGCCAAAGGAGAACTGGCAGCCAATCAACGTCTACCGCTGAAAGGGACGGTATTCGTGTCAATGAGCGATCGCGACAAAACAGCCGTCGTTCCTATCGTCAAAGACTTAATCGCTATGGGATTTAACATCGTAGCGACCGAAGGAACCCGCCACACGCTGCAAGACCATGGGCTAGAGGTTGAATTAGTGCTGAAACTGCACGAAGGACGTCCGAATGTGATGGATTGGATCAAAAACGAGAATATTCAACTTATTTTGAACACGCCTTCCGGGGAAGAAGCCCGAGCCGACGGTCGCCTGATTCGTCGCACGGCACTGGCGTACAAAATTCCCATTATCACGACGATTGCAGGCGCAAGAGCCACCGCTGCCGCCATTCAGTCTCTCCAATCGGAACCGCTGAATGTCAAAGCCTTGCAAGACTACATGTCTCAATCCCCGAAATCTTGACGAATGACTTTAGACATCATCTAAAGTTGAGAGTTTAGAGTCCAATCACAACCAATGGCAAGGCAAAGCTCATCATCAAAAATTAATATTCCTTTAATATGAGAGGTCGTCGGCCACGGGATAGCCTCTCATACTCGTTTGCTTGATTTTGTTCCTCAGGATGCATTCGTAAAAGAGAATCCTGGGTAACCTTGGTATAGACGGCATACCTACTATCCAATTAATCCATTTGCTAAGATATCCTTCTTAGGGACTATGCGGCTTCATTTAGAAATGTTACGATTTTTAATGTAGGGTTCTTAATAAACTGGGTGTAAAAAATTATGACAGTAGAAACTCTTATTGCTGAAGCCCTAATTACCGCTATCGGATTGGGTCTTCTCGTTAAACGTCAAAAGATTTCTGCGGTTCAGCCTCAACCCGTTGCTATCTCCATTCCGGTTAATCATTTAGAAAAGCACTAAAGCCCTCTCCATACTTAGTTGTTGTTGCCAGGTTGTTCAGACCTGGCTCAATATTTCGTTTCTGGGTAACGGTTCATCCTCCACCGCAACATCACGACTCTCAGCATCATGAAGACTTCACAGACTTCCACCGATTTGGTTCGTACTTACCTCAGGGAAATCGGTCGCGTTCCTCTATTGACTCACGAACAAGAAATTCTTTTTGGTAAGCAGGTGCAACGTCTAGCCATTCTCAATAGCGTAAGAGATGTGCTGACGTCTGAATTGGGCCATACCCCAGATTTTAGCGAATGGGCACAGCGCGCAAAATTATCTGAAGTAGAATTGCACCGAGAAATTGAGGATGGAGAAACTGCCAAGCTCAAGATGGTTGAAGCAAACCTACGCTTGGTAGTTTCAGTTGCCAAAAAATACACAAAACGGAACGTGGATTTACTTGATCTGATCCAAGAAGGCACGATCGGAATGCAACGCGGGGTGGAGAAGTTTGACCCTACTAAAGGGTATCGGTTCTCAACCTATGCCTACTGGTGGATTCGTCAAGCGATTACCCGTGCCATTGCGGAGAAAGGACGCACCATCCGTTTACCCATTCATATCACTGAGAAGCTAAACAAGATCAAGAAAGCCCAGCGCAAGTTGTCTCAGAAGTTAGGGCGAGCAGCGACAGCAGCTGAGTTAGCGATCGAACTAGAGATGGACCCTAAACAAGTCCGGGAGTGCTTGGAACGGGCACGGGTTCCCCTTTCACTTGACCTACGGGTCGGTGATAATCAGGATACTGAATTGGGCGAACTGCTGGAGGATACGGGTCCTTCCCCCGAAGCTTTTGCAACGCAGTCCTCCTTGAAAACTGATTTGGAAGTGTTGATGGCTGATTTGACGCCCCAACAGCGGCAGGTTTTGTCCCTTCGTTTTGGTCTGGATGATGGGCAGGCATTGACCCTAGCTAAAATCGGCGATCGCCTCAACATTAGTCGGGAGCGAGTTCGTCAAATTGAACGGGAAGCCCTAACCAAACTTCGCAAACGCCGAGGTGACATGGGCGAATACCTGGCAAGCTAAAGTTTTTGGGGGATAAGGGGAAGTTTTTCCGCTGGTTTTGCCTTCAGGGTGGTCTGGTTTTCTGAATCTTCTGTTCGGTTCTTTACACTTTGTGCCTCATACTTCGCTTGTTAGAGTAGCTTTAGAAAGGTTAACAGTTGTTTTAGTGAGGTTCCGATTGTGAACAACACATCAAGCCGAGTTCCCGAATTTCTGGGAGGTGAGTCTGGCAATCTGCTTTGGCAATATGTCCAATCGATGAGTCCAGAGATGGTGGCTCATTTGTCTAAGCCTTCCTCACCCGAAGTTTTTCAAGTAATTGAACATAACATTGTGGGACTGTTGGGGGGGCTGCCCAACGAGCATTTCGACATCACAGTGACTACCAGTCGTGAGAATTTAGGACGGTTACTGGCTTCAGCGATGATGAGTGGCTACTTCATCCGCAATGCTGAACAGCGGATGGCGTTTGAAAAGACGTTTCAATCTACCGAAGCTAACGCTTTTGATGCGTAAACTGACTGCTTCTGAGAGTTCCTTTGGGTATATCTCAGAAACCCGATACATATCAGCGGCTCAATGAGAAAGTTGATTAAAGTAGGGGTTTCCTTCAAAGGTTTGTCACTGTACGCTATAGCCTGTAGTATTTCCTTCCTATAACCTTTGCGATCGCATCTTCAAAACCACCCGGTAGACCTCACAGAAGGTTTATCGGGTGCTGTGATTTCTGACTTACGACAATCTTTGCTGCACTGGTATCGAGCAGTAGGGCGGGATTTGCCCTGGCGCATGAGCCGAGATCCTTATGAAATCTGGATCTCGGAGATTATGCTACAGCAAACCCAGGTGAAGACAGTCATCCCTTACTATCAGCGCTGGTTGGAGCAATTTCCGACAATCGCTGCGCTTGCCAATGCGGATCAGCAGCAAGTCCTCAAAGCTTGGCAAGGACTCGGTTACTACGCGCGTGCTCGCAATCTGCATCGGGCGGCGCAGTTTATTGTGCAGCAATATAACGGACATTTTCCCGACCAAATGGCAGCGGTTCTGGCTTTGCCAGGAATTGGTCGCACCACTGCCGGCGGGATTCTCAGCGCCGCCTTCAACCAACCCCTGCCAATTTTAGATGGTAATGTAAAGCGAGTTTTGGCAAGGCTGGTTGCATTGGCGCTGCCACCGACCAAAGAGATCGCTCAGCTCTGGCAGCTTTCGGAAACCTTGCTCGATTCCCTGCACCCCCGCGACTTTAATCA
The DNA here is from genome assembly GCA_019359045.1 of Scytolyngbya sp. HA4215-MV1. Classification (GTDB taxonomy): domain Bacteria; phylum Cyanobacteriota; class Cyanobacteriia; order Leptolyngbyales; family Leptolyngbyaceae; genus Scytolyngbya. The sequence goes on from JAHHIA010000028.1 coordinate 9,172, forward strand.
AGCATTGATGGATTTGGGGGCAACCCTGTGTACACCGCACAAGCCAAATTGCCAACTTTGCCCCTGGAGTCGCCATTGTCAGGCTTACAATTTAGGGGTGCAATCTCAGGTGCCTATGTCAGAAAGTCGTCCTCCGATTCCCCACAAATTGATTGGGGTGGCTGTGATCTGGAACGATCGCGAACAAATTTTGATTGACCGTCGCCGTCAAGAAGGTTTACTGGGTGGCTTGTGGGAATTTCCGGGTGGCAAACTGGAACCGGGAGAAACCGTAGAAGCTTGTATTGTGCGCGAAATTCAGGAGGAACTAGGGATTGAAATCTCGGTAGGCGATCGCCTGATTACGGTAGACCACACCTACACCCATTTTCGGGTCACATTATACGTGCATCACTGTCGCTATATCCGAGGGGAACCCCAACCCCTGGAATGCGATGAAATTCGCTGGGTCACATTGGCAGAGATCGATCAGTATCCTTTTCCAAAAGCCAACGTCCAGATCATTGAAGCACTCAGGACAGCCTGAGTCAGGTAGGAACTCTAGAGAGTGAACTATGCTTTAATCTGGTCACTGAGGAATGAGCACTTGATTTATTTTTGGGTATAACCGGGAGTAAGGGGCATGAGGTTGAAAGTGTGGGAGATCGCGAGTGGTGTGGCACTGGCACAGCTTTGGATAGGATGCGTGCTCGTCCCTCGTCCGACACTGGCGCAAGCAGTCTCTAAGCAACCACAGCCAGTAGCGTCCCCTCTTCATTCGACGATCGTCTTACCCCTAATTGCAGAAGATGTCCCTACTCAGGTGCCTAAACCTCAACCCCCTGCACCTGCCAAGAGTTTAGGACGAGATTTACTGCGCGAAGTGGTTCAGTGTGTGCTGGCTAAGGCGATTAACCCCCAATCGATGAATCCCGATGCCCTCAATGCGGTTTCGTTAGAGTGTATGTACAGCGTTGTATTGCTGGACGCGGATGGGAAAATTCGCCCCGATGCCAACGAACGGATGATGGCACTGGTCAAAGCCACAGGCTATCGACAGCCTAAACCGGCATCCCAAGGTCAAGCCACATTGCAACTTCAACAATTAAAGGGATTTAGCCTTTTCACTGTGCCAGTAACATTAGCGGGGCAATCGGAAACGTTCTTGCTCGATACAGGCGCAACGACTTCAATTGTTGATGCCCAAATCGCTTCACAACTGAACTTGAAAGGTAATCCATTACCTAAAGGATTTTTGAAAAATTTTGTGGTTGGAGATAATTGTAGCGAAGTCACTGCCACGATGCATTCGTTTCCCTCGATCTCAGTGGGTTCTGCCACCGTAAACGGTATTACTGGTTTAGGGTTACCTCGAACTTCTATTCCTGGGAATGTTGCAGGGGTATTGGGGATTGATTTTCTGGGCAGTTTTGATATTATTCTCGATCCCAAAACTTCGCAGTTGCAACTTTTGCCCCCCTCCTTAACCCCGCTGCTGAGTCAAGCGATTCCATTAGTGGGTAAGTTTGGGTTGATGACGACCCAAGTGTATATCAATGGCAAGGGACCCTTTACGTTTGCGATCGATACCGGTGCTGAGTCGATGGTGTTATCCGATCGTCTAGCGAAGCATTTGGCGATCGAGACCCAAAACGCTGAAAAAGTTGATGTTACCGGGTTTTGTGGCACTGAAACAGGAAAGCAGGTCAAACTTACCGAACTGCGAATGCAAAACTATCGTCTATCGGAGCTGTCCGCTGTCGTGATTGACAATGACTTACTCGATGTAGCTGGAGTAGAAGGAATTGTTGGACAAAACTTTCTCAACCGCTATAGCCAACACTGGCGCTTTGGTGCTGCCGACGCACTTGGCTTCCCAGAAAAAGGAAGCTTGACTCTCACACCTTTATAGAACTTTCTGCTGCTAATAGATTTTGTGTTGGAGCGGTCAAACCTTGTAGGGGCATGGCATTTGGACAATGATTTTCAGGCTAAGCAAGAATTTCGCACCAAATGCCGCGCCCCTACGCCGGATCAACACAAATTGAGTTAGAATCAGGAATTTTTTGGTCAGCGAGAATGTCATCCCCCACTTTGCTGTGTAGATTACTTTCTAAGTGGCTATTGATTGTTAGGATAAAAAGATTCACCTTCATTTGCTTCCAGTCTTTTGTAAGACTAATGTAGGGAAGCATGATAAAGTGAGAGTTTTCTAAGGAAACTTTAACAACGACTCCAACGCAACGATTTGCGACAGAGTCAAATCCCTTAAGGATGCGGATTAATTAACCTCGTTGTTAACCTAAGCCCTCACTCTGCCTCTGGCATCCTTCTGCTTAAAACTTAATCCACTACAAAAACTCAGTCATCCTTTTACTCAACTGAGTAATCTGCTTTCCCTTTCTGATCTCAGGCAAGGGGAAAAATGAACCTTTTTTCTTTCATCAAAATGGATGGAAGCAACATTGGGTTTCAGGGGGATTGGAATAGAATCTGCGTAATGGATAGATTTTAAGAGCAGGAATCGTAGTGAGAAAGTCAGCTAATTAGGGGATTAGATCATCCACTATCCTTCCCTATCTGCCAAAACTGCCTGTATTGAGTAATGATTCCAAGTCGAGGATGCCTTTGGAAGTGATTGTTTAGCAAAACGACCAGAAGCGCCGTTCATCGATTCAGAACAGGCTTTAATGCAGAGTGCAGTTCGGCAATAAGAGACCTATCTGTCTAAGAGCATACAGATTACAACTGTGTTGTTTTTAGTCACGTTCTGTCGTTGCTTTTTAATTACTTACAGCAGTTGTCAGGTTGCTTAGGGTTTAGAAATAGAAGGACAGGGCTTTATCCCTAATCGGGGACTTTTCCCTGCACACTGTTCTAATCGTGATGACGATCAATGACAATTGCCATCACTGGTTCCTAATACCAATTTGATTTGTGTTTGCGACAGATCTAGATCCCCCCTAGCCCCCGCACTAATGCGCCGCTGCGTTAGAGAAAAGGGGGGAAACCCAAGCCAGTCTTGAAGTCCCCCTTTTTAAGGGGGATTTAGGGGGATCTCCTAAGTGTCATATTCTCAATTTAAATTGGTATAAGTACAAATCCTAGCGACTGACGGATCAGGTTTCTGAAAATCCACAATCAACTTTATTTTTGATTTTGGGAGCATCTATGTCAGTACAAAAAACGTCAGTACAAAAAACAGTTTCTAGGCACATTGTGCTTACGTCTCATCCCAACCGCTTTAGTTCCAAAAGTTTACCGATCCAATGGGGGGAAGCAGATGCACTGAAGCGGGGTGCCATTATTGGCACGTTGACCAATGCCTCGCACCGGAATGTGATTGGCACTCATTCCGGTTCGTATGCGGTTTATCGGGCGTTGGCAGTGGCTAGTGGTAGGCTTCAAGCAGATCACCGGGCTGATTTGACCAACACGGCTCCGGCAGCATTGATTGGTCCTCATCCGGCGTGGACTGACCCAGAAAAGATCGTCTCACTCGATCCGTTTGGGGCGCTGGTGCGGGAGCTTTACACACCGCTCTACGAACAAGGCTATGACATTCGTCCAACGATCGCCATTACCAAAGCCCATATCAATATGCCAGAACTGCAAGAAGCCGCCCAGCGCGGGCGCTTACAGTTCGACGGCAAGATTATGAAAGCCAATGGAGACCTGGTGGTGACGAAGGCAGCGATCGAGCCAGTCTGGTATTTGCCAGGGATGGCAAAGCGCTTAGAGGTGGGAGAAACCGATCTCCGCTATGCCCTGTTTGAGCAGACGGGTGGCATGTTTCCTGAGTTGATCACACGCTCTGATTTGGAAGTGTTTTTGCCGCCGATTGGGGGGATGACCGTCTACATTGTGGGTGACATTGCCGCCATTACCGATCCTGATCGTCCCTTGGCAGTTCGAGTTCACGATGAGTGCAACGGTTCCGATGTTTTTGGGTCAGATATTTGTACCTGCCGTCCCTATCTGGTACATGGAATTGAAGCCTGTGTTCAAACTGCGCAAGAAGGGGGCGCTGGCGTGATTGTTTACCTCCGCAAAGAGGGACGAGCCCTTGGTGAAGTGACCAAATTCCTGGTCTACAATGCTCGCAAACGCCAAGAGGGAGGCGATCGCGCAGATGCCTACTTCGCCCGAACTGAATGCGTGGCAGGGGTACAGGATATGCGCTTTCAGGAGTTGATGCCAGATGTCTTGCATTGGCTGGGCATTACCCGCATTGATCGCCTAATTTCGATGAGCAACTTGAAATACAATGCCATTACTCAATCCGGAATTGAAGTGGTGGAACGGGTTCCTATTCCAGAAGACATGGTGCCTGCCGATGCCAAAGTTGAGATTGAAGCCAAAAAAGCGGCAGGTTATTATACGCCTGGCGAAGTTCCCGATGCGGCATTGCTAGCAGCAACTCGGGGACGAAGCCTGGTGGATTAAAGCGTCAGGGTGCAGATGAGGTGGTGCTGAAGAGCAGTATGCATTGGAACGAAGTTTCAATGCATACAACTCCAAATTCATATTCAGCAACGCCGCAGATGATGAGACGAGAGAAGGGTTGAGTTTTAAGGTTGGCGTAGGACGTTGCGAGCTTGAAATTGCAATGGATGCGTCTTCCGACTACTCATCCCTTTCTCCCAATACAAAGGGTTGGGATACTCATTTCCATCGGGCGTGAAATTGGTCAGGCGGGCACGATCGCGCCAGATGAGTCTCTGAAAACTGAGTCAGGAATATTGCGAAAATTCAAACGGTGCGATCGCACAGCACCGTGAACACAAATCCAAAATAGTCTGGACGGGATGCCCTATGGTGGAGGATAAACAGGTAGCAGCCGCGATCGCCTATCTCCGATCGCCCCAAGCGATTCGGGCGCGCTGCGAACAATTGTTGACGCTGGCTTGTGACGATCGCCTGACCTATTTCCGCTGCGATTTCAACGCACTGGAGAGCGTAGCAGATTACGTCCTGCAAGTGACCCGCAGCCACTACCCTGACCTGCAAGTGCCCTTTCACAGCCGCTGGCGACACTTTGAAGTGGGCACCTATCCCCGCCTGGCAAGTTTAGAAAAAAACTTGGTAGGGTTCACGACCCTGGAACGCGCTAGAACCCAGTTTGATCTAGCAATTACCAGTGTGTTGCTGGATGCAGGAGCTGGAGCCGATTGGCGCTATCAAGAACCCGCAACCGGAGACTGGTTTCAACGCTCCGAAGGGTTGGCGATCGCCAGCTTTGATACATTCTGTCAGGGTGTGTTCTCCAGTCAGCCAGAACATTCCTATCAAGCCGATGCCCTAGGTTTGCAACAACTCTCTGAAACCGCACTTGCTCAGGGCTTCCAGGTCAGTACACAAAATCCCCTGGTGGGTCTATCTGGACGGGTAGAGCTGTTGCAACGGCTGGGGGCAGTCGTGGCGCGATCGCCAGCGCTGTTTGGCACCCATCCAGCACGCCCCGGTCATTTGGTAGACTTTTTGCTAACTCAAGCCCAAGACGGCAAACTAGCTGCCAGCACCGTCTTGAATGCCGTGTTGACAGGTTTAGGAGAAATTTGGGCGGGACGGTTGACTCTGGCAGGAGCGAACCTAGGGGATGTCTGGGTACACCCTGCCTTACCATCAGACGAACTGGGTTCCCAACTGGTGCCCTTTCACAAGCTTTCGCAATGGCTCACCTACTCCCTGCTAGAACCGTTGCAAACCTTGGGGTTGACGATCGTCGATTTGGATGAATTAACTGGATTACCCGAATATCGCAATGGAGGCTTATGTCTGGATCTGGGATTATTGCAGGTAAAAGATCCTGGGATTCTGCAGCAGCGCCATCTGCCGGGTTCTGAGGTGATTGTAGAATGGCGTGCCCTCACTGTCGTTTTACTCGATCGCATTGCAGCCCAACTGCGTCAAACTCTCAACCTGAGTGCTGCCGAACTGCCTCTGGTCAAAGTTTTGCAAGGAGGCACCTGGTCAGCCGGACGACAAATCGCGGCATGGTTACGACCCGGCGGCATTCCGCCAATTAATCTCGAAAGTGATGGCACCGTTTTTTGAGCAGACAACCGTTTCAGGATGTTCTAAGGATCAGCGTTAAGCAGCTCCAGTCAGACGATCGTTCACAAGCAAATCAGAACGCTTGACTACAATGAACGAGATCTGAGCTTTTAAAGTATTTTTGTGTGCAATTCGTTCAACTCAGAATTCAATTGATTGTGGGCTTCGGATGTTTCTGGCCTGGCACGACCAGCGAAAGGAACTCATCGCCATCCTCTTTAAATTCTTGATAGGCTCATATGCAAGTTGCCACCGAAGCCTTTAAACGAAAAATCTATAGAGTACCGACTTCTATCGAATACCCTATAGAAATATCCCTAACCCTTTCGGTGCAACGTACCCGTTTGTCCTTGAGTTCTACACTAAGGGGTAAGTCAATAAAGTCTGGGAACATTCAGATATTTTTTAGAATTTTGTTATGAGTATTTGCATTCATTTTTTACCGGATGATGTACTGGTTGAAGCCGAACCAGGAGAACCGCTATTAGAAGTTGCTGATCGCGCTGGCGTCTACATTCCCACAGGTTGTTTGATGGGATCCTGTCATGCTTGCGAAGTGGAAGTGGAAGGGGGTCAGTCGATTTGTAGTTGCATCACGGCTGTGCCTCGCGATCGCGAAAAACTCACCATTCATTTATTCTCCGATCCAAGCTGGTGAGGGCGATCGCCCTACAACACCAGAGTCGCGAAATTATCAATAAAGGCAGGAGTGCCATCGTGACCCATCGCGCCAAAGCGTTGAAAATGGCGGCGCACTGCCGGAGGAAAGTCGGGAAAGTCGAATAGGGCATCGCCATCAGCAATCAATGACCAGAAGTTTCGCAGACTGGGAACCAGCGCTTCGGCTTCGGCGTGAGGCAGGTTGAAGGGGGGATGAGTGAGGAGCTTGAGCATGAACGGATGAGAACGATCGCCCATCCATTGGCGCGATACCTCCTGAAGACTGGGAAACTCTGGTACAGACTCCACCCGTCCTGATTCAATCTGGAGCAATCTCTGCCCCAACGCATTTGTACCAAGGCGGAGCACTCGATAAGGATGGGGATAGCTGACCAGTGATCCGGTTGTAATATCGTATAAGCCTTGATGACAAGCAATATCCTGGACGTGCAAGTGTCCCGTGAAAACCAACTGCACCTCCGCCTCTCTGAGGATTTGTTGCAACTCCAAGGCATTGCCCAGCATGTAGCGTCTCCCCAGAGAATGCCGAGATTGACCGGGGAGATGTTCAACCACATTATGATGAATCATCACCAGCACCAGTTCATCCTTGGCAGTCGCCAAAACTTGCCGCAGCCAGGAGAGTTGTGCTTCGTCCACCCAACCGATCTGATTGCCCTGAGCATCAAATTGGTTGGAGTTTAAGCCAATTAACCGCACACCGGGTAAGACCTGGGTTGTGTAGTACAGTTGTTGCAGATCATCATAACCAAATTTTTGATAGTAACGAGGAAACTCGCTCAGGTGAATCGCTTCACCCTGGGGAGCCGCATTGGGAGCGTCATGGTTGCCAGGCACGACATAAACCGGATAGGGAAGGCGTGCGAGTCGTTGAGCTAACCAGGTGTGGTTTTCGGCTTCTCCATGCTGAGTCAGATCACCGGGTAGCAGCAAGAAGTCAAGGTCAATCTGACTCAAGCGATCGAAGACGATTTCCAACGCTGGAATGCTGACCTCGACCAAATGAAATCGGCTGGGATGATCCCAAATGGTATGGGGCAAGGCAATATGAAGATCGCTAATGATTGCAAAGCAAAAATTTAAATTCATGAGTTTTTAAATTGAGTAAAAGATAAATGAGGTTAAAAGGCACATGAAAGAAGATTTCTAACAACCAAACTCCCCGAAGAGAAGAGAACAGACTAGCGGTCTGTCAAGAGCCTTTTGAGGGGTTTCCACCCCTCAAAACATCTCAAAAATGTTTCTTGTAGATTTAAGTGACCCCTCAAATCTATCCTGACGGACTACTAGGTTTAGGCGTGAAAAGTGTCCGTTTAATTTCTAAACTTTAACGAAGCCAACCTGAGACCGCTTGTTAAGTTTAATAAATCTAATCACAGGAGGGTTATTTTGTCCGTCGTGCGAGTGCGAGAGCATGTTAATCCACTGAGCCGCAAGTATCAGCAGGCGATCGCGCCGCCTGATTGGCAATCCATTTATGGCGATCTCGCTCAACCTTTGCAGCTTGATATTGGTTGTGGCAAAGGTCGGTTTTTACTCAACATGGCGCAACTCCAACCGAATTGGAATTTTCTAGGGCTAGAAATTCGGGAACCGCTCGTTCATCAAGCTAACGATTGGAAAACTGACCTGAGCTTGACCAACCTATATTACTTATTTTGCAACGTTAACACCTCGTTGCAACCGCTTCTGCAATCCTTGCCAGCGAATACACTTCAACGAGTCAGCATTCAATTTCCCGATCCCTGGTTCAAACGAAAACACCAAAAACGACGAGTCGTCCAACCAGAAGTGGTCACAATATTGGCAGACTTTTTGGTCAAGGGAGGGGAGGTATTTTTGCAGTCGGATGTACCCGAGGTGGAACAGGAAATGTGCGATCGCTTTACCGAGCATCCTGCCTTTCAACGCACGGCTCCAACCTGGTTGTCTACCAACCCAATGCCCATTCCAACCGAGCGCGAAACCTCTACTTTAGAACGCGGCGAAGCAGTGTATCGGGCAGTGTATATCAGACGATGATTCCTTCCAATTGCGAATAGCTATTTTTCCCGTTTCCCCGGTATGATAAATACCCCGTGAAAAATTCATCTACCTCTTATGACTAAGCAATATCGAATCACGTTATTGCCCGGAGATGGCATCGGTCCAGAAATTATGGCGGTTGCGGTGCAAGTGCTTCAGGTAATTGGCAAACAAATGGAGCTGGCTTTTGAGTTTCAGGAAGCCCTGATTGGTGGGTCGGCGATCGATGCGACTGGGGTTCCCCTGCCGCCAGAAACGCTGGAAACCTGTCGGCAAAGTGATGCAGTGCTGCTAGCCGCGATCGGGGGCACGCAGTGGGATTCCTTACCTGCGGAAATTCGTCCAGAACAAGGATTACTGGGGTTAAGAGCCGGGTTGTCACTGTTCGCGAATCTCCGTCCCGCCAAAATTTTGCCGCAGTTGATTGATGCGTCAACCCTCAAGCGCGAGGTAGTCGAGGGAGTAGACATTATGGTGGTACGGGAACTGACTGGGGGCGTGTACTTTGGGCAACCCAAGGGCATTTTTCATACAGAGGCAGGGGAACGGCGGGGTGTAAATACCATGGTCTATACCGAAAGCGAAATCGATCGCATCGGGCGAGTTGCCTTTGACATTGCTCGCAAGCGCAACCGTAAGCTTTGTTCGGTTGATAAGGCAAATGTGCTGGAGGTATCGCAGTTATGGCGAGATCGCATGAATCACCTGGCAAAAGATTATCCTGACGTTGCCCTTTCCCATCTCTATGTGGACAACGCTGCGATGCAACTAGTCCGTGCGCCTCGCCAATTTGACACGATCGTCACCAGCAACCTATTTGGCGACATTTTGTCGGATGCCGCAGCCATGCTGACTGGTAGTATTGGCATGTTGCCTTCAGCGAGCTTGGGATCATCGGGACCGGGCGTTTTCGAACCAGTCCATGGTTCCGCCCCCGACATCGCTGGGCAAGACAAAGCTAATCCTTTGGCTCAAGTACTCAGTGCTGCCATGATGCTACGTTATGGCTTAAACGAACCCGGTGCGGCGGTGCGAATTGAGCAAGCCGTGATGAAAGTTCTTGATCAGGGTAACCGCACGGGCGATATTCTGTCAGAAGGCATGACTTTGCTTGGCTGTCGAGCCATGGGAGCCGCCCTGCTTGATGTTATTCAGCCTTCGTCCTGATCCCCGCCATGGCACTCCGAATCATTGAACACTTTGACGGTCGCTTCACGCTAGATCCAGAAGCCCAAGCAGCGCTATTTGTCCTGCTCAAAAGCGAGGCATTTCTTCAGCAAGTTGCGCAACAACTCCACTGCCAAAACGTCGAATTTACGGAATTGTTGTTTCAACCGATTCCCTATACCACTTCGACTCCCAAGGGAATGCCGCCCGAATTTGAGCAATATCATACGTCTCCGAACCACGCCATTATTAACGTGCCGCCCAACTTTATGTTTCAGGCAAAGATCTCGAAACCCAGTCGGTTGTGCGCGGTATATATCAAAAAGTTTGAAGAGTAAAAACCAATCCAGGAGTTCTGGAGGTTTGAATTTTGAGTGGTCGGTTTTGAGTTGACTGAGGGCGGTTCACGACCCGCGATCACTGACCACCCCTACCTATCAACCAGTTAAAATCGCCCATCCCAAATCGCGTCCCCATGGATTATGCCGCTCTTTCAACGCTGGACTTTCTTCCCTATATCGATGCTGATGGACAGCTACCGGATTCCTTACAGGGGAAAGTTGGGGTCTATGCAATTTTCGATCGCGACCAAGTGTTGCAATACATTGGCTACTCGCGCGATGTTTTTTTGAGCTTGAGGCAACATCTCGTACGCCAGCCGCAACAATGCCATTGGGTTAAGGTACAAACGATCGATCGCCCCAGTCGAACTGCGCTAGAAGCGATGCGCGAAAGTTGGATTGCTGAAAATGGCTCAATGCCTACTGGCAATGGAACGGATGCAGCCATCTGGAACCAACCGATCGATGTTAGAACCCAGATGACGATAGATGAACGTACGCATTATAATGCTGCGATCGATGAATTGAGCCAAATGAAGTGCTTGAAAAACGTGGCACGACGGGTCGAGGCAGAAGTGCTGTCAGTACTCAAAAAGCGAGGCGTGCAAGCTGAAATTCGTTTCAATCCTAAGTTGAAAGAGGAAGGTCTCCTGGATCTGAAATAACATAGGGTCATGAAGAGTTGGAGTTGAGATTCATGACGCCAGATATGAGACTTGAGACGGTTTTAACCTCATCATCTGAGGTTGAAATATCTAATATTTCATCGTCTAGTGTCGATCGCTCAAACTTTCAGCAAAGAGTACCGAACGTTTTAGCCCTGTTCTTGAGTGCGGGACTGTGGATGGGAAATACTCCAGTGGTCGCTTCACCCGGCATCTCTGTCACCCAAAGAGATGGCAATGTCACAATCAAAGCTTGCATTAAAAGTGCTGAACAAGGATTCAAAAAGCTCAAATTCAGCAATATTAAAAGTGGTGAAACTTTTGTAGAAGCTGACTATCAAGAGTACTCCGTTTTTGTCACTTGTTATGAAGTGCAGTCTATCGAAGATGTGGTTGTGCAATCGGTTGTCGTTGCTGGACCTGACAGTAAGGTTGCCAGTCAACTCAGCGATAAACTGCTCAAAGCAATGCCTTAACGGTTAACTATACTGGGATTAAGCATACTGAGAGTAGAGGACTATAGAAGAACCGAATAGCCACCCTACCAACATCCCAATTCTTGAACCGCGAAACATATTCTAGACTTAAATTGCTGACCTCTGGTCTTAAGCCTGATGCCCTTGTTGAAAATGAAGACAGCAAGGGTTTTTTTGTACTGATTTCGCGATCGGAGCAATTTCAGGCAATTGATTAATCGGGTTGAAAATCTTTGCAAGAGCAGTTCTCAATGATTGACAAAGGTTATACCGATTTAAACATTAAGAAACTTTGTGAGAAAGAATGTCCGCCAACATCCTTTCTCACCTTTTTCATCGGACGCTATACGAGCCTCCTTTGCTTAGCTGTTGTATGCTTCCATGGGCAAACAGTTGCAGACTAGGTTGCGATCGCCATAGGCTTGATCAATTCGCCCAACTGTAGCCCAAAACTTGTTTTCGCGAGTCCAGGCAGTAGGATAGGCAGCTCGTTCGCGTGAGTACGGGCGATGCCATTCATCGGTCAGCAAGGAGGCAGCCGTGTGGGGTGCGTTTTTCAGCAAGTTATTGGCTCGGTCTACCTTACCCTGCTCGATCTCGCGAATCTCTTCACGAATAGCAAGCATGGCATCGCAAAAGCGATCAAGTTCCTGCTGCGATTCGCTCTCCGTTGGCTCAACCATCATCGTACCGGGCACGGGCCAAGAAACCGTCGGTGGGTGAAAGCCGTAGTCAATTAACCGTTTAGCGATGTCATCCACCTCAATTTCTGCGGTCTTTTTGAACTGACGCAAATCCAAAATGCACTCATGAGCAACCAAACCATGCTTGCCTTTATAGAGAACGGGATAAGCACCCTCTAATCGCTTCGCAATATAGTTGGCATTGAGAATGGCAACCTGAGTGGCTTTGGTCAAACCCTCTCCCCCCATGAGCGCAATGTAGACCCAGGAAATCGGCAAAATACTGGCACTGCCCCAGGGTGCAGCCGAAATTGCCCCAATTCCTTCAGTGCCGCCAACCGAGATCACAGGATGCTGGGGCAGAAAAGGCACCAGATGCGGCTTCACCCCGATCGGTCCCATGCCGGGTCCCCCCCCGCCATGGGGAATGCAGAAGGTTTTGTGGAGGTTCAGATGACACACATCGGCACCAAAATCGGCAGGACGACACAACCCCACCTGAGCATTCATATTGGCTCCGTCCATGTAAACCTGTCCGCCATGTGCATGAACGATCTCACAGATTTCCTGAATACCTTCCTCAAATACCCCATGGGTGGAGGGATAGGTCACCATTAGGGCTGCAAGGCTATCCCCATGTTGCTCAGCTTTAGCCTTTAAATCAGCAATGTCAATGTTACCCTCTTCATCGCAAGCAACAGCCACCACTTTCATTCCTGCCATAACTGCGCTGGCGGGATTGGTGCCATGAGCAGATTGGGGAATCAAACAAACGGTGCGGTGCCCTTCGTCCCGACTGAGGTGATATTGGCGAATCACCAGCAGTCCAGCATATTCCCCCTGCGATCCAGCATTGGGTTGCAGAGAAATTCCTGCAAAGCCCGTAATTTCTGCTAACCAGTGCTCCAGTTGGTCGAACAAGGTTTGGTAGCCCTGGGTCTGCTCAACCGGGGCAAAAGGATGAATCTGTCCAAATTCGGGCCAAGTCACAGGCAACATTTCTGAAGTTGCATTCAACTTCATGGTGCAGGAACCGAGGGGAATCATTGCCGTAGTCAGCGACAAGTCTTTCGCCTGCAAACGGTTCATGTAGCGTAACAATTCGGTTTCTGAGTGATAGCGGTTGAAAACGGGATGGGTTAGATAAGAACTGGTGCGAACGAGGGGAGGATGAAGTTCTGGCTTGACATGGGAGAGCAAATCTTCGGGCGTAAAACGCACCAAATGCTTCCCAGCAAAGACTTCAAATAGGGTCAAAACGTCATCTGTGGAAGTCGTTTCATCGAGAGAAATACCAAAGGTACGATCGTTCAACTGCCGCAAGTTGACCTGATGCGCGTTTGCCCGCTTCAACACCTGAGCCACTTGGTCGGCTTCCACTACAATCCTCAACGTGTCGAAAAAGGGATCAGCCCCCACCTGACAGCCCAATCGCGTCAGCCCTTCTGCCAGCACGGCGGTGAGTTTGTAAATTCGCTCAGCGATCCGCCGCAATCCTTGTGGACCATGGTAGACAGCGTACATGCTGGCAATTACTGCCAGCAGAACTTGCGCCGTACAAATATTGCTGGTGGCCTTGTCTCGCCGAATATGCTGTTCACGGGTTTGCAAGGCTAACCGCAGTGCAGGTTGTCCCTGGGTATCTTTGGAAACGCCGACCAGGCGTCCGGGGAGCTGGCGTTTGTAAGTTTCTTGGGTCGCAAAGTAGGCAGCGTGGGGTCCCCCGTAACCAAGCGGTACCCCAAAGCGTTGAGTATTACCGACGACGATATCTGCACCAAATTCACCTGGCGGTTTGAGCAGCGTCAGGCTAAGCAGGTCGGCAGCCACAGTGACCAAAGCTCCTGCTGCATGGGCGCGATCGACAAAATCTTGATAGTCGTAAATCACGCCATCGGTCGCTGGGTACTGCAACAATACCCCAAAAATGGGTTGTTCAAAGGCAAAAGTCCGGTGATCGCCGACCAAAACTTCAATGCCTAAAGGAATGGCTCTGGTCTGAATCACCGCGATCGTCTGTGGATGACAAGCCTCCGATACCCAAAAAGTTTGTCGTTTGTTTTTAGTCTGTATCCCGTAGCTCAGGGTCATTGCTTCGGCAGCGGCAGTGCCCTCATCCAACAGCGACGCATTGGCAATTTCCATGCCTGTTAAATCAGTCACCAGAGTCTGGAAATTGAGGAGTGCTTCCAGCCGTCCCTGCGAAATCTCTGGTTGGTAAGGAGTGTATTGCGTATACCAACCCGGATTTTCTAAAATATTGCGCTGAATAACGGGTGGAGTGATGCAGTTGGAGTAGCCCATGCCAATGAACGACCGAAATACCTGGTTCTCTTGCGCAATTTCTTGTAATTCTCTTAATAAATCGAACTCATTATGACTATCCCCCAAGCGCAAAGGTGATTTTAGCCGAATGGCTGGTGGAATTGCACGCTCAACCAGCTCCTCTAAATTGGCTAACTCTAATGTTTGCAACATCGAGACAATTTCGGTTTCTCTGGGTCCGATATGTCGCCAGATAAAAGCATCTCCCCGCATTAACTGTTTATCCCGCACCGTAGAATTGAGCTTGCTTAAGGGGCGCGTGGCGATCGCGTCGCTAACAGCTCCTTCACCCACCTCGACAATTTCCGAGTTTTGCGAGGAAATCGAGCCGGGATTAGCAGGATTTGCCTGAGTGGATTCAGGAACTGGCTGAAAGGTAGAAGGCTTTGACATAGAAAAATGTTTTAAGCGAAACGGCAAACAAAAAAGGATGACCAGACCAGCAAGGTTCTAGATAAGCTGAAGCTTCTATAGCAATTCTCGGTTCAGTGCATTCAATTGGCAGGGTAATAAGACTTTGCACCTTTCCAGTTTGTATATTTCATACTAATGAAAATGGCTATAGACGGGTCGTTGAGGTTGTGGGCACAGTAGATCAAATCTTCAGCCTGGTTTAGGACATCAGAATTCAGACGGGGTAGGCTACACCTTGCACTCCGCCCTAATCCAAATAGCTATGCCTATAAGATAACGAATGGGCTCAGTCAATTTTTTCTTGCCGAGCCTTATCCACAGATTTAACTAGAGACATCTGTGAGCTGGTTGCAGGATATCTTCATATTCTCTAGTAATTTAACAAGATTTTTAGGATTTTTAGGGCTGCTAAACCACCTTCAACATATAAACATCATCAACGATCGCCCCCTCCACCACTTCGATCCCTGAGCCATACCCCGCCAACAACGCAAGCTGTTCCCAATTCCCCGGCAGAAACCCAGCCGCCGGGAAAAACTCGATCGTCGCCTCTCCCCCATCCCATCGTCCGACCTGGATTGTCCAGACCCCAGCTTCAAAATCAAAAGTTTGCGCCGGGAAAGTGT